>JAUNNY010000035.1 GCA_030531215.1 Erysipelotrichaceae bacterium
ATACGATGCGAACCAGAATTATCAGAATAGTAATAAATATAAATACCAATATCTAGGTTTTCATATACTTGTTTATAAATTCTTGTGGCTTCTGAACCATCTTTTGCTTTGGCCATAGAAACCATTCTACTTGGAATAGCTTTTGCTGAATCTGCATGAATTGTTGAAATTAGTTTGTGCCCAGTTTCGGTTGCGTTTAATAAATCTAGAACTTCTTCAGATCTAGTTTCAGATACGCATATCCATCTTGGATTTTGTCTTAAACATGCACGTATTAATTCAGAGAACCCTTGCTCTTCCGTAGATTTTAAAGCCATGACATATTTGTTTGGATAGTTTTGTTCTAGATATGCTTCTCTTGTATCTTCGATAGTAATGATTGCTTCGTTATCCTTAATATATCTAGCAATATATCTTAATAGTTCAGTTTTACCAGAACCAGTAATACCGGCAATCATTATATTGTTGCCACCTTCTATTAATGCTTTGATAAGATAGAGGATTTCTTCAGATATATAATTGCTATTTATCATGTCCTCTTTAGTGATTCTTACTTTCATCAAAGCCTTCCTTATAGATATAGCTGGATAGTTAGAACCATTCAAACATGGATGAATTACATTTACTCTTAATCTGCCTATATCGTTATATTCAGTTTCTGCATCAATAATTGGTGAACCTTCGTTATATGAAATGACCATTCTATTTGCTAAACGGTTTGGAAGTTTTGATATTACATCATAAAATTCATCTATTTCTTCTCTTGAGTGAGAGTTTAAATCATAAACATATTCACCTTTAATGTTGTCGGAAACAATTATTCTTCCATACCAACAGTTAATATTTGTAATTGTTTCTTTTCTTAATAGTTGGCTTAGAATGTCACCAAAGTCGAGTGGGTCAAAAGAGAAAACATTACTCTCTGCCATTTTTTCCGCCCTTTGCTTCGTCTATTGCACCAGTAGCTTCTTCATCTACTTCGATTACTTCTTCTTGCTCAGGTAAAGTCAAAGCAGTAGCCTTTGTTTCTAAATATTGTCTTAAAGAATCTTCTGAATATATCTCTTGAGCATCAACTTGTTCAATTTCTATTACTGGAATTATTTCTCCAACTTTTTCAGCAATTAGATAGTATTTTAAATCTTCTTCATTTAATGAAAGAGTTAAGAATACATCGCCATCACCTGTAATGTTTATAATCTTAACATTGTTATCAAGCTTGCCTACTAAATAGTCTTTTCCAGATTTTTGTGGAATCTCTGCTCTAAAATATACATCAACGTTTTGGCCAACCTTAAATTTACCATCTCTATATTGGTTAGCTTCAACCTTAACGGTATAGGCGACTTGCCCTTCTTCTAACTTATAATAAACAACTCCTAAAGCTTCTTTTTCAGTAGTAATGGTTTCTGTATAGATAAAGCCATTAGTTGGGATTGTATAGTTAGCACAAACATATTTATTAATTACTTCTTGCTTGTCATAAACAATGTTGTCTGGAATCATGTCTGCATTAGTAAGCTTAGTTGTTAAAAGTTCTTCACTAATCTTTGTTCCTGGACCAATTGGTTGAACTGCGATTGGCACCTCGATCAATTGCATATCCTTTTTAATAAAAGTTGGATACAAAAGGTAGTTTGCTAATGCTACTACTAAAGCAACGATGATAATAACTATTGCTTTATACTTTTTTAAAATGTTTTTAAATTTCATTCTTCGCTCTCCTTTGAAATAATAGTTGCTCCTGATGTATATCTTGCATATGCTTCGCCCGATAAATAAGCATATTCATCCTCATATCCCTCCACTGTCACAAGATATAATGGAGGGTCTGTTTCAACTTGAACAAAACCAAGCTTCAATTTTTCGTATGTTATTCCATGAGCATTAACAAAATTTGTAAGCCATGTGTTTAACATTTCCACTGATGATAATTCTTCGTTGTTGTTGTATTTCTCCTGCAAGTCTCTTAGGCTTCCCTGAGTTGCAAGTCTATTACTTTCAAACTCAGATTGAATCATTTCTTGATTCTTAAATAGATCTAAACTCGCAAATATTAATGTAAAAACTATAACTACAAGGCCAATTAGCCTAATCGCCATTTCCATATATTAATCACCTTCAATCTTGCAACCTTTTCCCGTAGCTAAGAATTTAGCTAAGTCAGAATCGGTAGTCTTAAATATATATGAGAACTCTCTTAGCATTTCACAATCATTAGATTCATAGTTATGAGTCTTTAGATAATCTTTCATAGCTTGTAAATCATCACGAGATAGTTCGACCTCTATCTTGTAATTAGTTAAATCAGAATGTTGTAATTCACCAATTAGTTCTTCATAACCTTGCCAATTTTCTGGCAGTTCATCGTGATAATTAATTAGAGGATCACGATAGTCATAATAAATAATCTTTGTATCTTTAGTTAAATCAATATCATATGGAATTAACTTCATTCCTTGAGTTGCGGTTTTTGTTATCTCGCTTGTTGTAACTGATGTTAAAGTCTCATTATCATAGCCGCTTACTTCTCCTGGTGCTGAAACTGCTCTATTGTGAGAAGTAATATACATATAAGGAATAAATATTGTTTTTCTTTCAAAGTAATCCAAAGCTTGTTCTTGAGCTTGCGAAGCAATCTTTGAATTAGCGTTCTTATAATCCACTACGTCTTGATAAAGCGTGTAGCCATCATCAGACTTAATAGTGTTATATGCGTTATAAAGCATTAAAGCTTGTTTTATTTCTTCAGTCTTTGCAGCAATTTGTGCAGCAGTCATTTCTGCTAATGAACCTATTGTTACAGTTGATGTCTTAGCAAATGTATCTGTTATGTATTGCGCTGTAGTAGATTTTTTAGATTCACCAGTATAGTAAATGTTTGTTCCAAGGGTTGATGATGTTCCCTTCTTTTCATCCCAAGATTCAATACCATTGTTATATCTATATTGATAAATTAATAATTCTGAGTTTGTCTTCTTTGAAGTAGTATTAAACCAACTGCTGTAATCTGACCACGTAATATATCTATATGCATATTCAGTTCTTGATTTACAATTTGTAGTCTCAGTATATGTACAAGATGAATAAATATAATCGCTGTAATCTGACCAAGTTCTATATCTATATTGGTAATATGTTGTTTTTGTTTGTGGACAATTCCATAAGTTACAAGAGTTATATTCTTCGCTTCTACTTGTTGGACAGCTCCACAAATAACAAGTGTTATATTCCGTGCCACAATCTGCATGAGCACAAGACTTATAACTACTTACACCACACTCTTTGTTTTTACATGTTTGATAGTATGAACAACCACATCCACTAGTTTGACATGTTTTGTAGCTTTCTACTCCACAGCCACTTGTTCTACACGATTGATAATAAGAACATCCGCAAGATGAACTTTGACACGATGCATAACCACAAGCTGAGTTTTTGCAGGTTTGATAATATGAACATCCACACGCAGAAGTTTGGCATGTCTTGTTTTCGGCTGATGTTTTGTAGCTAGAATATCCTGATGGGCAACTTGGATAACCTGATGTACTTGATACGGTTTTATAACTTCCACCACTATTTTTACAATAACGATAATATGTTTTGCCACAAGCAGAATTAGCACATGATTTATATGATGCACAACCGCATCCTGATGTAGCGCATGATTTATAACCGCATGATGAATTGGCACATGATTTATAACTTGCACATCCACATGCAGAGTTAGCACAAGACTTATAACTACTTACACCACATTCTGAGTGAGCACAGCTCTTATAGCTCGCACAACCGCATCCTGATGTAGCGCATGATTTATAGCTTTCTACTCCACACGCTTCGGTTCTACAAGTAAGATTATGAGTACCACAACTATAGTTTTGTTCGCTGACTTCAACACATTGGTCTTGATATGAACCACTCTTGTTTAACCCTTTAGATGTACCAGAATAAACGTAGTGGCTTCCACAACTATAGTTTTTCTCATACCATTTTTGTTCGCATTGATCTGTATATCCTGATTTTGATATTCCATGAAGATAGTCGCTATATTCGTTTCTTGTTTTATAATCGCAATCTCCATTTGAAGAACATGTATCTATATAATAAGTAGTCTCTGTTCCGTATGATCCCCAAGAACCAGTTGCTTTTGCGTACATCGTTCTTGTTTTATAATCGCAATCCGTATTTGATGAACAAGTATCTATATAATAAGGGGTCCAACTTCCATAATCTCCTTGGGTTCCTGTTTTTTGTCTAAATTGAATAACAGCATAGTTTCCAACACTGCTTGGCCATCCACCTGGTGATGACCACTCCGATTCCTTCCACGTTACATTATGATAAGTAATTGGATAATCTAGTTTTGTTGACTGATACGAGACAACAGTTGGATAGGTTGCGGTTGCACCATATACCGCAAACAATCTTCCATCTTCACCATACTTTGCACGAATGCTAGAACAAGTTGCATCATACCACTCGCAAACAACTTGGATTTCTCCTCCTTGTTCTCCATATGTTCCAGTGCCCCATTCGCCACCACTCACTCTATTCCAATAAGTGATTGTTCTTCTTAAAGGTACTGAATATGTTTTATTTG
>JAUNNY010000036.1 GCA_030531215.1 Erysipelotrichaceae bacterium
TTATCTCCACCATCAGGTCCTAAATCTATTATATAATCTGCGCATTTAATCACATCAAGATTATGTTCAATAACAATAACAGTATCGCCATTATCAACTATTCTATCTATAATCTTAATAAGTTTAGAAACATCATCCATATGCAAGCCTGTTGTAGGCTCATCCAAGACGAATAACGTTTTACCTGTAGGCTTCTTTTGTAACTCAGAAGCTAGTTTTACTCTTTGGGCTTCGCCACCTGACAACGTTGTAGCTGATTGTCCAAGTTCAATATAACCTAGGCCCACATCATATAATACCTGTAATTTATCTTTGATGCGTTTATGATTCTTAAAGAAATCTAAGGCTTCTTTAACTGACATCTTTAAAACATCATAGATATTCTTGCCACGGTATCTTACTTCCAAAGTTTCACTATTATAACGTTTACCATGACATTCTTCGCATTCCACATAAACATCAGGAATAAATAACATACTGATACGTTTAACACCATCGCCACAACAAGCTTCACATCTTCCACCTTGAACATTGAAGGAGAATCTTGATTTAGTATATCCCCTTTCTTTCGCATCAGGAGTAATTGCGAATAAATCTCTAATATCATCAAAAACACCAGTATAGGTTGCGGGATTAGAACGTGGAGTTCTACCAATTGGATCTTGGGTTATGTAAACAACTTTATCGATATTCTCTAAGCCTTTAATCTCAGAGTACTTACCAGCTTTTATTCTTACTCTATTTAACGATTTCATTACGGCATTAGTTAAAGTTTCTATAACTAAACTAGATTTACCTGAACCACTAACACCAGTTACACATATAAATTTGCCTAGTGGGAATTTAACATCAATATTTTTTAAGTTATTTTCACTAGCACCAAATATCTCTACAAACTTGCCATTACCTTTTCTTCTACTAGTAGGTACTTCTATTCTTTTACGATTAGATAGATATTGTCCGGTAATTGAAGTCTTGTGTTTCATAATTTCACTAGGTGTACCTTCAGCAACTATCTGCCCACCATCCTTACCAGCACCAGGACCAATGTCAACAATATAGTCAGATTCAAGCATCGTCTCAGCATCATGTTCGACAACAATAACCGTATTATCTAAATCGCGCATTCTTTTTAGTGCGGCAATTAATTTAGCATTATCTTTTTGGTGTAAACCTATTGAAGGTTCATCCAAAACATATAAAACGCCAGTTAAAGCAGAACCGATTTGCGTAGCTAATCTAATTCTTTGTGCTTCACCACCTGATAAACTACCCGCAATTCGATCAAGAGTTAAATAATCTAAACCGACATCGTTCAAAAACTTTAATCTTGATTTAAGTTCAGTCAATAAAGTTGCGGCTATCTCTTGGTGCATTGGACTAAATTTAATATCATCAAGAAAACTCAAGGCTTTCTTGATTGACATTTTTGTGAATTCGTTAATATTAATGTCACCAACTTTAACAGCTAATACTTTGTCATTTAATCTGGCGCCATGGCACATCTCACACTCTGATTCAATCATGTATGAACCATAATATTCTTTACCAAATTTTGATTGTGTTTCTTCAAATCTTCTTTCAATTAAAGCTTTTACACCTTCAATATATCCATATTTAGAATATGTAGTTCCTCCTGTTGAAGTAACTTTATATTTAATCTCTTCATCGGAACCATTCAATATAATATCCATTTCATAAGCACTCATCTTATTTAATGGTTTTGTTTCACTAATCTTGTAATGCTTTAATAAAGTCGCAAAGTTTTGCCACTCTAGATTATTACTGCCATATATATTCTTATAGTATTTGATACCACCTTCAGCAATCGACAAAGATTTATCAGGCATTAAATAATCTAGGTCTACCGACATTGTCACACCTAAACCTTTACAGTTTTCACAAGCACCAAGTGGTGAATTGAAAGAGAACAATCTAGGCTCTAAAGTTGGAACTGTAAAACCACATTTAGGACATGCGTGATGAGAAGAAAATAAATCTTTTTTATCACCATGTTTAATAACACAAGTTCCATCAGATAATTTTAATGCTGTTTCTAAAGAATCAAATAATCTAGTTTCGATACCATCTTTCTTTATAATTCTGTCGATAACAACTTCAATGTTATGACGTTTATTTTTATCTAATTCTGGAACATCATCTATTTCATAAAGTTTTTCATCTACATATAGCCTTAAATATCCATCTTTCTTTAATTTCTCAAAATAATCTTTAAAACTTCCTTTTTTATTAGTAACAACATTACTTAAGATTTCTAATCTTTCCCCGTTATCATAAGTAAGAATAGTTTTAACCATACTAGAAACAGACATCGCTTCAATCGGTTCATTATGAGTTGGACAATATGCAATACCACATCTTGCGTAAAGAAGACGTAAATAATCATATATCTCAGTAATCGTGGCAACAGTTGAACGAGGATTATTAGAAGTTGATTTTTGGTCAATCGCAATTGCTGGAGATAATCCTTCAATCAAATCAACATCAGGTTTATCAACGCCACCTAAAAACTGTCTAGCATAACTAGATAATGATTCAACATATCTTCTTTGACCTTCAGCATATATCGTATCAAACGCCAAAGATGTCTTTCCTGAGCCAGAAAGACCTGTCATAATAATCAGTTTGTTTCGTGGCAAATCAATATTAATGTTCTTTAAATTATTAACTCTTGCGCCACGAATGATAATTTTATCGTTCATCTTTTCTACTAAACCTACTTAGCCTAATTCTTTTTTCTTTAACAAAACGTTTGATTGTTGACTTGTATTTTTTTGAAGAACGGTTTAATTTATACAAGCCTTTATCAGCGATATTTTTAGCAACACTCGCTTTATCGCTCACTACATCAACAGCATCATAGAAGATATCTTTAATAGCTTTGTCCTCATCTAATATTTTATCTAATACTTCTTCAATATGTTCATCTAAAACACCATCTATTAGATAAGCTACACGATCTTCAAAATCTGAGACATATGCCATTGTTGTCGCTAAATCCCAAGTAAACAAGACTGTAAAGATAATAGCTAAACCATTAGCTAAAGAACCATTCATTCCTTCCAATATAGGAAGTAAAATAGGATTTATTATTTTAGCAATAACGATAGTCCCTACGCCAAAACCAATCGTCGCAAATAAACATATTCTACCATTGATGTTGAATGGCGCTTTAGAATAATCCCACCACTTTTGATGGAAATATTTTTCTAAGATATAGTGTGTAGGATATTCTAATATTACCGAAGCAACTGCTCCAATAATAAATACTGTTAAAGTACTTGAATTAGGAAACAGATATGTAATAATAAGCGTCTCTATAAAAGCACCCACACCATATATCGGAATAACTGGCCCAAATAAAAAACCACGATTTTCCCATTTGCCAGACCAAATGCTCATAGCAATCGTTTCGTATACATAACCACAAAAACTAAGAATAATAAAATAAATAATATATCTATCTAAATTCATCTTTTTACCGTCTCTTTAAGAGCACAAACTTTATCAGCTAAACAAATTAGCCAAGCTTCTTTTGAACTTGGAACGCTTCTTAGGGTTAATGGCCACATATGTGACTTAATAGCAGCTCCAACTTTGTCATCTATCTTAAAATCTCTTTTAGCATTTTCGCAAGCAATGTCGGGATGCGTATAACCATGCATCTTAAATAAAGGTTTACGAATAGATGCATTATGCCAGTCATATAAGTAATAATCATGAAGCATGCCTGCTTTAACTAAAACATCTTCATCTACCTTCATTTTTAATTTACCAGCAAGATGTAAAGCTGTATTAGTAACACTGAGACAATGTTCATACGTACTAATATTCCCATGTTGAACAAAGTCCTTCATTTTAAGGACTTTTTCATCGTTCAACAAGCTCGCTAATTCTTCTTTAGACACGTATAAATTATATCAAACAAATACCTATCTTTCTTGTCTAAAAGCTATAAAAAACCTCGGCATAATGTAGTGTCCCCATAAAGTTGGACACAAATATCTAAGCTAATGATAGCTGATTG
>JAUNNY010000016.1 GCA_030531215.1 Erysipelotrichaceae bacterium
ATAAAAAATAGCGTGGGAAAGCATAAAATGATTCCACGCTAGAATTTATAGAGCCGACAATTCCTCATCGCAAGATGAGTTTTTTTATACAAAAAAAGAGAAGTTAATTCTCTTTTATCTCACAAGCATTATCACAACCCTGTTCATCTATTTGTTTCTTAATTTGAGATATGGCTTGCGACCAATCATTAAGTTTTAAAGCTAGAATATCTTTTCTTTTATTATTCCCATCGATAATTTCATTCCAAAAATTATCACCATTTATTTCGTAATCCTCTTCCATAGATCCAGAATAATCCATACCGACAATATTCCCACGATCAGTATAAATAACTAACGGCATATATAATCTAACTTTGCCATTAGAATCATAAGCCTTTTTTATTTGGTTATTCGTAACATAAGCATATTCATCTATACTATCAGATATTAATTCACACACTTGTTTATAAAATGATGTATTATCATCGCGGTCATCATACATGTCGTAATATAAAACTTGTAAATCATTAACACGTGCTGATTCATTTACATAATTTATATAGCTATGACACCAGGGGCAATTTTTCCACGAAAAAAATATGACTCCTGTGCCATTTTTAAGCATAGCTAAAATATCATCTTGTTCAGCATTAATCATGACACATTCGTTGATTATTTCGGGATATATTTCGCTGATTTCTTCTTGTTTTGGTGTACAACCAATACATCCAATCAACAATAAACAAATAATGATTTTTGTAATATGACTTTTCATAATTTACTATTCAATTCCTATTGTTTTTAATGCATATCTTAGACGACCACCATATTTGTCTAATAACTCTTGAGCCTTTTCAGGAGTAAATCCGGTTTTAATAATACAAACAGTTAATTTGGCGTTTTGATCATTTTCATCAAATATCTTTTTAACATATTCATCATCCTTGTTTGTCTCTTGAGCTATTGCACGAATTTGACGATAATATGCTTTCTCTGTAGTTGGATGTCCTTTATCAGCAATTAATAAATTTTTATAAGTGTGACCTAATCTAATAAATGCTGTAGTTGATATTAAGTTTAATGTCAATTTCTCTGCTGTACCTGCTTTCATTCTTGTTGAGCCCAATACTACTTCCTGGCCAGTAACAATTTCAATTGGATAATCAGCTAATTCAGATATTTCAGCATTAGAAACGCATGATATTGAACCAGTTTTTGCGCCTATTTCTTTAGCGTATTTCATTGCTTGTTTAACATAAGGAGTTCTACCACTGGCAGCAACACCAATCAATAAATCTTTATCGCTAAAATTTCTTTCTTTTAGGTCATTAACGCCTTCATCAGCATGGTCTTCAGCAAATTCTTTTGCTCTACGCATTGCAGGCAAACCACCAGCCATAATTCCTTCAACTAACCCTTCAGGAATACCATATGTTGGAACAAGTTCAGCAGCGTCAATAAAACCTAATCTTCCTGATGTGCCCGCACCAATATAGAATACTCTTCCGCCATCTTCTATTGTTTTGATATATGCATCAGTCAACTTAATTATTGCTTCTTTTTCTTCAGCAATCTTAAATGCTACAGTCTGATCTTCTTTATTAATCACATCTACTATTTCTGCAGTTGACATCAAATCGATATCAACAGTATCCATGTTTCTTTGTTCAGTTTCTAATCTTGCTAAATCTTGTCTCATGCGCTCACCTCTTTTTTAGATTATCGCACAATAGTCGCATTCTTGCTATGATATAGATATGAGCTTATCTAAAAAATATAAATATAAACTAAGTGACACTGATGATATCAGCAATCTTATTGAACTAGTCTTAGAAAAATATAACTATCCTAGAGAAAGAATAGTTCATTACACATTTTTAATAGAAGAAGCACTTCATAAGTGGCGTGAAGTTTTTAATGATGATGATGAATTAGAAATAATACAAATTAATCATCTTAAAAAACTAGAATACAAATTTATTATCAAAGGAAAGAAGGTAAATCCTTTTGACGTAAAAGTTACTGATATCTATGACATGAATAAAATGACCGACAATTTGCTTGCCGGAATAGGTAGTGAATTGAGATATTTCTATTCATCAATTAATAAAAACAATATCATCGTTTTTAAATTTCCTAAAGAAGACATTGAAAATAGTTTATTCACAGATAATTTAATTTTGTTAGGCATTCCTGTAGCAATTCAAGCCATTATCGAGGCGATCGCAACAAATATAAATACATTCATGCTTGGCTTTTTGGATGCTGCTTCGATGTCTGCTGTATCATTGGTTTCTGCTTTTTCGGTCATTGTTAATATTATTTTTATTAAAGATGGTGCGACCGCAATGACCATGATTGCTGAACATTGGGGAACAAGAAATAGACAAAAAATAAATCAGGTTATCACCCTTTCACTAAGATTCGCGATTATATTTTCAACATTAATTGCTATTGGCTCCTTTGCTTTTGCAGACAAAATTATGGGTTTATATACGAACGTTCCAGAAATATTTGAAAAGGGAGTTCAATACTTAAGAGTTTTCTGTTTCTCATATATCGCATACGCTTTATACAAGATGGCATATAGTTATATGCAAGCTCTAGGTTATATCCAAGAAGTCGCATGCTTTACAATAATTGGCTGCATATGCAACATTTCTTTAAATGCACTATTTATCTTTGGCAAGTTCACTTGGCTTCCTAATAGTCTTATCGGTGCAGCTGTCGCGACTAGCCTAAGTTATGTTATTCAAGTGATATTAGGTTTCACTTTCTTGTTTAGAAAGGGAGATTTTAAATACAATATTTTTAATGCAATTGATATTGATCGTAATAAATTCTATCGTCTATTGTTATTACTAGTAGGCCAAGCACTATCTTGGAATATAGCAAACAATATCATCGCCGCAACTTACGGACACATTAGTGTGGACGCTATTTCAGCAAACTCAATAATAGTTGTTGTCTTTAATATCATCGCCGGAATTAGAGGTGGATATACAACATCTTCTTCATTGTTGATATGCAGGTACTTAGGAAAAGAAGATTTTGAGAATGCAAAGAAAGGCATGAAAACCGTATTAAAATTAAATCGTTCACTATATATAATGTGCCTTCTATTATTCCTAGTAGCTGGATTTAGTTTGAGATTCCTACCATTAGATTTATCAGATAAAGCAATATATTACACTAATTTCTTGTTAGTAATATATGGAGTAAAAATGTTCTTCACAAATGTAAACAATATCATTAATGAATGTACATTAAATCCAGGTGGCGAAGCTAAAAGTGTCATCATTATTGATATTATTGTGATGTGGTGTATTATGGTTCCTATTTCGTTATTAATTATTAACGGAATAATTAATGTTGATGTTGTAATAATTCTATTACTATTAAATATAGATGAATGTTGTTCTTGTCCATTAAAATATTGGAGATATAAACAATATAAGTGGTTAAGAAAAATAGTTTAATTATCTCTTAATTAACAAAACATAAATATCGTTAACATTGGTCCCAGTTGGTCCTGTCATTATTAAACCATCATTTGTTTTAAAAGCATTATAGGCATCGTTATTGTTCAAATAATCTTCGATGCCTTTTATTTCATCATATGTATGTTCATCGCTATATGCTCCTGCAGCATCTGTTGGACCATCTGTTCCATCAGAGCCAAAACAAAATACACAAGTATCTTTACACTCTTTTAAATACAAGGCTGCGCGCAAAGCAATTTCTTGATTACGTCCACCAAGGCCATTTCCAACAACATTTATAATTGCTTCACCACCAATAATATACGCAAGGCAATGATCAACCTCTTGTTTCTTTATTGCGTATTCACCTAAACCTTTAGCTAACAAGTCACCATCACCTGTGTAGTAATCTTCAACAACAATTGTTTCATAGCCAAGTTCTTCACAAACATTTTTAGTTGAATCACATAATTGTTTTAATGAACCAACAAAACAATTAGTTACATTATCAACATCATTGATACTTTCGGTATATAAATATTTAAGATATTTTTCATCAATCTTTATATTATATTTATTTATAATTTCTTTTATTTCATCAATGGTTGTTGAATCATTTGCGGTAGGCCCTGAAGCAATTGAACTAATATCATCGCCTATAACATCAGATAATATGTAAGCATCAACACTAGCAGGAAGACAATGTTTCGCAAACTTTCCACCTTTTACCATTGATAGTCTTTTTCGTATTTTATTGATTTCGTTAATTGTTGCACCCGATTTAAGTAGCTGATTATTTATCTCCTGTAATTCTTGTAAAGAAATAAATGGTTTTTCAAACAATGCTGAACCACCACCAGAAACTAAAAAGATTACTCTATCATTTCGATCTAAATTATTTGTTAATTCTAAAACTTTGTTAGTTGCAATCAGAGAATTTTCATCAACAATAGGATGCCCTGCTTCATAAATATCAAAATTATCTATATCACCTTTACTATGATGATATTTAGTTATTACAATACCACGAGTTATTTTATTGCCAAACTTATCACTAGCAGCTTTGGCCATTGTCCAAGCTGCTTTACCAATCGCAATAACATATAAATTACTAATATCACCATCAAGATTAAGCGCCATAAAAGTATTCTTGTATGGGTTTATATCGCTGACGATTCTTTTAATAATTATATCGACGTCTTCTTTAAGTATCATACCAATATTATAATTAAATCATGAATAAAAAAGAAAATGTAACTAAGGTTATTATCGTTATATTAGCAATATTAACAATCCTTTGTTTCACATGTTTCATCATTGTTGTAGTTAAACCAGATTTATTCGAAAAGAATGAAACAAATGAAATTGTCGAAGAAGATCAATATGATTATTCGCTAATCAAAGGTGGAGAAATATTAACCTATGAAGATGATGAATATACCAGTATGTTTGGCATTGATGTGTCGGAATTCTCTGATGACATAGATTGGGAAAAGGTAAAAAGGGCCGGCGTCCAATTTGTCTATATTCGTTTAGGATATCGTGGTAAAAATCTTGGTAATTTATTTTTAGATGAACAGTTTGAGAATTATTATGAAGGCGCAAAAGCGGTAGGCCTTAAAGTTGGTGTATATTTTTATTCTCAAGCAACCTCTCAATACGAAGCGGCTCAAGAAGCTAACTTTGTTTTAGAAAATATTGCAGACAAACAAATAGATTTTCCTATCGCTTATGATTTAGAAATCGCTGATGACAATAGTCGTGTAACTAGAACAACTCCTCTTGATAAATCTAATAATGCATTATCATTTATTAACGTTTTAAATAATCATGGTTACGAATGTCTAATATATACAAATGATTATTTTTCTAATTATTATTACTCAATGGGAGAGCTAAAAGATTGTGATTTTTGGTATGCACAATATGGTGTTGATAAACCAAGCTTTAAGTATAATTTAAAAATCTGGCAATATAGTCAGAGTTATAAAATCGAAGGAATTGATGGCAATGTTGATTTCAATCTAATGTTTATACAAAAGAATGATCAATATTAATAACACAATAATAATTATTGCCAATATCTTTTTTAACCATAGATGATATTTGTTGAATCAATTCATCATGATTTATATGATCTTCGCTTGGAATTAAAACATCAAAAACCAAATTAGTGTGAGATGGCCCTCTTACAATTCTAAAGTCATGAATTTTATATTCAGAGTTAATATTCTCTACTAAATCAGCTATCTTTGGTTTCAATTCTTTTGCTAGTTCATCTTTAGTATCGATTGGGTCCATATGTATAGTTGTTAAAATACCATATTTATTCAAAATATCCATTTCAATATTGTCTATTTTGTCATGTGTTTCAATAACAGGAACATAGGCATCAACTTCGCAATGCAAGGTCATAAATCTATGTGAAGGGCCATAATCGTGAATAATCAAGTCATGAATGCCCATTATCTCGTCATGTGACATTATTTCTTGTTCTATTTGTTTAACAAGTTCTTTATCAGGAGCGCTACCAAGAATAGTATTTAATACATCAAAGAAAACTTCCAAGCCTGATTTAATTACTAATAAAGCTACAATTATTCCGACATATGAATCTATATTGATATTAAAGAACTTTAACAATAGTACACACAATAACGAAGAAGAAGTAACTAGAACATCACTTATACTATCTTTACTAGCAGCCAATAATGCATCAGAATTAATAGCTTTACCAGCCTTGCCATTCATAACATACATCAATAGTTTGATACCAATAGAAATAAGTAAAACAACTATTGCCGCATAACTAAACACAAATTCTTCTGGATGTATTATCTTTTGAATAGATTCAATTAATGATTCAAACCCCATTAATAGAATTAGAAAAGCAACAACCATTCCCGAAATATATTCCATTCTTCCAAAGCCATATGGATGACTTGAATCAGAATGCTTATTTGATAACGCAAAACCGAATAGCGTAGCTAAATTTGAGCCAATATCAGATAAGTTATTAAAAGCATCGGCTCTAATAGATACAGAATTAGTAATAAAAGAGATAACAAGCTTTGTAACAACAGCTATGATATTACAAACTATAGAAAAAATAGAAAAAACAACACCATATCTTTCTCTAACAACGGGGTTATCTACTTTTTCATAGCTGGGAATAAAGTTTTTACAAAATAAATTAAACATGTTTCTCCTTTGCAAAAAAATGAAGCATTAAGCTTCACTTTCTTCTTCTTTATTTTCTTCAGGAGTATACTTGATAACTAAATGTCTCTTTAATCCTTCACCGATTGAAACGGTTGAAACATTTTTGAAATCTTGTAAATATTGGTGAATTACTTTTCTTTCATCATTAGGCATTGGATCTAGTTCACAATCAATATGAGATTTAACAACATTGATTGCTTCTCTTCTAGCAATAGCCTTAACCTTTTTATAACGATCTTCTTTATAATGGTTAACATCGATGATAACATTGATTCTCTTTTTAAATGTTGCATTGGTAGCAGCTTTTAAAACAGTTGAGATTGCTCTTAATGTTTGTCCACCCTTGCCGATTACGATAGCATTATTTTCTGCATCTAAAATTACACGATAAATTAATTCATTGTCTCTTTCTTTATTGTGCTCAAGAATGATTTCGATTGAAACACCTTGATTTAGTTCAGTAAAATAATTACCTAAATATTCAAAAATAAACTCTTTAACATCTTGAGATGTAAAAGCTTCAATAGTAACAGACTTACCAAAACCAAATAGACCGCCTTTATCTTCTTCTAATACGTTATAAGTAATATCCTCTTTACGGCATTTTTGTTCAGAGGCTATACTGTCTAATATTTCGTCTAATGACTTTCCAGTATATTGTTTCATCTTCTTTCTCCTTTAATCTTTATGAGTTAATTTATCAATGACTAAAGTCTTACAAATATTAATCAATGAATAAATAACGTAATATAGTGATAAAGCTGTTGGCCAAGACAACATAATAAACGCAATCATCAATAACATACCATATGTCATGAATATATTTTGATTTTGTTGTGGTTTCTTATATGTCTTATGATGAGCATCAGCTTCTTGTTTACCACGGAATTCTGCAAGCCATGTAGGAGTCTTAATAGATAAGAATTGCGTGATAATCATCAAAACATAAATAACAATACATACAACACATAGAGAGCCAATTGCTTCTTTTGGTGTCATATCTAATGAAACGCCCATAAACTTAGCATTAGCAACTGCATAAGATCTTCTTACAGCGTTGTACATACCAATTAATATTGGGAATTGAATAAATGTCGCAACTAATGAACCAATAGGATTGATATTATACTTTGCATATAATTGTTGCATTTCCATAGCCATACGTTGTTGAGAAGCTTCATCAGATTTACCTTCATACTTAGCCTGAATCTTTTGCATTTCAGGTTGGATTTCTTGCATCTTTTGCATTGCAACATTTGACTTGAAAGTAAATGCAAGAACAACAGCGTTAATTGCTAATGTAACAATCGCAATCGCAAGAGCGATTCCGACCCTTGGTTCTAACCAGTTAATTGCTTGTGCAAGTGGATATGTGATGACTGCAGCAAAAATGCCTTCATCCATTATCTCGCTAAAAGCTGTATCTAAAGTGATTAAAATAACATTACCGTTTTCATCAGTAGGAACAGTACAGCCTGTAAGTGTTAGTGCTAACAAAACGATAGTCACTATTAATAGGATACGTTTTTTATTCATAAGGACTCCTTGTCTATAACTATTTTATTATAGCTTTTTTGATAATCTTTTCCAAATCATTTTGGTTATCAATAAAACTATTATTTATGAAATTATTGCGTACAACAATCACGATATCTTTAGGACTATCCTCAAAATTAAAGATATTGTGGACCATTTCTCTAACTTGCCTTTTTATTTTGTTTCTATCTACTGCATCACCTAATTTCTTGGAAACTGATATGCCAACTCTAGCATGTTCAAGTTTTCTTAAATCGCAGTATAAAAAGAAACACTTGCTAGAATAAGTATCTTTGTGATTGCATATTGAAGAAAACTCTTCGTTTTTCTTGATACGATATTCTTTTTTCATCTCAAAACAAAAGCCACATATGTGGCTTTAATTAACTAAGCAGATAAAACTTTTCTACCTTTGGCACGACGTCTAGCTAATACTTTGCGTCCACCTACTGTTTTCATACGGGCTCTAAAACCATGTACATTCTGGCGTTTTCTTTTGCTTGGTTGATACGTTCTTTTTGCTGCCATAATAAGCCACCTTTCTTAAATTCGATAACGTATAAATTTTATCTTTATTCATGGCTTTTTGTCAAATTAAGCAGCTTTCTTACGACGTCTATTAATTCTCCTTGCTATGATTGTGCTAGAAGTACCAAATTCTATAGAAATACCATTTCTTGTTTCTGTAATCTTACGTGCACCTAAATCACGCACTTTTTCAAATGAAACATCTTCTAAATCATTAAGATAGAAATTTAATCTAAATAAGCCACTACCACAATTACTGATGTTTTTAATACCACCTACTGCATCAATACACTTATCAATTAGTTCATCACCCTTACCAGTTTTTACTAAATCGTATGCAAAATAATGATAGTAAAGATAAGAGAAGATAAAACAAACTACAAATGCTATTAAACCAACTATAACGATTGTTGTAAGTGATGATGAGACTCTAGGATTTCTAATATTAATAATAAAATCAGGGAATGATCCAGGCATTGCAATAGAAGTATTTGTACCTGTAAATTCAAAGCCTAGATATGCACCAATTTTAGAAAGAACGCCAAACAATGTTCCAACTGACAATAAATAAAACGCAAATAAGAATGGCGCAGTAAATAATAATATCAACTCTAAAGGAAGTGGATTACCAGCTATAATCGAAAGAATCATCGCTAAGATAAATACCGAAATATAGTGATTTCTTTCTTGTTTATCTGACATTGATGTTAAAATTCCCAAATACATCGCAGGAACAATAAACATGTTGATGACATAATAAGGAGTAATAAATCTACCTGCACCAACATATGATGCCGTAGTATCTTTAACAGCTGTCCAAATATTAACATCGCCTAAAATACTTTGACCAGTCAATGTATTTGAATAAGAGCCACCCAAAGAAGTAAACCAGAAAGGATATCTAATTATGTTAGATAGACCCAAGATTGATGTAATTCGATCAAAAATGCCATATATTCCAAGTCTAACTGGATCCATTAAATCTTGGCCAATATAGTTGATTATATTTTGGAAAGCCTTATATAAGAATGGATAACCATAAGAAATTACAATACCACCCAAGAAACAGAAAACAATGTTATATATAATTCCTGCTGTATCTTTATTAAAGAAAGCCAAAATTGAATATGAGCTTCTATTTCTTGATGCCACATAAGAAAATCTTGTGATATATGCAACTAATAAAGAACCAATTAATCCTGTTTCCAAAGGATATCTAGCACCATTAGCTAAATTAAATACCGAATTGACACCAATACCTGTTGTATATGCTTGGGCACCTAAACTTTGGTTTGAAAATAACATCGTCGTAACTAAAAAAGTGAAATAACCAACTAAAGCCATCACTAGAGGTGAACCACTATTAGCTCTTTTACAGACGATTGACAACATAAAAATAAGTGGCAAATTCATAACGATGATTTCACCAATACGCATACAGAACTCACCAATAAATAAAATCGTGCCACTTTTGATTGTGTAGAATAGATTAACACTAGGATTTTGAATCAAGAAACCTATCGCAATTAAAATAAAGCCAAAGTAGGCAACTCTAATAGGCGTACGACAGCTTTCGTAAAGATTCATAATACGTTTCATAAGAATTATTTTACTATAATAAAGTACAATAAAAAAGAGGACGTAATTTATGAAAACAATGATTTTAGTAACCACAGGTTTAGAAGAATGTGAAGCATTAGTTGTATATGATTTGTTATTTAGAGCCAAGATTGATGTTGAATTAGTAGGCTTGGTAGATGAAGTGGTATCATCTCACAATGTTACTTTTAAACCACATAAATTAATTGAAAATATCAACAGCGCTGAATACGATTGCTTAGTGTTACCTGGCGGAATGCCTGGAACACTTAACCTTGAAAAAGATGAAAGAGTTCAAAAGCTGATTGATGAATTTGTTGAAGCTAAAAAGTATGTTTGCGCAATTTGTGCTGCTCCATCAATTTTGATTCATAAAGGCTTATTAAAAGATGATAAGTTTATATGTTATCCAGGCTTCGAAAATGGATTAAAACCTGCAAATAAAAAAGCTGTTCAAGACGATAAGTTCATTACCGGAAAAGGTCTTGGAGCAGCAATTGAGTTTGCTTATCTGATTATTTCTAATCTAGTGTCTAAAGAAAAGGCTGATGAAATAATACAAAAGATTCAATATTAATGATCTAAGTTAGCCGCGATTGATTCTAACTTATTTAATCGATGTTTCATTCCAGATTTAGAAATAACATCACCATAAGCTTTTTGATATGCATCGCATAGTTCTAATAATGAACTATCTTGATATTTCAAACGCAAATCTAAAACATTCTTTAATTTCTCGTTAAGCACTTCATACTTGCGAGAATTTTTTATTGCTTGTAAAGATTCAACTTGTCTTCTAGCAGCGTTAAGTGTTTTAACTTCATTAGCTAGTTCACAGTTATCAAGCCTAATTAAAGAGTTTTTTAAATCTCTTTGCATTCTGACATCCTCATACTTATATAAAGAATTATTAGCACCAACTAATTTTAGGAAATCAGAAATTAAGTCAGAACGTTTTATGTAAACAATATAACGATTACGACGTTTTGATATTTTCGCTTCAATATTGAAACGTGATAATAGTTTAACGATAAAATTCGCATGATCTAACTCATCTAAACTTATTTCTAAATGATAATTATTATTGTTTGGCGTGTTACATGCTCCATAAGCTAAAAAGCTGCCTGCCACATACGCGCCTGCACAACAATCTTTTAAAACGATAGTGTAACTAGGATGTGATGATAATCCTTTAGAAGAATATAAACCTAAATCCTCTAAGATATCACGAGCATCTTCTAAAATCTTGATAGTATAAACATTATTCTTTTTTAAATTTGTTTTCTTAACAACTACCAAATCTGTTTTTACTTTGTATAGTTTTTTTAATAATGAAACAATACGTTTTGCCGTAGTTGGATTCTCTGTTCTTACCAAAATGCCAAATTGTCGATTTTCAATAATTAAAGAACTCGTTAATTTTATTAACGCGCTTAATTCTGCTTTACTGCAGCATTTTTTAATTTCGTTATTTGCAATATCTTGTTTTATCTCTGTTGTGAATGACATTATAATAATTCCTCTATTACATTTTTGATTGCTAAAGAATCGTGTCTTACCAGTCCATCTTCAAAAGTTAATAATCGACATTCTTTAACCGGTATATCGAAACCACCGTTATTTAATATTTCTGTTGAATTAGTTTTTAGATATTTAGCTTTTATTTCTTCTGG
This sequence comes from Erysipelotrichaceae bacterium, assembly GCA_030531215.1. Lineage (GTDB taxonomy): Bacteria > Bacillota_I > Bacilli_A > Erysipelotrichales > Erysipelotrichaceae > Colivicinus. The sequence continues at coordinate 12,023 of JAUNNY010000016.1, forward strand.
AATAATATCGTTATGCTTAATTATTAGATCTATTGGCACATTACATTTAGTCAATGCATCAACATGATCTTTTAAATCATAATTATATGTTTCGTTAGATTGACTCATACAATTCGCAAAATATACTTTCTTTGCCTTGCTCTTATTTAAGGCTTCATTAATGCCTTTGATAATTAAATTAGGAATAATCGATGTATAAAGTGAACCTATACCATAGATAATCAAATCAGCTTCTTCTATTGCCTTAATCGCTGAAACATTACTAGATACATCATGATCATAGAAAACATCAGAAATATGATGTACAAAACTTGGAATATTAGCTTCGCCTTTAACGATGGTATCATCATCCATTCTGGCATATAGAGTAACCTTTTCTAAAGTGCTCGGTATTATTTTCCCCTTGGCATTTAGCATTTCTGATAAAGCATTGATTGCTCCTTCCAAAGAACCAGACATCTGAATAAGAGCGACTAATATCAAGTTCCCTAAACTATGCCCAGACACATCAGTGTTATCTCCTTCAAATCTAAAGTTCATCAAGTCTTTAATCAAATAATTTGATTCACTTAAAGTTGTTAGTACATTTCGAATATCACCGACCGCAGGAACATTATAAAGTTGACGAAGTCTACCAGTAGAGCCGCCATCATCTGCTACGGTAACAATCGCCGAAATATTGATATCTTCAATATCTTTTGTTTTATCTAGGATGGTAGACAAGCCATGTCCCCCACCTATTACTACTACATTTTTCATTTAGCTATATCACGATGCCTCAAATAACACATATATTTATCTTTATAGTATCCATACAAATAATTTGCTATCGTTGCTGAACGATGTTGACCGCCTGTACAGCCTATACATACACATATGTGTCTTTTTTCTTCTTTGTTGTAAGCCTTAAACGTAAAATCTAAAAAAGAAATAAGCTTTTTAAGATAACGTTGCGTTAATTTAGAACCTAACACATAGTCTTTAACTGCTTTATCATTACCTGTCTTTTTTCTTAATTTTTCAACATAGAATGGATTATCTAACACTCTAACATCGATTACTAAATCTGCATCATCTGGCACACCATTCTTATAACCAAATGATTCAAATGTAATCGCAAAATTATCAATTGATTCAACATTTAAAACTTTATCTAGTTTTTCTTTTAATTGCTTACTAGATAAATTAGAAGTATTGATAATGTGTGCATTCTTCACAAACTTACCCAACACACTCTTTTCTATTTCGACAGCTTCTTCTACTGTTGAAGCTGCATTAGATAGAACTAGTGGATGAATACGACGAGAGAACTTATATCGATTTATTACTGTGTCTATATTCGCATCTATAATAATCAATTTTGTTTTAATAACTTGCGAATTATATAACAACTTATAGTAATTCTCTAATTCTAAGATAGGAACAGTTAAAACAACTTTCTCATATTTAATTGTTTGATCGTTTTCAATCAAAGAAACTAAATCAGAAAGAAGTTCGATAGGATATTGGTCAATACAGGTATAACCCATATCCTCAAGAATGTTTGACGTTGTTGTTTTACCTGCACCAGAAATACCAGTAATCAATAATAATTTTTTCATACTTCTTACCACTTGTTCATGACTTTCTCAGCAAAGCCCATGAAGTCCTTCAATTCTATTGTTGTGCCATCATCCAAGATTGCTTTACCAGTGAATTTACCAAATACTTGATGTTGATTTGAACCTAATAGTACAAAATCGGTATTTGAAGCACGATCAAATACTGGTTTAAAGTCCATTTCAAAACGTCCATCATCACTAGTAAATGTCCACTTAGACATATAATCATCTTTACCGTTTTTACTTGGGATATTAAATTTTACTTGGGATATCTTATGTGCTTTATTGTCATAAAATAACATATTCTCACTAGCCGCACTAGTATCACCAAAACCATATCCAATATTAAAGCCAAACAAATGACCATTTACTCTTCCAGAACCAGAACCCCAATACCAAGTATTTTTATATGTCCAAACACCTCTGCCCCAATCTAAAGTTCCACAAGAATCTTCTTCATTAAATACATATTCTTTACCGTCATATTTTGCGAAACCATTTGCAGGCATACAATTTATTTTTTGGTTATAGTAGAAAGCTGTCTTTTTTTCTTTAAATGGTGTAACGATAACCATTGATTCTGTTTCTTCACATTTCAATGTAACCTTACCATCAATTGGTTTTCCATCTTTAAAGTTGTCCATATGGAAAGACAAGATTCTTTCATTACCATTATTAATAAAACTCAAATAATAACCTTTTTCATGAACTTCGATATTACCCGTTTTTGAAGTGATAGGAAAATTTCTTTTGCCCATTGTAAAAGCCTTCATTGGTGAAGTCGTAATTTCCCATTTATTCACAAAATCAATTAACGATATAGAGTCTAGAGCCATGTACGAATTATCATCAATCGTCAAAGCTAAAGCATATCTATCATTATAGATAAGATAATAATCCCATTCTTTTATTCTTGTTGCATTGGCTTTGATTTTTTTACGATCATAATCAAGAATTAAGTTTTTCGCATAGCCAGTTTCAATAAGATGACCTTTTTCATCTAACAAATCATGTCTAGTTTTAATCTCGTGTTGTTCCATAGCTTTCCTTTCTATAGCCAATCAGTAGCGCCTATTACTTGTACTGTTTTGCCACCACACTCATTTGCGAAATTGCAACATTCAATAATATCTTTACCATCATCTAAACATTTGATAAATCCGGCAACAAAACTATCACCAGCTCCTGTTGAATCAATAGCTTCAACCTTCTTTGTCGCAATCCATTTTGCGTAATCTTTATTTTTTAGATAACAACCATTTTCTCCAACTTTAATCACAACGTTTTTTACACCAGCTTCAAATAATATATCTGCAGCTTTTTCAACGCTATCAGCGCGGGTAAACATTTTTGCTTCAACATCATTTGGAAAGAAATAATCTATCTTATTTAAGACATCTTTATATTCATCGATTGTTTCGTTATTTTTGATTGTGGTTGTATCAGCACACAATATTTTATTTTCATTTTTTATGCGTTTAAATAATTCTTCGTATTCTTTAGCTTTCATGTACAAAGGAATAAACATTGAAGCAAAACATACAATGTTGCCTCTTATTTCTTTTACATCATCAGGCATCAACTCCCTGATATTTCCATACTTAGTGCCAATAAGATTTCTACGGCCTGATTTATCTACTAAGATAGTAGAAATATATGTACTATTACGATAAGTTGGAACAATACGAACATAACTTTCGATACAGTGTTGATAAATATATTTACCTGCCTCATCATCACCTAAAACAGTAATTAATTCACATTGTTTTCCTAATCTAGATAAAACTATTGATTCATTAAGACCATCACCACCAAAATCGAATTTGATATTATCCGCAAATTGATGTCCTTTTTCAAAGATTTCCTTTGAAACATTCTGACAAATAATGTCTATGCAACTAGCTCCAATTATCGTAATCATATGTTTAAAATCACCTTTCTTTAAGCCTATTATACTAGTTTTTTGAAGGTTTTTGGCACGCTAGGTATCGTTTGTATAAAAAAATGTGAAAAAATGTGCATTTTTTATTGATTTTAGTTTATGCTTTTGATAATATAAGTAAGCGCACGAATAGAACCGAGAGGTTCTATATATAAGTGAGTAAAATGACACACCTGGTGGTGTGTACAAAAATGAAAGGAGATAATAAATGCCAACAATTAATCAGTTAGTAAGAAAAGGTCGTCATGCAAAGACTTTCAAATCAAAGGCACCAGCTCTAAATAAGGGTTTCAACTCTTTAAAGAACCGTCCAATTGATTTAGCTTCTCCACAAAAAAGAGGCGTTTGTACCCGTGTTGGTACAATGACACCAAAGAAGCCTAACTCAGCATTAAGAAAATATGCCCGTGTTAGACTATCAAATGGTATGGAAGTTACAGCATATATTCCAGGTATTGGACACAACCTTCAAGAGCACTCAGTCGTAATGATTCGTGGTGGACGTGTTAAGGATTTACCAGGTGTACGTTATCACATCATCCGTGGTTCACTAGACTGTGCTGGTGTAGAAGGTAGAATGCAAGGTCGTTCATTATATGGCGCTAAAAAGCCTAAGTAAAACATGAAAGGAGATTAAAAATGCCAAGAAAAGGACATATCGCGAAAAGAGATGTATTAGTAGATCCTATTTATAATTCAAAACTTGTGACACGTTTAATCAACAAGATCATGTTAGATGGTAAAAAAGGTGTCGCACAAAACATTCTATATAATGCATTCGAAATCGTAGAAAAAAAAACAGGCCAACAACCAATGGAAGTGTTTGAAAAAGCACTAGACAATGTTATGCCTCAATTAGAATTAAAATTAAGAAGAGTTGGTGGTGCAAACTACCAAGTCCCTGTAGAAGTTTCAGATGAAAGAAGATTAACATTAGGTTTAAGATGGATCGTTAATTATTCAAGACTAAGAAACGAAAAAACAATGGAAGAAAGATTAGCAAATGAAATAATCGATGCATCTAATGGTATTGGTCAATCTGTGAAGAAGAAAGAAGATACTCACAAGATGGCTGATGCTAACAAAGCATTTGCTCATTTCCGCTGGTAAGAGAAAGGACACGTTATGGCTCGTCAATATGCTTTAGAAAATACAAGAAATATTGGCATCATGGCGCATATCGATGCTGGTAAAACTACTTGCACCGAGCGAATTCTTTTCTTTACTGGAAAAACACACAAGATAGGTGAAACACATGATGGTGCTGCCACAATGGACTGGATGGCACAAGAGCAAGAAAGAGGTATAACAATTACCTCTGCTGCAACAACAACTTTCTGGGATGGTTCAAAGAATCAATTTCCTAAGACAAGATTAAACATCATCGATACACCAGGACACGTCGACTTCACGGTTGAAGTTGAAAGATCCTTAAAAGTATTAGATGGTGCAGTTACAGTATTAGATGCTAAAGCAGGTGTCGAACCTCAAACAGAAACAGTTTGGAGACAAGCTTCAAATTATAAAGTTCCAAGAATTGTCTTTGCAAACAAGATGGATGCAACAGGCGCAGATTTTATGATGTCAGTAAAATCAATCGGCGATCGTTTAGCTGCTAATGCTGCAGCAATTCAGATGCCAATTGGTGCTGAAAACACATTTAGAGGAGTAATTGATTTAATCGAAAGAAAACAATACTTATATCTAAATGATTTAGGCACAGACATTAAAGAAAGTGAAATCGAAGAACAATATAAAGATGAAGCTGAAGTACTAAGAAGTGAACTAATTGAAAAAGTTTGTGACTTCGATGATGAACTAATGGATTGTATCTTAAATGAAACAGAACCAACTGTTTCACAAATTAAGGTAGCAATCAGAAAAGCAGTTCTTACTTCAGAGTTCTTCCCTGTATTATGTGGATCAGCTTATAAAAATAAAGGTATTCAACTATTATTAGATGCGATTGTTGATTACCTACCTTCTCCACTAGATGTTCCTGCAATTAAAGGAAAACTAGTAAACAACAAGCAAGAAGCAGAAAGACCTGCAGATGACAATGCGCCGTTTGCAGCCCTAGCCTTCAAAGTCATGACTGATCCATCTGTTGGAAAACTTACATACTTCAGAGTTTACTCTGGTGTAGCAAAAGCTGGAAGTTATGTATTAAATGCAACAAAGGATTCTAAAGAAAGACTTGGAAGAATCGTCCAAATGCATGCAAACCATCGTGCTGATATTGAAGAAGTTGATGCTGGTGATATTGCTGCAGCAGTTGGTTTAAAGAATACTACTACGGGTGATACTCTATGCGATGAAAAACATCCAATCATCCTAGAAACAATGATATTCCCTGAACCAGTTATTCAGATGTCAGTTGAACCAAAGACAAAAGCTGACTCTGACAAGATGGACAACGCTTTAGTTAAGCTTGCTGAAGAAGATCCTACTTTCAAAACATATACCGATGAAGAAACTGGGCAAACTATCATTGCTGGTATGGGTGAACTTCACCTAGATATCATCGTTGATAGAATGAAGAGAGAATTCAAGGTTGAATGTAATGTTGGTGCTCCTCAAGTTGCGTTTAGAGAAACAATCAGAGCAGCAGCAGAATGTGAAGGAAAATTCGTAAGGCAATCAGGTGGTAGAGGACAATACGGACACGTTTGGATTAAGTTTGAACCAAACGAAGAAGGAAAAGGCTTTGAATTTATTGATGCAACTGTCGGTGGAAGTGTTCCAAAAGAATACATCAAACCAGTTGAAGAAGGACTTAAGCTTGCATTGAATAATGGATTAACAGCTGGTTACCCTGTTGTTGATATTAAAGCTACATTATTTGATGGATCTTACCATGAAGTCGATTCATCAGAAATGGCCTTCAAAACAGCAGCTAGCTTAGCGCTAAAAGAAGCTGCTAAAAAATGTAATCCTGTAATTCTAGAACCAATAATGGATGTCGAAGTTACAGTTCCAACTGAATACTTAGGTTCAGTTATGGGTGATATTACAAAACGTCGTGGACATATCAACGAACAAGAAGAAAAAGGCAATGCTGTAGTAATTAGAGCATTCGTACCTCTATCAGAAATGTTTGGATATGCTACTGATTTGAGATCATTTACTCAAGGACGTGGAAACTATATGATGCAGATGTCACACTATTCACAGTTACCATCTAGCGTCGCAGAAAAAATTGCCAAGAAAAACGCTTATTAATAATTGAATAATGAAGTGTTTTATCTTAAAATTATATTGTTAAACAGGAGGAAAAATTTAGATGGCAAAAGAGAAATTTGACCGTTCACTAGAACATGTCAATATCGGTACTATCGGTCACGTTGACCATGGTAAAACTACTTTAACTGCTGCTATCACTAAGAGATTAG
>JAUNNY010000017.1 GCA_030531215.1 Erysipelotrichaceae bacterium
GGTGTTCTTGTTAATGTTGTAGACTATTCTGATAAAGTTGAAAAAGTAAGACAAGATCTTAATGAACATCCTGAGAAAGTTGAAGAGTTTAAAGGTAACATTCCTTTCTTTGTAGAAAACAGCTTTGCCATGGATTATGAATCTAAAGCATGGTGGATTGATAAGTATTAAAATATAGTTATATACGGAGGAACATTCTTATGGAAATGAAATTAATAAGAAAGCTTGAATATGAAAAATCATTTTTCAATGTAGATAAAATGCAAAGCGAAGTCACAGATAGTGTAATTGTTGAATTCAAAGATAATGGCGAACGATTAGTTACATATAATCAAAAACAAGTAAGCATTGATAACAACACAATAGATGAACTAGTCGACAAAGTAGTTAATATCACAAATAACCAAGGCACAATTAATGAATATATAGATGATTGTGGAGCAACGCTTAAAATTGCTTACGATGATAAAAGTGTATAAGAATATGATAGAGATTTCGGTGATGGAGAAATCGATATAGGAACACTGCTTTATAATTTTATCTACAATAACATCGAAAATAATTAATTAAAATAAATGGGGGCCAAAAAGGGGCCACGAGGTATAAGAAAAGGGCAAAATCACTAGTATTTATGCCCTTTTTTGAATTTCTTATACTATTCCCACTCTATTGTAGATACTGGCTTATCAGTATAGTCCCACAAGACTCTATTGATTCCAGGAACTTCTTTTACGATACGGTCTCTGATTTTGTATAGGGTCTTGTATGGAATTTCTACTGCTTTAGCAGTTACTGCATCTTTTGTGTTGACTGCTCTAATGATTGCTGGCCATCCCATATATCTCTTATTGTCTTTGATACCAGTAGATTGAATATCTGGCACAACACAGAAATATTGCCATGGAACATTCTTTAACTTTTCGATTTCTTCTCTTACTATAGCGTCTGCTGCTCTTAATGCTTCTAGTCTATCTCTAGTAATAGCGCCAACACATCTTACTCCTAATCCAGGTCCTGGGAATGGTTGTCTATATACCATATTCTTTGGTAAGCCTAATGTTTCTCCTACAACTCTTACTTCGTCTTTATATAAGAATTTAACTGGTTCAACTAATTCAAATTTTAAACCTTTAGGTAGACCACCTACATTGTGATGAGACTTAACACCTTTAGATTCTAGGATGTCAGGATAAATAGTTCCTTGTGCTAAGAACTTAACACCTTTTTGTTTCTTTGCTTCTTCAGCAAATACATCAATAAATGTTTTACCAATTATTTTACGTTTTCTTTCAGGATCTTTAACGCCTTTTAGTTTATCTAAGAATCTATCTGTAGCATCTACATAAACTAAATTAGCTTTCATTTCTTTTTTAAATACTTTGATAACTTGTTCTGGTTCGCCTTTTCTTAATAAACCATGATTAACGTGAACACATATCAATTGCTTGCCTATGGCTTTGTGAAGTAATGCGGCAACAACGCTACTATCGACACCACCAGATAAAGCTAATAACACCTTATCCTTGCCAACTTGTTTTTGGATTTCTGAAACTTGTTCATCAATAAATTTTTGAGCTTGTTTCTTAGTAGTGATTCTTTTTAAACTTGTAGGTCTTTTTTCCATTTTCTTTCCCCTTTATAATAAGTTTTTATCAATAAAGTCTGCCCAACCATCTTCATCGCAGACTAAATCTGTAATTACTTCGGCGCACGCCTTGGTATCATCACTACCATTTAATAAGCACACACCATGGCAACATTCCAACATTTTATTGTCGTTAGTGGTATCGCCAAACGCCATACATTCATCTAATGACATATTTTTTATCTCACAGTATTTCTTTAGCGCATATCCTTTATTACAATTCTTGTGTGAGAATTCATATAAATCTGCTTGAGTCTTAAACCCAACATATTCTTTACCTTTGACGAATTCATTAACTTTTTGTTCAATCATTGGCATATCTTCAAGAACGGCTCTAAACATGATGCCACCATTATCGTGTTGATAGAAAGCATCAAGACTATCTACTTTAATAAAGGTACGTTTGTTTTTAAATGCAGAATACCAAGCTTTATCTGTTTTTCTTGAAGATAAATATGATCCAGGTTCATACATGTTGATTGAACAATCAAATTGGGACATGAATGTTACAATCTCTTTTAAATCTTGAGCTGATAAATAATTATATTGATATGATTGTTTGCTTGCATCATCATATAATTCACAACCATTCCAACCAATAATGAAATCAAACTGCTTATCTAGGCCCCACTCTTTATATTTTCCTAAAACATCTTCTAATGGCCTACCACTAGCTAATCCAAATAGGTATCCTTTTTCTCTACACTTAACAATCGTCTCAATTGTTCTAGGACTTATTGTGTATTTGCTTCCTGATAGAGTTCCATCGATATCGGCAGATAATATTTTTATGTTGTCATATTTCATAATAGTCTAATACCATTCCTTAGACATTCTTCAACATCTTGTTTTTTCCAAACACTTGACTGAACTTCGCCAACGTGACAACATCCAAGTAACAACATACATAATCTTGATTGGCCAATACCACCGCCTATTGTTTGTGGAAGTTTATTATTCAACAACATTTGATGATATTCTAGATTTATTCTGTCTTGTTTTTTTGCTTTCTTTAATTGTGATAATAAGGTTTCTGGATCTACCCTTATTCCCATAGAAGATATTTCTATAGCGCTGTCTAATGCTTTGTGATAGTACAATAAATCACCATTTAAACTCCAGTCATCATAGTCAGGTGCTCTAAAATCATGAGCTTTGCCTGATTTTAATTTGTCGCCAACACCAATCAAGAATACTGTTTTGTGTTTTTTACATACCTCATTTTCTCTTTGTTTAGGTGTTAAATCTGGATACATATCTTCTAGTTTTTGAGTAGTTATAAAATAAACATCTTTTTTTATGTTTATTTTTATTTGAGGATACTTTTTCTTAATAATTAAGCTCGTATTGTATATTGCCTCGGCAATATTTCTGACAGTCTCTTTTAGATATTCAATGTTACGATCTTCTTGTTTAATAATCTTTTCCCAGTCCCATTGGTCAACATAAATTGAGTGTAAATTATCTAATTGTTCGTCTCTTCTTATGGCATTCATATCAGTCCATAATCCCTTATAAACATGGAAGCTATATTTATCTAGGGCGATTCTTTTCCATTTAGCTAACGATTGAACAACTTCTGCTTCACCTTTTAAATCTGGTATATCAAAACTTACAGGTCTTTCTTTGCCGGTTAAATCGTCATTGATACCTGTATTTCTGCTTACAAATAATGGAGCAGATACTCTTTTTAAATTTAATGCTTTAGACAATTCGATTTGAAAATTAAAACGTATTTTTTCAATTGCGTTTTGCATATCATAATTATCTAAAGGGGTTTTATAATTCTTTGGAATAATTAAACTCATAGTTAAATTTTACACCTTATATGGATGGTTATTAATATATTCTTCAAGTAAATTAGCAGCATAGAAAATCTTGTTAGGACATGGTCTAGTTTGATAGAAATCTGGGGTTCTTTGCGTTGGAGTTGGATCGTCGTGTTTAACATTTAGTTTCATGATTTCGCGACATATCAAAGAGCCATTATCTTTTTCAAATTGAAGACCCAATTCCTGGATTCTACTATACAATTCTTTTTTCTTTTCTCCTTTGTCAGGACTATCATAGCCATACAACATATCAACAACCATAAACATGCCACTGACAGCACCACAGACTTCTCTAAGTCTACCCATGCCACCACCAAAACCGCTGGCTAATTTCGCTGCTTGTTTAAAATCAATATCTAATAAATCTGCGAAAGCTAGAACAACGGCTTGAGAACAGTTATATCCTTCTTCAAAATATTGAAGCGCAAGTTTTCCTCTACTCATTACAAATCAAAATACCTTTCATATTCAGCTGGATGAGGAATCTTCTTGATTTCATCATTATCTTTCTCAATCACTTTAATCCATCTATTGATCAAATCTTCACTAAATACATCTCCTGCCAATAGATATTTATAGTCTTTTTTTAATGCGTCAATTGCTTCATCAAGACTTCCTGGTAAGAAATCTAATTTAGCCTTTTGTTTATCTGATAAATCAAATAGGTTGCAATCATATGGACCCCAATTATTATCTTGTGGATCAATCTTATTCTTAATGCCATCTATTCCAGCCATTAAGATTGCGCTATACGCAAGATATGGATTACATGTAGCATCAGGATTTCTTAATTCAAAGCGTGTATTCTCTTTTTTTGCATAACTAGGAATTCTAATAACAGAACTTCTATTAGCTGTTGCATAACCAATTGTGGTAGGAGCCTCAAAGCCAGGAACTAAACGTTTATATGAATTGGTTGTAGGATTACAAATCGCACATAAAGATTTGATGTGTTTTAAGATACCGCCCATAAAATACATTGCTGTAGTAGATAAATTAGAGTATTTACCTTTTTCATAGAAAACAGACTTACCATTTTTTCTAAGCAACATATGTACATGCATGCCGTTACCAGCTTCATTAAAGATTGGTTTAGGCATGAAGGTTGCGGACATATCAAATTCTCTCGCAACATTCTTGATAATATATTTAGCCATAATTGTATCGTCGGCCATCTTTATAACATCGCCCATTTCAACTTCAATTTCAAGCTGACCGCTACCACCAACTTCGTGATGATGATATTTAACTGGAATATCATATTCATTCATCAAAAGACATGCTTCATTTCTAAAGTCAAAAGTCTTATCAACCGGTTGATCAATGTGATATGCGCCGGCACCACTTGAATGATAACCATCACTATCAAGATTGTTTGCAGCATCTATTGACTCATCATTATTTATTTTTAAAGAAATATCTTTAGGGTTTGTAGAATAAGAAACAGAATCAAAAACACTAAATTCGTATTCAGGACCAATAATCATTTCATCCGCAATTTTGTTACTCTTCATATAATCAACTGCAGCTTTAATAATGTTTCTTGGATATTGATTAAATGGAACGTTCTTTTCACCAATAACATATACATCACCAAACATTGATAGTGTAGGTAAATCAGAAAATTGTTCAAAATGAGCACTAGCTAAATCAGGATAGAAAACCATGTCTGATTTTTCAACTTGGGCATAACCATAATTTGACGCATCAAAACCGATACCATCTTTCATTAAAGTCTCAGTAAATCTAGAAGCAGGAATAGTAAGATGTCTAAGTCTTCCGCATAAATCTATTATTTTAAAATCAATGAATAATATTTTTTCTTTTTTGATATATTCTTTTATTTCTTTGTAATTTTTAAACATAATTGACCCCCTAAATATTCAACTTTATTATATTATAATTAAGATATGAAATTAGTAATTTTTGGATGTGGAATTATCGCTAATCGTATTGCCAAATCAGTTAAACTGGTTGATGAAATTGAACTAGTTGGTTTTGGTTCAAAGTCAATCGATAAAGCTAAAGAATATGCTGAAAAATATGAGTGTAAAGAATATGGTGATTACGACTATTTTTTAAATAGCGACGTTGATGCAGTATATATCGCAACCTATAATCCTTCTCACTATGAACTGATTAAAAAATGTCTTCTAGCTCATAAGAATGTAATCTGTGAAAAACCAATGTTGTCATCAATAGAACTAAATAACGAATTATTTGCTTTAGCAAAAGAAAATAATGTCTTATTGATGGAAGCGATGAAGGCTGTGTTCTTACCGCTAATAATCAAAATCAAACATATGATAAATGATGGTGAATTAGGAGAAATAAAAGATATACGCGCTTCATTTATTAGAGGCGAATCATTTAAACCTGATCATTGGATCTTTGATCCTAAAACTGGTGGAGCTTTAAGAGATGTTGGCTCATATTGTGCCGCAACAATGAATTACTTATTAGATAAAAACCCAACAGTAATCAGTAAAGTAACAAATGGAACCGATGCTAGAGCAGATACGATTGCCAATGTAGAGATTGATTATGAAGGAATAGCTGGTCATTTGTCGGCATCTAATTTCTTAACTGGTGATAATTCGTTGATTGTTCAGGGAACTAAAGGAATGATTAAGGTTGAAAATTTCTGGAAAGCTAAAGAAGGATATTGTCTAGTAGATGGAATAGAATATAAGCTTGAAGAAGAACTAATTTCCGATTTCTATTACGAACTAAAACACTTTGCGGAATTAGTTGATAAAGGAATAATAGAATCACCTATTATGTCTAAAGATGCTTCAAATAAAATACTTACAATTACTCAATAACTAAAAAGATATAGAATAGGTTCTATATCTTTTTAAACTAGATCTTTTATTTCGGCTTTTAGAAACTTTATTAATGTGTCTCTGTTTATTTTTAATCCAACGCCAAATGCTCCACCGCTTATTTCTATTTCTTCGTGATTTAACACTTCGTCATCAAAATAGATTCCTTTGTTTTTCTTGACGCCGATTGGAGTTACTGATCCTCTTTCGTATCCAACAATCTTTAACAAATCTTTAACATGTACCATCTCTAGATTTTTGACACCTAATTCTTTAGCGCACTTCTTTAAATCTATTTCGTCATCTACTGATATACAGCATATATAGACATCATGTTCATGAACCAATCCTAAAGTCTTGTAACATGCCTTATGATCCATATTTAATAGGTCGGCAACGGCTTTGCCATCAAAATCTTCTTTGGCTATTTTATATTCTAAATATTCATATTTTATTTTTGCTGCATTTAATTGCCTCATGGCATTAGTTTTCATTTTACAGCCTCAACATATAATTTATATAAATCATTTGGTAATTCAGCATCTATAATCATATTTTCTTCTTTTAGTGGGTGATATAATTCGATGCTGTCCGCAAACAACCCCATACGTATACACAAATTGCTGTTATGTCCGTATAAATCATCATTGATAATTGGATAACCTTCACTAGAAAGATGAACTCTTATTTGATGAGTCCTGCCTGTATCTAGTGTACAAGCCAATACAGAATATTTATTTAGTTTGTTGCATCCTAATGATTTAACTTTTGTGATGGCACTTTGTCCATCTTTATATACAATTCTTCGATTTGGATTGTGGCGATCCTTACCAATTGGTTTATTGATGGTCATTGATTTGTTAGCTTCTATAATTCCTGAAACAAATGCTAGATAATTTCTTCTAATTTGTTTGTTAGCTAACATCTGATCTAACAATGGTTGGAATACTAAAGATTTACTATAAACCACCAAACCGCTTGTTTGTTTATCTAAACGATGAATTGGCAAAGCGCAGATATAGTTTCTATCAAAATAATAAGACTCAACAATTTTAGTTAACGTTAATTCGTCATTACCATCTGAATGAACTAATAGTTCTTTTGGTTTATTTACTATCAATATAAGTTCATCTTCATAAACAACATCTAATTGATAGTTTAGTTTTTCATAGTGATATGTTTCAGGATAAATATTAATGCTTAATTTTATTCCTACAATATCGCTTTCTCTTTTTACAGGATTGCCATCTAATAAAATGTTCTTGTTTTGAATTAATAAATGTTGAATCTTTTTAGAAGGAATATAGGCATCAAAAAACTCTTGTATTGTTTTCACAAACAGAGATTCAATATCAATATCTAACCACGTGTCTCTTAATGTATATTTCATAATAAAAAGGTGTTAAACACCTTATTCTTCTTCAATAGCTCCCATGATTTCTAAGATTCTATTTAAATCGTCGGTGTTATTGTATTTAATTGAAATAGTCTTTCTACTGATGTCTACTGCTGTAGAAAGTTTTCTTTCAAGTCTAACTCTTACATCTTCGATGTATGGGTCTTTGATTTCTAATTTTGTTTGTTTAGGTCTTAATTTCTTTGAACCTTGTTTAACAACTTTTTCTAATTCTCTAACACTAGTTTGTTCCTTGGCAGCTTTCTTAGCTAGTGTTAACATTTGTTCTTCATCATCTAAAGATAATAATGTACGTGCTTGACCATAAGATAATTTGCCCTGGTTAACCATAGTTTTAATTTCTGTTGGAAGCTTTAATAATCTTAAGATGTTCGCAATGTTTTCTCTTTTCTTGCCGATTCGTTGTGCTAGCTGTTCTTGAGTATAGCCTAACTTTTGAATTAGTTGATCATATGCTTCCGCAACTTCGATTGGTGTTAAATCTTTACGTTGAATGTTTTCAAGTAGAGATATCTCCATCATTTGTTTATCATTAAAATCAACTAAGATTGCAGGGATGTCAGTCTTACCTGCTAATTTAGATGCTCTTAATCTTCTTTCACCAGCTACCAATTCGTAACCGCTTAATGATTTTCTAACAAGGATAGGTTGGAAGACGCCGTTTTCCTTAATTGATTCCGCAAGTTCTTTTAATGCTTCATCATCAAAATCTTTACGTGGTTGATAAGGGTTTGGTCTAACGTCTTTAATTTGTAACTTAAAATTTTCACCTTTTACTTCAGCTTCGTTATTAGAAATATCATCTAAGAATTCATCAATATCATCACCAAAGATGGCACTCAAGCCTCTACCTAGTTTTTGTTGTTTAGCCATTAGTTACATTCTCCTGCTTGGTATTGTTTTCGATTACTTCTCTACTTAAATTTACGTATGCTTTAGCACCTTCTGATGTAACATCGTAATCAAAAATTGATAGTCCCATACCTGGTGCTTCAGATAATTTAATATTTCTTGGAATATATGTACGGTATGTTCTTTCTTTGAAGTGCTTTCTAATTTCTTGAGATACTTCTGCAGATAATTTAGTTCTTGCATCGTACATCGTAAGAAGAACACCTTCAATCTTTAGATTAGGATTAAATACCTTTTGTACTAATCTGATTGTTTGTAGTAATTGTGTTATTCCTTCCAAAGCATAGAATTCGCATTGTACTGGAATTAATACGGAATCGGCTGCAGTTAAGGCGTTAGTATTCAATAGACCCAAAGATGGAGGACAGTCAATGATGATGTAATCATAATCATCTCTAACATCGTTTAAGACATTCTTTAGTAGGCTTTCTCTATTTTGTTCAACTTGGGCAATTTCAAGTTCTGCGGCAGAAAGATTGATGTTGGCAGGAAGAACATCTAGTGGAGGTCTCTTCATTTGTTTAATGCTGTCTTTAACATTTACGATTGAAAATAATGCTTCATATACTGTTGAATCGTTTTGTGTTATTTCGCAACCAATACCACTAGTTGAATTACCTTGTGGGTCAAAATCAACTAATAATACTTTATTTTTTGAGTATGCTAAGCCTGCTGCTAAATTGATACTTGTTGTAGTTTTTCCTACGCCACCTTTTTGGTTGGCGATTGCAATAATCTTTGCCATAATCTTCCTCCTACTTCTTCATCTTAATGACAACCTTGATACTGTCATCGTATTCTGTTACATGATATTCTGCATCTATACCTGATTTACGACACAAATCATAAGCTTGTTTGATTGTGTTGATACCAATCTTAACATTGTTTGATACTCCTTTTGATTTGTGCGCACTAGTTAATTCTTTAATGTATTCCTCAGTTTTAGAAACGTTATATTTTCTATTAGTAATTGTTAAATATACACTTTCTAAATCCTTTGGATCGACATTTAATAACGCCCTTGCATGTCTTTCGGTTATTGTTCCTTGTGATATCGCATTTTTGATATATTCAGGTAGTTTCAACAACCTCAATTTGTTTGCGACTGTTGATTGTTTATATCCTAAACGTTGTGCTAATTCGTTTTGAGTTAGATTGTGCGATTTCATAATCTTCTTCATAGCCATCGCTTGTTCAATCGCATTTAAATCTTCTCTTTGAAGATTTTCAACTAAAGCTAGATTTGCGGATTCTTCATCAGTCTTATCTAGAATGATTGCTTCAACTTCTTTATAGCCGTTTAATTGACAGGCTCTAAATCTTCTTTCACCCGCTATCAACTCGTAATGATTATCAACTTGTCTAACTGTTATTGGTTGTAATAGACCATTTTCTTTGATTGATTCAGCTAATCCTTTAATTGAATCATCATAAAAGTCTAACCTTGGTTGATTCTTGTTAGGCACAATTTTATCGATTTTTATTTTTAGTATTTCTTTCATAGGGTGTGCTGCTTAATTATACTATATTTCCTAGGATATTTTGTAGGTGTAGCGTGTATCTTTTTTAAATAACTGATTATTCTTGTTGAACCATCTAATAAATGTTCGTTATTAGTATTTTCTATTTCAAAACCCATTGTCGAAATGGCTTTTTGAGCCTTATCTAACTCATCTAAACCATCTTTACCTCTTAGGGCGATAAAGTATCCATTCTTTTTTACCAAAGCTCCACAAACCTCAATTAATCCGTTTAAATTAGAGACAGCTCTAGCTGTAACATAGTCATATTTTTCTCTATTTTTTAATGAATAATCTTCTGCTCTTGCATTTATAACTTCAACATCTTTTAGTTCTAATCTTTCAATCAAAGAGTTCAAGAAAACACATCTTTTATTGATAGGCTCCAACAACACAACCTTTAATTCAGGAAGCGCAACCTTTAAGACGACACCAGGAAAACCAGCGCCTGAACCAACATCTACTAATGTTCCTTCTAATTTACGATCGATCAATAATAAACAATCATAGAAATGTTTTTCTAATACTTCTTCATATTCATCAATCGCTGTTAAATTAATCTTTTCGTTATATTCTTTAAGATATTTAGCATATTGATCAAATTGTTCTAGTTGTTTATCAGTTAATAAAACATTGCGTTTTACTAATGCTTCTTTAAATTCGTTTAAGTTCATAATTATTTTGTTTTATATAGTTCTTTAAGATTATTGGTGCGTTTATTCTTTTTTAGTTCTTCATATATTTCTTGAAGTTGTTTTTCATAACGATTGTTATTGAAACGAGTTAATAAATCGAGATCTTTTAAACCATCTGGTAAGTATTGAATCTTGTGGAAGCAATCATATCGATCCCAATTGTATTGTTCATCTTTTCCAAGGCCAACAGGATTAAGTTTTAAATATTTAGGCATATCGTAAGCTTTATTTGAAACTATCTCACGCATATTGTTTATAGCATCTACGCCAGTTCTTGATTTTGGTGATAAACATAAATCAATAATATGTACACCTAGAGGAATAATAGCTTCAGGGAAACCTACAGCTTCAGCAGCCTGACATGCTGGATAAGTTCTAGCAGCTAATGCTGGATTTGCTAAACCGATATCTTCGTATGCAATAACTAATAATCTTCTAACTACAGAAGAAACATCACCTGATTGACATAACAACGAAAGATAATATAACGCTCCATTAGGATCAGAACCTCTAATAGATTTTTGTAAACCTGACAGTAAATCATAGTGACCATCTTCACTTCCAAACGATCTTTGATTTACCATCTTACAATTTTCCGCAACTATATCTTTAGTAATGTTTCCATCGTTACATACTATGGAAGATATTTCTAAGATATTAAGTGCCCATCTAATATCGCCATTAACAATATCACATATTAAATCTAAAGCATCTTCATCAATTGTATATTTATTATCCAACCCTTTTTCAGATGTTAAAGCATTATTTAACCCTTCTTTAATGTCATCGTTACTCAAAGGTTTAAATTCAAATAGGTGACACCTTGATCTAATAGCAGGATTAATCGCAAAATACGGATTAGCCGTTGTAGCACCAAGCAAAATAATTGAACCGTCTTCTAAGTGAGGAAGCAACAAATCTTGTTTATCTTTATTTAATCTATGGACTTCATCACATATTAAGATGAGTTGTCCAGACATTTTTGCTTCTAAGAATATCGCATCTAAATCTTTTTTATTACCAGTTACCGCATTGAAGTTACGATATGATTTCTTTAATTCGTTGGCAATAACTCTAGCTAAAGTTGTTTTGCCGATACCTGGACTACCAAAAAAGATACTAGAAAAGATTGTGTCATTATTAATACATTTTCTTATGACACCATTTTCTCCAATCAAATCTTTTTGACCTAAAACCTCATCGATGGTTTCAGGCCTCATTCTAAATGCGAGTGGTTGTTTCATATTCTTTCTTAATTATATCAATTGCTTGTGACAAACTTGTTAAGACGGCATCAGCTTTTTGTGCTACTTCTAAAGATATGTTAGCCATATCTTTAACCATTATTAATCTACATCCTGCAGCTATTGCAGCTCTTCCACCAGAATCAGCATCTTCAAATACAATTACTTCTTTTGGATCAAAATTATATCTACTTAAACATTTTAAATAGATATCAGGATCAGGTTTAGTGTGTTCAACTTCGTCACCATAAACAATGCTATCAAGTTGATTTAAGATATTCTTTTTCTCTAATACTTTCTTAACATAATCTTTCTTGGAACTAGTTCCAACTGTTACTTTAATATCTGTTGTTTTTAAATACTTTAACAAATCTAGGAACCCTTCTTTAAAAGGTATTTCATCTCTATCGACTGTTTCACTATTAGCTTTATATAATTTTTCATAGAATTCATCTAGAGGAAAATCTTCACCATATCTATCAATAATATTGTGGATGGTATGTTCTTTTCCTTGACCCATAAATGATATTAAAAAATCTAAATCTGTATCATAACCCATTTCGTTAAATATCTTGGTTTCATTGACAACCCACATATATCTTTCAGAGTCCAACATCAAACCGTCCATATCAAAAATAATCTGTTTAATCATGACTTAATTTTATCAAATTTATGTACTTAATTTATTGTTATTAGTCATAAAAAATCACGCCATATTGTAACTAGCGTGATTTCATAAATGCTTCTTAGTTTGTCTTTAATTATTGATATTTAACGACAAAATCTTTAATTTTATCATCAGAAGAATCAACATTAACTCCACGTATTACTAATCCTTCCTTTATTGTAGAATTCTTACAAATACTTTGAAGTTCTAGAAGCGATATTCCAAAGTATTCTTCATCATTTGTACAAAACGGAATGATTGTCTTATTGGTGAAGTCATATTTATCTAAGAAAGATGCAACTACTCTTGGATATGATCTATACCAAATAGGGAAACCTAAATAGATAGTGTCATATTGAGACATATCTAATCCAATAGTGTCTAGTAGTGCTGGATGTTCGTTGTTTTCGTCTTCTCTTTTAGCACGATTGTTGCAGTCGCGATATGCATATGGATATGGTTCTGCTTCAACAATCTTATATAGATCACTATCGATTAAGCTGTGAATCTTTTCAGCAACTTTTTCGGTATTTCCTTTTTCTAATACAACGACACTGCTGTCAGCTAATGTTTCACCAATGTGTGAGAAATAAGCAATTAATGTTTTCATACTAAACTCCTATTGAATCTTTTCAAAATCGTTTACGCCGTGTTTACATAATGGACAAATGAAGTCTTCTGGAAGTTCATCTCCTTCGTAAACATATCCACAAACTTTACATACGTAACCTTTCTTACCTTCGGTGTTTGGTTTAGGTTTAACGTTGCTTTGATAATAATTATACGTCATTGTTTCACGATCTGATACAACTCTTGCTTCAGTTACTGTACAAATAAACATACCGTGAGTATCTAAATCAAGATATTGTTCAACTTTTAACGACATGAATGCGTTGATGTATTTTGGTAGGAACGCTAAACCGTTATCTGAATGTAATGGCGCAAAACCATCAAACTTATCAACTGTTCTTCCTGATTGGAAACCAAATCTTTGGAAGATAGCGAATGGTGCATCAACTGATAAACAGTTAACATTTAAAATACCACTTTGTTTAACAACATGATGAGAGTAGTTTTGTTTATTGATGCATACTGCAACTCTATTTGGCGAATCTGTAACTTGAGTAACAGAATTTACAATAATACCATTATCCTTCTTACCATCGTTGCATGTAACAACATATAGACCATAGCCAATCTTGAACAACGCTTTGAAGTCTGACTTATTAGCAGTCTCGCCGTTTTGGGCAATATATTCTGTAGATAATGCATCAATAAGTTTATTTAATTGATTTTTACTATCTTCATTCAAACTAGATAAGATTCTAACACTTGGTTCAACGAATCTAATGTTCTTACTATTTTCAAACATTGTTTTCATTGTTCTAACAGCTAAAGGAGCCCAAGAGCCATTTTCAATTAAAGCGATTGCTTTATTTTGAATTGAACGTTCTGTTAACTTGTTGATAAATTCCTTCATAAAAGGATAAATATCTGCATTATATGTTGTTGTAGCTAAAACTAGTTTATCGTATCTAAATGCATCAGCTACTGCTTTAGCCATATCACATCTAGCTAAATCGTTTACTACAACATTTGGACAACCATTAGCTTTCAATTTTTCAGCTAATATTTCTACAGCCTTTTTAGTGTGTCCATATACTGATGTATAAGCAATCATAATGCCATCAGTTTCTGATCTATATGATGACCAAATATCATATAGATTTAAATAGTGACCTAAATTAGAATCCAATACTGGTCCATGCAATGGACAAATCTTTTCGATTTCTAATGTTGAAGCTTTCTTTAAAAGGCTTTGAACTTGAGCACCATATTTCCCAACGATACCAATATAATAACGTCTTGCTTCATCGTCCCATGGTTCTTCAACATCTAGTGCGCCAAATTTACCAAAGCCATCAGCTGAGAATAGTACTTTATCTGTACTATCATATGTAACCATTACTTCTGGCCAATGTACCATTGGAGCGGCCACAAATGTCAATTCGTGTTTTCCTAGATTTAAAGTATCGCCTTCTTTGATTACTATTCTTCTATCTTCATAATCGCTTCCAAAATAGTTCATCATCATAGTAAATGCTTTATCTGATGAAACAACGGTTGCTTCTTGATATGTCTCTAAGAACTTTGCGACATTTGCGGAATGATCTGGTTCCATATGTTGAACAATCAAATAATCTGGTTTTCTATCGCCTAATGTATTAGAAAGATTATCTAACCATTCATGAGTAAAATTTTGGTCAACAGTGTCCATAACCGCAACCTTATCATCTACAATTACATATGAGTTATAAGACATGCCATTAGGTACTTTATATTGGCCTTCAAACAAATCGACTTGATGATCATTCACACCAACATATTTAATATCTTCTGTAATTTTCATATATACTCCTTTCGTATTTTTAAAAATGGACGAAATTAATTCATCCATTTCTATCTCTATTTAAAGTATCTGTCTAATAAACCTTTAAGAGCTTTGCCGTGTCTAGCTTCATCTCTAGCCATTTCATGAACTGTATCATGAATTGCATCAAGGTTATATTTTTTAGCAACTTTAGCTAATTCAGTCTTACCAGCAGTAGCACCAAATTCACATTCTACTCTCCATGCAAGATTCTTCTTTGTAGAATCTGTCATATTTGGTTCTAAGTATGAACCTAACAGTTCAGCAAATTTTGCAGCATGTTCTGCTTCTTCATATGCAGCGTTTTCCCAATACATACCGATTTCTGGATAACCTTCTCTTTTAGCGACTCTAGCCATACATAGGTACATACCTACTTCAGAACATTCGCCATTAAAATTGGCTTTTAATTGATCTAAGATATATTGTTTATCTTCTTCAGGAACACCATCTAAATTAGTACCAACACCGAATACATGCTCAGCAGCTAATGGAGCATCTTCTTTCATTTCAGTGAATTTTTGACCTGGACATTTACAAGTTGGACATACGAATCCTTCAGGAATTTCTTCACCTTCATAAACATAACCACATACTGGACAAACCCATTTTTTCATTTTCTTTTCTCCTTCTTTTTATTTTTGAGTTTATTTTGGCAATCTTCACAAACATAATCAATACATAGATTAAATGATTGAATGCTGTCGATGCCTGTTTGTTTAATAAGAGTCTTTCTTAAATTTGCGATAGAGATATCTTGAACTTTACCACACACTAAACATACTAAGTGTTCGTGTTCGTCTAGGGTTTTATCAAAGATATCTTTACCTCCTACAACTTTGATTCTTTTTATATAACCTTCTTCCGCAAGCTTACCTAAAATACGATATACACTAGCTAGAGAAACACTAATACCTTTTTCCTTAGCCAATAAGAAAGCCTGCTCGGCCGTTAAGTGACCTTGCGACCCTCTAATCATTTGTAGTATTGCTTGATTTTTGTTGGTCATATTTTAAGAATGATTCTTATTTTCTATATCTTAATAATATCACATAACAAGGTTCATAAATTGTATGTTTATTCAATTATTATCTTTAATTATCTAATAAGTTCACCTTTGAAATATTGTTCTTGAAAAGATATCTTTTTTAATATCTCTTCATCTGAATAATTTCTATTATCTACAGATACAATCCATTTATCTTCAACATCATTAAAACGATGATATATGCCTATAACTATACCTTCAAAACTTGAGATTGGTTCATCAACACCCAAGACATAGACATCTTGTTGTTCACCATCTTCAGCATATATTCCTTGTACATAACCATAGTTAACAGGATATATCATGTCATTATATTTGGGATGATGACTTCCTATAGGTCTATCAATTGTTCCTTTTACACTTTGTCCTATAATATCTTTCTGCACACTTATAGTGTAGTACAATAATTGTAGAAATAGAGGTTTTATTTATGGATAATAGTACTTTAAAAAATCACGCATTAAACATTAGAAGAAATATTGTAACAATGGTTTATAATGCGAATTCTGGCCATCCAGGAGGATCGCTAGGTTGTGCTGATATTCTTACGTATCTATACTTTGTGGAGATGAATATCAACAAAGATAACGTTTCATCAACTAATAGAGATAGATTCGTTCTATCCAAAGGTCATTGTTCTCCTGCTTTATATGCGACTTTGTATGAAGCTGGATTACTAGATGAAGATTTATCAACTTTTAGACAAATTAACTCTAAGTTACAAGGACATCCTAATATGAATTATGTAGATGGTGTTGATATGTCTACGGGCTCTTTGGGTCAAGGTATTTCAGCAGCTGTTGGTATGGCTATCGCAAACAAGATTGACAATAACAATAACAGAGTATATGTCTTGGTGGGAGATGGCGAAGCAGAAGAAGGCTTAGTATATGAAGCTTTGATGTCTGCAGCACATTATAAGTTAGATAACTTATGTATCATCTTTGATCAAAATGGTCTACAAATAGATGGTAATGTTGAAGATGTAATTGGACCATTACCATTACTAGATAAAGCAAAAGCGTTTAATTGTAACGCTATAGAATGTGATGGCAATGACTTTGATGAATTAGCTAAAGCATTTGCGCTTGCTAAAGAAACAAAAGATAAACCAACTGTCATTGTAGCCCACACAATTAAAGGTAATGGTGTATCATTCATGGAAAACAACTATGCATGGCATGGTAGTGCACCTAATCAAGAACAATATGATATTGCGATGCAAGATTTAAAGGAGGCTAAATAATATGGCACAAGAAACAAGAAATGCATATGGTGAAAAATTAGCTGAATTGATTCAAGAAAATAAAAATATCGTCGTATTAGATGCCGATCTAACAAAATCTACAAAAACAATCGAAGCAAAAAAAGTATGTCCAGAAAGACACTTCAACGCTGGAATTGCTGAAGCAAACATGATGGGCATGGCTGCAGGTTTAGCTGCAAGTGGTAAAACAGTATTTGCTTCATCATTTGCGATATTCGCAACTGGAAGAGCCTTTGAAATAATTAGAAACTCTATCTGTTATCCTCATTTAAATGTAAAGGTATGCGCAACTCACGCTGGATTATCTGTTGGTGAAGATGGCGCATCTCATCAATCAGTAGAAGATGTTTCGATTATGAGATCTCTACCAAATATGAAAGTCTATGTACCATGTGACCAATACGAAACAAAAGCAATCATTGAACATGTCTCAAAAATCGATGGTCCATGTTATGTAAGATTAGGTAGAGGCAAAGTTGAAGATGTTTACGATGAAAACAAGAAATTTGATTTTTCAAAAGTAGATATCTTAAGAAAAGGAAAAGGAATTATCTTATTCGCAATGGGTTTAATGGTGCATGAGGCACTAGTTGCAGCAGAAGAATTAGATGCAACGCTAGTCAATGTATCTTCATTAAAACCTATAGATGAACAATCAATCATAGAACTACTTCAAACTCACGATAAAGCCTATACTTGTGAAGAACACAGTATTATCGGTGGACTATATTCTGCGATTGCTGAAATAAAAGCTAAAACAACAATCACAACACCTATTACACCAATTGGAATCAACGATACATTTGGTGAATCAGGCAAAGCTAAAGATGTCCTAGAAAAATATGGACTAACAGCAAAACATGTTCTTGAAGTTGTAAAAGGATAATAAACAATAACACCATTATTAAAATATGGTCAGGAATTCAAACCTGACCATATTTTTTATTTGTTTTATTTAATAATTATTCAACACCAGTAGCTACTACCTTTACATCATCTGGATTATGATGTTTCTTAACAGTTAGA
>JAUNNY010000037.1 GCA_030531215.1 Erysipelotrichaceae bacterium
CCCACACAGAAGTTCAACCTGTATGGGCAAATCCCTGGAAGTCCACATTACCTTAATTATTAGCTTCAAGGGCCTATATATTTGGGCCCTTTTTTAATGTATACTTATATTATGATTGGATTTGTAAGAGGAATAGTTCACGCATATTCTTTGGACTACTGTTTGATTGATGTTAATGGTGTCGGCTACCGTATTAATTTCTATCATCCAGAAGCTTTATCACTTGGTAAAGAAGTTACAATTTATACTTATCAAAATGTTAGAGAAGATGAAATCAGTTTGTTTGGTTTCTTATCTTTACAAGAATATGATCTATTCATTAAATTAATATCGGTTAAAGGTTTAGGCCCTAGAATTGCTTCAGGTATTTTAGCTAGTGCTAGTGTTGATTCCATCATCAATGCAATAGAGAATCAAGATTTAGCCTTTATGAAATCTATGCCTGGTATTGGTAACAAGACAGCTTCACAGATTATTCTTGATTTAAAGGGTAAACTTGTTGAACAAGAAGATAAACAAATTGATTCAAGATTTGATGATGTTGTCGATGCTCTTAAAGCACTTGGTTATCGACCTTCAGAAATTAAACCAATATTAAAGAAATTAGAAAACGAAAAAGGTTCAACAGATGAACTTATTAAAAAAGCTCTAACAATGTTCATCAAAAAGTAGGTAATTATGGCAGAAGAATTATTATCCGCAACAAAATTAGAGACGGAAGATGATGAAGCATCACTTCGTCCCCAAACATTAAGTGAATATGTAGGTCAAGAAGATTTAAAAGAGAATCTAGAAGTTTTTATTAAGGCCGCAAAGATGAGAGGTGAGTCTTTAGACCACGTTTTATTATATGGTCCTCCAGGACTTGGCAAAACGACAATGGCTTATATTTTGGCTAACGAGATGGGCACTAATATTAAGACAACTTCTGGCCCAAGTATTGAAAGAAGTGGTGATTTGGCTGCAATCTTATCATCATTACAACCAGGTGATGTTTTGTTTATTGATGAAATTCATCGTCTACCTAAACAAGTAGAAGAAGTGTTATATCCAGCGATGGAGGATTTTTATATTGATATCGTTGTTGGTAAAGAAGAAGGCGCTAAGTCAATTAGATTAGATCTTCCACCATTTACTTTGGTTGGCGCTACAACTAGAGCTGGATCTATCAGTTCGCCTTTAAGAGATCGTTTTGGAATCACATCTAAATTAAATTACTATACAGAAAACGAACTATGTCAGATTGTAAATCGTACCGCTAAAGTCTTTAATTCAACAATTGATGAAGAAGCTGTTATAGAAATTGCTAGACGTTCTAGAGGTACTCCAAGAATTGCGAATAGATTATTTAGAAGAGTTAGAGATTTTGCACAAGTTAAGAATGATGGCTTAATCGACGTAAATATCGCTAAAGAAGCACTAACTAAATTAAAGGTCGATTCTTTAGGTTTAGATGATGTTGATATTAGATATTTGAAGGGCATCATTGAAAGATTCAATGGTGGTCCTGTTGGTGTTGAATCTATCGCTAGTGCAATTGGTGAAGAAGCTGTAACTTTGGAAGATGTTTATGAACCTTACTTGTTACAGATTGGTTTTATTAATCGTACGGCTAGAGGTAGAACAGTTACACCAAAAGCATATGAACATTTGCAGATAGAAAATGAACATCCTTTGTTTTAAAGGCTAGGAACAAAATGAACATTGATAAACTAAAAAACAATCTTGAAGAATTAGGCTATATCGTTAGTATCTTTGATAATAAGGAAGATGCTAGTAAATACCTATGTGACAGCATTAAAAACACCAGTGTCGGTATTGGCGGTTCAGTAACGATTCAACAATTGAATCTATATGATGAACTATTAAAGTCAAATGAAGTATATTGGCATTGGGAAAAAGCTGAAATAGCTAAAGCTAATAGTGCTGATATTTATTTGAGTTCTGTTAATGGTGCTTCGATGGATGGCGAAATCATCAATATTGATGGTACAGGTAATAGAGTGGCTTCTATCTTATACGGCCACAAGAAAGTTTATTTAGTATTTGGTTTAAATAAGATTGCGGATAACTATGAATTAGCTCTAGATAGAGCTAGAAATATTGCTGCAGTTAAAAACGCGATAAGGCTTAATAAAAATACGCCTTGTGTTAAAACAGGTAAATGTATGAATTGTAAGTCACCCGAAAGAATATGCCGTGGCTTAACGGTACTTTGGGAAAAGCCTAAAGGCCAGGAATACGAAATAATAATAGTAAAGGAAGAACTAGGATACTAATGCTTACAGAAGTTTTAAATTACATCGATAGTAATATTATGTGGGGTCCTGCAATGATTATTTTCTTGTTAGGTTCACATTTATACTACACATATAAAACAGGATTCATGCAGAAGCATATAGGTAAAGGCATTAAACTTTCTTTACAAAAAGATGGTAGTGAGAAAGGTGATGTTTCTGTTTTCGGTTCACTTATGACAGCCTTAAGTTCAACGATTGGTACAGGTAACATTGTTGGTGTTGGAACGGCTATCGCAATGGGTGGGCCTGGTGCTGTTTTCTGGACTTGGATTGGTGGTATTTTTGGTATAGCTACTAAATATGCTGAATCCTATATTGCGGTTAAGCATCGTCGTAAACATTCTAATGGTGTTTACACAGGTGGAGCTATGACGGCTTTTGAATATATGAGAAAACCTATCATGGCCAAAGTGTTTGCGGCTTTATGTGCTTTGGGTGCATTTGGTATTGGTTGTTCTACTCAAGCTGCTGCAATTGTTGATGTAATGAATGGTACTTTTGGTATCAATAAATATTTAGTCGGTATTATTCTTTGTGTTCTTACGGCTTTAGTCATTTTTGGCGGATTAACCGCTATTGCTAATGTTTGCTCTAAGCTAGTTCCAGTGATGTCAATTGTTTATGTTGTTGGTTGTTTGGCAATTCTAGTAATTAACGCAAGATATCTTCCTGAAACTATCATGTTGATATTATCTAGTGCTTTTACTTCAAAAGCTGCTGCAGGTGGTTTCGTTGGAAGTACTATTATTGTTGCCGCAAGGTATGGTATTGCTAGAGGCTTGTTCTCTAATGAAGCTGGTATGGGTAGTGCCCCACAAGCTACGGCTGCTTCGGTTGCGAAAAACGCTGTTAAACCCGCTTTGGTTGGTTCTACTGGCGTTTTCTGGGATACAGTAGTAGTTTGCTTAATGACAGGATTAGTAATCGTATCAAGCGTTGTAGGCAATCCTGAAATATCTGCGATTGGTTTAACTGGTGTAAGTTTGTGCACTACTTGTTTTTCACAGATTCCATTTGGTAGTGAACTATTGGTTTTTGGTATCTTAACTTTTGCGTATTCAACGATTCTTGGTTGGAACTATTATGGTAGAAACTGTTGTAGATATATCTTTGGTCATAAATCACTTCCTGTTTATCAGACTTTATGGATTATTGTAATCTTTATAGGAACAATTTTGACTGAAGGTGTTGTTTGGACAATTGCTGATATCTTGAATGCCTCAATGGTTATTCCTAATATGTTGGCAGTCTTCATGCTTAGAAAAGAGATGGCCGAAGATACTAAATATTATCTAGATGGCGATCATTTAGAAGAGGAAGATCCTAATCTGATTTAGTTTATCAAGAATAATAACATTACAAAAGGCCAGAAAATTCTGGCCTTTGTTGTAGTTTCTTCAATATAGTTTTACTATTCGTGATTTTGTTCTCTAATTGCTTTATATAAATCTAGTCTAGATTCTACGCAAACTATTGAAGCACAAGCAAATACAAACAAGAATGGTGAAGCAATAGTAGCTAGTAAACTATATATTCGTTAAATTAAATAGTTAATTCCGCTTTTATTGATTGTGCAGTTTTTATAGGA
>JAUNNY010000006.1:0-28757 GCA_030531215.1 Erysipelotrichaceae bacterium
TGTATTAATTGTATTATCTGTATTACTTATTGTCAACCTTTAGCACAACATTAGCAAATAATTCATGTTTTATACATATTATTCAAGTATAATAGATATGTTGTTTTAGGAGGAAATATGGCTTTCGGTGATAGAAAAGATGGAAAACTATTAAAGAATATCGATTCAATGCACTTTATTTGTCCTATTATTTATCCAAAAAGATGTGATAATGAGGCTTTTATATCAGAACTAATAGATATTACTAAAATAAATGAATACTTGGAAAAGAAAAATAAGGGTACCCCTGATGAATACAAATACAATATGTTCCAAGTAATAGTGACTGCTATGCTTAAGATTATGTATCTTAGACCTAAGATGAATTATTTCATAGCTAACAGTAATCTATATGAAAGAAATGAAGTAAGTGCATCTTTTATTATAAAGAAACAATTTAAAGATGATGGTTCTGAAGGTTTAGCTTTCTTACATTCAAAAGCAGACTGGACAATTGATACCGTTCACGAAGAAATTAAAAAACAAGTAACAAGTCAAAGGAAAGGAAAAAAAGACGCTTCTACAGAATCAATGGATATTTTTAATAAATTGCCTAGATTCTTATCTAAATTCCTAGTACACATCACTATGTTACTAGACCGTTTTGGTTATGTACCAAAAAGTTTAATCGCAACAGATCCATATTATTCTTCTGTTGTCTTAACTAATCTTGGTTCAATAAAATTACATGCAGGTTATCACCATTTAACAAACTGGGGTACTAATTCTGTATTCCTAGCTATTGGTGAAATTAAGAAAAGGCCATTCCTTGTTGAAGATGATAAAATTGAGATTAAGGAATCAATTGATTTAGGATTAACAATTGATGAAAGAATAGCTGATGGATACTACTATTCAAAAACTGTTGCCTTATTAAGAAAACTATTTGAAAATCCTGAACTATTAGAAGAAGAATTATGTAAGGAGGTAGAATACTAATGCCAACTCGTAATAAAATCGAAGTTTCAGAAGAAATTAAAAGAGTAACAAAAATTGTAACTGATAAAATAGCTGAAACAGGTACTAAAAATACTGAAGTTAAAATACCATGGTCAGGACATACAGGTGATGTTCCTCTATTTTTAGATTATTTTGAAGGAACTATGTTCGACAAAATTGAAGATGTAGCAAGTAAATATCCAAATAATATTGCTTTTGACTTCATGGGAAAACATACAACTTATAGAAGATTTGTTGAAAACGTTCATATAGTTGCAAAATCACTAAAAACAATTGGCGTCAGAAAAGGCGATTGTGTAACTATCGCAATGCCAAATTGCCCACAAGCTATATATGCATTCTATGCAGTTAACTTAGTTGGTGGCATCGCAAACATGATTCACCCACTATCTGCTGAAAAAGAAATTGAATTTTACTTGAATGAATCAAATTCTGTAACAGCTATTACTTTGGATCAGTTCTATCACAAATTCGAAAGTATTAGAAAGAATACTAAAGTTGTAAATATCATAATCGCATCTATAAAAGATGAATTGTCTAAACCAATCAAAGCTGGTTATATGTTGACAGATGGCTATAAGATTAAGCGTATTCCTAAGGATGCTCCAGTTATTCGTTGGAAACAATTCATAAAACTATCTAGATGCTGTTTCTACAACTATAAAGTTGATAGAAGAAGCAATGACCCTGCGGTCATCTTGTATTCAGGCGGAACAACTGGCACAACTAAAGGTATTGTTTTAACAAATAAGAACTTTAATGCATTAGCTGCCCAAATCAAAGCAACAAATCCTATGTATACAACTGGTGATAAAATGCTTGCAGCGATGCCACTATTCCATGGCTTTGGATTGGGTGTATGCGTCCATTCAATGCTTGCGAATGGCGGTAGATGTGTCTTGATTCCAAGATTCACACCTAAATCCTACGCTAAAGACTTAGTTAAATATAAATGTAATTTCGTTGCCGGTGTACCTACTTTATTTGAAGCTTTGTTAAGACTTCCAAGTATGGAAAAAGCAGATTTATCTTCATTAAAAGGTGTCTTCTCTGGTGGTGATAGTTTGTCTATAGAATTGAAGAAGAAACTAGATCAATTCCTGGCCGACCATAAAGCAACTATTCAAGTTAGAGAAGGATACGGTACAACTGAAACAGTTACCGCATGTTGTTTAACACCAGTGAACTTTGCTAAAGAAGGTTCTATTGGCGTGCCATTCCCTGACACATATATTAAAATCGTTAAACCTGGCACCGATAAAGAACTTCCTTATGGTAAGGAAGGAGAAATCTTATTGGCTGGTCCTACAGTTATGAAGGAATATTGGAAACATCCAGATGAAACAGCTAATACATTAAGAAAACATAAAGATGGTCTAACTTGGGTATATACTGGAGACCTAGGAATAATGGATAATGATGGATTTATTTATTTCAAAGGAAGAGCTAAACGTATGATTATCACTTCTGGCTACAATGTATATCCTTCACAAATCGAAAATATTCTTGAAGCGCATCCAGCTGTTCAATTATCATGTGTAATTGGCGTGCCAGATTCATATAAGATGGAAAAAGTAAAAGCCTTTGTTACATTAAAACCTGGTATCGAACCTAATCAAGATATCAAAGATAGTATCATGAACCATTGCCGTAAGAATATTGCAAAATACGCAATGCCATATGATATTGAATTCAGAAACGACATGCCAAAAACTCTTGTAGGAAAAGTTGCATATCGTAAGCTTGAAGAGGAAGAACAAAAAAAGTTTAAGCAACAAGCTCAATAACTTAAAAAGCCAAATAAATTTTGGCTTTTTTTGTACACATTATTCTAATCCGAATAGATAGATATATTTATCTTGATTGCCAACAATCAATTTAGTAGTTAAACAACTATAATCTTTTACATATTTGCAAATCTTTTTGGTAATCTTTTCATCAGCATCTTTGCCCACAATGATAGTCAAACATTCTTTATGGCGAACCTCTAAAATATCATCAATAAGTCTAGACAACGTTCTTTTATAACTTTTACCATGGCATATTAATGATTCGTTTGAAATTCCAATATAATTTCCTTGTTTAACAGTTTTATTCTCGAAAACAGCATCGCTATCAACTAAATAGAAGCCATAAGATGTAACCTTACTAATTTCTTCTTTCATACGATGAAGAATATCGTTTGTTTCTAACGTCCTATCAAAACAATTGATTGCATTTATTTCTTCAAGTGGTGACTTAGTATCTACAATATACAGATTCTTATTCTTAATTTCATCTTTGCATGAATTAGCAATTCCGTATTCTTTTATATTACTAGGCAAAATAAAGATATTTTCTGCATCAACTTTATTAATTGCATCTAAATAATCTTGCATTTGCGGATTTTCAATACTTACAGCTCCATCTATTTTACTATCTAAAAATAATTTAACTAAGCCATCACCTTGTACAGTCGCAATGATAGCGTTCTTTATTTTAGGTTGTTCAATTTCTAAAACAGGTTTTTCTCTATTGTCTTCAATAAAACCATCCACATATACATTTACTTCTTTTACTTTATAATCAGTCTTTTCTTCTATTACTGTAGGTATATTTTCTTGTAAATAAGAAATAGCTTCAGCAATCTTATGACCATAATATGCATATACATGGACATCGATAGATAAATTATTATTGCGATTATTTATTTCAATTCTTTTGTTTCTTCTATTTCTTTTTTTATTACTATAGAATTGTTCGCTAACTCCATTACAATTAGAAATAACACTTTCAACAAGTGTTACTAAAGCATTATTAGAGATGTTAGTTTTATATTTTTTAACCATATCTATATTTTACACTTAAAAAAGGCAAATTCTTTTGAACTTGCCTATATATTATTAAGTTTATTGAAATCAGCAAAGATACTCTTTGGACCAAATACTAATAATTCATCATCAACATTCAACTTAACATTTGGATCAATATTTGAATATAATGTATCTTCATGTTTAATGCCTATTACATTAAGCTGGAATTTACTTCTTAATCCTAAATCCACTAATGAACGTCCAACCCAATTAGGCAATGGCTGTAGTTCGAACATAACATGTTCTTTATCTACATCGAATAATTCAATAATGTGCTTACTAATCATTTTTTTAGCGCACCAACTAGCCATGTCTTTTTCTGGAGTTATCGTATCATCTGCACCTAGCTTTTTCATTATTTCTGCTGAGCGAGAATCAAAAGTCTTAACAACAACCTTTGGAATACCTAATTCTTTCAAATTGATTAAGCCAATAATGCCTTGGTCCATACCAGCACCAGAAGAAACAACACCAACATCAGCATCTTTAACGCCAGCTGCTTTTAAAGCATCGATATCGCGATAGTCTAAACACAATGCATTAGCAACGTAAGGTGATATTTTCTCTACCACTTCTATGTTCTTGTCAATCGCGATTACATCTTGATGCATTTCTGTTAATTCTCTAGCTAAGGTCATACCGAATCTACCTAGTCCTAGAATTACATAAGTTTTTCTTTCACTCATAATTTTTTACCCCACCATAATTTCCGTTATTGGATATTTTATATTTTGATTTTCGCTTTCATTTGTTTTCAACAAGAATAATAACGTAACAGGACCAACTCTACCTATATACATCAATAACATTATTATAATCTTTCCTAATGCCGTCAATTCAGGAGTTATACCTATAGTTAAACCTACTGTTCCCAGAGCTGAACAAGCTTCAAACAACAAATCGATTGAAGAAAATTTTTCAAATGAAGTTAGGAACAACAAACTGATAATAATTAAAAGAATATATATCATCATAATCATAGAAGCACGAATAAAGTTTCTCTTAGTAATATGACGGTTAAAAAGATGCATATTAATTCTTCCTTTAAGCTCAGAATAAATAGCATACAAAACTAAGAAAATAGTAGTAGTTTTTAAACCACCAGCAGTACCTCCAGGAGAGCCACCTATAAGCATATATACAGACATGAAAATCTTTGACGGACTATTTAATATAGAATTATCAATCGTGTAGAAACCAGCCGTTCTCAATGTTACAGAGTTAAACAATGAGGCTATAATCTTATCAAATAAGTTTAAGCCAGCAAGAGCATTATCATATTCGAATAATAAAGTTAATAGAGCTCCAGAAATTATTAATAAATTAGACATAATTAATACGATTTTAGTCTGAAGTTTAAGAGATTTTATAAAGAATGAAAAATGATATTTCATCTTAGCACAAATCTTTAAGTTTCTTGTAACATCGAACCATACCGCGAAACCTAAGCCACCAAGCACAATCAAAGTAATAACAGTAAAATTAACTATAAAATTACTTTGATAAGGCATCAATGATGAATATCCTATTATATCCATACCCGCATTGCAAAAAGCGGAAATAGATAAGAATAAAGATTGAAAAACAGAATAAGCAGTTCCATTAAACATTTGTGTTAATAGAATTAAAAAACCAGTAGCTTCTATCATTAAAGAATAATTAACAATAGAAGTTAAAAATAAGCCAATATCTTCAAAAGAATCTTTATTCAGCATATCTTTAATCAATGAACGATCTTTATAATCAAGCTTGTTGTTGATTGCCATCAACATTAGTGAAATGAAACTCATTAAGCCTAAGCCACCAATTTGAATCATTAACAAAACCACTATCTGTCCAAATAAAGTCAAATCTGCGAAATTATTAATTGTCATAAGCCCTGTGACACAAGTTGCAGAAACAGAAGTAAAAGCAGCATCTAAAATGGTGATACTATTTCTTTGCGAAATTGGTAAACATAATAATACAGTTCCGCATAATATAACAATTAAAAAAGACAACACTAGTACAGTGCCAGTCTTAAGATGTTCGTTAATAAAAGCTTTTATTTTGTTTACTAATTTTGAAATCATATATCAATAATTATAATGCTAATTTTCTTTAATCTTAATAGCCTCATCAATAAATGCAAGTTCATTTTTATACACTTGCTTGTCTTCTTCGTTATCAAGTGTAGCTATTTTATCTAAAATTGCCTGTTTTCTTTCTTCGAAATAAGCAACTTGTATATCTTCAACATCAACGATGTGGTGGCAAGTAATAATTGCATTATTATCTTCAAAATACATAATGCCATTAGAAATAACATAATGACATATTTTTTTATTTTCTAGTGTTTCGATTACACCTGGAATTAATGGTAGCATGATAGGCATATGATTTGAGAGAATGCCTCTAATTCCATCACTAGTTGGAACATTAAGTTTTTCCGTTTTAATTTCTTTATATGTTCCTTTGTATGTAACAAATTTAGCATCAAAAACCATTATTTAAGTTCCTCAGCTTTTTTTACTACATCTTCTATAGTGCCTACATAAATAAACGCTTGTTCAGGATAGTTATCATATTCTCCATCTAAAATAGCTTTAAAAGATCTGATTGTATCTTCAACCTTAACAAACTGTCCTTTAATACCCGAGAACTTTTCCGCTACTGCAAATGGTTGAGATAAGAAATTTCTTATCTTTCTTGCCCTGTTTACGATAACTTTATCTTCATCAGACAATTCGTCAAGACCCAAAATTGCAATAATGTCTTGTAAATCTTTATATTTCTGTAATATTTTGATAACCCTTTGAGCAACTTCGTAGTGTTCTTCGCCAACAACATTTGGATCTAAGGCTCTAGAAGAAGATTCAAGTGGATCAACAGCAGGATATAGACCTAAAGATGCAATATTTCTATCAAGAACTGTTTTTGCGTCTAGATGTGCAAAAGTTGTAGCTGGAGCTGGGTCAGTCAAGTCATCAGCTGGAACGTAGATTGCTTGGATTGAAGTGATGGAACCATCTTTAGTAGAAGTAATTCTTTCTTGTAGTTCACCCATCTCTGTCGCAAGTGTTGGTTGGTATCCAACAGCACTTGGCATTCTACCTAATAAAGCAGATACTTCAGAACCAGCTTGTGAGAAACGATATATATTATCAATAAATAATAGAATGTCTTGATTATCAACATCTCTAAAATGTTCAGCCATCGTAAGTGCGCTCAATGCAACTCTCATTCTAGCGCCTGGAGTTTCGTTCATTTGGCCATAAACAAGAACAGTCTTTTCAAGAACACCTGAATCTTTCATTTCGTAATAAAGGTCGTTGCCTTCTCTAGTTCTTTCACCAACGCCAGCAACAACAGATAAACCGTTGTGTTCAGTAGCGATTGAATGAATCATTTCTTGCATCAACACGGTCTTACCTACACCAGCACCACCAAACAAACCAATCTTACCCCCCTTGATATATGGGCATAATAAATCAATAACTTTAATACCTGTCTCTAAAATTGAAACAGAAGTATCTTGTCTTTCAAAACCAGGAGCCTTTTTATGAATAACATCTCTTTTTACATTGGTTGGGATATTACCTAAACCATCAATTGGTTCACCAAGCAAATTAAACATTCTACCTAATATTGGCTTACCTACAGGAACTTTAATACCATCACCAGTGTCTAGAGCTCTCATGCCTCTTACTAATCCATTTGTATTAGATAAAGCGATACATCTAGCTTTGTCATCACCGATGTGTTGTTCAACTTCTAAATATATTTTTTGGCCTTTTTCATCTTCGATTTCAATCATGTTGTACAAAGTAGGAAGACCATTAGAAAATCTAATATCTACTACTGGGCCAATAATTTCAACTATTTCACCATAATTTTTATTTTCATATTTTGCCATATTACACCTCTACTTTAGACTACCCGCACTTATTTCATTCATCTCTTGAGTAATAGATGCTTGTCTTGCTTGGTTATATTTAATTTGTAATTTATCTATTAGATTTTCTGCGTTTTGGTCTGCTCCATTCATTGCCATTCGACGTGCAGCGTTTTCACTAATATTAGATTCTAAGAATTTTTCATATATTTGGCTTGATATATACATAGGAATTAATTCATTTAATATCTCATCTCTACTAGGTTCTAATAAAATGTCTCTTTCTACTAATTGTTTATCAGTAAAATCAAAAGGCAATAATTTATGAACTTTTGGTTCTTGTTTTAATGTGTTTATATAATCAGTATAGAAAACATCAATTGAACTAATTTCATTATTTACATATAAAGTCATAATATTACTGATTAATCTATTGATTACAAGAGGATTAATATCATTAAGATCAGTAATCTGTTTAACAACCATGTAGTTATTATTCATCAACCATTTAATTCCATATGAACCAACCGCAAATATAGGTTCATCTTTGCCGATATTCTTCTCAACAAACTTTAATAATTCGATATTATAAGCACCACATAAACCACTATTAGAAGTAAAAACAATATGTAAAGGATTATCAATGTTAGATTTGATTAAGAATCCATTACTCTCTGGTCCTTCAGTCTTAGCACATAAAGCTGTATACAAAAGATCTTCAAGCAAAGCAGCGTAATTATTATTATCTAAAAGACGTCCTCTCTCTTTTTGAAGTTTAGCTGTCGCAACCAAAGACATCGCATTAGTCAATTTTTTCGTCGACTTAATACTTTTTAATTGCCTTCTAATTTTAGTGATATTGCCATCCATGTTTATTTACTCGCTTTATATCTTTCTGTTATTTGGCCAATAGCACCATTTAATTGTTCATCTATTTCATTATTAATTACTTTATTATCAGCAATCTCTTTAATGATTTCTGGATATGTTGAATGCAATTCTAGAAGCATCTTTTTTGCATAATCTTTTACATCTTCAACAGCAATTGAATCGATATATCCTTTTTGGTTTGCATATAAAAGTATTATTTGATCTTCAACAGCTACAGGAGAATACTGAGGTTGTTTTAATAGTTCAATCAAGTGTGAACCATGATTGATTGTTTTTCTAGTATTGGCATCTAGGTCACTGCCAAATTGTGAGAAAGCTAATACTTCTTGGTATTGAGCTAAATCAAGTTTTAAAGAAGCAGATACTTTCTTCATCGCTTTATATTGTGCAGCACTACCAACTCTCGATACAGATAAACCACTATCAACTGCTGGACGATTTCCACTATTAAATAATTCTGTTTGTAAGAATATCTGACCATCAGTAATAGAAATAACATTGGTAGGTATATAAGCACTTATATCACCAGCTAAAGTTTCAACAATAGGAAGCGCAGTCATACTACCGCCACCCTTGTCTTCCGATAATTTAGCGCTTCTTTCAAGCAATCTAGAATGTAAATAGAATACATCACCAGGATAAGCTTCTCGTCCTGGAGGTCTTCTTAATAGTAGTGACAACGTTCTATAAGCAACAGCGTGTTTACTTAAATCATCATAAACAATCAATACATCATCGCCCCTATTCATGAAATACTCACCAATAGCCGTTCCTGCATATGGAGCTATGTATTGTAAAGCAGGTAAATCTGAAGCACCAGCCATAACAACGGTTGTATATGACATAGCACCTTCATCAGTTAATCTTTTAACGATTTGTGCAACTGTTGAATTCTTTTGACCAATCGCAACATATATACATTTAACGTTCTTACCATGTTGATTCAAAATAGTATCAACTGCAATTGCTGTTTTACCTGTTTGTCTATCACCAATTATTAATTCTCTTTGTCCTTTGCCGATTGGAATCATTGAGTCTATAACCATCAAACCTGTTTCAAGAGGTTCTGACACTGATTGTCTATCTAGAACTCCAGGGGCATTAGCTTCAATTGGCGCATAAGTAACATTTTTTAAAGAACCTTTACCATCTAATGGCGTTCCTATAGCATTAATTACTCTTCCTAATAAAGCATCACCAACAGGAACTTCAACCACTCTACCAGTAGCTTTGACAACCGAACCTTCTGATACAGCTTCTTCACCATCTAGTAAAACAGCACCAATATTTTCTTCTTCAAGGTTCATAACCATAGCAGTAGCATCACCGATTGATAATAATTCTGATGCCATTGCCTTGTTGATGCCAGATATATTAATAATGCCATCAGCAACACTGGTTACATATCCAACCGTGTCGCTAGATTCAACATTAACATTAATCTTTTCATAATCATCGATTTGCGCTTTGATATGTTTAGACATCGCAACTGAATCATTACGAATCTCTTTATCATCACTTAATAAATCGTTACGTAAATCTTTTAATCTAGTCTTATATGATGCATCCCAAATATTATTGTTGACAACAACCTTAATGCCACCAATAAGATCTCCATCATATTTATTCTCAAGTTTTACTTCTCTTTCTAATTGAGAAGCAATAGCTTTTTCAATATCTTTTATTGCTTTATCAGTTAATTTTCTAACTGAATAAACAGTACCGAATATCTTCTTTTCACGTGAATAGTATTTAGTCAAAAAATCATGAATTAATTGTGTTTCAATATGTGTTTTGTTGATGGCGTCAACCATTACAAAATAAGTTGAAACTACTTCACTATTCAACTTTAAATCATTTATTTTTGCTTTTTTGTCTGCTGAAGAATAATTTGATGAATTAAAATAATTATTCAATTCTATATCAAAGTTTAATGCATCATTTAACTTCTCTAATTCACTGCGATATAGTTCCAACTTATTATCGTGAATCGCTAAATCATATAATTCTTGAGCATACTTTTTGGTGTCGATACTCATTTATTAGTTACTTCCTTAATAAATTGGTCAATACTTTCTTTATCTTCTTTAGAATTTAATTTTGTTTGTAATAATTTCTCAGCTGCTGACATTGCAACATCAACAATTTCCCCATGCATATCATTAAGCATTTTAGCTTTTTGTAAAGCAATATTGTTTTGCGCTTCTTCAACTATTTGTTGAGACTTTTGTTTACCTTCATCTATTAAATTGTTCTTAACACGATTACCTTCATCTTGAGCTTTGTTGACGATTTCTTGAGCTTGAGCTTTTGCATCAACGATTTCTTTTTCAGCTTGAGCATGTAAGTCTTCGTACTTACTCTTAAGCTTTTCGGCATCACTTAACTTATTTTGTTCAAATTCGCTTCTAGCATCTATTATTTTTTTAACTGGCTTATAAGCCAATTTATACATTAAGAAAAACAGTACTGCAGTAGCACATAATTGAACAAACATTGTTAAAGGATTAGGCATTAATTGGCCTAAAATGTCTGTTTCGATTTTCACGCGATTATGCTCCTAATACGAAGATTAATAAGAACGCGATTAATAAACAATAAATAGCACATGTTTCTGAAATAGCTGCACCAATGATAGCCATAGATTGAATCTTACTTGAAGCATCTGGATTCTTTCCAATTGCATCAACAGCGTGAATAGCAACTTTACCTTCAAAGATACCTGTTACACATCCAGCCATACCACATAATGCAGCAGCAATAGCGATAATACCCTTTTCCATCGTATATTTCCTCCCTTATTCTTCATTTGGAATTTCGTTTCCAATGAAATTAACTGATAGATTTGTGAATAAAAATGACTGCATAACTCCCGAGAACAAATCAAAATAGAAATGTAAAAATGGAGCTAATACAATAGCAACAATATTGATATTTCCTACAACCGGAATTAATGCCGATACTCTAGCAAACAATTGATAGATAACTGACATCAAAATTCCACCTGCAAGAATATTACCAAACAATCTTAGTGACAATGACAACAATGTCGATAATTTTGAAATAACATTCATTACAACAAATGGTGCAAATGGTTCAAACCATCCTTTGGCATAGCTCTTTCCACCCTTAACTTTAAATGAACATACTTCTATAAGCACACAAGTAATTAAAGCAAGTGATAAAGTAACTGAATAATTAGAAGTTGGACATTCAATCGAGAATAAACCCGCGATATTGCTTAAGAAGATATAAAGGATAACGCTCATAAAATAAGGAACTAACTTATCAGCAATCTCTTTTTTCTTAACAGCTCCTTTAATTAAGCCATCGATAAAGTCATAAGCCATCATTACAATAAGCACTACACCTTTAGGTTTACTTAATGGATCAAACTTAGTAAGAGCTTTATTAACTAATAAAAGAAGTAGAGCCATAAATGCAGTAACAATAATGATTGAATAAATCGTTTTTTGAATTTCCAATTATATGCCCTCCTTTCTTTTAAAGAAATAAACCATCAATACCAACCTAAATGCCATAATGCCACCAAAAGTTGCATATAAATTAAAAACATTTGGTAACAAACAAGCAATAAGTAGTGGCAAAGCAAGAACTAATATTCTCAAAAACCAACCAATGATTCCTCCCTTTGACATATTCCCATTTTCATCAATTTTGAAAGACAAAGTTAATAAATAAAAATATAAGAAAGAAAACATTAAACCTAGTAAGATACCAGTAGATATTCTCCAGTTAAAAAAGAAACAAATAATGCTTGCAACTAAACCGATAATTCCACTGACAATATATAGTTCTTTATCCATAAAAATAAAAACACTTCATAGTATGAAGTGCAGAGTAATTAGATTAACGCTCCTTAAAAGCATTTTTGACTCTGCCTACGGGATTAGCTGACGGGCTAAGATGGTCACTCCTTCAACAAGATAGTTGATGCGCCCCATATACGTGGTTCTCCCGCTGTATCTTATAAGTAGATACACTCAACATACTTATGACAATCTAATCTTATATCTATGTAAATATGCTAGTCAATAGATTTTGTAATGGATAGCGCTTACATTTTTATCATATAAATCGTTAATGCTAAAAATAAAAAATCCTCACTAATTATGGTTAATTAAATGAGGACTGTTTTATAACTATTTTATAGCAATTACTTCTATTTCGATTAGTGCACCTTTTGGTAAGTTTCCAACCTCAACTGCAGATCTTGCAGGATAGTCTGTGCCTTCAAAGTATGATGCATATATTTCGTTTACTGTATTAAAATCATTGATATCTTTTAAGAAGACATTACATTTAACAACCTTAGATAAATCACTACCACATGCATCTAATAATGCAATGATGTTTTTAAATACTTGATTAGTTTGCGCAACTATATCACCGCCTATGAATTCGTTAGTCTCAGGATCAATTGCGATTTGTCCAGAACAATAGATAGTGTCGTCATGAACTATTGCTTGATTATATGGACCTATCGCTTGTGGTGCTTTATCTGTAGAAATTACTTTCTTTGATGAAGAGCATCCAACCAATGTTAATAAGACAACCAATACTAATAAAATCTTTTTCATAGTTAATCACCTCACATATTAAACATATTCTACAAAATTAATTAATAAAATGCACTATTTATTAAGGAAACATAAATGTTTTATGGTAAAATAGATAAGGTCAAAAAAGACTTAAAAGGAGAATTTAATGAGCAAGAAATACGTTTATATGTTTGCTGAAGGAAATGCAAACATGCGTGAACTCCTTGGTGGTAAAGGTGCTAACCTAGCTGAAATGGCTAGTTTAGGTCTACCAGTACCTTTTGGTTTCACTATCACAACTGAAGCAT
Source organism: Erysipelotrichaceae bacterium (assembly GCA_030531215.1). Classification (GTDB taxonomy): domain Bacteria; phylum Bacillota_I; class Bacilli_A; order Erysipelotrichales; family Erysipelotrichaceae; genus Colivicinus. The sequence goes on from JAUNNY010000006.1 coordinate 13,487, forward strand.
GTAATGCTTACTATGATGATGGCGAAAAAATCAACAAGGATATCATGGATCAAATCAAGAAAGCTTTAGTTAAACTAGAGAAACAAGCTGGTAAAAAATTAGGCGATTCTAAGAACCCTCTATTAGTATCAGTAAGATCAGGTGCTAGAGCTTCAATGCCAGGTATGATGGATACAATCCTTAACCTAGGTATCAACGAAGAAGTTGCAAAAACAATCGCAACAAAAACAAACAATGAAAGATTCGCATATGATTCTTATAGAAGATTCATTCAAATGTTCTCTGATGTCGTTATGGGTCTATCTAAGAAAAAATTCGAAGAAATCATTGATGAAGTTAAAGACAAAAAAGGTGTTAAGTTAGATACTGAACTTGATGCTGAAGACATGAAGGAATTAGTTAAGAGATTTAAAGCTTTCTATAAGAAAGAATTAAAAGAAGAATTCCCTCAAGATACAAAAGTTCAACTTGAAAGAGCTATTGAAGCTGTATTCAAATCTTGGAATAACTCAAGAGCTATCTTCTATCGTAAAGAGAATGATATCCCTTCTAGTTGGGGTACTGCTGTAAACGTACAGATGATGGTATTCGGTAACATGGGTGATGATTGTGGTACAGGTGTTGCCTTCACACGTAACCCAGCTACTGGTGAAAAGAAAATATTCGGTGAATTCTTAATGAACGCTCAAGGTGAAGATGTTGTTGCTGGTGTAAGAACTCCAAAGACAATAGATCAATTAAAAGAAGTAATTCCTGAAGCATACAAAGATTTCGTTAAGATCTGCAATATTCTTGAAAAACATTATCATGATATGCAAGATATGGAATTCACAATCCAAGAAAAGAAATTATTCATGTTACAAACTCGTAACGGTAAGAGAACTGCTACAGCTGCCCTAAAGGTTGCTTGTGACATGGTAAAAGAAGGATTAGTAACAATTGACCAAGCATTATTAATGGTTGAACCTAAACAATTAGATTCATTACTACATCCTCAATTTGATGCGAATGCATTAAAGAAAGCTAAAGCTATTGCTACTGCACTTCCTGCTTCTCCAGGTGCTGCATGTGGTCAAATCGTATTCTCTGCAGAAGAAGCAAAAGTATGGGCTGAAAACGGCAAGAAAGTTGTATTAGTAAGACTTGAAACTTCTCCTGAAGATATCGAAGGTATGGCTGTATCTGAAGGTATCTTAACAGTTCGTGGTGGTATGACTTCTCACGCTGCTGTTGTTGCTAGAGGTATGGGTGAATGTTGTGTTTCTGGCTGTGGTGCAATTAAGATTGACTATGCTAAGAAACAATTCGTATTAGATGGCAAAACATATAAAGAAGGCGATTGGCTATCATTAGATGGTTCAACTGGTAAGATTTATGGTGAAGCTATCAAGACTGTCCCTGCTACAATTTCTGGTGACTTCAAGAAATTCATGAAGTGGGCTGATGACAGAAGAAGATTAAAGATCAGAACTAATGCTGATACTCCAAAAGATGCTGCTCAAGCAATCGCATTTGGTGCTGAAGGTATCGGTCTAGTTAGAACTGAACATATGTTCTTCCAAGAAGATAAGATTAAAGCTATCAGAGAAATGATCGTTTCTTCTACAGCTGAACAAAGAAAAGCTGCTTTAGAAAAAGTATTACCATTACAACAAAAAGACTTCGAAGGTATCTACGAAGCAATGCAAGGTTATCCTGTAACTATTCGTTACTTAGATCCACCTCTACATGAATTCGTTCCTACTGGTGATAAAGCTATTAAAGAATTAGCTGCTGATATGAAGATGAAACCAGCTGAATTAAAAGCAATCTGTGATGGTCTTCATGAAGCTAACCCTATGATGGGTCATAGAGGATGCCGTTTAGCAGTAACTTATCCTGAAATTGCTGAAATGCAAACTAAAGCTGTTATCAGAGCTGCTATTAAAGTTAATAAGAAACATCCAAAATGGCATATCGTTCCAGAAATTATGATTCCACTAGTTGGTGAAGTAGCTGAACTTAAGTTCGTTAAGAATGTTGTTGTTAAGACAGCTAACGAAGAAATTAAAAAAGCTAAAGCTAAATTAAATTACCATGTTGGTACAATGATCGAAATTCCTCGTGCTGCATTATTAGCTGATGAAATTGCTACTGAAGCTGAATTCTTCTCATTTGGTACAAACGATTTAACTCAAATGACATTTGGTTTCTCTAGAGATGATGCTGGTAAATTCTTAGGATCATATTATAATGCTAAGATTTACGAACAAGATCCATTTGCTAAATTAGATCAACACGGCGTTGGTAAATTAATTCAAACAGCTGTTACATTAGGAAGAACTACTCGTCCTGATATCAAGTTAGGTATCTGTGGCGAACATGGTGGCGATCCAGCATCAATTGAATTCTGCGATAAAGTTGGATTAACATATGTTTCTTGCTCTCCATATAGAGTTCCAATCGCAAGATTAGCTGCTGCTCAAGCTGCTATTAAGAACGCTCCTAAGAAAGAAGCTAAAAAAGCTTGCAAGAAAACTTGTAAGAAATAATCACTATTTATCAATCGTTTAAGGCCGATTAAAAATCGGCCTTTTTTAATGCTATAATTTTAGAGTATGAAACACACAATTGTTATTAATATCATGGGTGGTCCAGGTGCTGGAAAATCAACTATTGCCTCTGGAGTATTCAACCTTCTAAAAATGTCTCAAAGAGATGCAGAACTAGTAAATGAGTATCCTAAATCTTTAGTGTGGGAAGAACGAAAAAAGACCTTTGATGATTCATTATATTTATTCGCAAAACAATCACATATTCAATATTCAATAAATGGTAAAGTTGATTATATGGTAACTGATAGGCCACTTATTATGTCCAATATGTATCATAATTTCTGGATGGAAAAAGATTGGCCTAATTCATGGAATGATGCTTTCTATAGATTAGTTAAAGAAACTTGGGACTTGTATGATAATAGAGTTTACCTTATAGAAAGAGGATTCCCCTACCAAGCAAATGGCAGAAATGAAAACGAACAAGAAGCTTTAAATCAAGATAAACTCACTAAAAAATGGTTAGATGATTATGGTATTGATTATATAAGCATTTATGGTGATGACAAAGCTCACTACAAAATCTTTGAAGATATCTTAAAAACCGAAAAAGGAAAAGACATTCCGTTAATCTAGGGAATGTCTTTTTATAATTACTCAATTACAACTCTATTTTCAGTAGTTTGATATTTAGAAAGATCACCATTGAGTTCTTCTTTTAAATAAATAGATAACGCTTCATAATCCAAACATACATCATTAGCTACAATTTTATGGTTAGCCAAATAAACTTCCATTCCTGAGCCACCTTTTTTAATCATATAGTCATGGGCAGCTATTGTGTATGTTTTATTAACATCAATTGGAACATACTCTCCATTTTCTTCTACCATGACATCTTTTACTCTTCTAGGGCCATCGACGCTAATCAAATCATCATTTTCGTCAACAACGACTGAAGATGGGATGCTAGTATCAACTGTCATTTTTAAACCTGAAAGACTTGGGAATGAACCAAATTCATGCACAACTTCACCATCAACATATAATTCTGAAGAAACTTCTTTAGTCCAATATTCAAGCATATCTAATATTTCTTGACCTGTTACTTCTACTGAACAAATTGAATTACAATATGGAGAAACAGCAACGATATCTCTTAATGTGACAGTTCCCTCTTCAATATCAGCTTTCAAACCGCCGCCATTTTCATAACCTATATCTGCACTTGTAATGTAACGATATGCATCAGCAACAAAATTGCCAATAGTTGTTTCTCTAACTCTTGTAAGTCTACGACCTTCTTTATCTGTTGAAGTTATTTTATAATTACTTGTTCCAACAACTTCATCTAGATGCTCGTCATATTTATATACAAAAGAACTAATTCTATTACCTAAGTTTTCATCAATATTTCTTATATCGCTAACAGTAGAAACAGAGATTAAACCCTTGGTATCAATTATCAGCTGGCCAAGACTTTCAAGTCTACTTCCTGTTTGAGCTGATACAACATATTCTCCTTGATCATTCTCGGTACAGAAATTTGTATATACAACATGAGAATGTCCGTCAATCAAAGCATCGATACCATGTGTATGTCTAATCAAAAAATCTGAAGAACAACTATTTGTATAATTATCTACGGTTCTTCCAAGATGACCTAATACAATAACATAATCTGCACCTTCTTTTTTAACTTCATCAACATATCCTTGTACAAGTTCGCACAAATCTAAGCCACCATTTCCGCTACAGAAATCATAAACATATTCACCATTTTCTTTGAATATTGTAGGAGCAGAAGAGATTAAAGTTTCAGGAGTAGTAACACCAATAAAAGCAACCTTCTTATTACCATAAGAAATAATCTTATATGGTTTTATATCAGCAAGATAATTAGTGCCACTACCAGTATATGTAATATTTGCGCAAATATATTCGGCATTTGCTTTATTAAGCAAATATTCTAAACGCTCAAAACCAAAATCAAATTCGTGATTGCCAAATGTTGCAACATCGTAGCCAACTAAGTTCATAACATCAATAGCAACTTCACCTTTTGATGCAGTACTAATTACATTGCCTTGAATCGCGTCACCACAATCGACTAAAGCAACATATTTAGATTTTGTTTCCATATATTCTTTATATGCAGCAACTCCCGCAAGTGTAACACCTTCATCTACAGCGCCAGATATATCATTGGTAAACAAAATGACTATATCATCACTACGAAAATCTACATCACCACAACCAGTCAAACATAATCCTAAAATAAGAAAACTTAATAGAATTTTTTTCATACGTTCTCCCTATAATAATTTATTTATTGTTTTTAATTATTTCTTCAATACGACTTGCTTTATCTAAAGTATCATCAACAACAAATTCTAAATCAGGAATTTTTCTAATCTTAACACGATGAGCTAATTCAGTCTTAATATAACCTTTAGCTCTTCTTAAGGCATCTATGCCATCTCTTTTCATATAATTCTTTCCTAAGAAAGAAACATACACTTTAGCTGTACTTAAATCAGGTGCAATATTAACATCAGTTACAGTAGGAAAACCTAACTTTGGATCATTTATCTCTTGCGAGATAATAACTGATAATTCCTTCATAAATATTGAATCTAATTTATCTGTCCTAGCCATTATTCAGGTTTAACCTCCTGATCAACGTATCCTTCAATGATATCGCCTTCTTTAATATCATTATAGTTCTCGATAGTCATACCGCATTCATAACCTGATTGAACTTCTTTTGCATCATTTTCAAATCTTCTTAATGAACCAAGAACACCAGTATAAATAACTATACCATCTCTAATTAAACGAACCTTACAATCTCTAACAATCTTACCTTCAGTAATCATACATCCAGCAATCGTACCAATCTTAGATACTTTATATGTCTTTCTTACTTCAGCTTGACCAATTACTACTTCTTCATATACAGGAGCTAACATACCCTTCATAGCTGCTTCCATTTCTTCTACAGCTTTATAGATAATATTATGAAGTCTTATATCAACACCCTCTTCTTGAGCTTTCTTTCTAACATTAGCATCTGGTCTAATATTAAAACCATATATAACAGCTTTAGAAACAGAAGCTAAGATAACATCAGATTCTGTGATTGCTCCAGCAGCATGTCTAATAATGTTGACCTTAACACCATCAACATCAATCTTAGATAGTGAAGAAGCAACAGCTTCAGCAGTACCTTGAACATCGGCTTTAACAATTACAGGTATCTCTTGAATATTACCAGCATCAATTTGCGCCTTTAAATCATCTAGTGACATCGCAGAACTAGCATTTCTTTCTTTTTCAATCTTTGTTCTAGTTCTAGCTTGAGCGACTGCTCTTGCATCTTTATCATCTGCGAATACTTTAAAATTATCACCAGCTACTGGAATCTCATCTAAACCAATGATTTCAATTGGTGTACCAGGAAGAGCTTCCGTAATATTCTTACCTCTATCGTTAGTCATTTTTCTAACTTTACCATAGCAAGCGCCAACAACAATTGAATCACCTTGTCTTAATGTTCCGTTTTGAACTAATAAAGTCGCAACAGGTCCTCTTCCTTTATCTAATTTAGCTTCAATTACAGTACCAGTAGCTAATTTCTTAGGATTAGCTTTTAATTCTCTAACTTCTGATACTACTAAGATAGTTTCTAGTATGTCTTGAACGCCCATACCAGTTTTTGCTGAACACTCAACAAATATTGTGTCACCACCCCATTCTTCTGGCATTAAACCAAGTTCAGCCATAGCATTCTTTACTTTATCAGGATTAGCACTAGGTTTATCCATCTTATTTACAGCAACAATAATTGGAACGCCTGCAGCTTTAGAGTGGTCAACTGCTTCTCTAGTTTGAGGCATAACACCATCATCAGCAGCAACAACAATAATTGAAACATCAGTAACTGAAGCACCTCTTGCTCTCATAGCAGTAAATGCTTCATGACCTGGCGTATCTAAGAATGTTACAAGTTTACCATTAACATCAACTTGGTAAGCACCAATGTGTTGAGTGATACCACCAAATTCACCCTCAACAACTCTAGAATCTCTAATGTAGTCTAGAAGCGTTGTTTTGCCATGGTCAACATGTCCCATAATAGTTACAATTGGAGCTCTCAATGTTAGATCATCAGGATTATCTTCTTCTGTATCTAACAATGTTTCATCATCTTTACTTTCAACTTTAGTTGCATCAATACCAAAATTCATGCATACAAGTTCAACGTTTTCATCATCAAGAGGAGAATTGATAGTAACCATCTTACCTAGCATAAATAAGACTTTAATTACTTCACCAGAACTCTTGTTAATCTTTTCTGCTAATTGACCAACGGTTATTCCTTCTTCATAAGTAATAGCCTCAACCTTAGCATCTTTGTCTTGTCTAGGTTCAAATGACCTATTAGGCTTTTTGTTTAAGTGTTTTTTGTAAGTTTGTTTAGCCATTATTTATGTCCTCCTTCATCTTTTCTAACAATGTTTTTGCAAATCCTTCATCAATAATACCGATTAGTTTAACATTGTTTTTACCTAAGCATTTTGATAATTGTTCACTTGAATAATCATCAACATGCGTTAGTTTATAATACTCACATTTCTTCAAATAACGTTCTTTGTTTTTGTCAGAAGTATCTTTAGCAATAATTAATAGTCTACAATTTCTTAAATTATCTAGAACTTCTTGCCCTATCAATAACTTTTTAGCACGATATATTAGTCCCAACAACTTAAGTGAACTATCCATTAATTATCCTTTCAATTTCTACATATACTTCTTCAGGAACACTAACTTCCAATGCGCGATCTAAAACTTTCTTCTTTTTGGCAATATTTAAAGCTTCCATACTCTTAGAAATGTATGCGCCTTTACCATTAAGTTTTCCTGTTACATCTACTTTAACTTCTCCTTCTGGAGTTCTTACAATTCTAAGAAGATCCTTTTTTGGAAAAGATTCTTGAGTAGCTAAACATTTACGCATTGGTATTTTTTTCATTACTTATCCTCGTAGTAATCCTCGTATTCATCGAAATCGATATCATCATCGTTGATCCAAGAATTTTCTTCTTCTTCAGCTTCTTGAGCTTCGATTTCTTCTAATTCTTCTTCTGAGTAAACCGGTTTGAAGTTCTCATCATATTCTTTCTTTTCAAGATCTTCTGCTCTTACTCTTCTATCTTCATCGTCTTTATTCTTTCTCTTTTTCTTAACTTCAACTTTTTCTTCTTTCTTACTAGAATCAGCGAAGTCTTCGAATTTAGACTTATATTCAGGTTTTGGAGCTAAAGGTTTCTTAGGTTCTTTTGGTTTCTTTTCTACGACAACTTCTTCTTCAACCTTCTCTTCAACCTTAACTGGTGCTTCTTCTTCATTTGGTTTATCTTCAACAACAACGATTTCTTCTTGAACTTGTTCGTCCATTTCTTCAATTGTTGTCTCATCAAATCCTGTATCAGCTTTAGCTAATTGTTCATCAAATTCAGCTTTACGTTTAGCAGCTTCTTCTTGAAGTTCTTGGAACTTCTTCATTTCTTTTTCTTTAGCAATTCTAACTTGATCAGCTTTGAATTCTTCAACTAAAGTATCAACATCTAAACCTAATTCATCAATCTCACTTTGAGTCTTGATATCAATCTTTCTATTTGTTAACTTAACAGCAAGCTTTGCGTTTTTACCTTTTTTACCAATTGCAACTGATAATTTTTCATCATCAACAACTACAACTAGTGGCATATTGTTATATTTGTTATATTTTTCAATATCTTCATCAGTTAACTCAGGAGTAGTTTGTTTATTAGCATAGAAACAAGCTAATACTTCTGCAGGAGCTAAGGCATTTTTAACTAGTTCGCCAATATCTTCATTCCATTCAAAAACATCAATCTTTTCACCCTTAACTTCGCCAATAACTGCTTGAACTCTTGAACCTCTTGGTCCAATACATGCGCCAATTGGATCAACATCTTCGTTCTTTGTATAAACAGCCATCTTTGTTCTTTCGCCAGCATCTCTAGCAATAGCCTTAATTTCAACTGTACCTTGAGCGATTTCAGGAACTTCTTTTTCAAATAGTCTCTTAACAAACATTGCATCGCCTCTAGACAATACAACTTGCGATCCTTTAGAATTCTTAGAAACTTCTTTGATAATACATTTGATAGTTTGGCCTTCTCTATATTGTTCGCCAGGAATTTGTTCACTCTTTAATAAAATACCTATAGTATTCTTGATATCGATTAAAACAAACTTGTCTTCAACGGTCTTGATGATACCTGATATTAATTCAAATTCTTTATCTTTGTATTCATCGTAAACTCTTTGTTTCTCAAATTCTTTGATTCTTTGTTTTAACATTTGTTTTGCAACATTGATTGATGTTCTACCAATTTCTTTGAAATCAACTTCATGTTCTATAACATCATCAATTTTAGCCTCGGGATTTTCTAATTTAGCATCTGCCAATAAAATATCCAATGTTTCATCAAAGCTTTCACTTTCATCATCAACAACCTTTAGTTGGTGATATACTTTTAGTTCGTTTTTTTCAATAGCTACTCTAACGTTAGCTTCTGGAGCATCGATATGTTTTTGATAAGTCTTAACGATAGCTTCCTTTAATGTCTCCATGACGAACTCAGGATCAACTTTTCGATCTTCTTCAAAAAGTCTCATTCCTTCAACAAAGTTTTTGTTTTTTAAATTAATGCCACTCATAGTTTATCTCCTTTAAAATTTAACGGCATAACGCACTTTTTTAGTTTTTGTATATTCAATATTCTTAATTTTATCGATATTCTTTTCTTTGTAGTCTATCGACAAGATACCATTTTCATATTTTTTTAGATAACCATAAACTTCATCTTCTTTTGTTTTTACGTAGATGTATTCACCAATTGCTTTGATGAGTTCCTCTTCATTTCTAATTGGTCTTTCACATCCAACAGTACTCACATCTAAGATATAATTACCTTCAATATCATTCTCATATTTATCCATGTAGTTAGATAAATCATTTGATATCTCTTCGAGTCCATCCAAGTCTAATTTATCATCTAAGAGGATGGTTAAAGTTTGATCAGACTTATGATAATTTAACTCAAATAGATGTAAATTTTTGCTTTCTAAATAGCTTTTTAAGTCATTTTCAATAGCTTTTAAATCCATAGATCTCCAATCATTAATTAAGGAGCGATTTCTCGCTCCTTATACATCATTTAAATATTACTATTTAGTTAAAAAAATTGCAATAGATAAAGTATATTAGTATATAATTTAGGTGTGAATACTAAAAGATTAACAACCTTAGCAATGTTAATCGCAGTCTATTCCGTATTGAGCGTTATTACTCCAATTAAACTTGCAAATTTCAAATTTACATTTGAAGCATTTCCTGTACTATTAGCTGGTATGGTATTTGGACCAATTGATGGAATGATAGTTGGTGGTGTAGGTTCATTCATTTATCAAGTAATTTATTCAGGTTATGGAATAAATGCAACTACGATATTGTGGATTTTGCCTCACGCAGTAAGCGGATTGATTGTCGGCGCATATGCTAAGCACCAAAATTTTGCATTAACAAGAAAACAAATAATTTTTATATCCATAATTAGTGCTTTTTGTGTTACGGCATTAAACTGCCTAGCACTTTTAGTTGACTCACTAATATATGATTATTACTCACCTGCAATTGTATTTGGAAACATAATAATAAAGATAATAACAGGAGTAATTTTAGCTGTAATCTACAGTAGTATATTACCTGATATAATAAATTTCGCGAAGAGAAGAGTAAATCAATAAGGAGAGATTATGACAGATATCGAAATAGCACAAGCTTGTAAAAAAGAAAAAATAACAGAAATCGCAAAAAAAGTTGATATTCCTGATGAATATTTGGAATTATATGGCAACTACAAAGCAAAAGTAGATTATAAATTATTAAAAGATTTAAGTGATAAACCAAATGGAAAATTAATTCTAGTAACAGCCATCAACCCTACACCTGCCGGCGAAGGAAAGACTACTACGACTGTTGGCTTAGCAGATGGATTAAGAAAAATAGGAAAAAAATCTGTTGTTGCTTTAAGAGAACCATCGTTGGGACCTGTATTTGGTGTTAAAGGTGGCGCCGCTGGTGGTGGTTATGCACAAGTTGTGCCAATGGAAGATATTAATTTACATTTTACTGGTGATTTCCACGCAATCGGCGCTGCTAATAATTTATTAGCTGCAATGTTAGATAATCATATCCAACAAGGAAATTCATTAAATATTGATCCACGTCGTATCACTTGGCATAGAGCTGTTGATATGAATGATAGACAACTAAGAAATATTGTTGATGGATTAGGCGCAAGAGCAGATGGTACTCCTAGACAGGATAGTTTTGATATTACAGTTGCTTCAGAAGTAATGGCTGTTCTATGTTTAGCAAAAGATATTCCTGATTTAAAACAAAGATGTGCAAACATAGTAGTTGCTTATACATATGATAATAAACCAGTTACTGCTGGTGACTTAAAGGCTCAAGGAGCTATGGCAGCACTTCTTAAAGATGCTTTAAAACCAAATCTAGTTCAAACTCTAGAAGGTACTCCTGCATTTGTTCATGGTGGACCTTTCGCAAATATCGCTCATGGATGTAACTCGGTTACGGCAACAAGAATGGCAATGAAGCTTGGCGATTATGCTGTTACAGAGGCCGGTTTCGGTGCAGACTTAGGTGCTGAAAAATTCTTAGATATTAAATGCCGTATGGCCAATTTAAAGCCTGATGCAGTTGTGATAGTAGCAACAGTTAGAGCTTTAAAGAACCATGGAGGTGTTAAAAAAGAAGACTTAAATAATGAAAATCTTGAAGCATTAGAAAAAGGAATGCCAAATCTTCTTCAACACGTTTCAAATATAAAGAATGTTTATAAACTACCATGTGTAGTTGCGATTAACGCTTTCCCTACCGATACAAAGGCAGAATTAGATTTAGTTGAAGCTAAATGTAAAGAACTTGGCGTTAACGTTGCCTTAAGTGAAGTATGGGCTAAAGGTGGCGAAGGTGGTACTAAGCTAGCTGAAGAAGTAGTAAGACTATGTGAAGAAGAAAATGATTTCACATTCTCATATGAAGATAATCAATCAATAAAAGAAAAGATTGAAGCAGTCGCAACAAAGGTATATCACGCTGATGGTGTTGATTTCATCGGTTCTTCAGTAAAACAACTTGCTCAACTTGAAGAATTAGGCTACGGATATATGCCAGTATGTATTGCTAAAACACAATATTCATTCTCAGATGATCCTAAACTATTAGGCGCTCCATCAGGATTTAGACTACAAGTTAGAAATCTTAAAGTATCTGCCGGCGCAGGATTTATAGTTGCCTTAACTGGTGATATTTCTACAATGCCAGGATTACCTAAAGTACCTGCTGCAGAAAAAATTGATGTAGATGAAAATGGTGTCATCACAGGATTGTTCTAATATGAAAGAACAAGATCTAAAAACATTTACAGAATTAGCCGCTAGTAAAGACCCTGTTCCAGGTGGTGGTGGCGTCAGTGGATATGTTGCTTCGCTTGCTGCTTCGCTAGCAGAAATGGTTACAAATCTAACAATCGGAAAAGCAAAATATATTTCATATACTTCTGAACTAGAATCAATAAAAAAAGAAGCTGACATCTTAAGAAGCAATCTTTTAGATTGCGTAGATAAAGATGCCGAAGCATTCTTACCATTGGCAGAAGCATATAAGATGGATAAAAATAGTGAAGGATATGTTGAAAAGATGGACGAATGTTTAAAAAATGCTGCCGTTCCTCCTTTATACATTTTGAAATATTGCTGTCGTATTGTTGATCTTGATGAAAGACTTGCACAAATAGGATCTAAAATATCTGTGAGTGATGCTGGAACTAGTGTAATGTTGGCTCATGGAGCAATGTATGGAGCTTTTATCAATATTAAAGTAAATACACGATTAATGGCAGATAAGGATTACGCTAAAAAACTAGAAGATGAAGCTCTTGAATTATTGGATGAATATTCTGTAAAAGCATTAAATGTTTACGATGATGTATGTAAGAGGTTAGCATAATGTTACTAAAAGGAAAAGAAGTAGCTAATTCAATTAATGAAGAAAGCATCAAGAAAGTTAATGAGCTAAAAGAAAAAGGAATTACCCCTACTCTAGCTATCGTTAGAGTTGGTGAAAATGAAAGTGATCTTTCTTACGAAAGAAACGCTACAAAAAAATGTAATGAAATAGGCGTCAATGTAAATAATATAGTACTTGATAAAGAAATTGAATATGAAAAGTTCTATCAAACATTAGACACATTGAACAATGACGACAGTATTCATGGAATTTTGATGTTAAGACCACTTCCAAAATATCTTGATAATGAAAAAGCTCGTAAATATATAGCAGCAAACAAAGATATTGATGGATGTAGTGACAATTCCTTAGCAGGTATTTTCACAAATACTGGTTTAGGTTTCCCTCCTTGTACTGCTGAAGCAGCTATTAAAATATTAGAACATTACAACATTGATGTTGTTGGGAAAAATGTTGTTGTATTAGGAAGATCTTTGGTTATAGGCAAACCTGTCTCAATGATGCTTCTGAATAAAAACGCAACGGTTACTATCTGCCACACCAAAACTAAAAACGTATTTGAAATTACTAATAAAGCAGATATTATAATTTGTGCCACTGGCGCAATGGAGTCAATTAATAAAGACTATGTTAAACAAGGACAAACAATAATTGATGTTGGTATTAGTTGGAATCAAACAAAGCAAAAACTTTGTGGCGATGTATTATTTGAAGAAGTTGAACCAATAGTAGAAAACATTACTCCTGTACCAGGTGGCGTAGGAAGTGTCACAACTTCAGTTCTTGTATCACACGTTGTTGAAGCGGCTTATAAACTCATAAATAAATGATCGAGTTGCACAACAATCATTATTATTAATTCACTAATCGTATTTACGCACATATTGTCTAAATACAAATAAACACTTATTGATAAACATATAAGGGTAAAATACATTATGTATCTACCCTTTTTATTATTAACAAGACTATATTTATAGATATTACTAAAAGTAATTATCATCATCATAGAAAAACCTATGTAGGCATTAATCAAATGCAAATTGCCTCGAAGATTATAAGAAATATCATGAGGAATAATTACTCCGAGAAATAACGAAACAAACATTAATACCGCGTATTTTTTATTATTAATTAAATATGTTTCATAAGCTAAAATAATACCAGCTAATACACCCATAAATAAGAATAAAAAATAGCCACTTCTAGTCAAACTTAATGTCGAATAATTCTCCTTAAATGGATCTAAACTAGTCGCAACTACAATAAAAAGTATAATTGTAAATATATTAATTAAATGATACTTTTTCATTAACAAAACTTGTAATTAGCTACAACATCGCTCATAAAATACAAAGATCCGCAGATAATAACATTATCATATTTAACTATAGCTTTATCTATTGCGTCTATAAAATCATCATTAATACTATATCCACTATCTTTATAATCTTTTAAATCAATAACACCATAAAAATTAAAAGTAGTAAGCACTAATTCATCACAATGAGCAGCTAACATTTCTATCATCTTTTGATATTCTTTACGCTTTAAGGCACTAAAAATAATGCATTTGCTTCCTTTAAGATTATCAACAGATTCGCATAAAGCCTCAACACCATGGATATTATGAGCACCATCCAAAATAACTCTTGGTTTTTCTTTTACAAGTTCAAACCGACATGGCCAAATAGTATTTGAAATAGCTTCATATACTTTATTTTCATCTACAACTATAGGATAGTCGTCCTTAATTATTTCTAATGCTTTAATTGCTAAAGAAGCATTATGCATTTGATACTTTGCGTAACTAGTTAATGTATACTCTTTGCCTTGATAAGCAAACTTTCTTTCACCTAAGTCTGTATATTGACCTAAAGAATACAATTTAGCGTTTTTATCATTGCAAACATTTTCTACTACTTCAATGCACTCATCGTTTAATTTACCTATAAGCACCTTAGAATTATCTTTGATTATGCCACATTTTTCAAAACATATTTTTTGTAAAGTATCTCCTAGTCTATCCATATGATCAAAACCAATAGTTGTAATAATAGACAATTTAGTATTATCAACAACATTCGTAGAATCAAGCCTTCCTCCTAGCCCTACTTCAACGATAGCGATATCTATTTGACACTGTTTAAAATACTCGCACATTATTAGATAATCCATTTCAAACATCGATAGCTTGTTTTCGATGAAAAAATCATAATAATCATTCATTATCCTTAAGAACGCTTCATCAGTGATGTTTTGGCCATTAACTCTAATTCTATCTTGATGAATAAGATAATGTGGAGATTGCAATGTACCAACTTTTAAACCTTGTTTCATTAATAAATCTCTCAAAAAAGTAACAGTAGAACCTTTACCATCAGTACCTGCTACATGAATCATATAAAAGTTGTTCTGAGGATTATTTAACTTTTCGCAAACATATTTAAAATGTTCGAAAGTTGATTCGTCATTTCTTTGTTCAATAATCCAACTAATCGCATCGTCAATATTAGTAAACATCATAAATATTATATAATGAATTCATGAATATAACGGGTTTAATCGTTGAATACAATCCATT
>JAUNNY010000006.1:28767-53018 GCA_030531215.1 Erysipelotrichaceae bacterium
GAATTCATGAAATTAATAGGCAATGATTGGGATGAAATAATTGGCAATGAATTTGATAAGGAGTATTATCAGAATTTACGTCATTTTTTAGATGATGAATATAAAAACAACACAATTTACCCACTCCCTAAAAATATCTATTCAGCACTAAAATTAACTAGTTATAAAGATTGTAAAGTTGTTATTTTAGGCCAAGACCCATATCACGAAGAAAATCAAGCACACGGACTATCTTTTTCGGTAAATAAAGGTGTTCCTGTACCTCCAAGTCTACAAAATATCTATAAGGAGTTGAAAGATGATCTTGGCTGTTACATACCAAATCACGGATATTTATTATCATGGGCTAAACAAGGAGTTCTTTTATTAAACGCTGTCCTAACTGTAAGAGCGCATTTAGCAAATTCTCATAAAGGAAAAGGATGGGAAATATTAACTGATACTATAATTAAAAAACTAAACGAAAAACAAGAACCAGTAGTATTTATTCTATGGGGCGCAAATGCTAGAAGTAAGAAACAATATATAACAAATCCAAAACATCTCGTAATTGAATCTGCTCACCCATCTCCACTTAGTGCTTATAATGGTTTCTTTGGTTCAAGACCTTTTTCAAAAACAAATAATTTTTTGATAAAAAATAACATATACCCTATCGACTGGCAAATAAAATAAAGATACTACGTATCTTTTTTTATTGACAGTTATGTTAGTTAATGCTAACATAATGTTAGTTATAACTAACAAATAGGTAGATGTATATGCGCTTAGATGAACTAGAAATAAATAAAACAGGAAAAGTAATTGAAGTAAACAGTATTGGTGCTAATAGACAGCACCTCCTTGATATGGGCATTACTCCTGGTACAAATATAAAATTTATTAAAGCAGCCCCATTAGGCGATCCTCTTGAATTCAAATTAAGAGGATATGATTTAACGCTAAGAAAAAAAGATGCACACTTTATAGTTATCGAACTATGTGATGAAGAAATTATCGCTGATGAAATAGAAAGAAAAGTTAATGAACACCCTGGTTTAGGTGAAAGTGGTGTTAAATATCATGATAAGAAAACTGAAAATGCTCTTCCTCAAGATGAACTTTTAACTTTTGCTTTAATGGGAAATCAAAATGCGGGAAAAACTACATTATTTAATCAATTAACCGGATTAAATCAGCATGTCGGAAATTTCCCTGGTGTAACAGTCGATCGTAAAGAAGGTCAAATTAGAAAATATCCTAATACTTCTTTAGTTGATTTGCCTGGTATATATTCAATGTCACCCTACTCTCCTGAAGAGCTAGTATCGCGTGACTATATATTAAAAGAAAAACCTAAAGGTATCATTAATGTGCTAGATGCAACCTCTATTGAAAGAGGATTATATCTAACAATGCAACTATTAGAACTAGATATCCCAATGGTCTTAGCTTTAAATATGATGGATGAAATTGATAATAATGGTGGTTTTATTGATATTAACGGTTTAGAGGCTGAACTAGGAATTCCCGTTGTACCAATTAGCGCTTCTAAGAATCAAGGTATTGATGAATTAATAGAACACGCTATCCACGTTGCAAAATACCAAGAAAAGCCAAATAAGCAGGATTATTGTGATGCTGTTGAAAATGGTGCTGTTCATAGATGCTTGCATTCTATTATGCATATGATAGAAGATCATGCCGCTGCCACTAATTTGCCTATTAGATTTTGTGCTTCAAAATGTGCAGAGAATGATACGCAAATTATCAAAATGCTTAATCTAGATATTAATGAAATAGAAACTTTAGATCATATTACAAAACAAATGGAAGATGAAAGAGGTCTTGATAAAGCTGCTGCTATAGCAGATATGAGATATTCCTTCATCACTAAAATTACAAAACACAACGTAATTAAACCAAAAGAATCTAAAGAACAAACAATTACAAACAAAATTGATAAAATCCTTACAGGAAAATATAGTGCTATACCTTGTTTCATCATTATTATGTTTTTGATTTTTCTATTAACATTTGAGGTATTTGGACCACTATTCCAAAATATCTTAGCTAAGGGTATTAATTCTTTTGTTTCAATAATTAATTCGTGGATGATTAAAACTAATGTTTCTGACTTTGTTCAATCTTTAGTAATAGATGGAATCTTTAATGGCGTTGGTTCTATAATTTCGTTCCTACCAATAGTAATAATCTTGTTCTTCTTCTTATCAATACTAGAAGATTCAGGATATATGGCAAGAGTAGCCTTCTTTATGGATAAGATTTTGAGAAGACTTGGTTTATCTGGAAGATCGATTGTCCCTTTGCTTGTCGGGTTTGGCTGTTCTGTTCCGGGCGTATTATCCGCTAGAACTTTACCATCTGAAAGAGATAGAAAAATGACAATTCTACTAATTCCATTTATGTCTTGTTCAGCTAAATTGCCTATCTACGCTTTCTTTGCTAACACCTTTTTCCCTAATGTTGCCGGATTAGTTATGACTGGCTTATATTTTGTGGGAATCATCGTTGGAATACTAGTTGCTTTATTGTTCAAAACTACTATATTCAAAGGAGAAGCTGTTCCATTTGTTATGGAATTACCATCGTATAGATTGCCAAACGCAAAAAATGTTGGCCAATTATTGTGGGAAAAAGCTAAAGATTTCCTACAAAGAGCATTTAGCGTTATCTTTATAGCCACAATCATTGTATGGTTATTGCAAAATTTCTCATGGAATATGTCAATGGTAGACAATGCCGAAAACTCTATTCTTGCTAGTATTGCAAATAAAGTATCATTTATTTTTAAACCATGTGGATTTGGCAATTGGAAGATTATAGTTGCCCTAGTAACAGGTTTCTTAGCGAAAGAAGCTGTAGTCTCAACCTTAGAAGTATTATTCCCTATCGCAGAATTAACTACATATCTTAATCCAGTAAGCGCTTTAGCACTACTTGTATTTTGCTTATTATATGTTCCATGTGTCGCAACCATTGCCACTATTAAGAAAGAAATGGGAAATGGTTGGGCTATATTCGTTGTAGTTTTCCAATGTTTGATTGCTTGGCTTTTGGCATTCATCACTTTCCAAATTGGCAGCATGTTTTTAGTATAATTAGTGTGTGAAAATAACTATCGGTGCCTTAGCACATGTAGATGCGGGAAAAACAACTTTATCAGAATCTATCCTTTATAAAACAAATACAATAAGACATAAGGGACGTGTGGATCATAATGATTCTTTTTTAGATTTCTATAAATTAGAAAAAGAAAAAGGAATCACCATTTATAATAAACAAGCTATTTTTAGTTATAAAAATAAAGACTATATATATGTAGATACACCTGGTCATTCTGATTTAGTTTACGAAACTAATAGAGCAATATCAATTCTAGACTGTGCCATCTTAATAGTATCTGCTATAGAACAAATACCTATTGATACAATTAAACAATTTAATAATCTATTAAACTATAATATCCCTATTATTATCTTTGTGAATAAAATGGATATTACCTCAATATCAAAAAACGAAATATTAGAAAGAATAAAAAATAATTTATCCCAAGATTGTATCGAACACAAAGACTTTATTGAACACGTTTCTCTATCTTCTGATGATTTGCTAAATACTTACATTGAAACAAATAGTATACCTCATAATATAGCTATAAATAGTTTAAGAAATAATATTGCTATTCCGGTATTTTTCGGTTCTGCACTAAAAGATGAAAATATAGATGAACTATTAGACTTTATTGATGAGTATGTTGAAACAAATTATGATAAAAACAAAGAACTTAATGCTTATATTTATAAAATAAGTGAAAATTATTCTTATTTAAAAGTATTATCAGGTACACTATTAAACAAATCATCTTTTAATCAAAACAAGATAAATGAAATTTATGAAGTAAATGGTGAAAACTATATACCAGTAAATTATGCTAAAGCTGGTGATATTGTAGCTGTAAAAGGACTTAAAGAAATACCTATCGCTACATATTTACCTAGTTTTAATAGCGAGAGATTATATGATGCTCCATCGTTAACATATCGTATAATTTCCAATTTAGAAATCAATGAACTATATAAAAAATTACAAAACATCATAAATGAATTTCCTGAATTAAAAATTAATATTGATTCACATGATGTATTTATTAATTTAAATGGTGAATTGCATGCCACAATAGTAAAAAACTTAATTAAAGAAAGATTAAATATTGATGTTTCTTTTTCAGATCCTATCATTAAATATAAAGAAACTATTTCTGATAGCGTATATGGCATTGGCCATTTTGAACCATTAAGACATTACGGAGAAGCAATTGTAAAACTAAAACCTTATGAAAAAGGAATTAAAATTACATCTCTAGTAAACAATCAATATGCTAAGAGTCTTGTTTCGTATTTACGCAATTATACAATCAGAGGAATATTAACCAATTCACCACTAACGAATATAGAAATACAAATAATAGACATTAAAACACATCCTAAACATACTGAAGGTGGTGATTTGTTGCAAGCAACTAGAAGAGCTATAAGGCAAGGACTATGTAAAATTGAAAGTATTCTTCTAGAACCGTACTATGTTACAACAATAGGCGCTAATGCCGATTCATTAAATACGATCATTTCTTCGCTTACTAACTATAAGTGCATATACACAATGCAAGATAATAATATAATTACAAAGATTCCACTTCGTATTTTTAATGATGTCTTGTTAAATCTGAAATCAAGACTTTCAGGAAATATTAGCTATAACATTGAAGAAATAGCTTACGATAAGTGTGAGAATTCTGATGAAGTATTAGCAGGTAGTCACTATGACTATCGTGTAGATATGAAGAATCCTGTCGGCTCAATTTTTTGTAAACAAGGAGCAGGCCATTATGTTGAACCTGAAGAAGTTGAATCGATGATGCATCTAAATATGGCTGATTATATAGAAAATATAGATGTAGAATCAACAAAACATAATAAAACAACTATTAATGAAGATGAATTGAAACGTGTATGGAATTCTATCTATAAAGAGAAACCACGATATGTAGAAAAGAAAAAGAAAGAACAAGAAGATAAACCATATGAAATTAAGCCACAAAAACCATTAATATACATCATAGATGGCTACAATTTAATGTATTATCTTGATGAAGAACTTGCTTTAACTGATTTAATAAATGCACGAGAAAAAACTATCAATATTGTATGTGATTTTGCCGGATATGTGGCAGCAGAAACGATATTAGTATTTGATGCATATAAGGCTAACGGTTCAAAACCTGAAGTTCTAGAACACGACAACATCACCATCGTATACACAAAAGAGAATCAAACAGCAGATACATACATCGAAGATAAATCGAAAGAATTAAAAAATGACTACAAGGTTATCGTAGTCACTTCTGATGCGCTCGAACAATTAAAAGCGTTTTCAAATGATTCTGCTATTATTTCTTCTCGTGAATTTATGCTTAGATATGACAATTTTAAAAAGAACAACAAATTTATCGCAAATCGTATTAATTACAAACCATTTGCGGAACTAAAAAAACTATTAGAAGAAGAAAATTAAGATACTGTTTTTAATAATTCACGGTATTCATTTATCACATTATATAAATCTTCATAAGTATTAATGTGATTTAATTTTTCTTTGTAGACAGTTGAACTATACATACCTGTTAAATAATGCGATGCTAAACCACGCATTTCGGATATTCCGATCTTTTCGCCTTTAAGTTCAACTAATTTTTGACCATGCTTTAAACAATAATCTAAGCGATCATCAAAAGAGATTTGATAGTTATTATCACCCGAAAGATAATTACTTATTTCTTTTATTAAGAAAGGATTGCCAACTACTCCTCTGCCAATCATAATAGCATCACAATTAGTTTCCTTTTGCATTTTAATAAAATCATCAACGGTTTTAACATCACCATTTCCGATTACTGGAATAGATAAGCTATCTTTTAATATTTTTATATGTGACCAATCAGCCTTACCCTCATACATTTGAGATCTTGTTCTTGCGTGTAGTGCAATAGCACTTACTCCAACTTTTTCAAGTTTTTTTGCTAAAGATAAATAATTCATATTATCTTTCGTGTAACCTAGACGCATCTTGACCGTAACAGGCTTATCAACATTTTCGATAATCTTTTTAACAATTTCGACACTGTTATCTTCATTTAACATCATGGCGCTACCTGCAAATGACTTAATAACTTTATTAACAGGACATCCCATATTAATATCGATGATGTCACAGTTAGTTTTTTTATCTAAAACCTTTGCTGCATAAACCATTGAACTAATATCACTACCAAATAGTTGCAATGATACTGGATGATAATCATCATCTATTTTTAACATATCAATAGTTTTTTTATTGTCATAAAAAATGGCTTTATCAGAAACCATCTCTGTATACACTAGACCAGCACCAAATTCAAAACAAAGTTCACGAAAAGCTCCGTTACTTATTCCGGCCATAGGTGCAATTACGATAGGACTACTTATCTTCAGATTTTTTATTTGCATAGTTTAATATAACATTTAGATCATTTGTGTCCAGAGTATATTCCTTTCCACAAAAATCACATCTAATATTCACGTTACCATCCATAGCTAAATCTTCTATATCTTTTTTTGGTAGAGTTAAAACATTACGCATAAATCTTTCTTTACTACAATCACAATAATAATAAGCGCATTTTTCTTCTAGTATTGTGGCATCATCAAACAAAGAATTTAAATATTTATGTAAATCATCATTGCTCTCTAGAACACTAGATATAGGTGTTAAATGTAAATTCTCAAGATATACTATGTCTTCTTCGGTATGATCGGGTAATAATTCAATTATCATAGCGCCAGCCGCTTTTACACTATAATCGGTATCAACAAGTACTCCTACTGAAACGATTGTTGGTACCTGTTCAGATACAGAAAAATAGTATGCAAAATCATCACCAATTTCCCCAGTTTGTAAATCTACTTGTGAAGTATATGGCTGCTTCATTTTTAGATTTTTAGTTACTTTTAAGTATCCATTGGTACCTACGCCTACACCAACCGCTAATTTATGAGTTCCTTCATATGTTTGGTAGAACTCCGGATTGGCACAGAAGCCCTTTACTTGGCCATTACTAAGCGCGACACACATAATTGTACCTATAGGTCCTCCGCCATTAATTGTTGTTGTAACGACCTCATTTTCCTCTTTTTGCATTAATCCCATTAATGCGGTGACAGATAATGTTCTTCCTAAAGCTGCACACGAAGTTGGAAAAAGATTATGATATGTTCTAGCTTGTTCTACCATTTCTTTAGAATTCAACAGATAAATACGTGCGTGATTGTTTAGTGCGGTTGCAATTATTACATTATTATTCATTTTTAGTTTAATACTTAGAAAAGGAAGCGATTAGCTTCCTTGTTTGTATATCCTCCGTTATTTCTTACTTGTTTGTTTCTTGCTAGCAGTCTTATTCTTTACTACCTTTTTAACTTCAGTTTTGTTTTTGTTATTTGCAGTTCTTTTTGAAGTTTTTTTAGTTTCTTTTTCATTAATTTCAGTAGATGGCATTTCAACTACAGTATTTCCCTTAATGATTTCGTCAATTTCTTCAGCAGTTAATGTTTCTTTAACCATCAATGCTTCAGCAATTTTTATCAAATCATCACGATGACTATCGATAATATCTTTTGCTTTTTGATGACATTCCTCAATAATTTTTCTTACTTCAGTATCAATTTCGAAAGCTACTTGACTCGAAGCGTTAGATGGAGAAGCATAGTCTCTACCCAAGAAGACTGAATCATTACCATTTTCATATTGAATAGGTCCTAAATCAGACATTCCATATGTAGCAACCATATCTTTTGCGATTCTAGTTGCAGCTTTAATATCACCAGATGCGCCAGTAGTAATGTCATCAAAGAATATTTCTTCCGCAGATCTACCACCCATATAACAAGTAATAGTGTCAATTAACTCTTTCTTAGAATTCAATATCTTTTCTTTTCTTGGAGTGATTAGGTTATATCCACCTGCATTACCACGAGGTATAATCGTAACTTTTTGAACAACAGAACCATCAGGCAAATTTAAACCGACAATAGCATGTCCAGCTTCATGATAAGCAACTAATTTCTTAGTATGTTCATCATAAGTTCTAGATTTCTTAGCAGGACCCATCATAACTCTATCAATTGCTTCATCGATACAATTGATATCAATCTTGTTTTTATTTTGACGAACAGTTAATATCGCTGCTTCGTTTAATACGTTTTCAAGATCAGCTCCAGAGAAACCAGGAGTTCTTCTAGCTAATGCAGCTAAGTCAACACCTTCGCCAATCTTTTTGTTTCTAGCATGAACTTTTAATATTGCTTCTCTGCCCTTAACATCAGGAAGAGATACAGTTATTTGTCTATCAAATCTTCCAGGTCTTAACAATGCTGGGTCTAGTACGTCAGGTCTATTTGTAGCTGCAATAACAATTACTCCATTATTATCAGACATACCATCTAGTTCAACTAACATTTGGTTTAGAGTTTGCTCTCTTTCGTCATGGCCACCACCTAAACCAGCACCACGTTGTCTACCTACAGCATCAATTTCATCAATGAAAATCATACATGGCGAAGTTGCCTTGGCGTTTCTGAACATATCTCTAACTCTAGAAGCACCAACACCAACAAACATTTCAACAAAATCAGAACCAGAAATTGAATAGAATGGTACCTTAGCCTCACCAGCAACAGCTTTAGCTAATAATGTTTTACCTGTACCTGGATTACCAACTAAT
Source organism: Erysipelotrichaceae bacterium (assembly GCA_030531215.1). Lineage (GTDB taxonomy): Bacteria > Bacillota_I > Bacilli_A > Erysipelotrichales > Erysipelotrichaceae > Colivicinus. The sequence continues at coordinate 37,586 of JAUNNY010000006.1, forward strand.
AAAATACCCTTAGGAATTCTAGCTCCCATATTAGAGAATTTTCTAGGATTCTTTAAGTATTCAATAATTTCTTGCATTTCTTCTTTTTCTTCATCACAACCAGCGACATCATCAAACTTAACTTTTACGTTTGATTCTAAGCGCGCTCTCGACCTAGAAAAATCAAATGCTTGTTTATTTGAACTCATGCCACCCATCTTAGAGAAGATGACAATGCCTAATATTGTAAAGATGACCAAAGGCAAAATAGAACTAATTAGTTCTAGTAAAAAATTAGATTTATTTGCATCTACAAAGGTAATATTTGCAACACCCTCTAATTCACTCATTAATTCGTTCGTTGCTTTTTCAGTATTAGGAATTGTAGAAGTGAATTGAACGTTATTGTCCCCATCTTTATAATAGCCAGATACAGTAACTGTATTTGTATCTACAGAAGCTGTAGCTTGAATTATTTCTTTTTTGGTAACTAATTCATGAAATTCAGAATAACTAAGATCAGTCTTTTGCCCACTTTGGTTATTACCGAAAAACATTAAAAATAAAAACGCCGTAACAATCAAGTAAGGTATTAAATTGACTATCGAACGTTTATTGTCATTCTTTTTATTATTATTCATCTAAAACTACTCCTTATAACACTCTTCTTTTAAAACACCAACATATGGCAAATTACGATAATCTTGATTGTAATCAAGACCATATCCAACTACAAATTCATTAGGACACTCAAAAGCCACATAATCAGATTTAATTTCAACTAGTCGGCCTTCTTCTTTATTTAATAAAGTTATAATCTTAACATCTTTAGCACCTTTTGAATACAACATCTCTTTTACTTTAGATAATGTCTTGCCTGTATCTACAATATCTTCTACTATTAAGACATTTTCATCAATAATTGATCTATCCAAGTCTTTGATAATTTTAACATCACCTACAGACCTTCTACCTGAATAACTAGTAACATCCATAAAATCAATTTGAATATTGATTGAGATATGTTTCATCAATTCAGCTAAGAATGGAACAGAACCCTTTAATAAGCCAACTAATACCGGAGGTTGATCAGCATAATCTATGTCTATTTGTTTCCCTAAGTCTTCGCATCTGTTTCGAATCTCTTCTTCAGAAAAAAACACCTTTTCGATATCTTTATTTAACATAAAAATTCCCCTCCAATATCATAATTTTATCACATAAAGATTAGGTTTTTCAGAATAATGACCCTTATCACATCCAATGCCAGGCACTAATATAACTTCATTATTGCGGTTTACGACAATTGGCCAAATTAAGCGGTCTTTATATTCTATTTTTTTATCAATAAAAAATCTATTAATCTTTTTTGAACCGTAGCGCATCCTAATAAAATCGCCATCTCTGAAACACCTAATCGTGAGTGGAAAGTCTTCATTTTTAACGAAAGCACATGACATTTTCACATTGCTTTTTTTGCACATTTTAAAATAAGGAGTTTTATAAGATGATACTTCATCAAAATCATAAGAATATTGTTTAGGCAAGACAAAAACAGATACTTTGTTATATTCTTTGACTAAAACGTACTTCTTGCCTATCAATTTATAATTCTTATTATATGTAAGTTGTCTACTTATTTCCTTTATTTCACTTTTAGACATTGGCTTACTAGCTACGATTCTAATTATTTCTTCAAAACATAACAATGACAAAAACTTGTCAGTATTAGTCTTTAATCCATTCTTAATAAGATTAATAGCCTGTTTATTAATTTCTTCTTTTGTTTTATTCAACTCATTAATCTCTTGGATTAACTCTTTGCGTTCATTTTTATTTAGTTTATCAACAATTGAATGCCTAATTTTATTACGTTCATAATTATCGGTTAAATTTGATTCATCGATACCATATTTGATACCTTTCTTATCGCAATATTCTTGTAAAGAATTCTTAGAACAATTTAATAATGGCCTAACAACTTTAACACCATATAAACAATTTGTTTTTCTAATGCCGTAATAATCAACATCAAGCCCTTTTTTCTTTTGCATAAGATAGGTTTCAATTACATCATCTTGTTGGTGAGCAACATATACAGCTTCTAAATTATATTTTGTGCAAAGTTTGTTGAACCACTCATATCTAACAACACGTGCGTAAGCTTGGAAATTACCCTTTACATCCATTGGATTAATATTAAGCACATGAAAAGAAAGATTATTGTTCTTACAATAATCTTTAACAATCTTTTCATCTCTAGAAGCTGTTTCTCTTTTATGATAATTAACGTGACCAACTTCGAGATAATAGGAATTTTTGTTGTTTAGTTTATCTAACAAAGCCATTGAATCAGGCCCGCCAGAACAAGCTACTAATATTCTTTTTAAATGCATTTAATTGTTAAACCTAAAGAACATAATATCACCATCAACAGGATGATAATCTTTACCTTCCAAACGAAGTTTACCAACTTCTTTTAATTTAGCTTCAGTTTTATATTCCATTATATCTTCATATTTATATACTTCGGCTTTAATAAAACCTTTTTCAAAATCAGTATGAATAATACCTGCACATTGAGGAGCAGACATACCAGATTTAAAAGTCCAACCACGACATTCATCTTTACCTACGGTAAAGAATGTTTCTAATCCTAACGTTGCATATGATTTAGCAATTAATTCATCTAAACCGCTTCTTGAAATGCCTAACTCATTTAGAAATTCTTGTTTTTCTTCTTTTGATAAATCAGATAATTCTTCTTCAATCTTGGCACTAATTGGCACAACTTGTGAGCCTTCTTTTTCAGCGTACTCTTTAACCTTTAGATAGTACGTACTAGATTCAGGATTATTAATTTCTTCTTCCTTAATATTGCATACATAAATAACAGGTTTTGCAGTTAAGAAATTAAATTGCTTTAAATATTCTTTCTCTTCTTTGTTAAAACTCAATGATCTTATATTTTGGCTCTTATTTAAAGCATCGTTAATCTTAAGTAAAAGATTATATTCGAAAACAGCGACTTTATCTTTAGCAGTTTGAGCTTTTGTTTTAACTTTGCTTATTCTATTTTCACAAGTAGAAATATCTGCCATTTGAAGTTCATAATTGATTATTTCTATATCATCAACCGGATCAATACGATCATATACATGGGTTATGTTATTATCTTCAAAACATCTAACAACATGACATATTGCATCAACTTCTCTAATATTAGCTAAAAATTTGTTTCCTAAGCCCTCTCCTGTTGAAGCACCTTTAACTAAACCAGCAATATCAGTGAACTCAAAGGTTGTATAAATGGTTCTTTCTGGTTCAAATAACTTGCTTAAATTGGTCAAACGTTCATCTTTAACTTCAACAACGCCCACATTAGGCTCTATTGTAGCAAATGGATAGTTTGCAGCCTCGACTTTTGAATTTGTTATTGCATTAAATAATGTAGATTTACCTACATTTGGTAAACCAACGATTCCTGCTGTTAAACTCATAATTATGCACCTCTACGATAATAGTTTATCACTAAATGATAGAATAATTGTATGGAACCAATCCTAGTTCAAGTTTACGATGATTTACTAGATGTTGCATCTATAGTTGCACAAGATATTTTTATAGATTACTACACGCCTATTAATGGCAAAGATCATGCAACATATATGGCAAATAAGTTTCTATCTAGGGAAGCAATTAAACAAGAAATAGATAATGAAACTGTATTCAAATTATTATTGCTTAATGGACAACCAATAGGCTTTACAGAATATAAAATAGATGGGAACAGAGTCTTCTTATCAAAACTATATGTCAACAAAGAATATCGTAAAAAAGGATTTGGAAAAATGTTGTTGGATGATTGCATAAAATACACAAAAGATAATAAGAAAAATGCAATCTATCTCACTGTAAACAAGCACAATAAAACAAAAGATCTATATCTTCATTGGGATTTTATTATTATCGATTCCGTTGTTACTGATATAGGCAATAACTACGTAATGGATGATTACATAATGGAAAAGAAAGTATGATTACTCATCATACTTTTTTAAATATTTTTTCATTGATTTAGACATTTCTATACTAAAATCAGAATTATATTTTCTTTTATAGAATGCTTTCATCCAAGATTCATACATCCCTTTAGGAGCTTTATCTATAAACATCTTTTTAGTGTCCTGCTTAGATAGCTTATGGTACTTATTTTCAAAGACTGTATATTCTAAATTAACACGTTTTGATTTATTTCTTAGAAGTTGCTTCTTAGCAGGATAACCAAAGACAACCATACAAGCCGGAATAGCATAATTAGGCAAATTAAGAAGTTTACAAACATCGTCATGTCTTTCAATAATATCGCCAATATAACAAGAACCAATTCCTAAAGACCATGCAGCAGTTACAGCATTTTGTGCAGCAATAGTTGCATCAACAGTTGAAATTTGTAAATCGCCATATGATGGATGACGAGGTTTACAACCACAATATTTAAAGCCTTCATACCATTTTTGATAATCAGCTAAAAATACTAGGACCATTTTAGCATCTCTGATAAAAGGCTGGTTGTCACAATATACACTCAATTTTTCTTTGATTTCATTATCGGTAACATCGATAATCGAATACAATTGCATATTTCCAGCAGTAGGTGCATTAATAGCAGCCTCAAAAATGATATTTTTATTCTTTTTGCTTATCTTTCTTTTAGTAAAGACACGTACAGATTTTCTTTCTACTAATTCTTTTATTGTTTGACTAGACATATTTGGCCTCTTTTCGTTTATATTATACCAACATAAAAGCTCCCAAACAGGAGCTTTTACGTAATGCATTTTTAATGGAAGATATTAATGAAAAAATTATTACACTATTTTTATAACATAAGTATTGTGATAACATTGTGAAAACGCATACATTTTTAATAAAAATAATAGTTTACAGGCTATTTTACGATACAATGGTGGTATATTGAGTACAAGGAATTATTATTATGATCGAAGAAGAAAAAATCGAAAAAGCTCTAGAAGCTAGAAAAGGACTAGATCCTATCGCCTATTGTGGTTTTTCATGCAACCACTGTAAATTTGGAAAATGGTGTGGTGGATGTCGTAGTGATTACAATATTTGTAGTTTTGCTACAGTTTGTGAAGGCAATATCTGTACAAATGCAAAATGTGCTAAAGAAAAAGGACTTGATGGTTGCTTTGAATGTGACGAACTAGAACGTTGTGAAAAAGGTTTTTATGAGCCAAATAAAAATCGTGGTGAGTATGCATCAAAAGCTGCTGCTATTTTTGTCAAAAAATATGGAAAACATGCTTTTTTACTAGTTCAAAATGAATTTATTAAAAAATACGAACCTGATTCTTTACAAGATTTATTAAATGAAAGCGTGGAATCATCTGTTAATATCTTGGAGGAAGCATATAAAACTATTAAATGATAGATTTAATTAAAAGTCTAACTGATAAAGACGAAAATAAAGCGTATCTCAAAACTAAAGAAATCGCTTCTATTAAAGATATTAGTTCATTACTTGAACTAATTGATTAATATAAAATAAAAACTTCTAACGAAGTTTTTATTTTATATCTACTAATTCTTCAAATTCGCGATATTTTGTATGTGTTGCACTAGGCATATATCCTTCAACTGGATACCCCATAGGAAGCAAAGCAACAGGCTCAAGATAATCAGGTAATTCAAATTCTTGTTTTAAAATATCAGCTTTAAAAAACATAACCCATGTTGAACCTACGCCCAAATCACAAGCTTCCAAAATCATATGAGTAGCAACTATACTAGCATCTATATCGCCACTCGTCTTTTGATCAAATGGCCTTTTCCAACATAAATTTTTATCGTAACAAACAACAAATACAATTGGCGCATTAAAATGACATTCTGTGCACTTTTTTATTTTATCTAGTGCTTCTTTAGTTTTAATTACTAATATTTTAAATGGCTGATTATTACATGCGGTTGGAGCAATGCATCCAGCTTTAATAATCTTATCAATTATTTCATCAGAAACCTTATCAGTTTTAAATTCTCTTACCGAACAACGCTTCTTGGCTAATTCTAAAAAATCCATTATTCCCCTTTCAAGTTAATCATTAACATACGATCTTTTTTATTAATATCCTTATACACCTCAACCATAGCCTTTGGAAAATATTCTTTAGCTAAACTTGTAAGATTTTCTTTTTGATCATAACCCATTTCAAAAAACATTAGGCCATCATCTTTTACAACTTTTAGTGCATTTTCAAATATAATGCGATAGAACTTCAAACCATCATTACCACCAAATAAAGCCAGATGTGGTTCATAATCTTTAACCGAATTTTCTAATACTTCATCAACTTTGATATATGGAGGATTAGATACTAAGATATCAACTTTAATATTATTTTCAATATATGGTTCCAACATTGAACCAACCATAAATGTAACATCCGCATCATTGATTTTGGCATTCTGCCTAGCCATTGATACTGCTTCTTCTGAAATATCAGAAGCAAACACATTCATTCTACTTTCTTCTTTTTTTAAAGCAATTGCGATAGCTCCAGAGCCTGTTCCTACGTCACATATATTTATATCCTTTTTAGGATAAAACTCATCATATTTGCTTAATATGAGCCCTACAAGTTCTTCTGTTTCAAACCTTGGAATAAGAACATCTTTATTAACTAACATCTTATATCCATAAAAATAAGAATAACCTAATACATAATTCATAGGTTCATCATTTAATAAACGTTTGACGCCATCTTCATACTTCTTTTCAATAATAGGCAAACATTCATTATCCATTTCTAAATACAAATTGACATCATTTTCATTACACAACTCAAAAATAAAAGCTTTCAATGTATTAGCTGATAAGCCTTTATCATTGAACGCTTTTGTATACTTATGTATTAATTGATTATAAGTTGCCATTTAATAATTTTTCTTTATCATCATTCGCCAATAAAGCATCGATGATTTCATCAAGTTTTCCTTCAACAATTCTATCAAGTTTATTTAAAGTTAATCCGATACGGTGATCAGTAACTCTATTTTGAGGATAGTTATAAGTTCTAATCTTTTCAGACCTATCACCCGTTCCAATCTTAGAACGTCTAATAGCACCTTCTTCTTCCTCTTTCTTTTGTTTATAGTACTCATAAACTCTAGCTTTAATGATACGCATAGCAGTTTCTTTATTTGCGATTTGGTTACGACCATCCTGGCAGTTAACAGTAATTCCTGTTGGAACATGAACAATTCTAACAGCACTATCAGTCTTATTAATATGTTGACCACCAGCACCAGAAGATCTATGAGTTTCAATAGTTAAGTCAGAATCAGGAATTTCAACATCTTCATCTTCAACATCAGGGAAAACAATAACTGTTGCAGTAGAAGTTTGAACTCTTCCTTGTGTTTCAGTTTTAGGAACTCTTTGTACACGATGAGCACCTGACTCAAATTTGAAATGTCTATATGCATCATTTCCTTTGACAGCAAAGCTAATCAATGTAAAACCACCCGCTTCACCTTCACTAGATTCCATAACTTCTATTTTGTAACCTAATGATTCAGCATAGTATGAATACATTCTAAATAAATCGCCAGCAAAGATATTACCTTCATCGCCACCAGCAGCACCTCTAATTTCTACTAAACAATCATAAGAATCTTCAGGATCTCTAGGCAATAAAAGTTGTTCAATACGTTTATCTAATTCTTCTAATTTAGCTTTTGCATCATCAATTTCCATTTGGGCCATTTCTTTTAGTTCAGGATCATCTTCCTTTAGCATTTCTTGGCCATCTTCAATAATTTGTGTATACTTCTTCCAGTCTTGATACGCATCATAAGAACCCTTCAACTTAGCCTGTTCTTTAGATAATTTTGTATACATTTTGACATTAGAAACATTCTCATCTTGTAACATGAGTTCCCCAATTTCTAAATATCTATTTTCTATTTCTTGTAATTTAACAATTCTAGCATCCATAATAATTAACCTAATTTAACACTTGGCTTGCCCATAACTTGATGGCAATGCCTACATCTAGCTTCATACGATTCAGCTGCACCAACTAAAACGATTGGATCATAATAATTAGCTGGCTTACCATTAATAATTCTTTGCGTTCTTGTTGCCGGTGCACCACATTTATTACATACAGCAGATAACTTAGTACAGAATTCTGCTTGAGTCATAAGTTTTGGCATTGGTCCAAATGGTTCACCTCTAAAATCGGTATCTAAACCAGCACACATTACTCTAATACCTCTATCAGCAAGTTCATCAGCGACTGCACAAATAGATTCGTCAAAGAATTGAACTTCATCGATAGCAACAACCTCAGTTGTTTCTTTAACATGATCTAATATTTCAATTGGTTTTTCTATAACAATTGATTCAACAGAAGAACCAGCATGCGATACAACTTTCGTATCAGAATATCTATTATCAATTTCTGGTTTGAAAACTATTATTTCTTTTTTTGCATATTCCAAAACTTTTACTCTTCTAATTAACTCTTCCGTTTTGCCGGCAAACATACAGCCACTAATAGTTTCTACCCAACCATCTCTATATCTTTGATACATAATAACACCTCACAAATCTATTATACCGAAAAAAACAAGGTATTTTATTTACCTTGTTTGTTTTCTAGACCATACTTCTTATTGAATTTTTCGATTCTACCAGCAGCAGCTGCGAATCTTTGTCTTCCTGTATAGAATGGATGGCAATTTGAGCAAGTATCAACCTTGATACCATCTTTAGTAGTAGAACCAGTCTCAAATGTTGCTCCACAGCCTGTACAAGTAACAGTTACTTTGTAATAACCTGGATGTATATCTTTTTTCATGTCTTTATTCTCCCTTCTGCCTTGAGTATCTTATCAACCCAAAGTAAGTTTACATGCTAGATAATAATACCATATTAAGCCAAGATAAACAATAGGAATTATTCAATATCTGCGCCTAAATCTCTAAGTTTATCAATAATTGAATCATATCCACGATATATATGATAGGCATCATGGATAATCGTCTCACCTTCAGCAACCAATCCAGCAATAACCAAGGCAGCTCCACATCTTAAATCTCTAGCAACAATATCTGCACCTTTTAATGGAGTGCCACCATGAATAATACTATATCCTTTTTGATGTTCTATATTAGCGCCCATCTTTATCAATTCATCACAATGTTTAAAACGTTCAGGATAGATAACATCTTCAATATGACTATCACCTTTTGCCAAACACATTAATGTTGTAAGTGGTTGTTGCAAATCAGTCGCAAAACCAGGGAAAGGTTGTGTTTTAACATCAGTAGCTAATAAATTATCGCAACCGATTACATTAACATAATCAGAACCTATTTGCATCATAACTCCCATTTCTTCAAGTTTAGATGTTAATGATTCAATATGTTGAGGGATAACATTTTTAACTTTAACATTCTCACCAATAGCTGCAGCAGCAATAATGTAAGTGCCTGCTTCAATACGATCTGGAATAATATCATGAATACAACCCTTCAATCTACTGATACCATCTATCGTTATCTCCGAAGTACCTGCACCTCTAATTCGTGCGCCCATCTTATTAAGCATTGAAGATAGATCAATTATTTCAGGTTCTTTAGCAGCATTATTAATGGTTGTCCTACCTTTAGCAAAACAAGCTGCAAGCATAATATTGATCGTTGCACCAACAGAAGCAAAATCAAGATAGATTTCATCACCAATTAGTTCATTAGCATCAATCTCGATTACATCACCATGTTGATTAATATGAGCACCTAAAGCTTCAAAACCTTTTAAATGCAAATCAATAGGTCTAGGACCCAAATTACAACCACCAGGCGAATACATTTTGACATGTTTAAATCTGCCAAGCAAAGCGCCCATAAAATAATATGATGCTCTTAATTTCTTTACATCATCATCTAATAAATCGATATTTCTAACATTAGTAGAATCAAAAGTAATGCAATCACCCTTTTTAGATGAATCAACACCTAATAATTCAAGAAGTTTAATTAATACTTTGATATCTTCAATCTCAGGAACGTCATAAAGTTTAACTACTTCACTAGCTAAAACAACTGCTGGTAAAATAGCTACTGCTGAATTCTTGCATGAAGAAACGGTAACTTCTCCACTAAGTTTACGATTGCCTCTAATCTTGATTACTTCGTTCATACTATCTTAAAAAAGTAAGAGTTAAACTCTTACTTAGCTTTTATAAATGTTTGACCTTGATATTTCATACAAGCATAAGAACCTTCGTTAGTTTTAATCCAAACATTTCCATCTTCATCTTCGATTGGATCACCAACGCCTTCAAATGCTCCTTCACCTATAGAACCGACAATTTCGCCATCCATACTTGGCTCATCACGCAAATTAACACCACCGTCTACAACGATAACATAATTGCCGTCGCCAGATACTTCTTTATCATCTTTGTCGTCTTTATCATCTTTATCGTCTTTTTTGTCATCATCTTTCTTATCTTTACTACCAGCTTCAAGTTCTGCAACCTTAGCATTTAAATTAGTAATTTCATCTTCATAAGCTTTAACTTTATTCTTTAAAGTTTCAACTTGTGTAGTTAATTCTTCAACTTGCTTGTCAGCACTTGATTTCTTAATAATAGTAACGATTGAAACTATTAGAAGTACAGCAACTAATACACCTAAAATAATAACTGGAACATTTAACTTTAATGGTTTTCTTGGTTCCAATTCATCAGTGTAATCATCTTCATCATCATCGTATTGATCGTCATCATAATTATCATTCATTTTAAAGATAGACATATCAACACTTGAAGAATTTGTTTTGTCTTCTACAAAATCAGGAATATCAACAGTATCTTGATTCTCATAAGGATTCTTGTTTGTCATATTATTCACCTCACACTATTATTTTATAACTTTTATACTTCATCAACAATTACACGGTAACCTTCGTATACGCCGTTCAAGGCAGCAGCTTGGTTTGCGATATCAAATATTAATGCAATTATCTTTCCACGACTATTAGTTAATTGTTTAATACAGTCAACAATCATTTGTTTTTCATCTACATTTATTTGATATCCATGGTTCATTACCACTTCCGCAAATTGTCTTAATTCATCAACATCTTCAAATAAGATACGGCTCAATAAGATTATCTTCATTCCATCGGCATATTCATCATTAATACTATTCTTTAAATCGTAAACAGATTTAACAAATGCACTAGACAAATATGGATATGATTTATGAATTTCTTCATAAATTGCTTGTCTTTGTTCATCTTCTTGAACTTTGACTTTTTCTTCCTCAAGCATTTGTTTCTTTAAATCATCAATTAATGAACTTACATATGTTTGAGCAGTACTTTCTTCAGCTGGCCTTACAATATCTTCTGGCTCTATTTCTTCCTTAATCTCAGAAACAAGAGATTCTAAAGTTTCAGGAACATAATTAGTAATCGTCTTTAATTCTAATTCTGTATCAACTTTTGCATCAACATATTCTTCTTCGACTGGAATTTCATCCTCAAGAACATCAGTTAAAATAGTATCGTCATCAGAAATAGAAGTCTCAACAACCGGTTCTTCTACTATTTCTTTTGTAGGCTCACCTGCTAACTCTTCTACAGGTTCTTCTATTTCCTCAACTTGTTGTTCTGATGTAGGTTCATCAACCTGCTCAGGTTCAATTTCAGTACTTATTTCTTCAACAACTTCTTCAATTTCAGGTTGTTCAATTTCGACATCATTCTCGTGATCAATTATTTCAGAGAAAATAGAGTCTATTTCATCATTATTACTTGATTCGTATAATTCATCAAATTCAGAGTTATTTATATTTTTATTTTCATCAGCTGCTTTTACAATTTGCTTCAAAAATTCATCTTCAATTTCGTCAACAGCATTAGCTTCATCAATCTTAATCTCTTCCTCATCAACTTCAGAGTTATCAATCAAATCTTCAAGAACACCTTCTGAATTGCTATTAATATTTTCTTCATTTAAAAGACTCTCGCCTTGTAGAAGTTCATCTGTTTCTACTTCTATATTTTCTTCAATTTGATAAGCTTCAGTTTCTTCACTTTGAGTAGTCTCTTGGCTTTCAATTTCAGTTTCTTTGGCAGTTGCTGCATCCATTAAAGCTTTTAATAAAGGGTTATTAGTTAAAATCTTATCTAAGATCTTATTAGTTACTTCTTCTATATCTTTTTCTTTTGATTGAATATCTTCTTCATTAATTACTTGTTCAAAGGTTTTATCATCAGTATCAATCTCTTGAATATCTTCTTCTATAGATTCTTCTTGTATTATTTCATCATCAACATCCAAATTATAGAAAGATAATAAATCTTCAAGTTCTTGTTTTTCATCACGTTTAGAATCTAGCGAACCATTATCAAATATCGTGCCCAAGTCACCAAGCAAATTAGTCTTTTCTGCATGAGCATCTAAAAAATCATCAAAAGCTTCATTACCAGCTTTTAATAATGAAGTCATTGTTGATTGATATGAACCCAAAGAAAACTCTAAGTTTTTACTTAGCTCTTCTTCTAAAGATACAAGGTCGATATTTTTGAGTTTGTTAAGCTTGTAATCGCTTTTGTCATCATCTATATGCTTGTCAAGATACTCAACTGCTTTGTTTACAAAACCTAACAGAACTATGTTCTTAGGTTGCAACCTTTCCTCCTACTTAACACTAGTATTCCATCTCCAATGTTGTCATTCATAATTATATCAAAACGCTTATCATTCTGCACAAATTCTCTAAATTTAACAATTTTCCTTACTAAGGACCTTAAATTTCTAGATTCAATTGATTCAACATCGTATATCAAACCATGAAATATCATATTATCGAACAACATAACACCTTCATCAGTTAGATTATCTATAAATTGTTCAAGATATTTTTGATATTGTGCCTTTGCGGCATCCACAAATATTAAATCGTATTTTTTATCTGTTTTGAATTCTTCAATAGGCATAAAAAAGACATGAATTTGTTCAGCAAATCCATTATCTTCGATATTCTTAATTGCTTGTTTGTACATATCTTCATTTCTTTCAATTGTATCGATATGAATAGTTTTATCTAAACTAGCCATATGCATACTTGAATAACCAACAGCCGTACCAAGTTCAAGAATATTCTTATAACCTTTTTCTTTTATAAGATTTAAAAGAAAGGATAACCCCTCATCTTTAATGATAGGTACCCTTTCTTCTAAAGCTTTTTCTTTTATTTTTTCTATCATTATTCCATCATTGATTTAACATAGGTAATGAAACCATCGCATTTTATTTTAGCAAGTTCCATGCTCTTATCTTTTACTGAAAGATAACATTTACATTTTGGTTCAGTTCCAGATGGTCTAATAGCAATAAATGAACCATCTTCTAAATAATATTTCAAAACATCTGAAACATCATGCTTCACAAAATCTGCAGCATTACCATTCTCATAAACTTTTTGAAGTTTGTAGTCTTCAATTTTTAAAGTCTTAAATCCAGGAACTTGTAACGGATTATTTCTAATCTTACTCATGATCTCTTGAAGTTTAGCAGCGCCATCAGCACCAGGAAGCATGATAGAGAATTGTGTATCATAATAGTAACCAACTTTCTCATAAGCTTCATTCATAACATCAATCAAAGTCTTTCCTTGTTTCAAATAATATGCACAAGCTTCCGCTAATAACAAACAAGCCTGAGTAGCATCTTTATCTCTAACGAATGGAGAAATTAATGAACCATATGATTCTTCATAACCGAAAACATAATTCTTTTCATGAGTCTTTTCATATTGTCTAACTTTGTTGCCAATATATTTAAAGCCTGTCAATGTTCTTTCGTTATCACAATGATGGTATCTAGCAATTGCTTCGCCAATGTCACTTGTAACAATTGTGTTAAACATACAAGGATTTTCAACCTTGATATTTAAATCTTCATATGAACTAAGTACATATTCGAGAAGAAGCGCACCAGTTTGATTACCATTTAGAACAATATATTCACCATTATGTTTAATTCCAACACCCATTCTGTCACCATCAGGGTCAGTAACTAACAGTAATTTTGCATCTATTTCTTTAGCAAGTTTTAGTACTTCTTCATAAGCGCCCTTTTCTTCTGGATTAGGAGTCTTAGTATTAGAGAATGCTGGATCAGGATATGCTTGGCATTCGACTTCATATACATCATATCCAGCAGTTTTTAATGTTGACATAACTGGAATATTTGAAGTTCCATGTTCTGGTGAAAAAGCAATCTTGAAATTTTTATCTACATCTTTTCTTAATTGAATAGCTAAAACATTTTCTTGATATGCCTTATCAACTTCTTCATTAATTTCAACAATTAAATCCTTATCATAATCATCATCAGGTTTAATATCCAAAATATCTCCAAGTAAACTAATCTCATCAATAACATTTTGAGCTAATTCAGGAATAAGTTGACAACCAGTTTCATCGTATAACTTGTATCCATTATATTCTTTTGGATTATGTGAAGCAGTAACCATGATGCCGCCATCACAATTAAGATATCTAACCGCAAACGAAAGCTCAGGTGTAGGTCTTAGTGAATCAAAGATATACGCCTTAATTCCTTTAGAAGCTAATAATTTAGCGCAATCATAAGAAAATTCTTTAGAGTTATAACGATTATCATAACCAATCGCAACAGCTTTTTTACCATTCTTAGTCAAATAATTCGCAAAACCCAATGTAGCTTTTCTAATAGTATGAATATTCAATCTATTAGGGCCAACACCCATAAGTCCTCTCATACCTGCAGTACCAAACTGAACATCAGTATAGAATGAATCTTTTATCTCTGTTTCAGTTAGATTTTTTAATTCTTCTTTTAAACTTGAATCTAGATTAGGATGATTTAACCAATGCTCATATAATTCTTTAATTTCCATATTCCCTCCTAAAATAAATAAGGGAGAACATCGTCCCCCTCTTTTTGAAAAAGTAATCTAATATTTATTTAATAACTTTTTGTGTTCTTAAGATTTCTTCGATTGTTGTGATAGCAGTATCTTCATCTTCACCTTCACAAGAAATAACAATTTCTGATTGAGTAGGAATGCCTAGAGACATAACACCCATAATTGATTTCATGTTTACAGATCTCTCTTTAAAAGATACTTTAACATCACATTTGAACTTACTAGCAGCATTAACAGCTACTGTTGCTGGACGAGCATGTAGTCCTACTGGATCGATAACTAGAACATTTATTTCCTTCATTAATTTTCTCCTTTTCAAATATACTTTGTACTCTCTAATTTTAATATTGTAAGCGCTTTATTGCAAGTATTATGTAATAAAAAGTTAAATTAAATAGTTAATTCCGCTTTTATTGATTGCTAGGAAATTAGTGTA
>JAUNNY010000038.1 GCA_030531215.1 Erysipelotrichaceae bacterium
CACATCCTAAGATATCTACAATCTTCTATTGATAATGAACCTGATATCACTTGGTCAAAAGATATGAAATCATTACTTCAATTAATGATACATACTGTTAAACATAATGAATTAACTGATGATTTGATTGAAGATTTTAAATCAAAATTTGATTACATTATTGATAAAGGTGAAAACGAATATATTAAGCATCCTCCTAGTAAATACTATAAAGATGGTATAAACCTATTAAAAAGACTAAAGGAATATAAAGCCTCAACACTTTATTTCTTAGATAACCCTTTAGTCACTTATAATAATAATCTATCTGAAAGATTATTACGAGAGGTTAAAAGAAAAATGAAACAAGTTACATCATTTAGAAGTGATGATAATCTTTCATATTATCTAGATGGTTTATCCATAATAAAAACAGCTAAAGCTAATGATGTAAATATTTATCAAAAACTAATAAATATCTTTAATAATGGCTAAAATCAATGATTCATATAATCAATATCTTTAACGTATACAAAAACCACGTCATTTTAACGTGGTTTTAGATTAATGTTATATATTTTTTATTTAATACCAGTATTAGGAACTGTGTATCTATGTGTTGGATTATATGGAGGATTGCTACCAGTATTAGTATATGCGATTGCATAATCAGAGAATTTCATCGCATAAACCGTAATAGTTCCTGCTTCTCTATTAATTACATATCCTTCATTGCCTGGTGCTGGATCTTTAGGTAATATTTCGGCATTATCAGTACCATGCTTACGAAGAATCATTACGCTATCTATATTTGTATTTGTAAAGTCAAATGGAATAATGATTGTTAGTAATTTATTGTTGTCGTTTCCAATAGATTCTTCTGGACTATTATTGACTTGTCTAAATAAACTCATATCAATGAATTCAACTTTTTTACCATTTCCAGCCTTTTGTTTTATTTCAGTAGCTCTGGCATTATCTACATCTTCTTCCTTCTTTGGTTCAACTTTAAGTTTAATAGTAATCTTATCACTTCCTGAAGGAGTTTGTTCTTCTGCTATTTTATCAAGTCCACCAACTACTGCTTGTTTAATATCAGACTTAGTATTTGCGACTTTTTCACCTGTATGTTCAACTTTTGAGTTTACACTACTAGCTGGCAATACTACATTTATAGTTTTTGTACCAGTAGTATCTATCGTTACTAATTCAGTTTTTGTTTTACCATCAGTTTTTGTTACTACGATGTTATATGTACCTTTTTCTACTTTATTAAAACTATACTGTCCGCTTGCATTTGTTGTTGTAGCGACTACTTTAACTGTACCTAGATATAATTCAACAGTAGCATTTGGGACATTTCCTGCTCCTTGTTCTGTAACATTTCCACTAATGGTTGCTGAATCCACGCCATTAGGAATCCATTTAGCATATAGAGTTATATCTTTTGTTACAGTATCCTTATCAAAGTTCCAAGCTTGTGTACAAGCTGCATCCTTGTACCAGCCGCCGAAGCTGAAGCCTTCTGCGGTTGGGGCAGGCGTTGGCGCATCAATAGTATTGTTGCTAATTGCATTACTAATAGGATCAATCTGCGTACCATGGCCCTGCATATCGAAGGTTACAGTAAATTTTGTCCAACCTATTGGAACACCATGGATGCTGTCGATATGTCCACTATTATCTAGTGTCTCTGGACAAACAAAATTGCCAGAAGGTGCAACACCATAGACCCAATCATTAGTTGCGATATTTTCATCATTCCAAGCAGTAAAACCTGCTTTTATATAGTTTAGTTTTTCGCAACCATAGAACATTTCGCAATAGCAGCCTTTTACCAATGTTGTAGCAGGAAGTTCAGGTGCAGTCACTAATTTTTTGCATCCGTTAAACATATCGAAATAACACCATTCAGCAAGTTCTGTTGCAGGAAGTGCTGGCGCATTATTAAGAGCTTCGCACCAAAGGAACATATTGTAATAACAGTATTCCTTTAATTCTGTAGCAGGAAGTGCTGGTGCTGTTTCAAGTGACACACAATTTTCAAACATATTCTTGTAGCAATATCCGCCTAGTTTAGTTGCAGGAAGTGCTGGTGCTGCCTTCAACCCAGTACAATCAACAAACATTCCTTCGTAGCAATTCTCTGGCAATGCTTTAGTCTGACCTGCAGGAAGATTTAGCTTTGATGCATCAGTAAGAAGTGCACATTCTCCAAACAATTGGTAAAATGCATATTCACTTTTTTCCAAACCTACAAATTCTGTGTTTGAAGCTGATTTATCTAGTAAAGACATAATACTGCCACCCACTGACACCGAAGCATTGGCGCTTTCGCTGCTCATAGTAAATCTTCGATATTCAGTATCGACTGAATCTGCAATTTTATCAGCACTAGCTTTATTTCGAATATAGATTTTTGTACCAGCAGTAATCACTACAGGTGTTACGGTTATATTCTCAACAAAACTTTCCCATTCTTGGCAATCAGCAGAGTACTCAAGAGAAATATCAGGTGCATCTATGCCAATAGCCATTCCGAGCGTCACATCTCCACCAGTAGCTGAGAACCATAGATAATCTGGTGGAAAAGCGGTTAAAACAATTGTTTTAGCAATCTCTCCAGAACTTACAATCTTAGATTCCTTCCAATCGGGATCACCAGCGATTGTGGCTGGTGATGTCACGTCTTCCACAGCTGCGTCTAACTCTGTAGAACCCATAATTGATTCGCAGCCTACCACGGAACCATATCCGTCTATAGCTATTGCTCCAGTGCCATTTCCACCATATGCAATGACTTTGCCAGCACCATTTGTAAGATAGATGCTGCCTCTACAACAGATGCCATAATACTTTTTACTTTTTATCGTTACACTTCCATTCATTCTAAAAGTGCCATCTTTTTTAAAGAAGAGTCCTGTATCACTGCTGGTTGCTGATAAACTACCGTTTCCAATTAATGTTCCATTTCCACTAAATAAAATTGCATTGCCATTTTCAGTTGATAATGTATTCGAACCGATTAGTTCGATTACGAGATCATTTGATTCTGTTTCGATGACATTTTTTTGTACGTCGCTAGCAATTGCGATTATTGCGTTATTCAGTGTCAACTTAGCGGGATCGTTGCCGCTTGCTGGTGTATAACTTACGGTACCAGAACTAATGACATTTCCGATACTGTCGTTATCAATGACACCATTTTCGTCCAACATTGTAGATGTAACCTTAACACCATTGATTTTTAAATCATACTCATCATCTGCAAATATATTCACTGTTAATGATGTTGCTATCATAAATACTGATAATAGGATTGTTAATAGTTTCTTCATATGGCTATATCCCCCTAACTATAATAAAAAGGCTTTCAGTTTAGAAAACCTTCATTTAATCAATGAATTTTTTATTAATACATCTAATATATATATATATATATGAGTTATTCATTGATATAATTTTACTCTTATTTATAATTAATTACTATAAGATTAGAGTTAAATCATACTAAACTTATAAACAAAAGACTCGCATATATTCTTAATAAATGTGATTCTTTGAGAGATTTACCTAATTAGGGGTGTGAACAGTAACTATTTTTTAAACTTAATATTTTTGATATCAATGTTCTTACCAAAGAACAAAAGG
>JAUNNY010000002.1 GCA_030531215.1 Erysipelotrichaceae bacterium
TCCTCTTTTTTAATTCTATATAATATTTAAATATTTGTCTAATTTGAGCTAATATAGATATCACATATTTCGGCTATGGTTCCAATGCGCATATTTACACCATATAACCCAACTCCACTAGAAACTATATTATCCATATCTTGGTATTTCTTATAACCATAACAATTATCCCAAAATAATTTAATAGTAATAGTTCCTGGCCAAATCTGGCCATTATGAGTATGACCATTTAATAATAAATCAACGTTATTATTACTGTATTCATTCATAAATCTAGGTTCATGATCTAATACAATTAAATATTTATCTTTATCTATATTACATAATGCATTAGAAATTGACTTAATAGAATTATTATTTAGATTTATTCTTTCATAGTCAGGCCTACCGTAAATTATATAGTCACCAACACAAATATAATCTTCATATAAAAGCTTAATATTACTTTTAGCTAAAAAATCTAGCATTTCATCACTAATAGAGACATTTTCTTGTTTAAAAGTAAAACCGTAAAATATCTTCTCATCAACATCGTGATTACCTAAACATGTAAAAACACCATATTTACTATCAATACTAGAAAGCAAATTAGACATCATTTCTGGTTCTTCAATTGAACCAAATTCATTATCAAATATATCTCCACCTATTAATACAATATCTGGTTTTAATTTATTGATTGTTTCAACCATATCTTCTATTTCAATTAGACCAACGTTATATCCTAGATGAAGATCAGAAATAAAAACGATATGCATATCATTAACGTTTTTATCACTTACTAATTGATATTTAGTCACATGTAAATTATGTGCATTATATATTCCATATACATTCATTATTAAAGTAAAAGCAATTATAAAAATTGATGAAATTTTATTCGCGATTATTTTATTATAATTTTCTTTAAGTATTATCTTAAATATGAATCTAATAATAACAACAATAACAAAACCAATAAATAGATATAATATAGCACCAAGCCAATAATAGCCTATACGTGAAAATAATCTTTTTAACGAAGAGTTATCACTTAAAAAGAAAGAAATAACCGATATAATTAAACCACTATAAAATAATATTCCAATTAAAGAAGTTAATATTTTAGAATAATTTGTATTATTTTTTAGATATTTATAAAGTCTATATAATATATAAAATAATAGAATTGCTAAAAAGATTAGTATTATAAAGCCGATCATATTTGTTTATGAATATCAATATAACTTACTTTCTGATAATCGGTGATGCCCTTTCCTGTATTAGGATAATAATGAGAATAAACCATATCAGCAGCAAAGATTAATAATAAAGTGATACAAATAGGCATTAAAATCTTCATATTTGCCTTTCTAACAAGATTATCAAGTTGAGGCCCTATAATATAAACAACAGCTAAACCGCCTACCATAAAGATAAATAAGCCTTCTGCGCAAACTCTACCATTAATATTTAAGAAATAACCTGAATAATCCCACCATTCAATACCTTTAGTAAGTTCTAAATACCAATGAGTAAAGTACTCAACAACACCACATAACGTAAAAGCAGAAATAGCTTCTAAAGCAACGTTTTTTCTAAATGGATATAAAACCATCAAGATTAAAATACCACCAAAACCATATATTGGAAGCCATGGTCCATGCATCGTTCCACGATTAACGAAAATGCCATCTTCAACTAAATGTAGCATTACTTCCCAAGACCAACCAATAAAACAGAATACAAAGAATAAAACAATAATAGACCATATAGAATAATGTCTTAAATAGTGAGTATTCTCGAGTTTTGTTTTATTAGTTTTAATGTAATTTGGGCATAAACGATTAGGATATTGTTTATGAATCAAAATAAGTTTATATTGTTCGATAGTTTCTTCTTGTTCAATCGCGATATTATATTTATCCTCTTCAGCATCATACTTATAAATTAAACCAAGTTTATTTTCAAAGAATCCTCTAATACCAGTATGAATACAATCTTTTAATTCGATTTCATCGGTCATGATTTCAACTAAATCGTCATATGTTTCTACCAATAATATTGAATCGGCTTCTTCAAATAAATATTTGTCATTTAATAATTCAACATTTTCAATCTTATTTTCAATAGCTAAATTTCTTATATAAGCATAATATTCAATAACTGTTGATTCATAGTATGGATTGGTAAAAAATACATCAGATAAACCAAATGTAACAACTTTTAATAAATACCAGCCAATAAAACTAATATCTAATTTGAAGCATTCCCATTTATGTCCATCCATCATTCTTCTAGATAATGTAATAGCATCTAAAGATTTAATATTAGGATTTTCTGCAACTATATATGGAACCAAAAAATAAGAATATGATTTAATAATTCCACCTATAATTGTAAAATCCCATAAAATTTGAAAAACACTTGTAATAAAGATTGTCAAACATGCTTTAGTAACTTTTTTAACTTTAAATAAGAACGAAAAAGCTGAAGCCTTAACTTTTTCATATCTGTAACCTTCTAAAAAGACACGTTTAAATGAAATTTTATACATATCTTTTAAGAAAATAGATACCAGTAACATAACTAAAGAACAAAGTATAATCACAATATCCATAGCGACAGATTTAGATTTAACAACAGAATTAACCATATTAACCATTGTTATTAAAAACTGTCCACTAGAGATATTGGATACTAAACCAGATAATACACCTCTAGCTGTTCCGATTTCGATAATGCCAATTGTTGTTGGTTTCATTCCAGATTGTAATTCTGAAGAAATAACCATACTTTTACCTAAATTACCTTCAATAAGCGAATCAAAAACATCAGACATTGATAAACCAGTTGATGTATAGTTAACATCTTCGCTTACAGAATAGTCTTTAGTATTAATTAAAGATAAAGTATCTGCATAATCAGAACCTAACATAGCTGCAATTAAACAAGCTATAACAAATATTGTATAGTGTTTTTTTAAATTAGATTTAGCGTTTTTCTTAGCAGTTTTACGATCAAACATTATCTTTCTCCATTAATAATAAAACCCAGCAAGTTGGAAATTTCCCTCTTCCAAATGAGGTGGGCCATCTATATGTACCTTTAGGATTCCTAATTAAAGGCTTTCAACACCAGCACATAACACGATTAGTCCGTAATAATAGTGTAGGAATTTCATTGTTCTTGCTAGGCTTTTTAATTATATACTATTGAACAAAAGGTTCAAATAAGTTTCGATATATTTTTTTAACTTTATTTATTTGTTTTTCTGTTGGTGGATTATCAAAATCTAAATCACCATTAAGTTTATAAGGAAGCGATACATAACTGCCATAAAATTCACCATTAATGATAGTAAATACATGAGGTGTCATCAACACCTTTTTACCTGTATCGTCTTTCTCTAATATCGGCTCTAAAAAAGCAGTTAAACGTCGAATATTAGTATTATCACCAATAATTAAGTCATCTTCATTTAGGGCATCAATATAATAGATCGTTACGCCCATTTCTTGACCAACTTCATTCAAATATTTAATTACTTTATTGCAGAACGGACAAGTTCCGTATCCAAGATAAAAAATGCCTGAACTACCTTTTGAATAGCAATTATATAACTCGCTGGTTGTAATGAGTTTAAAACAATGATCAGTTGAAGTTAAATCGTTATAGACAGACATATCAACATCAACAGCATTTACTTCATAAGTATATTTAACTTCTTCAGGCTTAGAGCACGAACAAAGCAATAACAAAAAAACAATTAAAGTAATTATTTTTTTCATTAAAACTCAATTACCTCGATTTTATTAAATCTATCTTCAATAATTTTCTTAGATTCTAAATCATTAGATAAAGTAGTTGCTAAACTAGCAGCATTAGCATATTTGAAAGATTCATAACTACTAGCTCCTCTTAAACTACTATATAAGAAACCAGCAACCATCGAATCAGAACTACCTGTAGAATTAACTAAACTGTCTTCAATAGTTTCACATTTATAGTTTTTATCTTTCGTAAACAAATATGATGGCTTATGTGCATTAGAATACATGACGTTAATTACGCCTTTTTCAACAAAAGATTTACATGTTTCTATGACATCCTCATTATTAGTAAAATAGCCATCATTAAGTTTAATCATAAAACAGTTAATATCTAAACATTTATTTATTATATGAGCATCAGTATCTAAAACAATCTTTACACCATCTTGAGCCAATTCATGTACTAATGCGATGATATCTTCTTCGATTTCATCTTGAACAGAACCACTTAAGACAAAAATATCATCATTATATATGTTTAAAGTTCTCTTTTTAAACTTTTCAAACTCTTCTTTTGATATATATGGCCCTTTAGCATTTAAACTAGTTTCATATTTATCATCCATTATTTTGACATTAATACGTGTATTTTCTTTTATTGTAGTGAATAATGGCTGAATATTAGGATAGTTAGAAATAAAACTTAAATAATATTCTTTAGTAAAACCACCTATAAAACCTAAACAAACACTTGGAATGTGAAAATTATTAAGCATTATTGAGACATTTACGCCCTTGCCACCTGCTTCAAACATTTCAAGATCACTTCTATTATTTTGATCTAATGTAAGTGAACTAGTGAATGTAATATAATAGTCTAAAGAAGGATTTGTTGTACATGTATAAATCATATACAATAATTATATAACAGATATGTATATTTCTAAACTTATTGACGGATATCGTGGTCAAGATATCGATATTAAAAATATAAGAGTAAACTCTAAGCTAGTTGAACCTGGAGACCTTTTTATTTGTATTAAAGGAACTAAGGTTGATTCTCATAATTTCATCAAAGAAGCTATCGAAAATGGTGCTGTTTTCGCAATTACATCTAAATTTATGCGTATACCTATCCCTTATAAGCAAGTAAGAAACACGATAGAATATTCAATAGAACTATATAAACGATTCTATGGCAATCCTCAAGACAAATTAAAACTATATGGAGTTACTGGTACCGATGGTAAAACTACTGTTACAACTATCATTCAACAATTATTAGGGAATGATGTTTGTGGTTATATAGGTACCAATGGTTATTCATGTAAGAACTTCAATAATAATAATCATGTAAATACTACACCTGCACCTGATGAAATGTATCGTATCTTAGGTGAGTTTGTTAATCACGATTGTAAAGCTGCAGCGATTGAAGCTAGTTCTGAAGGGTTCTATTATGGACGTCTAGATGGAATGTATTTTGATTATGGAATTGTTACTAATATTTCATCAGATCATTTAAATACACATAAAACATTAAAGAACTATATTGAATGTAAAAAGAGAATATTGATGCAATCAGATATCCAAATATTAAATTCTAGTGATCAATATTTTAAAGAGTTTTCTAAAAACGCTAATAATTATTATACATATGGTTATTTACCAGATGATAATTTATACATTAAAGATTATCAATTAAGAGATAATATGACATGTATCAACTTTGTAATTGATGATGTAGAATATTTTTTAACTACTTCCCTGCTTGGTAAGTTTAATGTTGAAAATTTATGTGCGGCAATTCTAACCTTAGTTGCAGATGGATACGATGTTAACGACTTAATCATTAAAGCTAAAAATATAAATATACCAGGCCGTCTTAATTTTATAGATAAGGGGCAAAATTTCAAGTGTTTACTTGATTATGCACATACAGCATATGGATTGAAGAGTTTATTTGAATTTGTAAATAAAATTAATGTCAATCGTAAAATAGTTGTCTTTGGAAAACCTGGCGAAAGAGATAAAGAAGCTCGCTACGAAATAGGTAAAATCTTAGAAGAATACAATGATATTGTTATTCTTACGCAACAAGATGCTCGAAGCGAAGATGTATCAAGTATAAATAAAGATATTATGAAAGATATCAGTTTGCCATATAAATTTATTGAAATTGAAGATCGTAAGCAAGCCATTAAACACGCTATGGATATTGCCGAACCAAACGATATTGTTATGATTTTAGGCAAAGGAATCGAAAATGGATTAAATATTAAAGGCAAAATAATGGAACATAATGATTTAGAGGAAATTAACAAAT
Source organism: Erysipelotrichaceae bacterium (assembly GCA_030531215.1). Classification (GTDB taxonomy): domain Bacteria; phylum Bacillota_I; class Bacilli_A; order Erysipelotrichales; family Erysipelotrichaceae; genus Colivicinus. The sequence continues at coordinate 6,079 of JAUNNY010000002.1, forward strand.
ATTTAGATAGTATGGAAAAACAATCAACAGAAATTATAAAAGCAAGTAAAATTTATAAAAACGCAAAAGTATATTCAATCTCTTTTGATAATAAAGAAACTAGAGCTGAAGCAATCGGTATTAAAGATGACAAGATTATATTCATTGGTTCTAATACAGAAGCTGAACAATACATTGGAAACGATACCGAAATAATAGATTGCAATGGTGGCAGTTTGTTACCTGGCTTTGGTGATGCGCATATGCATTTTGCAGGCTCAGTAAGAAGATTTGAATCTGTCGATTTATTTGGCTTAGCTAAGAACCCTCACACTGACACACCTGATGAAATTATTAAGATTATTCAAGATAAATTAAAGAAATTTGCTGATGAACATCCTGACTATCCTGTTGTTCATGGATGTGGATGGGATAAATATTGGTTCCAAGGACAGTTACAAAATATTGTAAGAAACTTCACAAAACACGATATAGATGCTGTCGTAAATGATAGACCTGTTCTTTTAGATTCTAATTGTGGACATATATGTTTATTAAACTCAAAAGCACTTGAAATTGCTGGTGTTGATGCCAATACACCTGATCCAACTTCAGGATATATTAGAAGAGAAGAAAATAATGAACCTGATGGTTTTGTTGAAGAACCTGCTGTTTTAATTCCTATATTTGAAAAAATACCTAATTCTACTTTCTCTGACGAATCAATAAAACAAGGTATGTTAAAAGCACAAGATATGTTTGCTTCTTTAGGTTACACATATATATCTGATTGTTTAGCTTTACCTAGTTATTATGAAGTATTAAGAAATATGGCTTTAAATGATGAATTAAAGATGCGTGTTGACTGCGTATTTGGTTTTAACGATGCCACATCAAGTAAAGATTATGAAAGAGCTATAAACAACAAAGATTACTATACAGTTAAAGATATCTTAAAAAATGATACAGCTAAATATTTTGTTGATGGCGAATTCGCAATGTGTGAACCTTATGAAGATGTATATTGCGATCGCGAGGGTTTACCAAGAGGATTTAATGCCCCTATTCTTTGGGATAAAGATAATTTGATGAAATCAATGGAAGACATCCAAGAAGCTGGATTCAATATTCATATTCATGCTATGGGTGATTATGCAGTTAAATATTCTATAGATTGTCTAATTAATGCTAAAAAACATGATAAAACAAATAATCTAAGAAATATTATTGCTCACTGCACATTTGTTAAACCTGAAGATAAGAAACGTATGGGCGAAAATGGCATAATAGCTTCTATTCAACCAAAATGGTCTTTTGAAAATAACTCTAATTCTACAGATGTTGTTTTGCAAGTTGGCGAACGTAGACATGCTCATGTATATCCAAATCAAAGTTTAATGGATAATAATGTTATTTGTGCATATGGTTCTGATTATCCGGTTGATTTACCTAATGCCTTAAATGATATACAAATGGCAATGACTAGGAAAACAACAAGACATTGTAATTTCTACGAAATAAATAAAGATTTTGAAACAGATATAAAAGAAGAATGTGTAACTCTAAAAGAGGCTATTAAAGCTCATACAATTAACGTTGCATATCAATTCCATCGTGAAGATTTAACTGGTTCTTTAGAATTAGGTAAATCTGCTGATTTTGTTGTCTTGGACAAAGATATAGAAAAAACACCTGTCGACAATATTATAGATTTACAGATTGTCGAGACGGTGTTTAAAGGTAAAACAACTTATAAAAAGTAATTATCTTTGTATAGCTTCAAACATTGAAGATAAACTATCTACAATCTTAGCATGTATAGGATTTACATCCTCAACCTTCAAAGTCTTAGTTTGATCTTCATAAGTTATTGATAAAGAAACTGATTTATATCCTTCATCAATATGTTCGCCTTTGTAGACATCAAATACAGAGGCGTTTTTAATTAACTTGCCACCAACTTTTTGTATAGTCTTAATTAAATCAATAACATTGATATTATCTTTAACTACAAGGCTTATATCTCTTGATACAGAAGGATATTTAGAAACAACAGGTGCTTTTACCTTTGATGGTTTTGAAGCCGCAAAATCATCTAAAATTAGCTCAGCACAATATGTATCATCTAGTTTAAGTTTTTTACTATAAGCTGGATGTAATTTACCAAAAATACCAACAACTTTATTATTCATTTTGACTAAAGCGGATTGATATGGATGGAAATGAATGGTATCTATATTGTTTTCAATAATTTGTACCCTTCCAATTTCAAAACCGATCTTATTCATCAATTCAATTAACAAGCCTTTAACAACGTAGAAATCTGATTTAACATCAAGATGTTTAACACTATCCACTATTAACGAACCATTCATGACAAAAGATAATCTTTCTTGATCTATATCTTTCGCATATACTCTTGAAATTTCAAATAGATTAATATTTTCGTTATTGTGATCTAAATTATAAGATAAAGACTCAAGTAATGAATTATAAATAGAAGTACGAATATATTTACGTTCATCAGATAATGGAGAAATAACAGATAATGGCTCACCAAAAGGTAATATTTCATTATCAATATAATTCTTATTAACTAAAGAATAAGTAACAGCTTCATTAAAGCCATGATTTACTAGAATATTAGACAAATCTCTTCTGATAGACTGGATATTAGATAATCTACCAACTGTTTGTGGAAGCAATGGAAGTGTAGATTTTAAATCATCAAAATCTGTCAATCTTACAATCTCTTCATCAATATCTTCTCTGATCTTCAAATCAGTCGCTCTATAAGAAGGAATAGTTGTAATAAAATTATCTCCCTCAACTTTAACATCAAAAGACAAACGCTTCATAACATCAGTAGCTTCATCCATGGTGTAATTCTTACCAATTAATTGATTAAGATGAGATAATGATTCGCAAATTGTATATTCTTCATAATCAGCTTTACCAAATTCAACAGTTTCTTCAAAATCTTTTGCATCAGCAAGTTGAATTAATAAATCAACAGCTCTATCCATTGCTTTATTTTGAGCCATTGGTTCTAATCCTTTAGAGAATCTTGCAGCAGCTTCAGTTTGTAAACCTAAACGATTAGATGTTCTTCTAATTAGTGCATGGTTAAATAAAGCAGCTTCAATAATTAATCCCTTAGTATCGTCTAGAATCTTAGTATTATCTCCACCCATTATTCCTGCAATACCAATTGGCTTATTATCAGAGGTAATCATTAAATCACCTTTTTCAATCTTATATTCGATACCATCTAATGCAGTATAAGTGCCTTCATAATCATCTACTACAGTGATATTTTTATTAGGATTAGTTCTTAAATCATAAAAATGCAATGGTTGTCCAGTCTCCAACATAACATAGTTAGAAATATCTACTAAATTGTTGATTGCTTTAACCCCATTTGCTTTTAAATGTGCTTTCATCCATTCAGGAGATTCTTTGATTGTAACGTTATTAACTACTTTTGCTAAGAAGTGTGAACAATTTGCAGATTTAGAATCTAATTTAAATGTTGATTTATTACCGATATTCGATTTGCCTTCATAATCTGGTAATGTAACTTTTTTATTTAAAATAGCACCCATTTCGTATGCCATCGCATACATTGATAAACAATCAGGTCTATTAGCATATATAGAAACATCAAGGGTAGTATCATCAAAGCCAAGTTTTTTAAGTATGTCAGTATCACCTACTTCAAACTTATCATCTAATTCTTCAATGCCATTGTGACTTGGAGAATCTTCAGGAAGAAGTTCTTCTTTAATACCTAGTTCTTTTAATGAACAAAGCATTCCATTTGAAGCTTGTCCTCGAATAACGCCCGCTTTAATTTCGCCGCCAGGAAGTTTAGCTCCAACTTTAGCAACGATTACTTTTAAACCTTGACGACAATTAGGTGCACCACATACAATATCTAACACTTCTGAGCCTATGTCGGTCTTTGTAAGATGTAAATGATCAGAATCAGGATGAGGAACACATTCTAATACTTTACCAACAACAAGATTAGTTGCATCACTTAATTTATCAACAGATTCAACTTCAAAACCACATTTAACCATTTGATCAACAATTTGATCAAGAGATAAATCTCTAATATCAATAAAATCTGATAACCAATTTAAACTTAATTTCATATTTTGTCTCCTATCTCTTAAAGCCTTTCAAGAAACGTACATCATTTGTGAATAAATCCCTAATATCTGAAACACCATATTTTAACATTGCGATTCTTTCAATACCTGCGCCAAACGCAAAACCTGTATATTTTTTAGAATCAATACCAGCCATTTCTAAAACATTTGGATGTACCATACCTGAACCTAATATTTCAATCCAGCCTGTTCCTTTACAAGTTGGACATCCCTTGCCACCACAAATATGGCATGTCATATCAACTTCAAATGATGGTTCAGTGAATGGGAAATATGAAGGTCTAAATCTGATTTTAGCGTCTTTAGAGAATAATTCATGAATCATTAATTCTAGTGTTCCTTTTAAATCTGCAACCGTGATATTTTCACCAACAACCAATCCTTCACATTGCATGAATTGATGAGAGTGAGTAGCATCATCATCATCTCTTCTATAAACCTTACCAGGACAAATTACTTTTATTGGTAGATTATTTGCTTCAGCTTCCAAAACACGCATTTGAATAGCTGTAGTTTGTGATCTCAAAAGATGAGTTGGATCAATATAGAATGTATCTTGCATATCTCTTGCAGGATGACCTTCAGGAGTATTAGCACGTGTAAAATTATATAAATCCAATTCTACTTCTGGACCTTCCGCAACGTTATATCCCATACCAATAAAAATATCTTCTAATTCTTGTTTTACTAAAGATAATGGATGTAAAGTACCAAGTTTTGGATTATAAGCATCTAAAGTAATATCTATTTTTTCATTAGCTAGCTTAGAATCTAAAGCCTTAACTTCTAATTCTTCTTTTTTAGCTTCTAAAGCATCAGTAATAGCAGTTTTAAGTGTGTTAACTTTAGCACCAAAAGTAGGTTTTTCTTCAGGTGATAAATCTCTCATCAAAGACATTAAACCTTGAACTTTACCTTTTTTTGATAAATATTCAATTCTTAAATCTTCTAGAACTTTGCTATCTAAACATTCATTAATAGCTTTTAAAGCATCTTGTTTAAGTTGTTCTAAATCTTGCATATAAATCCCCCTTCAAAATAAAAAGGTGGCCACAAGGTCGCTAATGCGAGGTACCACCTTAATTTATAACTTAAATTCTTAACGCGAATTAAACGTGGAGTATTAATCCAACTAAGAAGTGAATTCACTATCTATTTGTTTAGAACCTTACACCAATTGGCTCATTCTCTATAAACATCATCAATAGTTACTAGTCTTCTATCAACGTACTCAAATATTATAACATAAAAAACTCTTTGATTTCTCAAAGAGTTAATTACTAATTATAGAGTTTCAACTTTAATAGCTGGACCCATATTGCTTGAAATTGTAGCAGATTGAACGTAAACACCTTTTACAGCAGCAGGTCTAACTTTAAGTAGTTGATTATAAATTGTATTATAATTTTCAACTAACTTATCAGTATCGAATGAAGCCTTACCGAATAGACAATTAATATTACCTTCTTTATCTACACGATATTGAACTTTACCTTTTTTAATTTCGTTAACTGCTTGAGCAATATTAGGAGTAACTGTACCAGTCTTAGGGTTTGGCATTAAACCTTTAGGACCTAAGATTTTACCTAATTTACCAAGTTCACCCATCATATCAGGAGTTGCAACGATAATATCGAAATCGAACCAACCACCTTTAATCTTTTCTAAGATTTCTTTATCACCAACATAATCAGCACCAGCAGTCTTAGCTTCTTCAGTCTTAGGACCTTGAGTAACTACTAATACTTTTTGTGATCTACCAGTTCCATTTGGAAGAACTAATGCACCACGGATTTGTTGATCAGCTTGACGTGGGTCAACATTTAATTTGAATGAACATCTTAATGTAGCATCATACTTAACTGTAGTAGTCTTTTTAGCTAATTCACAAGCTTCTGCTACAGAATATTTTTTACTTTTTTCAATTAATGCTTTTGCATTGTTATAAGCTTTTGAACGTTTCATTAGTCAACTACCTCGATTCCCATATTTTTTGCAGTACCTTCAATAATCTTCATAGCGGCTTCAACATCATTAGCGTTTAAATCAGGAAGCTTATATTCAGCGATTTCCTTAACTTGAGCCTTAGTAACCTTACCAGCTTTAACTGTGTTTGGAGTACCTGATGCTTTTTCAACACCGGCAGCTTTCTTTAACAAGAATGCAGCTGGAGTAGTCTTTAGTACAAAATCAAATGATTTGTCTTCGTAAGCTGTAATGATTACTGGAACAACATCACCTGCTCTGTCCTTAGTTTGATCATTGAATTGTGTGCAGAACTGAGGCATATTGATACCTGCAGATGCTAGTGCTGGACCTGGTTTAGCTTGGCCAGCTCTAAATTGTAGTTTACAAACTTTTGCAACTTTTTTTGCCATAGAATTTCCTCCTTTTGGTTGTGGGTATAGCGGAGTAGTTGCACTCCTTCCACAAGCCTTATAATCATACTATAAATTAACTACAAATGCAAATAATTAATATCTAGAATAATAGCATTTTTTATCAAAAGCTAAGATGCACTTAAAGATTGGATTTAAGAATATCAAACCAAAACCAAACCAAAATTCTTGTGCAAAACATTTAGCCTTTTTAAATTCTAAAACAATTGAGAATAAAGCTAGATAAATAACAATAATTACTACTAATACAATTAAAACAAAACTAGCTAATGTTCCATTAATAAAAGCAGCTATAAATACAATAGATAACAAAATTAATGGCGAAAAGAACGCAAACCAGAAAGCGTTAGTTGACCAATATAATTTATATTCAATATAGTGATTATAAATTGGAATAAATTGTTTCCAACCTCTTTCTCCTGCTTTTTCCAAAACAAGCCAATTAGCAACAATCATTAAAGCAGTAAATAATAGCCCTAATAGCCAGTGATCTCTAAATAAATTGTTAAAATTCAAGATCAAATCATCAATAGAATCAAATTTATAACTTAACATAATTTATACCTCCTACTTATGTTTATAAAATACACGATTATCTAATGCGAAAATCTTTTGTGTAAATTCGCCAACTTCAATATCACTAAGTGCTTTATCTAGAATATTAATTCTAGCATCAATATTATCTATCATAAATAATAATTCAGCTTCTAAAGTTTCTGGTCTAACAGGTGAACCAAATTCATATTGACCATGATGTGCTAAAACCATATGTCTTAAAATTAATAATTCTTCACTATCTTCTAGTTTAAGTTCTTTGCCAATTTCTAGTAATCTAGAATCCATAATTGAAATATGGCCTAATAGTTTACCATCAACAGTGTATTCTGTTACAACAGGAGAAGATAATTCTTCGATTTTGCCTAAATCATGGACTATAATACCTGCGGTTAAATAATTACGATCAATTGTTGGATAAATTGAACACAAACAATCAGCAATTTTAAGCATACCTGAAACATGAGTTGCTAAACCGCCGATATAATTGTGATGAATCTTACTAGCGGCAGGAAATTGATAAACTTTTTCATCATAATAATTTAAAGCAGCTGTTACTATTCTAGCTAGATTTTCATTATCAATAGTATTGATACCCTTTTGAATATTTTCTCTTAAAGTAGATGTTGAAATATTAGATCTAAAAACATAATCATCATAATTAATATCATTTTGTGATATAGGTAAAACAGATATAACTTTACATTGAAGATTATTTTTATATTTAATTACTTCTAAATCAAAGTTATATACTTTACCAACTTCTAAATTTTTTTCAATTTCTGGTTTAACATCCCATAGTTTAGCGTCAATAGCTTTACTAGAATCTTGTAAAGTTAATGTTAAATATGGTGCACCAGAATTAGTAGCACCTTTTACTAAATTAGAAATAAGAAGTTTAATTGAGACGTGTTCGCCTTCTTTAAAATCTTTAACTTGCATCTTGAACCTCCATCACTTTTTTAATATCTTCAATTTTGAATCCTTTTGATAATAATGAACTAATTATACGCTTAGATAAATCATAATCAGAATATTTTTTACTGTATTTTGAATATGCTTTACTATATTGCTTTTTTAATAGTTCTTCTTCGTTATCAATAGTGAATTCTAACTTATCAACTACATCATTAACAATATCATAATTATAACCATTAGATACTAATTTATTCATTATGCTTTGTTTTTTGGCATAAAATGATTTGTTATTAATAGTACGTATGTATTTATTTGCGAGTTGAATCGCTTTATTGAGTTCATTATCTTTGTCCAAAGACAAATTTGTATTAATAATATCTTCAGTAATGCCTTCTTTTAATAGTTTAGCTTTAATATTTTTATATGAATACAATGAGGAATTTAAATAATTTATACGGTTTATACAATATCGGTTATCATCAATAAGATTATATTGAATTAATTTGTTAAGGATATTATCGATTTGATTAACATCTAGTTTAAATTTAGTTTTTAAATAATCGTATAACTGTTTTTTACTATAATCTTTAATTGAAAGTTTTCTTAAACAACTATTATAAGCACTTACATAATTATTTTCTTCATTAAATAGTTGATAAGTATCTTCATCTAATCCTTTAAGATTTGTATATTTACAATATGTTTCGATTGAAATCTTTAATTTATCGCCATTATCTAAATATATAATAAAATAATTATTACAATCTTTAATTTTAATAATTTTATATTTATAATCGGCAATTTCGATTTTATTTGTTTTAAGTAAAGAGTTAATATCCATTAATATTATTTTACTTTATTTGTTATATATATTGACTAAATCTCTACTAGTTTCTCTAATGAATATTTCAAAATCAGTAACAGATGTATCATGACCTGCAAAACATAAAATAAAAGGTTTTTTAGTATATACAATACCTACGTCATTACTTAAGTTGTCATCTTCACCAGTTTTATGAGCCACTTCTATCTCATCATTTAAATAACCAGGAATTTTATGATTAACTTGTTGTTTTAATAAACAATCATTTACGTAATTAGAATAATATTCATTAATAAATGTCTTATCATATATTTGTTTTAATAAAATTGATAATTCTTTTAAACAAATTTTATTTTCTAATCCTTTGCTAGAAGCAACAGAATCAAATAATAATCTATATATTTTTGTTTTATGTAAACCCATAGAAACAAATTCATTATTTAATCTATCAATACCAAAATAATTGATTAAAACATTAGTAGCGGTATTATCAGATAATCTAATCATAAGATTACATAATGATTCAATATTTATATCAATATCACCAGTAAAACAATTCAATCCGCCACAACTTGGTAACTTGTCTTCATTTTTGACTTTAACAACAGTATCAAAAGAAGTTTCGTTTCTTGAAACAAAGCGACAAATAGACAAATAAATTGGTAATTTAATTACACTTGCCGCAAGAAATTCATCCTCTTCATTAAAACCGTAAGATTCATTAGTTGATAAATCAATAAAATAATAGCCTAAATGGCCAGATAAGTTACTAATGCGATTGTTAATTTCATCAAATATCATATTCTAATTGCCTTTCCTAAATTATTATTAATAATATTACCTTCATTCATTGCGATTTTACCATCTATTAAAACATAATTTATACCTTTAGGAGGAATAAGATCATCTTGATAAGTAGCACAATCTTGAATTTCGTTTAAATCAAATATTGTAATATCACCATCAGAGCCAGGAATTAAATTCCCTTTATTTTTTAAACCAATTTGTTTAGCGGCTAAACAAGACATTTTGTTTATTCCCTCAGATAATGTAATTTTATTAGTTTTAATATAATCACTAATAAATTTGGGAAAACTACCTGAAGCTCTAGGATGACCATGTCCATTATCTCTAGTACCATCTGAACCAACACAGACATAATCTTTTGCAAATGCTAAATCAATATCTTGTTGTTTCATGAAAAATCCAACTGTAGCTGTATTTGGATGATTGTTTCTTACTTCATTAAATAGTTTTTCATCACAATATTGTCCACGATAAATTCCCGAAGCAAGATAAACATGTGAATAATCACTATGGTAACGATCTAAAAAACCATCATCATATGTGGTAGAACCAATGCTTGTACAGAAAGCATCGTAAGGATAGCAATCGCAACACATATCAATACTCAACGAACGATATTCATCAATTTGCTTTAATAATTGATTCATTTGGTTATAACCGCCCATTGAACCAATATGAGAAAATTGCACTCTTACTTTAGCTAATCTTGCTATTTCTTTTAATTCTTCACAAGCTGCAAATACTTCATCTTCATCTTGGCGAACATGACAAGAAACAAGTTTATTTGATTCATGACATAAAGAAGCTAGTCTAACGAGTTCATCAGTAGTAGAACCTGGAACATATTTAATTCCAAAGGAAACTCCTAATAGCCCATAGTCTAAATAATCTTTAGCAATTTTAGTCATTTTATCTATAACATCATTAGTTGTTGGCTTATATTTATTAATATTAAAACGTTGTCTAAGACTAGTATGCCCTACAAACAATCCTAAATTAACATAAGAACCATTTTTATCAAGATATTCATAGTATTTAATAGGATCATAATTATTATCACCACAATTACCACCAATATCAGTTGTAACGCCCATTAATAAAGCTGATTTAGCCATCGAAAACGTTGGTTTATTATCAACAAAAGGATCTTCATGCATATGAATATCAATGAAACCTGGTGATACTATTTTATTAGTTGCATCAATAACTTGATCAGCATGAGGCTCATCATCTGTTATTGAACATATCTTTCCATCATTTATAAGAACATTAGTAATCTTGTCTAGTTGTTGGCAAGGATCAACAACACGTCCATTTTTAATGAGTAAACTACTCATCTAAAGAATTGTACTCCTTACCATTATTTTTCTTTTTATAGTATAGATATACAAGATAGCCTATAGCAGGAACAAGTAAACCAAATAATGCTGAACGAGGATCTTCTATAAACTGATTAATTAATAAAATTACAAATAAAATCGTAGTAATCACAACAGTTATTGTTCCACCTAATACAGTATATGGCCTATCTAAATTAGGATATTTTTTACGATATATTAAAACTGCGATAATACACAAAACATTTAATAGAGAACCTAAAGTAATCAAATAATCTGTCAATTGTTGTAAATCATTAAAAATAACTAAAATGATCGAAATAATACTAGAAGCAATAGTAGCTTCAACAGGGACACCGGTCTTTTCATTTACATTCTTAAATTTTTCAGGGAAGTACCCTTCTTGTGCCATTGCATAATATGTTCTTGGGAAAACAAGAATATCAGTTGCAGTCATTCCGATAATACCAATAGTCATACCAGAAACTACCAGGATATGGCCAAAGTCACCTAAATATCTTTGCGCAACTTCATTTCCAATATATAGTTGTCCAGCTTCAATCATCGAAATAATATCTTGAGCAGGAATTAAACGATATAAAGCGTAATTAAATAAAATATAAATACCAGTGATTAAAAACATTGAAAAGATAATAGAACGAGGAATATTCTTTTCAGGTTCAATTACTTCTTCACCAACAGTATTTAAATTAGTCCAACCATCATATGCCCATAAAGAAGCAAAAGTTGCATACGCAATCATAGAGATAATGCCAATAATTCCTTTTCCATCAACACTAGTTCCAGCAAATGAAATAGTTAAATCAGGATTATATTTACCCATAAATAATCCTAAAAAGATTATTAAAAACAAAGGAATTAATCTAAGTACCATAGTTATATTAGAAACTACTAAACCATACTTAACACCTAATAAATTAATAATTGTAAAGAATATAATAATTACAATCGCAGCAATTTTAATGCCTAAATCAGATAAACCTAACAAAGAATTAACACCAATTACAGCAGCCATAGCTAACGATGCGATTGAACCTGAGTTATTTAAAATAAATGAACTAAAGCCATTAATAAAACCTAGTGCTGGAGAATAAGCTTCAGTTAAATAAACAGTCATACCTCCAGATACGGGTCTAGAAGCGCCAAGTTCAGCAAAGCATAATCCACCAAGTGTTGAAACAATGCCTCCGATAAGCCAACATAGTAACGCTAAACCAAAATTATATTCTGTTCTTTGTAAGACGTAACTACCCAAATAGTAAACACCAGAACCAATAACCATACCAGCAACTAAACTGATACCACTAAATAAGCCAATAGACTTTTTAAATTTCGTATTTTTTTTCATAACTAAACCTCTAAAAATCAATATATTCTCTTAATTTATCTTCTGAATAATTAACCACTAATTCCTTAGGAAAATTAACCTCATCTAATAATAACTCCGCAGATCTAAAATCAGCAATTTCATATTTGATATGAGCATCAGAGTTAACAATAATTGGACAAGAATGTTTAATACATAAAGGTAATATCTTTTCTTTATCAATTTGCCTAGCTCCTACTCTAAATGCTCCAGGAACAATGGAAGAATTATTTAATTCAATCAATTTATGATTTTTAACTGCTTCTTTGATAACAGCTTCATAATCACAATCAAACGGAGAGTAATCCATATGACCGATTATAGTAATGTAATCAGTATTACAAGCCATTATATAATTATCTGTATTCTGCATATAAGTATGTGATTTACTGTAAACATATGAGTGCATAGAAGCAATCGTATAATCAAGATTATTAAAACGATCATGATATTTTTCTATATCAAAATGACCATCAAGAATATTTAATTCCAATCCTTTCAATATTCTCATACCATCAATTTCTTTAGGAATTCTAGTCATACTACCAACTATGTGATGAGAAGCACCTACACCTACTTCATCATATTGATGTTCAGACATACCAAGAATCTTAACACCTTTAGATAATGCATAATCAAAATTCTCAGTTAAAGAACTGAAAGCATGACCAGATAAAACAGAATGTGTATGTAAATCAATTGAATTTAAATTATTCATAGTCTCCCTAAAGTAAAAAAGCACTAGGTGCTTATTTACTATAATCTATTTTTGAAGAAATCAGGTACATCGTCATCTTCAGAAAGAATTTCAACGACTTCCTTCTTTTCTTCAGGAATAACAATCTTATTATCCTCTACAATAGGTTGAACAGGTCTATCAAACATCATATTAGAATTTGCAGTATGTTTTGTATTTGGAAGATCAAAACCAGTAGCAATAACAGTAACGATGATAGATTCACCAAGAGATTCATTGATAGCAACACCATAGATAATATCAATATCGTTACCGGCAGCTTCTTTAATAAACTCGACAGCAATTGAAGAATCTTGTAATGAAATATTAGGACCACCAGTGATATTGATAATTGCTGATTTAGCACCTTTAATTTGTGCTTCAAGTAATGGAGATTTAATAGCTCTAGAAGCAGCATCTCTAGCTTTGTTTTCGCCTTGAGCCATACCTATACCTATTAATGCAGTACCCTTACCAGACATTACAGTTCTTATATCAGCAAAATCTAGATTAATAAATGCAGGAACAGCAATTAAATCAGTAATAGTTTGAACACCTTGTCTTAAAACATTATCAGCTTCTTTAAATGCTTCTTGCATTGGAATCTTACCAATTACATTTAATAATTGATTATTAGAAACGATGATTAATGAATCACAGTATTGTTTAATTTGTTCGATACCAACATTTGCTTGATCCATTCTTTTACGACCTTCAAAGTCAAATGGTTTAGTAACAATACCAACTACTAAAGCGCCAATATCTCTAGCAAGTTTCGCAAATATAGGAGCAGCACCAGTACCAGTTCCACCACCCATACCGCAAGTAATGAATACCATGTCAGAACCTGCTAAAGCTTTTTTAATATCTTCTTGTGATTCTAAAGCGGCTTTTTGACCAACTTCAGGATTACCACCAGCACCTAAGCCTTTAGTAAGCTCTTTGCCTAGAACAATCTTATTTGGGCATTTAGAAAGATTGAGTTGTTGAATATCAGTGTTACAAACATAAAAATCAACACCTCTAACACCATCATTGACCATACGGTTAACAGCGTTACATCCTCCGCCACCAACACCAAATACTTTAATTCTTGCTACTTGATTATATTCAGGTTTAATTGTCATCTTGCATACCCCCTAATTAATATATTGAATAAATAAATTCTTTATTTTTGTCGTAATAGATTCACCTTCAACATCTATCTTCTTATGATCGATAACATCATCATATTCAAATAAATCGATACAACTAATTGAAGTATTATTAAGTATTTCTTTCTCTTTATAAACAACAAATGAGCCATATAATGCTGTAAATGATGAATCTCTAATACCAATTGTATCAGGATAATAATCTTTTACTTCAACACCAGAGTTTTCTCTAATACAATCTAATAAAGCTTTCATACTTTGACCAACACCGGCAATAACTATTTGTGTATCACCTTGGTCAATAATTGGTTTACACATAGTAATTAGTTTATCTACAAAACTATTAAGACTATCTTTAACAGCATCATTTAAATCTCTTAAAGTTATTGATGTATCATTAGATGAATAAATTATATTATCTAGATATTCATTATTGAAATTAGTAGAATATTTAACCATTCTAACTACATCAGTATAAGGAATATTATATAAACTCTTAACTTTATCCACCATTTGATTAAGACCTTCAAATATAACTTCAGTAGATAAATGCCTTCCCTTAGATAATAATGTTAAGAATGTTTCTTGCATGCCAATATCTAATAAAATAACATTCTTTTTTAATGATTCTTCTATTAAACTAGCTTCTTTACATATTGCATAAGTATTTAAACAAATATCTAATACTTTGATACCAGCAGATTCTAGAGCATCAACATATTCATAAGCCATTTCCCTATCGCAACATAATAAATCTAGATCAATCAAAGCATCTGAACATGTTTCATTTTCAGGAAGTCTTCTAGAAGCTAAACCATTAATAGTATATTTATTGATAACAGTATTGACCATCATAACATCATAATCAACATTAGAATGTAAACTATTAGAAACTGCTCTAGCAACGTCTTCTTTCTTTAATACACCTGTACTAGGTACTACCGTACTTCTTAAAGGGAAACGTTTAAAATTATATGTTGGCAATACTAAAATAACCTTTTCAATCTTAGCGCCTAATTTAGTAGATGCTTCATTGATAACTTTTTTAAGATCTTGGACTAAAAGTTCTTTATCCGCAATCTTAAATCCATTAAAAGCCATCGTTTTTGAAGTAAGCGTCTTGATAATATTAAAACGAGTATTAAAATACTCACCAATAAGTAGTTTAATTTCGTTATCGCTCATTTCTAAAGAAACGTAAATCTTCTTTACTGAATTGCTCATACACAACTATTTTAGCATATAATCATTTTTACAATGTAAAAACTTACATAAAAAACACTGTATAAACTACGATAAATATATATAAAATAGTTAATAAATTTGCAATTAATCAGTAATTATGATAAATTAAATAGGCATAATTATGAAAGGGGGCAATCCGGTATGTCAAGAGTATGCGAAATTAGTGGTAAAAAACAATTGTCTGGAAACAATCGTTCACATTCACTTCGTGCTACACGCCGTAAATGGAATGTCAATCTTCAAAATGTTACTATGATGGTTGATGGAAAACCTAAGAAGGTTCGCGTTTCTGCCCGCGCACTTAGAACTTTAAAAAACAAGGCAGCATAATCTATTGGAAGAAGCTAATTTGCTTCTTTTTTTATAAACAAAATGACACTAGGTGTCATTTTATTATTTGCATTTTCTTAAAGTATCTAAATTATTATTAATATCGCCTTTAAAGACATAAGATCCAGCTACCAATATATCGGTGCCAGATTGAATAATTTCGTGAGCATTTTTATCATTAACTCCCCCATCCACTTCAATCAGATATTTTAAATCATGTTCTTTACGATATTGATCTAAGAATTGAAGTTTATCATATGTGGATTGAATGAACTCTTGTCCACCAAAACCAGGTTCAACTGACATAACAAGTACAATATCAATCTTATCTAATAAAGGTTTAATAACTTCGATATCGGTATTAGGTCTAACAGATATTCCAGCTTTAATATATTTTTTATGAATTTTATCTATTAATAAATCGCATTTAATAATGTCATCGAAAGATTCGTAATGGAATGTTATACCATCTGCACCTGCTTTAATAAAAATATCGGAGAAGTAATCGGGATCTTCAACCATTAAATGAACATCCATGAATAAATTTGAACTTCTTCTAAATGCTTTTAAAACATCTGGCCCAAATGTTAAATTAGGAACAAAATGACCATCCATAACATCAAAATGAAGAAATTCTGCTTTCTTATTGAGAATATCAATTTCTTCTTTAAATTTATCAAAATGGAAAGATAAAACGGATGGAGCAATTATCATAGTTTAGTCCTCATCTTCATAATAATATATTTCGATAACAAATGAATCAGTTTGTTCACATGTTAAACCTAAACTTGGAGTAGTATAAACAACACAATTTGGATCAATATCATCAACATCTACTTCAGCAAAATAAGACAAATCTTTCTTGACTAATTTATATTCAATATTTAAATCATCAAAATAATTACATGCTTTTTTAATGTCGGCACCTTTAAGTTCAATTGGAAGTGTAATCTCTTTATATGGAGAATAGTTAATAATCAAAGTGCCAGGATTACTTGGATCATACTTGCTATTAGCTTCAGGTTCTGTAGAAACAACTAAACCGGCTTTCATTGAAGATTCGGTTTTATTAACTTTAACTAAGAAACCAAGATTTTCAAGTTCATCTTTAGCCTCTTCCATAGAATCTCCTGCATAATCTTTTAAAATAGCATATTTACCAGAAGAAACAGTTGCAG
This sequence comes from Erysipelotrichaceae bacterium, assembly GCA_030531215.1. Lineage (GTDB taxonomy): Bacteria > Bacillota_I > Bacilli_A > Erysipelotrichales > Erysipelotrichaceae > Colivicinus. The sequence continues at coordinate 23,105 of JAUNNY010000002.1, forward strand.
ATAATTTAGTATTAATTTCAACTTTAGCATCAGCTGCAGGATTTGTTGATATAATTACCCCTTCGGCTAAATCATCAGTCAATTCCCAAGTTAAATCAGATGTATCAATTGATATTTTATACTGGTCTAAAATATCACTAGCCTCAATGATGGTATATCCTCTAACATCAGGAACTTCAACCATCTTGTTTCCACCAGAGCCAATGACGCCTGATAAAACAAGAATAACAAATACAGCTAATAAAGAAATAATAACAATTAAGAAAATAAAGATTAAAGAGAAAGCGTTTTTAGTATTGTTTTTCTTCTTTTTCTTCTTATCAGGAAGTTTATATTCATTATTAACGTGAATATTAGAAACTTCTTTTTCTAATTGTTTATTTAACTCTAATTTAGGACAATTTAGATATTCTGGTTTTAAACAATTATTAAGATCTTGAATCATTAAAGCAATATTTTTATATCTATTTTCGCAAGACTTAGCAGTTGCTTTAATTAAAATATTTTCTACTGATTGAGGAATCTTAGGATCAAATCTACGTACACTAGGTATATGACCTTTGAGATGTTGCAAAGCAACTTGAACAGCAGAATCTGCTTTAAAAGGAACATCACCAGTTAAAAGTTCATAAAAAACAATACCTAACGAATAGATATCTGATTGCATCGTAGCAACTTGTCCTTTAGTGATTTCAGGAGCAATATAATGAACAGAGCCTAGAATTGAATCTTTGGAAGTTATTTGCATGGCACCTTGAGCAAGTGCAATACCAAAATCGGTTAATTTAATAGTTCCATCATTTTTAATTAAAACATTTTGAGATTTTACATCACGATGTATCATTTTCTTACGATGGGCTTCCATCAAAGCACCTGATAATTGTTTAATCATCCAAACAGCTTCTTTATATGGAATAGCACCACGCTTTTTAATCAATTGTTTTAAGGTATAACCATTAACATATTCCATAACAATGTAATGTTTATCATTATCATCACCAACATCATAAACATCAACTATATTTGGATGAGATAGTTCAGTAGATGCCAAAGCTTCTCTTGAAAATCTTTGTAAAGCGACAGGATCAGAAGATAAATTATCCTTTAATATTTTAATAGCTACTTCACGATTAAGAATGGTATCCATTGCCAAATAAACATCAGCCATACCACCTTTACCGATTAACTTAATAATTTCATATCTATTTCCTAACATTTGTGACATTATATTTTTACCAAAACAGCTGTGATATTATCAAAGCCGCCTTTCAACAATGCAAGATCTTTTAATTCAACACATTTATCATTTAATGATTTATCAGCCATAAAAACGATATTTTTAATCTCATCTAAATCACAATAACCATGTAAACCATCAGAACAACATAAATAATATTCCATATCTTTAACTTTATGTATATCTGCAGTTATTGAATCAAATATGCCCATAGCTTTGGTTAAATAATGGCGTTTTGGATGATTTATAGCCTCTTCCTCAGTTATTTCACCAGCATCAATCATTTGATTAATTAAACTATGATCTTTTGTTAGAGCGAAAGCTTTATCATCTAAAAAGCCATAAACTCTAGAATCACCGATATTAATGCTTAAAGCACCATGTTTTGTAAGTAAAATACCAGTTAATGTAGTTCCCATACCTGTATATTCTTCATAAGCTTTTGATAAATCATTTATTTTTTGATTTGCAATAGATATATGATGATTCAAAAAATTAATTGCACTATCTAAATCATCAAAAGGGCCAGATTCATTAAAGATATTTCCAAAGTATTTAATACACTCACTAGAAGCAACTTCACCAGCTCTAGCACCGCCAATCCCGTCAGCAACCAATGCTAAAACATCACCATATTTATTTTCGATGGTGATAAATGCATCTTGATTTTTTTCTCTGACAAGACCGATGTCAGTAATACCACAATATTCCATAATTCTATTTTAGATTATTAGCCCTCAATTGACCACATGCAGCATCAATATCATCACCCTTTTTCTGTCTAAGTGTTACTGCAACATTATTCTTTTTTAATAAATCGTAAAATCGTAAAGCATTTTCAGCACTAGCGGTATGGTATTGATTTTCATTAACTTCATTATATGGAATCAAATTTACATATGCATTTAAACCACTTAATAAATTCTTTAATTCATCAGCCTCTTTTTTAGAATCATTAATATCTTGTAATAGCAAATATTCAAAAGTTAAACGACGATTATTACTAGACGCGTAATCTTTTAAAGCGGCAAACAGTTCTTCTAAAGGATAAGCTTTATTAATAGGCATCAATTTACTTCTTAATTCATTATTTGGTGCATGTAAGGAAATGGCTAAATTATATTGTTTGTCTTCTAATGCAAATTTTCTAATCATAGGAACAACTCCACAAGTAGATACAGAAATATGTCTAGCCCCTATTTGTAAACCAAAAGGATCATTAATAATACTCAATGCTTTCATAACATTATCATAATTATCAAAAGGTTCCCCTGTTCCCATCAAGACAATATTGCCAAGACGATCTTGAGTTTCATCAAGATATTTTTGAATAGTTAAAGCTTGCAAAACTATTTCCCCTGGCGAAAGATCTCTTTGTTTTTTTAACAAACCAGATGCACAAAATGTACACCCCATATTGCATCCAACTTGCGAAGATAAGCAAGCACTGAACCCATAATCAAAAACCATTAAAACAGATTCAACTAAACATCCATCAAATAATTTAAACAAAAACTTTTGTGTTCCATCTTTAGATATTTGTCTTTTTACTAACTGTAAATCATTGAAACAAAAATCTTCATTAAGTTTTGCTTGTAAATCTTTAGAAATATCACTCATTTGTTCAAAAGATGATACTCTTTTTTCATATAGCCACTTAAAAATCTGTCTAGCTCTAAATGGCTTTAAACCATTATCAACTAGATAATTTTGAAGATCTTTTAAATCATAATCATATATCAAATTCATCTACTTCATTATACCTTAGACAAAATGCAATAATAAAAACAATCGCCCATATCATTTATAATGGTTTCATCACTAATAATCATAAAATCAGGATTATTATTTATAAATTTATCAATTTGTTTTCTATTTTCTTTCTTATTTAATGTACAAGTGCTATAAAGCAAGATTCCATCATCGGCTAATAGATTCTTAACACTATCTAATAATTCATATTGTAAAACCTGCAATTCATCTAAAGAAGATGGCTGAATATGAAACTTTAAATCAGGTTTTCTACCAATTACCCCTAATCCACTACAAGGTGCATCTAACAAAATACGGTCAAATTTAACATTTACATTTTTGCTTATATCTCTACCATCATAATTTAAATAATTAATTCCTTCAAAACCTAATCTAGAAGCAGCTTTTTTAATTAAATTGATTCTATTTTCATAAATATCATTCGCATAACAATTATGTGCATCTAAAACATCAAGACAATTAAAAAGCTTACCACCAGGAGCACAACAAACATCGAGTAAGGAATTATCTTTGTTTAGGTTTAAATGTTTATATAATTGGCCGCTATTATAATCTTGAATATAGAAATAACCATTTTTAAAGTCATCAGTATTAATTAAATTATAGTCGGAAGTAAAAAACTCATCATCAATAATATTAGCTTTAATTTGTTTAATATCAACTTTCGATTTATTAATACGATAATATACTTTTGGAACTTTACGATAAATATTTAAAATTTTATTAAGTTCTTCGTTTGTATATTGTGATTTTAATAAGTTATAGATCCAAGAAGGCAAACAGTGAATAATATGTTCTTCGTTAGGTTGCTTTAAATCATGAATTTTATGTAAAACAGCATTTATAAATGCTTTATCAAATTTGTTATCACCCAATTCAACATATTCATTGTTTATAACATAGTCTTGTTTATTAAGATAAAATTTTTCATAAGTAGCCATTGTTAAAATTAGTTTATTCTTAAGCGAAGTATTATTGTCAATATAATCAACAAATTGGTATTGTAAAAATTCATAGTTTCTCAATACTCCATTAACTAAATTTGTACAAAAAGAACGTTTTTCAACAGGTAATACATTTAGTTCTTTACGCATTAAAAGATTTGAATAAGATTCATCACTAATCGTTTTATATATAATGTTTAAACTGATACTTCTTTGGTTCATATTATTCTAAAAATAAAGGGTCAATATCAACTTTAATGTTTGATAAATTTTTATAAGACAAATATTTATTTATAACTTCAGTCAAATCTTTTAACATAGATAATAAATCTTTATCAATTAATAATAAGCGATAACGGAAATTTTTCTTAATTTTTGGAAGTTCAAATGGACGATATTGTTTATAACTTAAATCTGATGTTAATTTAGTTAAAATATTTAATGATTTATTTAATCTTTCAGCATTAGTGTCAACTAATAAAAGTTCTAATAAATGTGAATATGGTGGATATAAAGTCTTATTTCGATAATTCATCTCAATATTATAAAAATATTCATAATCTTGTTTTAAGACAGCTTTAATTGCATAATGATCAACATTAAAAGCTTGAATTAAAACTTTGCCCTCTACATCAGCCCTACCGCTACGTCCAGATGCTTGCATTAATAAATCAAAAGTTAATTTAGCACTATTATAATCTTGGTGCATTAGACCAGCATCTGCATTTAAAATACCTACTAAAGTAACATCAGGATAGTCTAGTCCTTTAGCTATCATTTGAGTGCCAATTAATATATCTATTTCATGATTTCCAAAACGATCCAATATTAATTTATGAGACCCTTTTTTAGAAACGTTATCCCTGTCCATTCTTTCAATATTGGCATCAGGGAATAATTTTTTAAGTTCTTCTTCAACTCGTTTTGTACCAAAACCATAGAAAACGAGACTATCTTCATGACAATTAGGACAGTATTTGGGAATTTTATAGGTTTTAGAACATTGATGACACTTAAGAATATTTTCGTCTTTATGATAAGAAAGAGGAATATCGCAATCAATACATGTTAAAGTAGTACCACAATTACCACATTTAACTATAGGAGAATAACCCCTTCTATTTAATAAAATAATGGCTTGTTTATGTTTAGACAAACAATTAGAAAGTTCTAATTTTAATTGATCAGAAATTATATATGATGAATTCTTCTTTTGCTTAGATAAATCGATAACTTCAACATGAGGTAGTTTCAAATTAATTCTATTCTCTAGTTTTAATAACTGATAATCATTTCTTAAACCATGTGAATAAGAATCAAGCGATGGTGTAGCACTTGCTAGTAGCACTTTAGCTTTAAAACTCATCGCGCGTTTAAAAGCAACATTTTTAACGTGATATGCCGGAATATTATCTTGTTTATAAGAACTATCGTGTTCTTCATCAATAATAATTAAACCAAGATTGGTAAATGGAAGAAAAATAGAAGATCTTGTGCCAACAACTATTTTAACTTTGTTTTGTTTAACTCTCTTATATTGTTCATAACGTTCTTGATCAGAAAGCTCTGAATGATAAAATATAACATCAGAAAATCTTTCTTTAACTCGCGAGATCATTTGCGGTGTTAATGAAATTTCAGGTACTAATATTAAGACTTCTTTTCCCAAAGATAAATAATATTTAGCTAGATGCAAATATACTTCTGTTTTACCGGAACCAGTTACACCAAATAATAAAGAAACCATCTTATCAGTAGAAATAACAGCATCATAAACAGATTTTTGTTCAGTAGTGAGTTCTTTAAATGATGTTATATCAGATTTATCTTCTTGATATTCAGCTTCTTCATAATATTCTTCAATAGCGCCTTTTTTAATTAAAGAATTGATAATAGATACCGACATTTTTCTTGCTATCGAACTTTCAATACCATCAAATAACTTATCATAGACTTCTTTTTGTTTTGAGGTTAAATCAAAATTTCCTTCAAGTTTATGAAAACGACGTATCATTTTAATATTTGAATCAAGATCTTTTGTCTTTAAAACTTTCGGAAGCATACAATTTAAACAAGATATTAATGGTGATATCGTTGTTTTAGAAAGCCAAAAAGCTAAATCAAATAGTTCTTGAGAAATAATAGGTTCATCATCCAATACTTCTAGAATAGGCAATAATTTGTAACCTTTTTCATCACATAATTCTTCGTAATTTTTAGATGAATAGATACAATTTGATACAATTGCACCAGTTTTTTTATTATGAAAACTTACTTTTACTCTAACAAATTTTAAAATTTGCTTATCAGCATAATAAGTAAATGGATAATTAACATTTAAGCTTGCATTGGTTACATATACTTCTACTAAATACATAATTATATTATGCCTTAATATTGAGATTATTTCAGTTTTATTACAGATTTTTCATTTATAATAATAAAGATGAATAAGAAAACTCATAAAGGCATAAAAATTCTATTTATTATACTTTTAATTTTAACTGCATCTTTTATAGTTCTATATATAGGTGATAAACAAGCAGTTACTGTCATAGAAGAAAACGAACAAAGAGCTATCCAAGCAGAAGAAGAACGTATTAATAATCTAGAAATTAGTAAAAATATCTACTTATGTATTAATGAAAAATATTATATCGATAATATTGAACGATTTGACGATTCGATAATAAAATTCCATGATGAAAATGACGTCAAGTACATAATTGGTACAAATGTAGGCCAAACTAAAGTTTATGATGTAGATAACGATCAAATGTATTTAGTAACAGTATCTAATCTATATGATATAGAACAAATCAATCCAAATAAATTGCCTTTACCTTGTCACAAATACAGTCAAGATGAAGCGGCATATCTTGATACAGTCTTGCAAAATAAAATATATGATGCCGGATATCAAACTAGAGCTGGTGTAGTTACAGCTATTAGATTTTTAACCTTGCAATTTAAATATAAACTTCTTTATTTCTGCGAAAATGGAAGAATGGATACAAATACTGGCCATCAATTATGTGATGGTGAAGGAAGATATTATCATGTAGGTTTATATTTAAGTGAAGATAAATTTGATGATATTGAGGTTTCAAGTCAAGGACCCGCTATATGGGGTTGCGATTTGTATGAGGTTCCAGAAAATAGAGACTACTATAATGGCATTGACTGTTCTGGCTTAGTCACATGGGCTTTATTAAATGCGGGATTTGATTGTGGAGATATTGGCGGTGGATACGGAATAGACTCTGAAGGATTTGACTGTGTAGATTTAGGAAAAGCTGTTGAAATTAAAGATATTAATTATAGCGAAATAAAAGCTGGTGACTTAATAGGCTATTCAGGACATATAGGAATGATAGTCGGCATAGATGGAGAAAAATTATATGTTGGTCAAGCATATTGGGCTAATGATTTAGAAGTTGTAACTTATAATAACTTCCAAGAACTTGAAAATTCTGAGTGGGATTATATAGTATTAATGGATGATTACTATTTAAAAGATGGTAATTATACCCCTGTTTGGTATTAGTTATGGCAAAAAAACATCGTAAAGTTAACAAAAAACATTTAGCAATAGTTGCATCATTACTAGTAATAGCGATAATCTTTTTAATCGTTGTTATAAATAACTTTAAAAAAGCAGTTGAGGTTAAAAAAGAAGAAATAGAGCAACAAATTGAAGTAGATAATGAAAAACAAAGAGAAGAACAACTTGCTAAATATGTAGATGGTGGAACGATTTGTATTGCCGTTGGTGCAAAACAAGAAATCGGTAATAATTGTTCAAGCGAAGATGAAAATATTGCAAAAATAGATAATGGTAATTTAGTTGGTGTTAGCAATGGCGAAGTTATAATCTATAACGACGATACACAAACTAGATATGAAGTATCTGTATCAGACTTATATTTACCTGCTCATATAGATAACAATAAAGAACTATTGCCATGTGGACAATATAGTAATGAACAAGCCATATACTTAGACACTGTCCTTGAATCCAAAGTAATGAATGCTGGTTATAAAACTAGAGCTGGTGTGCTTGCGGCCGCTAGATTCCTTGCCCTAGAGTTTAAATATCGTATGCCATATTTCTATGAAAACGGAAGATTAGAAGGCTCTACTGGACATCCATACGCTGATGGTGAAGGTAGATTTTATCATAAAGGATTATATTTAAGTGAAGAAAAATATGATGTATTAGATCCAAACGGTTTTGTCTCAGGGCCACAAATTTGGGGATGCGAAATGTTTTCAGGTGCTGGTGGAGTAATTCCTAATGGATTAGATTGTTCCGGTTATGTCTCATGGTGTCTATATCAAGCAGGATTTGATCCTGGCGATGTTGGTGGAGGCGCTGGTATTTGGGATGGTGCATATAATCTTCCAGATCTTGGCGTTGGCGATGGAGGTGCAATCAGCACAAGCAGTATTGATCCTGATGCTATCCAAGCTGGAGATATTATCGCATGGGAAGGAACAATAGCTATAGTTGTTGGTGTTGATGAAGAAAACATATATGTTGCTCATCAATATTGGGATAATGATTTAGAAGTAGTTACAACGCCAAAATCAAATCTAGCTAATTCTGAATGGGAATATGTTACATTAATGGATAACTACTACAACGAAGAAGGAAATGGCGCTGGAAATTATACAGCAATGTGGAATTAATAAAATAGAAAGCTGAATTGCTTTCTATTTTTTAAGTTTAGTATCTACCCACATAGATAATGAAGCTATTGTTTTAGACATTTCATCTAATTGTCTTTTTATTTCTACAAAATCTTTATGCTCATCATCACTAATTTCGCCATCTACGGTTATTTCGATTAATCGATTCTTTTGCAAATCTAATGAATTTAGTATCGCAAGCATTTCAAGAGTTATTTGAGATAACTCTTTTTTCTTAACTTCTGGTACATATTTTTTGCCAATTGGACATTCATGAGAACAATAATAATTAACTAATTCAGGATTTTGATAAACTTCAGACATTTTTAAAACTTCTTCAGGTCTAATAAGCGTTTTATTATTCTCTATTTTTTCAATACGATCATCGGAAATAAAATCTAAAAGTTGACTAGCTTTTTCTCTAGTAAGATTTAATGATTCACGTAGTTCTTGATAAATGTTTTTACTTTCTTTAGTAGATTTTCTTCCCATAAGTTATTTCGCAAAAATAACATAATAGACATACTTATTACGCTATAAATACCCTTTTTTACTATATTACCTAATTATACAATGAAAATCGTAAAGAAAGCTTTACAAGGAGAAATGAAATGAATGAACTAACAGTACAAGTAAATGAGGCAATTTTAGTTGGTGAAAAAACATTAACTATAATTGACAATATACTAGAGAACTTACAAAGTGCTAAAAACTGGGGTATCTTCGATATGTTATCAAATGGAAGTTTATTTTCTAGTATATTTAAACATTCAAAATTAGATTCAGCCCAAAACAAAATGGAAGAACTAAAATATATGCTTAACAACTTTAACAAAGAATTAAATGATGTAATAGTATATTGCAATGTATCCTATGTTAATTTTGATGAATTTACTAAATTTGTTGATATCTTATTTGATAATTTCTTCATTGATATATATGCCTTTTCTAGAATATCTGATTCTAAAAAACAAATAGAACAATTAAGAAAAGATGTTATAGACGTTCTTAATAAGTTAAAAAACATTAAATAAGGAGGAAAGCACATGTTAGAATTATTGTTTATTGGTTTAATGATCTTAATCTTTGGTAGAATGACAATATTTGCAATTAAACTAACCTGGGGATTTGCGAAAGTATTATTTGTATTAATATTTTTACCAATAATACTGATAATTGCCTTGATAGTTGGCTTAGTAAGACTAGCATTCCCAGTATTAGCTATCATCGGATTAATATCATTATTTACTGTAAGATAAGACGCTATATAGCGTCTTATTAATTTAAAAGGTGCTAACCAATAGCACCTTCCATATTTATCTTTAATAATTGATTTAATTCAACAGCATATTCCATTGGCAATTCTCGCGTAAATGGTTCAATAAATCCTAAAATAATCATTTGTGTTGCATCTTCTTTAGATAAACCTCTAGACATTAAATAAAATAACTGTTCTTCGGAAATTTTTGAAACAGTAGCTTCGTGTTCAATAGTAGAAGTATTATTAGAAATAATATTAGTTGGAATAGTATCTGAACTAGATATATCATCCAATATCAAAGTATCACATTCAACTTTAGCTTTAGAATGTAAAGCTTTACTTCCGATAGAGACCAAACCACGATAATTAACCTTACCACCAGTACGTGCTAAAGATTTAGATATGATAGTAGAAGAAGTATGAGGAGCTAAATGAATCATTTTAGCACCAGCATCTTGTATTTGTTTATAAGAACCAACAGCAATAGAAATGCAAACACCTTTGGCATATTCACCTGCTAATATACAGGCAGGATATTTCATATTGATATGTGATCCGACATTACCATCAATCCATTCCATAACACCATTTTCTTCTACTAAAGTACGTTTAGTAACTAGATTTAAGATATTAGGAGACCAATTCTGAACGGTTGAATAACGGCATTTAGCATTCTTCTTAACAAAAATTTCAACAACAGCTGCATGTAATGAATCTTGCGAATACTTAGGAGCAGTACAGCCTTCAACATAATGTAAATCAGAGCCTTCATCACAAATAATTAATGTTCTTTCAAATTGACCCATTTGTTCAGAATTAATACGGAAATATGATTGCAAAGGTTTTTCTAATTTAACACCTTTAGGAACATAAATAAAAGACCCACCAGACCATACTGCAGCATTCAATGCAGCAAACTTATTATCAGCATAAGAAACAACTTTTCCAAAATACTCTTTAAAGATGTCAGGACACATTTTTAGTGCTGTATCCGTATCAAAGAAAAGAACACCCTTCTCTTCTACTTCTTTAAGCATATTATGATAAACAACTTCAGATTCATATTGAGTTGAAACACCAGCCAAAAACTTTTGTTCAGACTCAGGTATTTTTAATTTTTCAAAAGTAGATTTAATTGTTTCAGGAACTTCATCCCATGATTTTTCAACTTTTTGACTAGGCTTTTTATAATAAGTAAAATCATTAAAATCAATGTCTTTTAAATCAGGACCAAAACTAGGTAAAGGCATTTCCACAAATTTTCGATAAGCAGTCAAACGATACTCTAACATCCATTCGGGCTCTTGTTTAGCAGCACTTATCTGTCTAATAACTTCTTCAGAAAGACCTTTTCCAGTATTAAAAATAGTGACATCTTCGTCTTTAAAATCATATTTATATTCATCTTGAGATTTTAAAATATCACTATTTTTCATATTCTTTAATCAAATCCTCAATCGCATGAATACCAATCGTACCACATTTAATTCTGTTAGCTTGTTGATAAAGAGTATCAAACGCATTAGCTTCATCTAATACATCTTCATTAAAAGGCTTTTCATCAATCATATTATAGTATTCATTAATAATTGCTTTAGCATCGTCTAAAGTTTTGCCGGTAACCAAATCACACATGATATCAGTGGATGCAGTACATATAGTACAGCCAACTCCATCAAATTTAGTATCAACGATTTTATCATTTTCAACTTTCATAAAAACAGTAATATCATCTATGCATGAATCAGAAGCATTATGAAGACTCTTATATGATTCATCATCAATAGTTGCTTTATTATTTGGGTTTGAATAATGATCTAACATTATTTCTCTTTTAATTTCTTTATCCATCATAATATACTCTCCACACATTTTTCGATTGTAGTATCTTTAACTATATCAATAAACTTATCAATTTCTTCTTTGGAATTATAAAAATATAAGCTTGCTCTAATAGTGTCATTTATACCAATAACATTATGAAGTAATTTGGCACAATGATTACCACTTCTAACAGCAATAGAATTCTTATTAAAATAACTAGCAGCATCTTGAGCAAAAACACCATTTACATTAAAAGTAACAATACCAGTTGTAGAAGCAGAATTATATACAGTTACATTATTTAAACTAGATAATTTGTCAATTAAATATTTAGTCAATTCTTCATCATATTCAGCAATATTATCAATTCCAATTTCATTAAGATAATTAATTGCACTATTTAATCCTAAGATACCTTCAATGCATGGCGTACCAGATTCAAACTTATAAGGTATATTTTTAAGTATCAAATTACCTTCAATATCAAATCTTGCATTTGAATCACCGCCATAATACAAAGGATCCATCATATCTAGTAATTCATATTTGCCATATAAAACACCAACACCAGCTGGGCCTAACATTTTATGAGATGAAAATGATAAAAAATCTACATCTAAATCTGATACATCAACTTTAATATGAGGGACTGCTTGTGCACCATCCAAAGAAACTATGGCATTATATTTATGAGCAATATTAATAATTTCTTTAGCAGGATAAATATATCCTAAAACATTAGAAACATAAGGTAATGCGACAATTTTTATATTGTCATTAAAGCATTCTTTATATTTATCAATATTAAAACTACCATCAGCATTTAAAGGAACATATTTAATAGAAGCTCCAGTTTCTTTACATACATTGAACCAAGGAAGAATGCTGGATGCATGCTCAACATATGAAGTTAAGATTACATCGCCCTTCTTTAAATATTTTTTACCATATCCATAAGCTAATAAATTTAAAGAAGAAGTAGCACCATTTGTATAAATAATGCATCTTTCATCATCCGCATTAATAAACTTAGCTATATTCTTTCTGGTATCTTCATAAGCTTTAGAAACACGATAAGATATATCGTAATCTCCACGATGAATATTCACATTGTCAAAAGAATAATATTTGTTTATAGCATCAATTACGCATTGAGGTTTAAAAGATGTCGCACTAGAATCAAAATAGATAAGATTAGGATTATTCCTAATCATAGGAAAATCATTTCTAACTTTATTTATATCGAACATAAATGATTTACCTTCCCTTCTACAAGTGTTTTTATAGTATCCCCATCAATGAAACCATCATAATAATTATCATTAGGCATTAAATAAGATCTTAAGATTAAACCTAAAGCCGCTTTCTTATCTAAACCACGTGAATTCATATAAAATAAGATATCTTCATCTAATGTACCAGAAGAAAGCGAATGAGATGCTTCAACATCATTTTCATCAATATTTAATACCGGCAATACTCTAGCCTTTTTAGGATTATCTAATGTTAAGCAATGAGATTTTTGATGACAAATACTTCTTTTAGCACCATTCTTTATTGTTCCAATGCAATCTAAGGAAAAATCTGCTTTATCTAAACAAATAATATTATTAGTTATATCTATTACAGTATCTTTACCAGCATTCACCAAATCATAAATAATTTTTTTAGAATTGACACCTAAATATGTAGAAACAACAAAAAGTTGAGATGATTTATCAACTTCAACATTACTATTTTGAATATAATCATAATTATTTAATTCTAAATAATTTAATTTAACAATCGAATTATTTATGTGACCTTTATCATTTATAACAATATTACAATCAGCATCATTAAAAATAAGAATATTATATTCACCATCTTTAAGATTATATTCAATATTAACTTCATCGCTTTTAATAATTAAAGTACAAGATTTATTTATTTCAAAAAGCGAATTATCTTTAATTGTAATACTAGGCATTATTACCTCTTGGATTTTTAGCACATGTGCCTAAAGAATATACTAAAGGTCTATTTTCTTTAACGGGTTGAATCTTTAACTCATCATATAGCCAATCATAACCATCGTTATCAATTTTCATAACTAATTCACTATCACCTTCAACAACAATCTTGCCATCAACGATAACATGAGCATGTGTAGGCTTAATTGATGTAAAAAATCTTTCATAATGAGATACGACGATTAATCCCATATTATTTTCATTTTTCATATTAATAATCGAATCAGATACTAATTTAATAGCATCAACATCTAAACCACTGTCTATTTCATCTAACATAGCGATACTAGGTTTAAGCATCATCATCTGTAAAATTTCATTTCTTTTCTTTTCACCGCCAGAAAAACCATCATTTACAAAACGATGTGCTAAATCTTCCTTCATCTTTAAGGAAGAGATACCTTTATCCATTTCTTTTATGAACTTAAATAAAGATATATTTTTATCTAATCTGGCATTAATAGCAGCTCTTAAGAAATCAGAATTCGTTACACCAGCAATTTCTTTTGGATATTGCATAGCTAAAAACAAGCCTTTTTTACTTCTTTCATCAACACTCATCTTCAAAACATCTTCGCCATTATATGTAATGGAACCAGCTGTAACTATGTATGAAGGATGACCCATAATCGTCTGTAAAAGCGTAGATTTACCATTTCCATTAGGTCCCATGATGGCATGAATTTCACCTTCATTAACCTTCAAATCAATACCCTTTAGAATCTCTTTATCATCAATTGATACATGTAAATCTTTAATAACTAAACTATTCATATTTTTCACCCATCTAATTATAACATCTACAAAACTGATAAGGTTAAATTACTATCTATATCAAAATATGAAACTTAACTGAAATATATAAACTTAATTGAATATAAGTACTTAAAAATTATATAATTGAATGGTTGAAAAGGAGAAAACTATGGACAAAAAAGAATTATTTAAAAAGTATTGGTTTGTAGGATTATTAGCCATAGTATTTTTAGTATTTATTGGTGCATACGCATATGACTCTTACCAAAATAGAGAAATATTTGTATCAAATAAACAAGTTGATGGTAAATACATAGCCTACAGTATTGATGATCAAGATATTACAGCTGATCAATTATATGAAGATTTATATAATGATGAATCTCAAGGATTAAAAGCAGGTGTTATTGCAGAATACACACAATATCAACGTGCAGTACTAAATAAGGCTGTTGAAACTACTGAAGAAATGGAAAATTCAGCTGCTTATAACGCTTATTATGTATTACAAAGTTATACAACAGAACAAATCGATTCTGATTTAAGAAGCTATGGTTTTATTAATGGTTCTGATGATTTAACTGAATACTACATTTTAGGTTATAAACAAAACCAATTAATGAAAGATTACTATATGGCAGATTATGATAAATATCTTAAATCAACAATTGATGAAACAAATCCAAGAATAATTTATCAAATCTTAGTTACTGTAGCAGATATTAATAATCCAACTGATGAAGAAAAACAAAAATTAGCAGATGTTCAAGAAGCATTAAAAACAAAAGATTTCCAAACAGTAGCTTATGAAATGTCTGATGATGGTTCTGCTTCTAGTTATGGATATCTTGGTATCTGTGACACAAGCTTTGATCCAGAATCTGAAGGTTCTACAACTAAATATGTTAAAGAATTCTACGATGCAGCAATGTCTTTAGAAGATGGTGAAGTATCTGATGTAGTTACATCACAATATGGATATCATATTATTTGGAACTATTCTAACAAAGTTGAAGATTTATTAGATGTAAGTGATTTTATTTCAACAATTGAAAATAACTTCCCTACTACTCCAGTACAAGCTTTACAAGATAAAGCTAGTGAATTAGGTTTTGAAATTAAAGAACAAAATTTAATTGATTATATTAATATGGTTCTAGAAAGTGAGGCTGAATAAGATGAAAAAAATAGTAATATTATTAATTTGCTTATTAGCTTTAACGGCTTGTAATAATAAAGCAAGTTATTCTAAAGTATCAGATGAAGATGAAGTAATCTTTTCAGGTCCAGGTACAACATATACTAAAGGTGATTTATATGCAGTATTAAAATTAACTTCTTCTACAACTATTAATAACGAATTGATTAATTATATTGCAAATAAAGAAAATATAAATCCAGATGACTATAAGGCAGAAGCTGAAGAATATACTCAATTGATGGTAGATTATGGTCTAGAAGAAACAATAATTTCATATTATGGTTCGTTAGATGCATTTACTAAGATGTATCAAGATGACTTAGTTCAATTTCAAATAGTTAAAAACTACGTATCTGATCATTATGATGAATATGTAACAGTAGATAAACCAGTTAAGATTCAAAATGTTTATTTCGACAATGAAGAAGCAGCTAAAAAGATGATTGAAGATGTAAATTCAGGAAAAGACTTTGCAACTGCTGCTGCAGAAAACGGATATGAAGCAGATTGTTCAGAATTTATTGCATTAGATTCAGATGATTTACTATTAGAAGTTAAGGAATACATCAATTCAGCAACACAAACTGGCATTTCTTCAATTATTGAATCATCTACAACATCTGCTGACGATGAAGGAAATGAGATAGAAGTTAAACAATACAATATAGTTAATATCGTTGATAATGACGTTAATAATTATAAAGAAGACTATATTAGTGTAAAAGCAGAAACTATTACATTAGATTCTATCAAAGATGAATTATTCTCTAAATTGAATATTGAATATTTCGATCAAGATTTGTATGATCTAATGACTACTGAGGAGTAAATAAATGTGCATCTTTTGTGAAATAATCAATGGTAATATACCATCAAGCAAAGTTTATGAAGACGAAGATACACTAGCAATCTTGGATATTTCTCAAACAACTTATGGACACACTCTAGTAATGCCAAAGAAACACTATGAGAACTTCCTAGAGATGCCAAACGAAGAATATGCATCATTAATGGCAAAAGCACAAAAAGTTGCTCAAATGCTTCAAAATAAGCTTAATTGCAACGGTATGAATCTCTTGATTAATACTAACGAGGTTGCTGGACAAACAGTTATGCATACTCATATCCATCTAATACCAAGATATAATCAAGATGATAGTATCGAAATCAAATTTAAAGAAAATAAATTTGATCTAAACGAAATAATTAATAAACTTAAATAAAAAATGAATCTAGCAACAAGCTAGATTCATTTTTATAGAACTAATATGGTCTAAATTGAAGTCTTTCAATTGATATAGGCTTCTTAAGAATATCATCAATCTCAATTATTACTGCACAGAATATAGCATCACCCTCTGCAATAGTATATTGAGATTTTTGACTGGTAAGCATTGCGTTAACAGATTCACTAATATCCCTACCAATAACTGAATCATAAGTTCCACACATACCCACATCGCTAATAAATGCAACATCATTAATCATTCTTTCATCAGCGGTTTGTACATGAGTGTGAGTTCCAACAACAACCTTCGCAACATCCTTGTAGTATTCAGCAAATATACGCTTTTCAGCTGTTGTTTCAGCATGTAAATCAACAAAATAGAAATCAACATTATTATTTGATGTTTCTTTAATAATTTGGTCCATAGAATCAAACATTGATATATTGGATTCACCCATTAAAGCATTACCTAAAATATTAGTTAAACAAAATCTAATATTGTTGTAATCAATAAATCGATAATATTTACCACAAGTTCTTTTTTCATGATTAAAAGGAACTATCAAAGCATCCATTTCATCAATATGGTCAAATATTTCTTTTTTAGAAAAAGTATGATTACCCATCGTTATATAATCGACACCATCATTTATTAATTGATTATAAATTTTGTATGTAATCCCTTTTCCATGAGCGCTATTTTCACCATTGGCGATAACTAAATCTATGTTATATTCAACTTTTAAAGAATATAAAAGTGAAGAGACAATGTCTCTTCCACTTTTACCAACGATATCACCAATAAATAGAATTCTCATTATTTAGCCGTTTCATTAGCACGCATCTCACGAATAACTGTAACCTTGATTTGACCAGGATAAGTTAATTCATTTTCGATACGATCTTTTATTTCTCTAGCGATTAAGAAACACTTAGAATCATCAACCTTTTCAGGAACAACCATAACTCTAATTTCTCTACCAGCTTGAATAGCATAAGCTTTATCAACACCTTCAAATTCATTAGCAATCTTTTCTAATGATTCAAGTCTGTTAATATAATTTTCAATGCCTTCATATCTAGCACCAGGTCTAGCAGCAGATAAAGTATCAGCAGCAGCAACTAAATATGAATATAAATTATTAGGTTCAACATCACCATGATGTGATTCTATAGCGTTAATAATTTCAGGTCTTTCGTTATATTTTTTAGCTAACTTAGCACCTAATTCAACATGAGTTCCTTCTTGTTCGAAATCGACAGCTTTACCTATATCATGTAATAAACCAGCTCGTTTAGCTAAGTTTTGATTCAAGCCTAGTTCAGCAGCCATTACACCAGCAAAAGAAGCAACTTCTATTGAATGTTCTAAACCGTTTTGACCATATGAATATCTGTATCTCATACGACCAATAAGTTTAATTAACTCTTTATCCATCTTACCAATTTGAAGTTTGAAACAAGCATCTTCACCTAACTTCATAATCGTATTATCCATATCAGCAGCAGTTTTATTAACTACATCTTCAATTCTGCCAGGTTGGATACGTCCATCTCTAATCAATTGTTCTAGAGACAATCTAGCTATTTCTCTTCTAATAGGATTAAAACAAGAAACAGTTATAGCTTCAGGAGTATCATCAATAATCAAATCAACACCAGTAGCTTGTTCGATAGCACGAATATTTCTACCTTCTCTACCGATAATTCTACCTTTCATTTCTTCTGAAGGAAGCGAAACAACAGAAACTGTTCTATCAATTGTTTCATCTTGAGAATATCTTTGAATAGCTGTAGCTATAATCTCTCTAGATAATTCTTTAGCATTTTGCTTAGCTTCTTCTTCTTGTTCACGAATGTAGTTAGCAACTTCTCCTTGAATACGCTTTTCAACAACATCCATTAGTTCTTTTTTAGCGTCTTCTTGAGACATATTAGAAACTCTTTCTAAAAGGGCAATCTGTCCATTAATACGAGATTGCAAATCTTCTTCCATTTTATCTAGTTGAGCTTGTTTGTCTTCAGCTTTCTTTAACTTTTCGTCTAATTTCTTTTCTTTTTGTGTTAAATTTTCATCACGGAAATTAAGAGAGTCTTCTCTTCTTAATAATTTTGTTTCTTGGCTCTGTAATTCGCCTTTTCTTTCCTTGATTTCTTTTTCAGCTTGAAGCTTTAAATCATAAACTTGTGTTTTTCCGTCTAAAACAGCCTGTTTAACAGTGTTTTTAGCTTGATTATTTGCTTCATCTAAGACTTTTTTAGCTTCGGCTTTAGCATTGTTTTTGATAACTAAATTAATAGCGCAAACAATAATAACGCCAACAACTAATCCGATTAAAATGGAAGGTATACTTATCAAATTACTCATTTTTATACCTCCATAGTATTACTTTATATAGGTTTTACCCTTTTCAATTCTATAACAAAATGTCCCTTTTTACTAGTCTAAAATAAAACTCTATGCTTAATTTTAGTTAAACATAGAGTTTATTTTGTATTTTATTCTTTAGCGAATAACTTTTCTTTGATTTTTTCTGTAATTTCTTTATCTATTTCAGGATGAGCCTTTAAGAATGCTCTAACCGCTTCGCTTCCTTGGCCTATCTTTTCGCCATTATACGAATACCAAGAACCAGATTTATCAATAAATCCTAAATCGGTACCTAAATTGATAATTTCAGAGATATGTGAGATTCCTTCGCCATAATAAACCTCGATAGAACATGTCTTAAATGGTGGAGCAACCTTATTCTTAGCAATCTTAACATTAACTTTATTACCGATAACATCTTGTCCATCCTTAATTGCTTCAGATTTTCTTACTTCCATTCTAATAGTTGAATAGAATTTTAAAGCACGGCCACCAGTAGTTACTTCAGGATTTCCAAACATAACGCCAACTTTTTCTCTTAATTGGTTAATAAAGATAGTTGTACAGCCATTAGAATTCATAGCACCAGCCAACTTTCTCATAGCTTTTGACATTAATCTAGCATGCAAACCAATGTTAGAATCGCCCATTTCACCATCTAGTTCTGCTTGAGGAACTAATGCGGCAACAGAGTCAATAACAATAAGATCAATAGCACCAGACTTAATTAAGACTTCAGCAATTTCTAGTGCTTGTTCACCAGAATCAGGTTGAGATAATACTAAATCATCAATATCAACACCTAATGCTTTAGCATAGCGAGGATCAATTGCATGTTCAGCATCAATAAATGCAGCTTTGCCGCCCTTCTTTTGACATTCAGCTATAGTTTGTAAAGCTAAAGTAGTTTTACCAGAAGATTCTGGACCATAAATTTCAATAATACGTCCTTTAGGTAAACCACCAACACCTAGAGCAGCATCAATAGCCAATGAACCAGTAGAAATTGCATCAACATCAACATTGGCATGCTCCCCAAGTTTCATAATAGAGCCTTTGCCATAAGTTTTTTCAATTTGTTTTAACGCTTCATTTAATAACTGTTCTTTTTTATCTTCACTAACTTCTTCAATTTCTTTTTCTTTTGCCATAAAGCCTCCATTTTACATTGATTGAAAAATATATTCTTTTAATTGCATAAAATATGAATATCCACCCGCAACAGAAACAAATGCCGTAAACCAAATTAATATTTCATCCATTGGAATACCAAACAGTTCAAAAGGTAGATTATCTAATAAAACAACAATAATGGTAATCATTTGAAGCGCAGTTTTCAATTTACCAAGTATTCCTGCTGAAACTACAACACCGTTTTGAGCAGCAATCATTCTACAGCCATCTACAACAATATCTCTAGTGATCATCAAAACGCATGGAACAACAGGAATCATATGTTTATATGCAAGAATAATAAGCATAGAATTAACTAATAATTTATCCGCAATAGGATCAGCAAACTTACCAAACGTCGTAACTAATCCCTTTTTTCTAGCAATCTGGCCATCTAATAAATCTGTAATTGAAGCCAAACAAAATAAAACTAATACAATTAGATTTATAACAGGTAAACTTATAAAACCTAAATTTAAATAACCAAATGAAAAATAAAAATTATCATAAGGAAATAACCAAAGTAAACATAAAATTGGTACTAAAAATATTCTAAATAATGTAAGTTTATTAGGTAAATTCATCCTTATTATTTTAGCATATGCAGATAAAATAAAAAAATGGTTAGAAACCATTTTTACAATAACATTTAATAAGCCATGTTCTGTATTAGATAATCATTTATCTGTGCAATGCACCTCATGAATAACTTCAGTTCGTCTTCACAAGTTCCCCTACCAAATTTGGGTTTCTCGCTTAAGGGGTTTATCACGTTCCACTCTTAATATTTCTATTAAGTTCGTCTCTTTGACACTTTTATAGGCTAATTCCATGAGTTTCCTTTTAGGAATATTACCAGCCGTTAACTTACGTTACCTAAGCTTATTGTTTCACTTAGCTTAAACACTACATCCATCGCAGGATGTGCGAGCATGGACTTTCCTCTAGTAATATACTAGCGATTATCTTAATGTTATTTGTTGTTGCGATACATTTGTTCTTCTAAACGAGAAACTCTCTTCAAGATATCTAAAGAACTATATGAAGTTGTATTAGACAAATCAAATGCTTTAGATCTACCTTCAAGTTCAACTTTCTCTGCATTAAGAGCTTTAATTTTATCTTGTAATGAAGCAACTAAATCTAGTAATTCTTGAACATTGTCTTCCATCTTTTGATAGTCTTCAAGTACTAAATCTAAAAATGCGTCAACATCACCTGGTGTATAGCCCTTAAAATCAACATCAAACTGTTTGTTTAGAATTTCTTCTGGTGTTAAATTTAATTTTTCCATAGTATTCCTCAGTGAATATTTTATCCTAATTTATATGCACATTCAAGTTGATAGTAATTTAAAAAGATATAATTTATAATAAATAAGAGGCTAAATGAACTATCCTAACAGCAACAAAAAGTACATAAAGCCAAACACTTCACAAGCTAAAAGAGGTATGTCTCTTGAAGATGATTTAAATCTATCGAATAAAACATATCTCGGGGAAGGAATAGCTGTAATTCATAAGAAACCTACTCCTATTACGATTGTGAATGTTGACTATCCTAAAAGAAGCGCTGCTAAGATTACAGAAGCCTACTTTAAATTACCTAGTACCACAGATTATAACGGTATATATAAAGGTAAATATATAGATTTCGAAGCTAAAGAATGTAATTCAACTACTTCTTTTCCCTTCTCATCTATACATCCACATCAGGTTAAACATTTAACTGATGTCATTAAACACGGGGCTATTGCGTTTATTGTACTTAGAATGAGCGCATATGAAAAAGATTATTTAATAAAGGGGAATGATTTTATCTCCTTTTATAATGATTCAACAAGGAAATCACTTCCCTATGATTGGATTAAAGAAAAAGGATATCAAATCAAACACAGAGGATTAGCAATTCCTTGTGACTATCTTAAAGTAATAGATGAAGTTTTTGATCTATAGGAGTAAATTTATGGAACCTAAAACAAATAAACCAGTTACAACAAAAAAGAAAAGAAAAGTAAATAAACTGAATTTATGGGCTGCTATCTTATCATGCCTAGCTGCTTTAGCATTGGTTGGTGTATGTATTGGTATTGGCGTCATAATGGTAATGTTAAAAGACAAACCAACATTAAATTTATCTGATTTCGACCCTCAAGAATCTTCAATAGTATATGATTCTGAAGGTGATGTTATAGCTGAACTTGGTTTAACAATTAGACAAAATATAGAATATGAAGATTTACCTAATTGCGTTGTTGACGCCTTTGTTGCAGTCGAAGACTCAAGATTCTTTGAACACAATGGTTTTGACCTTCCTCGTTTTACTAAGGCTTTCCTAGAAAACATTAAGACGATGTCATTCTCTCAAGGCGGTTCAACCTTCACAATGCAACTTGTAAAAAATACATATTTTACAGATGATGCAACTGGAGAAGAGGCATCAAGAAGTGGTGCATCAGGTGTAAAAAGAAAAGTTCAAGAAATTGCTTTAGCAATGGACTTAGAAAGAAACGTTTCTAAAAAGACAATCTTTGAACAATATGTTAATAAATTAAACTTCGGTGGAGATAGAAATATTAGAGGTATCGCTAAAGCTAGTGAATACTACTTTAATAAACCAATAAGCGATGTCAATTATATTGAAGCAGCAATGTTAGCTGGCGTAATTAATGCGCCAAACTACTACAACCCTTTCTATAATTTAGAAGCAGCAAATTCTAGAAAAGATGACGTTTTATATTTAATGCATAAACATGGTTACATCAGTAACGTTCAATATCAACTAGGATTATCTACAAGAATTGAAGATTTGTTAGTAGATCCAGATACAAATGCCGTTAAGACAAATGATGGTGATGCATCTAACGCAATCCCTTATCAGGCATATATCGATGCAGTAGTTGAAGAAGTATATGATCTAACAGGATTAGATCCATATTCAACAACAATGCATATATATACACATATGAATAAAGGTGTCCAAGAAACAATGGATAAAATTGAAGTTGGTGCTGTTGATGATTTTGAATTCCCAGATGAATATTTTGAATGTGCATCTATATGTATAAATAACCAAACAGGTGCTATCATTGGTATCCTTGGTGGTAGAAGCTATGCGAATGGTGGACAAATGTTGTTGAATCATGCGACTAGTTTAAGAAGACAAGTCGGTTCATCAATTAAGCCAATACTTGATTATTCACTTGCATTTGAAAATTTAGGTTGGGCCACATCTCATGTAATTACTGATAGGCCAATTTTCTATGCTGGAACAGATATAAGAATAACGAACTCAGATGGTACTTATAAAGGAGACGTAACTTTGTATGATGCCTTAGGAAGTTCTATAAATACTTGTGCAATTCAAACTTTACAAGCCGTTATAGATGCTAAAGGTGAAGAATATTGTGTTGATTACCTACAATCATTAGGTTACGATACAACATTAGATACCTTTGATATTCAAAGTGCTATTGGTGGTTTTAATATGACAGCTTCACCTAAGCAAATGGCTGCAGCATATTCTATGTTATTGAACTTAGGAACGTATAATGAACCACATTGTATTGAAAAAATTGAATTTACTAATGGAAAATCACCTATTACTGTTTCTACTAAATCAAAGCAAATCTTATCTGAAGCTGCAGCATATTTAACAGATACATTGTTATATTCTAATATCCAAAAATATGGTGGATCATACGATGTAGTTAAAGATTCTTATCCAGTATATGGCAAGACTGGTACAAGTACATGGGAAGATGAAGGCGAATATTATGGTATTCCATATGGTTCAAGAAAAGACTCTTGGTTATGTGCTGGTACAAGTGCTTATACGGTATCAACATGGACAGGTTACGACAAAGCTCAAGTAGGAAAACAATCTTATATTTCTGAAAATGTATTCTATCAAAGAATTCAAGCAAGAATTACTAATCTAATACTTGATTCTACAGTTGAAAATTGTGATGAAACACCAGTCAAGATTGAAAAACCATCAACAGGTGTTACTACAATTAAACATATAATTGGTACATGGCCATACGCTTCTGTAATTGAAGGCATGGATGAACAATATATAACAACTGGTGAGATTAAAACAGAAAATGCTAAGTTAGTTAATCTTAATGCAAAAGTTGAAGATATGACTGATGATTTTGATGTTCATATCGATACTGCAAGCCAAAGAATATCTATTGAATGGCCTGAATATCCAGATAAAGACGCTGTTAGTGATGATCACACTCAAGATATATCTTTAAAAAGATCAGATGGAACAGTAGCATGGTCTGGAAGAGGCAACAAGATGTTTGACGTGGCATGGGTATATGGTGATGTTGTATACAAAGCAGATGTTGAAGTAATCCAAGATGGAGAAGTCTACTATAAAGACACAATCGAATCTGATGATGAAGATTGTACAGAAGATATCGAATTACCATTTGGTGAATCAACAGTTAACGTAGAAGTTTACTATGGATTCTCAGGAGCAAAGATAAATTCAAATAAGGGTAAATGGTCTAAGACGATATCTGTAGATGATGCATTAATTATTCCAAGAGGATATTCTGGTGAAGAATTGAGAGATTGGTTCAGAGCTAATGGAATGGATGCTTCATATGAACTAAAAAAAGGAAATGAATCTAAAATTGAAATAAAGGATTCTAAGAAAAATACATACAGTCCAGGTGATGTAGTAAATGCTTCATCTAGAGTAAAATACACAATTACTGAATACTATGTAGAAGACGATTTTGAATTTGAATTTGGTGATTTAGATATGGACGGAGATACGTACGTTGTTGAATTCTATACAAATGTCAAAGTAAAAGATATTAGATTTACAATCAGCGACCAAGAAGCCTCATGGGATTACGACAATGATGCCGTATATATTTACTCATTCACTGGATCAAGCACAACAATTACAGCAACTTATAATGGACAAAGTGTTTCTAAAAAAATAAACAAAATTTTTAGATAATATAAAAAAATTTAAATTAATAAAAATAAAAGAATTGCTTAAATGCAATTCTTTAATTATGGATTCGAAGACCTTTAGGATATTTATTTTTGAGTTGTTTATTTGAACATTTTCCAAATCCTAAGGATAAGCCACTGTAAGTCAACTGATAATAATGGTTTTCTAAATTTACTCTTATTTCATTACCTGATATAAATTTATCGTATTCTTCATTTGATAAATCATATGAATATTTATATTTAGAAATCAAACTATTAGAACGATAAAAATTGTGATTTGGTTCAAATCTTTTATTGATAATATCGCCAACATAAATACCATTTCTAATTATTTTATTTTTTAAATCCGGTAATGGAATTATTGACATATAATAGCGATTATCAATTTTATATAGATAATATTTATCAATATTTAGATTATCTGAAATAAAATCGTCAACTATTTTTTCTTTAATAGGTTTTAATAAATTAATTGAGTGTGATAAACCTCTTGTTTTACGCATTAAACAAATGAACTGCCCTTCTGTATTGGTTAATGGCGATAATTTAATAGTTCCTTTTAAAGTAGATGAATAACTATTACCTAAATCTATAATTTCCATATCTTCGTGATTATTTAAAAATTGAATTATTTGGTTTTCATCTTCTTCAAAAGCATAAGTACATGTACTATATAATAATTGCCCACCACATTTAAGAATTCGATATGCATCTTCTAATAATTCTTTTTGAATACTAGCTAAATTATTAATATTATTAATAGAATAATCATATAATATCTCAGGGTATTTTCTAATCATTCCTTCCCCAGAACAAGGAGCATCTAATATGACTAAATCAGCATAGTTTTCTAATTGATAAGATAATTCTTTTGTATCTTTTGAAGTAATTACAACATTATCTAAACCTAGTCTTTCAAGATTAGAAGATAATGTTAGTGCCCTTTTGTACGAAACATCATTACAAATGCAAATAGAGTCTTTGGATATTTTATTTAAAACATTAATTGTTTTACCACCAGGGGCACTACATAAATCAACTACAAGTTTCACTCCTTTTGTGTCTATTTTAGTTGAAGGAATTGAAGCAGCTATCTCCTGTGGATAGATTAGACCTAATTCATATACTTTAGTTTTACCTATACCATCACTTGAATGATAAAAAGAATATTCAGTTAAATCAGAACTAGAATATGGAAAATCAATTAAATCTAAAATTTGCTGTTTTGATGCTTTAGTAGTATTTAAAAAGAATCCTTGTGTACAAGGTTTACTAATTAAATCTAGATATTTTTCTGCATCATCTTTAAAATATGCGTTAACTCTTTGTCTAAAAATCTCATTCATTTTTAAATACTAGTAAAATTTCATCATTTTTTGATATATCTTTAACATCATTAAAATAAAAATGTCTATTTCTAATATAATAGCCATTATAATTGCCATCTTTAGGTATTATTAAATCTTTATCTTTACATATAGCCTCAACAAGCAATTTACGTCCTTTTACAGCAATATTTATGACTTTTAAGGTTAATGAGTAATCATAGCCTAAAAGCTTGCTAGCAAGCTTAAAATTGCCCTCATACACAGCATTTCGAATTCTAGTAGAAGATATTTTTTTACCATAATATGATATTTGCTCAATTACAACTGTGTTTATATATTTAGAAAGCAATTTATAATCCCCTTTACCTAAATAACCAAAATGGAAATCATAGCCACAAATAAGAGTATCAATATTAAGTTTTAATAAAAACTTATTAATAAACTCAACGGGACTTAAATTCATTAGTTCTTTGTTAAATTTAATAATACAAACTGTATCGATACCTACTTCTTTAAAACTATCAAATCTATCTTTCTTTGATAATAAATGTAAATGTTTATCATCAGCAGATATAACATCAATTGGATCAGGATCAAAGCAAATAACCATGGAGTTAACATCATTAATTGATGATAAATATTTAGTAAAATTAATAAGAGCTTGATGTCCTCTATGAACACCATCAAAATAACCTATACAAGCAACATTTTTATTAAGATTAGGAACATTAAAATCATTTATATACACTTTTCTCATAGCAATCCTCTTAAGCATTTATACATATCGCCATCTTTTTGATAAATAGCATATAAAACATTATCATGTACGATAACTACTTTATCAGCATTTATCTCTAATTTGATTCTTTTTCCATTAATTACATCATTAATCTTTTCATAATCATATGTAACATATCTTCTGGACATAATATCCAATAAATCATGATTATGATAATTGCCCTCAAGAACATCATTGAAATCATCGCATTCATCTACGCTAATGTCATCAATCATCGTACGTGTTAATTCTTCAACAGTACCTATTAAGTTTAATTTAATTAAAATGTCTCTAGCTAAGGCGCGAATATAAGTGCCTGATGAAACTTTAGTTTTAAAAGTAAAAGAATATTCATCCATATCAATTAACTCAATATTATGGACTTCAATATCTTTGCATGGAAGATCAACCTGTATATTATTTCTTTGATATTCATACAATTTTTTACCATTTACCTTAACAGCGCTTGTAATAGGAACAATCTGACTTTGCTTGCCTACAAAAGAATTTAATGTATTAACTAAAACATCTTTATTAGGAGATTTACAATCTTCCTTATTGATAATTTTTCCATCAATATCTAATGTATCTGTTTCAATGCCTAATTTAACTCTACAAATATATTCTTTTGAATCTGAAACAAGAAATTGATTAGCTTTAGTTGAAGAATTATACAATACAATCATGACACCTGTTGCATTAGGATCTAAAGTACCTGTGTGCCCTATTTTTTTAGAATTTAAAACTCTTCTTAATTTATAACAAACATCAAAAGAAGTGATACCTTTAGGCTTATTTATATATAAAGCATATGACATACTAACAAAATTATAACATGCGATATAATTAGGTTATGCCAATAAAAAAGATTCTCTCATCAGTAAGAAAAGCTGATGAAATGTTTAATTTAATTAATGAAAACGACAAGATTGCTGTCGGTTTATCAGGTGGCAAAGATTCTAGTTTATTATTATATGTTTTATATCTTTATCAATATCTCTATGAAAATACTTATCATAAAAAATTTGATATCATAGGTGTTCACGTTGATTTAAATTTCGGTGAAGATGATTTTAATATTTTGAATGAATATTTTAATAAATATAATCTAAAAATTGAAGTAGATAAATCTAAAATTAAAGATATTTTAAATTTAAATCTGCATAAAGATAAAATTGATTGTTCTCTATGCTCAACACTAAAAAAAGGAGCAGTAATAAAAAAAGCCAAAGAATTAGGATGTAACAAAGTTGCCTTTGCTCATCACGCTGATGATGCAATCGAAACTTTATTGATGAATATTATCCATGGAGGAAGAATAGCAACATTTGACCCTAAAATGTATTTAACAAATTCAGAAATAACATTTATAAGACCATTTTGTTTAACATTTGAATCAGATATTAGCAAAACATGTAAAGAATTAAATATTCCAATTATTAAATCAGGTTGTCCAAATGATGGATATACGCAAAGACAAGAAATGAAAGAGATGTTACATTATATTTACCACAAATATCCTGGTTCAAAACAAAACTTTTTGTTATCACTATATAACAAGGAACAATTAAA
Organism: Erysipelotrichaceae bacterium; assembly: GCA_030531215.1. GTDB lineage: Bacteria > Bacillota_I > Bacilli_A > Erysipelotrichales > Erysipelotrichaceae > Colivicinus. The sequence goes on from JAUNNY010000002.1 coordinate 52,237, forward strand.
TTTATATTTAAATAAATTGGATCCTAAAATTTAGTAAATAGAGCTTTAATAATAAGTGCTTCTTCAAAAGGAATATTAATAATTTGGTCAATTCCTAATGATCTAGAACAAACAACATTAACTTTATAACCTAATTTAGAAGCTAAAATCTTACATCTAAGAGCTTTATAATCGCTACAACAGATAGCGATTTTCTTATTGGTTTCGGTTAATAATAAAGAATTTTTGATTTGTTGTTCAAGATTTTGAGCTTTATCTTCACAAATAATACGTGAGGAATATATTTTTCTTTCATCTAACAAATTCGTCATAGAACTAGCCATACTATAATTACAATTTTTATCCTTAAAACCTGTAACAATGGCTTTACATTCTCTATTATTTCCTAAATACATAGCTGCTTTATTTGCGACTGCCACAGTTTGGAAATCAGGAATATCATTTTTAATCTTATTTGGAATGATTATTAAATAATCAGCATTCTTAGCTTTAAAATCATAACTAAAAGCAATTATAATAATTGCATATATAACAATAAGTAATAAAAGTAATCTCATATCAATTAAATTATACAAAAAGAAGTGCATTTAAGCACTTCTTTTTCTAGCAGATCTTCTTAAAGCTTTACCTAATTCAAATACAGGAACAGTAGTTAAAGCTAGTATGATTGATATAATAAGCTCTCTAGTTTCAAATGTACCAGGAATAATTCCGAATACGTTTTGTAAACCAGGCATATAGATAGCCAATAATGTAAAGACAACAGATACAATAGAAGCGCCAACTAACCACCAATTAGTATTCTTAATCATCTCCATCGACAAAATAGAATGTCTTTGAGAACGCATATTAATGGCACACATAATCTCGGCAAAATTAACTGTTAAGAAAGCCATCGCAATTGCATTTGGACAATCCTCAATACCAAATATTGTTGGAATACTACCTCTTTCTAAATATAGACCAATAAAGAAAGCGGCAAGTTCGATAATAGCTATATAAATGCCTTGCCAAGTCATATCAATACCAGCACCATGAGCAAAGACACCATCAGATGAATTACGAGGTTTTCTATTCATAACATCGCCTTCTGCTTTTTCCATTCCTAATGCCAAACCAGGAAGCGAATCAGTAACCATATTAATCCATAATAAATGAACTGGGGTTAAAATTGTAAAATTCATAATTGAAGCAAAGAACATAATAATTACTTCTGATAAATTTGTTGAAAGTTGGAATTGAATAACTTTACATACGTTATCATAAATCTTTCTACCTTCTTCAACTGCATGCACAATAGTTGCGAAGTTATCATCTGCTAATACCATATCAGCAACAGATTTAGTAACGTCAGTACCAGTAATACCCATACCGACACCAATATCAGCAGCTTTAATACTAGGAGCATCGTTAACACCATCACCAGTCATAGCTGTAATCATACCTCTAGCTTTCCAAGCGTTAACAATCTTAGTTTTATGTTCAGGCTGAACTCTAGCATAAACAGAATATTTAGTGACTTCTTCAATCATATCTTGATCTGAATATTTATCAAGTTCAGAGCCAACAATCGCTTGTGATTCGTCATTAATTATTCCTAAGTCTAAGCCTATAGCTATGGCGGTATCTTTATGGTCACCAGTAATCATAACAGGTCTAATACCAGCTTTTTTACATTCCTTGATTGCATCATATACTTCAGGACGACAAGGGTCTATCATTCCAACAATACCAATGAAGACTAAATCATTTTCTAAATCTTCAGGTTCAAAAGAACTAGGAAGTTTATCGTGCATTTTATATGCTGCACATAATACTCTAAGAGCTTTTGAAGCGAATTCTTTATTCTTATGTTCGATATTATTTATAAGCTCTTGAGACATAGGGACAACTTCACCATCAAGAAGATATCCATTACATCTTTTTAACAATACATCAATTGCGCCTTTTGTATATTGTATATATTTACCATCCAATTCATGAATAGTAGACATCATCTTACGATTTGAATCAAATGGTGCTTCACCTACTCTAGGTTCTTGTTTTTCTAACTCATATTTTGGAAGTTCAAGTTTATTAGCATAATTAACCAAAGCAGCTTCAGTTGGCTCACCCGTAGACTCAACATCACCAAGTTTGATTGTAGCATCTGAACAAAGTGCCATTGCTTTAGCTAATAAATTCTTATCTGATGTAAATTCATCAACAACGGTCATTTTATTTTGTGTTAAAGTTCCTGTTTTGTCTGTACAAATTATATTAGTACAACCTAGTGTTTCAACAGCAGTTAGTTTTCTAATAAGCGCTTGTCTTTTAGCCATAGCACTTACACCAATCGAAAGAATAATAGTAACAACAGCTGGCATACCCTCTGGAATTGCAGCAACACCTAACGCAACAGCAGCAATAAATGTATCAAGCGCTACATTGCCAAGATTAGCTAAAGAAAGGCCATCAGCAGAAGTAATCAGTGATTCTATGACACCAACAGTAAAGACAATTACACAAATCCAAATTACTAATTTAGTTAAGAAATTAGATAATTCAGTCATCTTTTTTTGTAAAGGGGTTAATTCTTTTTCAGCCATATTTAAAGCTGAAGCAATTTTACCCATTTCAGTATCCATACCGCAGGCAACAACAACAGCTTTGCCTCTACCATAAACTACAGTAGAACCGTTATATAACATATTTTTACGATCGCCTAAAGTAACATCATGGTTATCAACACACATTAAAATATCGATAATTTTATTAACAGGAACAGATTCACCAGTAAGTGCGGCTTCTTCTGCTTTTAAACTATGAGATTCAATAATACGACAATCAGCAGGAACAGTATCACCAGCTTCAAAATATATTACATCACCGACAACAATGTCTTCAGCTTTTACCATTTCGATTTCACCATCACGATAAACCTTCGAAGTAGCAGCAGTCATTTGCATCAAGGCATCCATTGCACCTTCTGCCTTGCTTTCTTGAACTAAAGACATAATTGTATTGATTACAACAACTACTAAAATGACAAAAACATCTGCAAATTCTGAAAATTTAAAGCCATCTTTCATTTGAATAACATTAACAACAGCTTGAATTGCAGCAGAAACTATCAACATGATAATCATAGGATCAGTGATAGAATTAATAAATTTTTGGAATAAAGTTTCTTTATCAGCTTGTTCTAGAACGTTTTTGCCATTCTTTTCTAATCTAGTTTGAGCCTCAATTTTACTTAGTCCATTTTCGTTACTTTCAGTCTTTTTTAACGAATCATTAATACTAGTTAAATAATATTTTTCCATAAATACCTCAATTAAAAATAAAACTCATGTTAATACATGAGCAAATCTATAATCTCATGTACAACAAAGTTACACATGAGTCTCGCTATTTAAGACAAACCAGGCATTGCCGAGATTGTTGGCGTGTCGCGTAGAAACGCAAGCTACTCCCTCATCGAGTAAATAATACTATAAATATAGACATATTTTCAATTATATATAGGTACTTGTAAAATAGAAATATGAAAAGAGTATATTTAGAAATAACAAACAATTGCAATCTAAACTGTTCTTTTTGTTCTTACAAAAAAGGAAATAATTATCTAACTTTAGAAGAAATAGATAATTATTCTACACAAATAAAAGAATTTACAAATTATATTTATCTTCATATTCTTGGCGAACCATTATTACATCCACAATTTGAACAAATACTTGATATTCTCGATCAAAAAGAATTAAGTGTTCAATTAGTTACAAATGGTACTTTATTATATAAACATCAAGACATACTTAAACATAAGTGTATTCGGAAATTATCAATTTCAATACATTCAATAAATAACTTAGATATAAATGAAAATTATTTTAAACAAATTAATAATTTAATAGAAAACAATAACGATAAAACAATAGAATTAAGATTCTATAATAAACAACAATTATCAGACAAATTGATATCATACTTAAACTCATTAAAAGAAAAATATAAATTTGAAGATACTAAAAAAGAAAACTCATATAGAATTAAAGAACATATATACGTCTATTTCCAAGATTTTTTCAAATGGCCAGAAATAGAAGATGCAATAGTATCAGATCAAGGAACATGCCACGGAGGCATTGATATGATAGGCATTAATAGTAAAAGCGATGTTACTATATGTTGTCTAGACCCAAAAGCATACAATAAATTAGGAAACCTAAAAGAAAAATCACTTAAAGAGATACTAGAAAGTGATTTATATAAAAAATATATCGAAGACTTTAGAAACCATAAGATTAACTATGAATTATGTAAGAGATGTACCTATCGTCTCCGTTTTAAATAGTTTGATGATATAAATAACTAAGTACGATTGAACTTAATGAACTTAAAGACATTTCGTTAAGATTTTTATGTTTTACATAATAACCTTCCTTAAATTCTTTACACAATCCTCGATACTCTTGAGGAATTATGACACTATAAGGTTCATATGCCTTTAATTCACATAACTCATGACCACCATTTGGCACAAATGGATAAATAAAATTATCAGGATAATCATTAATATAATCCATCAATTTATCATAATGAACAATATTGCAATGAAAGATTGAACCCATAGAAGCTCTTATACATCTAGGATCAAAATAATCAATATCGCTATTAACAATAACAATGTCATGAAAATCAAAAGATACCGAACTTCTTAAAATAGTTCCTAGTTCTCCATAATCATTAAATTCATATAGCACGATATGTTTTTTGCTATCTAAATTGTTATAAAACTTATTAAAGATACCGATGCAATAACAATTCTCTTTAATTGATAATTTATCAATAAGTGAATCATCGTATACTAGAACAATATTGTTTAGTTCGCATAATTGCAACAAATAATCAAGTTGATTGTTCTTGTTCGCTTTATTAGATAATACAATCTTTTCGATATATTTTGCTTTATGTAAAAGAGCCTCAATTGTTAAAGACATACCTAAACAATATGATTTTGAATCTAATTTATTATACGTTTCCATCATTAATAATTATATTAGAAATTCTTATTCCATCAAGGCAACAAGACATTATACCGCCACCATATCCAGCACCCTCACCCATAGGATAAAGATTTTTAGTATTAATTGATTGCCCTAATTCGTTTCTCTTAATTCTAATTGGACAAGAAGATCTAGTTTCAGGTCCAACCATAATACCTTTATCAATAAAACCTGGAATTTTTGAATCAAAATCTAAAAGGGCTTGTTTTACTATATTTAAATCATTCTTGGAAAAGAAATTATTAAAATCATATAATACAGTACCCAAACAATATGTAGATGGAAAGATTAACTCGTGAAGTTCGTTATTCATAAAATCTTTGATATTTTGAGCTAATGCTTTATAGCTATTTGAATATGCATAAGCTTTATATTCAATCATTTTTAAATAGATATAACCATCATTAAATTCAGTTTTAGGAACTTGAATTAAAATAGCACTATTAGCAATACCAGAGTCACGTTTAGCATAAGACATACCATTAGTGACTATCGTATTTTTATCAGACATTGCAGGTACAACCAATCCACCAGGGCACATGCAAAATGAATAGACACCCTTTTCGCCTTTGTATCTTAATAAATATTCATTTGGTTCATTAACAATACTATTAGTTTGACGTTCATCTATGAAACTTTGAGGATGTTCTACTCTAAAACCAATCGCAATATCTTTAGGCTCGATATAAACACCTAAATCTTGTAATTTTACAACTGTATCATAAGCACTATGTCCAATACCAAGCAATAAATAATCACAATCATATTCATCTTTTTTAGTAACAATCTTTTTAATACAACGTTTATCATCTAATACAAAATCAACAACTTCTTCAGAAAAATGAAAATCACATCCTTGTTGTATTAAATAATCAGTTATATTTTCAATTACTTTCCTAATTTCATCAGTGCCTATATGAGGATGATGTTCATATTTAATAGATTCTTTACATCCGTGTTTAATAAAAATATTAAGAATATAATCAATGTATTGATCTTTTATTCTGGTTGTCAGTTTTGCATCAGAAAAAGTACCTGCACCACCTTCGCCAAATTGAACATTACTATTTTCATCTAATATTCCCTCATTAAAGAAACGTTCGACATCTTTTACACGATCTTTAATTCTTTTTCCCTTTTCAAAAACAGACACATTAAATCCAGTTTGCATTAAACGATAAGCAGAAAAAATACCGCTAGGGCCATACCCAACAATACAAACTTTTTTATTATTTTTATGATATACAGGATTTAAATCAGTTTTAATGTATTTTTTAATATTACTGGTTATATATTTATCTTCGTTGTCGACATCAACTAAAACCGAATAAACATATATAGGCTCTTTTCTTGCATCTAATGATTTCTTTTTAATCTCAAAACTATTAATTTTAGTATGCAAAAGCTTTTCAATCTTTGATTGCAGTTTATCCTCGCTAGAATTTAAACTAAGTTTAATATCATTAATTAATAACATTTTTGTGAACAATCTTTATAGACCAAACGTTTCAATACATTATGGTTTTCTCAATCAATATAATACATTAAATAATATAATAATTCATAAAAGTAAATTACTTAAAACATGTTAATAGATATTATGTAGACTATTTTTTACACTACAAAAGTTTTTTATTAATCCATATAAGAAGTGATTAATGAACAAAATTTAATAATATTAATTAAATAATAAAAAGCTAATCATTTGGCTCGCCAATAAAATAATCTTCACCAGCGTTTAACATGTAAACGTATGATCTGAAATATATACGAGCAATTCTAATTAAAGTATATTCATCTATATTTTTATATTTAAATATCTCTTTAAAGCCATCAAAGATAGCAACCGCAAAGGATCTAGATAAAACATTAATATCGATAATGTTATTATCATTACCAAAAGAAACAGTAATCATTTCACTAATAACCTTAGAAAACCAAGATACAAGGTCGTTATTTAGGGAGGAGTTAATCATTAATATATTAAATTCGGTTTGATTATTGATAAACACCTTAACCATTTTTTCCGCAAGACCATCCAAGATATTAGTTAACTCTGCAACATTAAATCTAACATCAAATACTCTAGTTTCTAAAGATAATGTATTTTTAGTAATATCTTTAACAATCGAATCTAGTTGTCTTAATGTAGGCCCTACAATTTGATAATTTATATCCTCTTTACTATCAAAATAACGATATAAATTGCCAACAGTCATATTAGCTTTTTTGGCAATACTACGCATCGTAGTAGCTTCATAGCCCTTCTGCAGAAATTCTTGTTTTGCGGATTCTAAAATAAGGACTTTTACTTCATCTTTTAATACTTGCGCCATATCTATATTTTATCATAAAAATGAACAATTGTTCTCTAATAGATAATAATCAATAAATAAACAACAAAAGTAAAATATTAGTAATCGATATCTTCTGTATATTTTTCAATATCTTCTAAATTTACAATATTTAAAGGCAAAACGATTCTACTGATACCATAATCATAAATCAGCATTGTATCCTCTTTATTTTCATTGTTATTAGAATAAATTTCGCTAAATTTAGTAATTTTATCATCATCTAGTTCAATTTGAATTTCAGATGGAACATGAATTTCATCATCATATAAATATTTACCTTTAAGATTATTACCAATAAATTTATTATTTTTGTATTTTAATGAACCATTATTGATATATCCACTAACCTTCTCTAAACGTTCTAGTTGTTTATATGGGAAAAGATAATGTTCATCATAATCAATCTTTTCTTTAACAAATATTTTATATTCTTCATCATAAGCGATAATAAACAAATCATCACCTTCCTTGGTAACGTAGATTTCGTTTTCATCATCTTTCATATAACAAGTATTGTCAGTAAAGATATACAAAGATTTTTTACCATTAATATCTTCCTCAATAGTATAGTTATTTGTGTTATTAAAATAATCAAGACATTTTTGATAAATCAAAAAATCATCTGTTTTTCTAGAACAACCTGTAAGAATCATGAATATCAATGCAATAATAAATAATCTTTTCATTAATCTTTTTCCTTCGTATTTTCAACAAGATTCCACTTACGTATATTTTGCATAGCGATATAATGCGTAAAAACAATGAATACTAAAACAATTATAATAGTTAAATAATATTGTTTAATGCTAGATGTAAAAGGATATTCTCTTGTGCTAGTGGATATTACACTCATAGCAAATCTCGAAAAATAAACGCCCAAAATCAAACCGACAATAATACTAATTATAGTTTGAATACCAGTTTGAAATAACCAAATTCTAGAGATATCCTTAACCTGGTAGCCAATCGTTCTAAGAACTGATAATTCCTTTTTTTGTTCATATAAACTATTGATAGTAGTGTTATAGACAATAACAAAACCAATAATAAGTGAAAAGCCAATAATAAAGTAAACACCAATGTTATAAAGCGAAAATTCCTTCTCGATTCCTTTTCGGTTACTGGTAGTTGAACTGGCAATAGAAATATTATCTTGACTATTAGCAAAATTAATCGCTTTTGTTTCGTCCCCTGTTTTTAAAACAACGCTATATTGGTCAATATCTTTAATTTTGGCTAAATTATCATTCTTCACATAACAGTATCGATCAACATATTCGTCAACCATACCCTCTACAACAAATTCAACGCCATTAACTAAAACTTTATCACCAATATTAGCGCCTATATTTTGTGCAATATGTTTTTCAATAATTAATCCATCTGAAATATCAGCATTTATAGAATTAAGCTTATATAATCCTATAAGACTGCTATTAGGCTCGATACCCCTAACGGTTATATCCTCTTTACGATTATTGAATTCAATAGTCGTATCAATGTAGTTTAATATTTCATATGCATCTACAAAACTATTTTGATTCAATAATTTGATATCATTATCATTAATTTTTTCATCATAAAAGAATTGAAAATCAAATTTAATTCTTTCATCAAACAAACTTGATTTTATTTCGTTTTTTGAATCATAAAATGCCCAAGAAGTAAAAATCATCATAACAGTAGCAGTTAGGCAAAGAGTGGAAAAAATAAATCGTTTTTTGTTTTTTAATATACTGTTTATTCCGTATTTAATCTTTGATGAATAATTACTTAACTTATTATTAATTTTTATATCAAAATTACTTGGCCTTCTAACTTCTTCACGTAATGATTCGGTTGGCGATATTTCCTTGATTTGACCAATAGATAGCAAAACAGCAATCTGTCCAGAAACAATCGTTGCAATAATAGAAATTATGTAATATACGATATTAAATTTATAGGTAATATATGGGATATTAAATGTCTCTACATATATAGTTGAAGTAAGATAAGTAACAAAGATTCCAAGAATTGTTCCTAAAAATATAGATAGAAAACTAGTGAATAAAACTAAACCGGCAAATACATAATATATATCAGTAATCTTACGTCCTAAAGTTCTTAAAATGCCAATATCTTTTCTACTTTGTTTAATAATTTGTGTTAAAAACAGAAAAGAAACACATATTACAATTACAAAAAAAGCACTAGGAAGTAATAAAGAAAGCGATTTAACTGGTTTAATATTGATATCAATTCTATTTCTTATAATTGAATTAGAATATAAATAGTCATCTAAAATATTACTTTGACCAAGAATAATCTTAATTCTATTCATTAAAGATTCTTGATCAGCCCAATCCTCAAAAAAGATTAATAATTGATTAAATTGATTGTTATAATCGGTATCTAACAAATAATCTTCGGGAAGATACATATATGCTAAATCAGGATTATTTCCATATATGTATTTATTTAATATTAGTGAAACACAATCAGGAGTTGTAATAGATCTACCCATACACAGAGTTTCTTTTTTATCAGCAAAGTCTGCTTCAATTAAATCTCCTACCTCAATATCATTATTATCTAAAAAAGATTTATTAACAGAAACATTAGGATAATCACCACTCTCATTAATATCATATGTATATTGCATGCCATAATCACGATAATTATAAGTAATAGCTCTTACATTAATATATCTTCCATTCGATAATTTACCTTGAAAATCAAAAGTAAGTCTATAGTTTAATGACTTGACACCATTAATGTTTTCAATTTCTTTACATATATTTTTGTCTAAAACTTTGGTTGTAATAATTCCATCTGCATATCGATATTGGCTCGCAAAGGTATCTAAGCTTTTATCAACGCTATCACAAGCAGAAGTTAAGCCAAATAATAAAGACATGCTTAAAGCTAAAGCAATGCTTATTCCGAAAAATAACTTAATATATTTTTTAAATAGCGGATATACTAATATGCTAACCATAATTACCACTCTATGTCTTTTGCGCTAACAATATTATTATTTTGTTCTATTTTTGTAATTTGACCATTACGCATATATAAAACGCGATCTGCAATCTTGGCCATTTCTTTAGTATGCGTAACTATGACAACACATTTATGATATACTCGCGAAAGTTCTTCTAATTTAATTAAAATAGCCTTCCCAGTTTCATAATCTAGCGCACCAGTAGGCTCATCACATAAAAGCATAGGAGCATCTTTTACAAGTGCCCTTGCAATAGAAACACGTTGTTGTTCACCACCCGATAACTCTCGAGGATATTTAAATTTCTTCTCTTTTAATTTAACAATATCTAAAACATTATCTACTGCTTCAATATTTTCTTTAGCCATGCATATATCAATATTCTCTTTAGCAGTTAACTCTTGAATTAAATTAAATGATTGAAAAACAAATCCTATATTCTTATCACGATAGTTGGTTAATTTTACATCATTAAATTTTGTGATATCTTCATCATCATATAGAATTTGGCCAGAAGTTGGGTAGTCCATACCACCTATCATATTTAGAAGCGTACTTTTGCCACTGCCTGAACTTCCTAAAATGACAAGAAGTTCACCATCATAGATTTCAAAACTAACATCATTTAAAGCTATAACTTTACTTTCACCTTGGCCATATTCTTTTGATAAATTTTCAACTTTAAGAAGCGTCTTCTGTTTTTCCATTTTTCTTTCCTCTATATACTATATATCCAAACAATGCAGCTAAAATAACCACACCTATTATTGCACCATAAGGAGAGTATGATTTATTGCTGCCACAACAATCAGAATAAACATAATTGATATTAATATTTGAAATATCTTTTTTTAATACGTTAATATCTTTGTCTATATCATCTAACTGATTATTAAAGTCATTCATCTGTTCATCATATTTAGATTTTTCTTGATTATATTTAGTTACACCAGAATCATATTCTTTTTTCTTAGAATTAAATTCTATTGTAGCATCGTTATATTCCTTAAGTTTCTTGTCATATTCTTGTAAGCCATCTTCGTATTCATCTTTACCTTTTAAATATTCGTTATATTTACTATCATATTCTTTTTCTGCAGATTTAATTTGATCGCGTACATAAATAGCAGATTCTAAATCTTCAATTGTAAGTTCAACAGTTACAAGACTTTGAATATTATTAGTATTAGACTGTAAAGATACTACAGCTGTTCTTAAATATAACAAAGATTCTTTATTTCTAGAAAAAGATATTCCAGGAAGAAAATCATCTATTTTTTTATACGCATTTTCTATATCATCCCATAAGTCATCATCTATTTCTTCTTGACTAAGAGCTTTATCTATTAAATCAATTAAATCAGATGTGTAGTTTGGAAGCTTATTAATTGTATCGATATGGCTTTTAATGAAATCCCTAGAATATCCCGATTGAGAAATTGAATTTTCTAGACTAGACTTATAAGATTCAAGTTCATTTTCACTAATACCATATTCATTCAATTTACTTTGAAATTGTTTCTTATTACTATCAATTTCGTCTTTTGCGTTTTTCAACTTTTTGTTTGCTGAATCAAGCTCCTCTTTAGCTTCGTCAAGAGTATTTTTACTATCTTTTAGTTTCGTATTTGCTTCATCTAGTTCATTTTTATATTTATCTATTTGTTTTTTAGCATCATTAATCTCTTTTTCAGCATCTTTCAATTGCTTTCCCGCATCATCTTCAAGAGTTTGAATACTATCTTTAATAACATCAGCTTTATCTTTTAATTGATTAATTTGTTCATTCTTAAAATCAGTAATTTCTTGTTTTCTATCGTCCTTTAATTTATTCTCAATATCAGCTAACAGTGATTTAATATCTGATTGTTGTTTGGCGTAAACATATACAGAATCATAGCCTAAACTATCGAAATTAGAAGATAAAATGTAACCAACAGCTTTATTAGTCAACATATCATCATATAAACCAACTATTTTGTATTCATCAGTATCAATTAAAAATGACTCTCCTAATTCATAATTATTCTTTTCTACATATTTATTACTTAAAACTATTTCTTTAATTTTTTCGGGTTTTCTACCAGCTGTTATATTTATATAAGAATTTTCGAAAGATCTAATCTCATCACTATAATTAATTGCTTTTTTAAAGAAACCATAAGCTGTATGTATATTTTTATGATTTGAAATGGTATTAACGTTATTTTCACTAAAACCATAACTATTTCCTATTTCATAAACATAATAATCAGTATTTGAAGTTAAAAAAGATCCTATAATAATAAGCGAAAATATAATAATAAATACAGGAATTACTATCTTTTTATTTTTCAACATAAATAAATTTTAACATAAAATTATCTTTAATTATCTAACGAAAAAAGGAACATAATTATCTTAAATATTATCAATATGATATATTAATTATATGAAAATATATTGTGAACAATGTAAACAAGAAATTACTGGATATGTAGATAAAAACATCGATGATTACAAAGTTGGACAAGTATTGTGCCCAAATTGTAATCATAAACAAAGTCGATATATATCTGAATCTGATCTCCTGCTGTATTTTGCAATAAGTGAACTATTCTATTTAATAATATCGGTTGTTACAATGCTGATGTTTACCTTAGCTAAAAGCATAGTAGCAATGATAGCAATAGCAATACCACTACTAATAATTGCTTACTTCATTCAAAGAGAAATTATGCATCGTATATATATCAATGCATATGGAAAAGAAGAATTTAAAAATCATATATTTAAAGAAGATGGTGAATCAATAAGAAAAACTATAAGTTGGCAATATATGTTATTCTTCGCCATAGCAATAACATTTGTTACTATGGAAGATGTAAGAATTTGGTTTGGTATATTATGTGTTATTGCAGTTATTCTATCATTCTTAAAATATTGGCTATGCCTTAAAAAAGAAAAACAAGAATTAAATAAATAATCAATTTAAAAAGCCGTTATTCATTGATGAACAACGGCTTATTTTAATTATTAATTAAGCTAATTATTTCTTAGCAATGTATTTTCTAATATCTAGAGCAATAGCTACAACGATAACTACACCTTGTACGATATAAGTCCATGCAGTATCGATACCTAAGAAAGTCATTTCAATCTTTAAGATTTCGAATACAAGAACACCAACTAAGATACCAGAAACTTTACCAGTACCACCTGATACTGATACACCACCGATTGTACATCCAGCGATAGCGAATAGTTCATAACCATTAGCTAAGTTAGAAGAAGTACCACCAGCTTTAGCACCAAGCATGAAACCAGCTAGAGCAAATGTTGCAGCAGCAATCATATAAGAGATGATGGTCATCTTAGTTGTATTGATACCAGAAACTTCAGCAGCATCTGGGTTACCACCGATTGCATACATTTTCTTACCATATGGAGTATGGTTATATAAGAACCAGAACAACAACATAGCAGCAAATGTAATAATAGCTAGGTTAGGAAGCAGTGGAATATTTAGGAATGATCCAGCAGCCCAGTCAGTATACTCAGGAACAAGACCACCAATTGGTTGCGCACCAGTATAAATTAAGGCAATACCATAAACAACTGTTTGCATACCATAAGTACCGATAAATGCAGGAACATGTAGTTTAGAAACAACTAGACCATTGATAATACCAATAGTTAATGCGAAACCAATCATAACTAGAATACATACTAGCCACATATTCATTGGTTCTAAATTCTTATATACTTTTTCAGCATAATCAGCTCTTTGTAATAATGTTGCACAAATACAACCAGCCAAACCAACTTGTCTACCAGCAGACAAATCGTTGTTTCTCATAATTAGAACACCAGAGATACCTAATGCAATAATCATACGAACTGAAGTATTAGCTAACAAGTTTTTGATGTTTGCCATAGAGAAGAACTTAGGATTCTGAATGCCAACAAAAATTGCTGATGCAATAATCAAGATAATTAAAGCATTACTAATTAAAAATTGAACTACATCTAATTTTTTTCCATCTTCTTTTTTTACATTTTGAGTCATATATTAGCCTCCCCTTTATGACATGAATTTAGTTGATAGTTCCATGATTTTTTCTTGAGTAGCAGTTGGACCATCAACAGTTCCAGTAATCTTACCTTCACACATAACCATGATACGATCACATATACCGATTAGTTCAGGCATTTCAGAAGAAATAACAATAATTGTCTTTCCTTCTTTAGCCAAATTACCAATAATAGAATATATTTCGTATTTAGCACCAACGTCAATACCTCTAGTTGGTTCATCCATGATTAGTACATCAGGTTCTTTTGCTAGCCATCTAGAGATAATAACTTTTTGTTGATTACCACCAGATAGGTTCTTAATTTGTTGTTTACTACTTGGAGTTTTAATTGATAATTCCTTAATTGATTTATCAACAACTTCTTTAATTGCTTTATGATCAAGCATACATTTGAACTTCAAGTAATCATTTAAAGAAGCTACAGCAACGTTATCAGAAATAGATAGAACACCAAATATACCAGTACGTCTTCTTTCTTCTGTGATTAATGCAATACCATTTTTGATTGCATCTTCTGGACATTTGATATTAAGCTCTTTTCCATCAAATGTAACGCTACCTGTTGAATGACTACGTAAGCCGTAAACAGCTTCCATCAACTCAGTACGTTGAGCACCAACTAGACCAGCAATACCGAATATTTCACCCTTCTTAACAGAGAATGAACAATCCTTAAATGATCTAGGAAGTGGAGAAGTAAAATCTTTTACTTCAAATATATCTTCTCCAGGAGTATTAACTTTTGGAGGATATAAATCTTTAAGTTCACGACCAACTTCCTTAGCTATGATAGTATCAATAGTTAATTCTTTAGCAGGCCATGTGCCAATATATTGGCCATCTCTCATAATTGTAACTTCATCAGAAATCTTAAGAATTTCATCCATCTTATGAGATATATAAATAACACCACAACCCTTAGAAGTTAATCTATGAATAATTTCAAATAATTTATCAACTTCTTTTAAAGTTAGTGATGAAGTAGGCTCATCTAAGATAATTATTTTTGCATCAGCACTTACAGCTTTTGCAATTTCACAAAGTTGCATTTGTGAAGCAGATAAAGTGCCTAATTTATCAGTTGCTTTAAAAGGCAAGCCTAAATCATCTAATAGTGCTTGAGCATCGCTATTCATTTTAGCGTGATCAACAACTTCAATAGGTCCTACCTTCTTTACAGGGTATCTACCACAGTAAATGTTTTCTGCAATTGATCTATCTGATATAGGCATCAATTCTTGATGAACCATTGCGATACCTCTTTGTAAAGCATCGAATGGGTCTTCAATATATACTTCTTCACCGTTATAAATAACAGTTCCAGAATCTTTTTTATAGATACCAAACAAACATTTCATCAATGTTGATTTACCAGCACCGTTTTCACCCATTAAAGAATGAACATGACCTGGTATTAATTGTAAAGAAACATGATCAAGTGCTTTAACACCTGGGAAGGATTTACAGATATCTTTCATTTCAAGAACATATTCTGACATATTATTTCTCCTTCTATAAAGATAAAAAGAAGAGCCGCATTAAAATGCAGCTCTTCTAAATAATGCTTAAATTAATTATTCAGCAGTTACCATTACGTATGGAACGTAATTAACTTTGTTAGCGATTTCTTCACCAGCTAATAGTTTTAGAACTGTGTCACAGCAAGCAGCTGCTTGACCATCAGCATCGTTTAATACTGTACCAGTCATTGTACCAGCGTTTACCATTTCAACACATTCAGCTAGAGCATCAACACCAACTAGATAGATGTCTTTACCAACAGTTCTACCAGCAGCTTCGATAGCTTGAGCAGCACCGATAGCCATAGCATCGTTGTTACAGAATACTACTTCAATAGCATCACCGTTAGAAGCTAAAGCAGAAGCAACTAATTCTTGACCCTTAGCTTGGTCCCAGTTACCTGTTTCTTGGTATAAGCATTCAACTTCAACACCGTTGTCTGTTAAATACTTAATAGAGTATTCAGTTCTGTTCTTAGCATCTGAGTTT
Organism: Erysipelotrichaceae bacterium; assembly: GCA_030531215.1. GTDB lineage: Bacteria > Bacillota_I > Bacilli_A > Erysipelotrichales > Erysipelotrichaceae > Colivicinus. The sequence continues at coordinate 68,714 of JAUNNY010000002.1, forward strand.
TCAGGGTCACCCATAATCATGATATAAGAAACTTTGCCATCACCATTTAAATCACCATGTTCAGGTTGATCAAAAATGATTTGACCTTGGTATGTACCAGAATCTCTAGCATCAGCACCAACGTAGCAAGTCTTTGCAGAATATTGGTAATCAGCGATTTCTCTGTTGATGAATACACAAGGGATACCAGAATCTTCGATAGCTTTAGCTAAAGCATCAGAAGTAGTTTGTACTAGGTTAACGATTAAAGCGTCAACGCCTTGAGAAATGAATGTGTTAACTTGTTCTGTTTGAGTAGCAGCATCGTTAGCACCATCAACGATTGTTACTTCGTATTGAGTTCCACCTTTTGAGTTTAGATCATCGAAGTAAGCTTGAATGTTGTTTCTGAATAGTGTCATGAAGTTATCATCGAATTGATAAATACATACACCGATCTTAACTGTATCACCAGTTGCTTCGCCGCCTTCTTCAGCTGGAGCTTGTTCATTAGAACAACCAACAAGAGCGAAAACCATTAATACAGCTAATAAAATACTTAAAAGCTTTTTCATTTTTTCCTCCTAGGACATTCTGTCCTCTAAAATATTATACAACAGATGGAAGCCTTTTCAAATCATTTTTTCACAAAATAAACACATAAAAATACATACATATAAAAAAAGTTGGACAACAATTGTCCAACTTTAAACCAATTTTTAAATATTATTTTCTTAAGCCTAATTTAGAAACTAATTCTCTATATCTGTTTACATCAGTTCTCTTTAAGTACTCTAAGAAATTCTTTCTCTTACCAACTAAGATTAATAGACCACGGTTAGAATGGAAGTCTTTCTTATGTTGTTGCATATGAACAGTAAGCTTATTGATTTGTGCTGTTAATAAAGCAACTTGAACTTCAGTAGAACCTGTATCACCTTCAGATTTACCATATTCCTTGATGATAGCTTCTTTTTCTTGTTTAGATAACATGTTTTTCTCCTTTCGTCTTTTACAATTGCATCCGGGTAGAAAACTGGAGAAGTTTTAAACTCAGAAACAATCCTTGATTAATATAACATAAAAATGTTTCTATTTACAATGATAATCTATAGAAAATTTAATATATTCACTAATTTATCAGTAGAATCAATGCATATATCTGCATTAGCTGCATTTTCTTTCATGATTGCAATAGTATTCATTGCTAAGGCTTTAGCACCATTAATACCAGCAATAGAATCTTCTACCATCGTACATAGTCTAGGATCTAAACCTAAACGATCAGCAGCTAACAAGTAGCCATCATAATGAGGCTTAGAATGTTTAACATCATTGCCAGTAACAATTACATCGAAGAAATCGCGAATCTTTAATCTATCTATAATCGTATCAGTATTCCTACTAACAGAGAATAAAGCAACTTTAATACCCTTCTCATGTAGAATGTTAAGAGTTTCTCTAATACCAGGCAAAACATTATCAGGAGTTAAAGCAGCTAACAATTCTTTGTAGTAATTATTCTTTCTTTCAAGAAGCTCATTAAACTTATCCTGAGAAACGGAAATATTGCCCCATTCTAATAACTTAACTAAGCAAGTATATCTAGAAACGCCTTTAAATTGCTCGTTCTTAATTTCATCAAAATCGACATGAAGCTCATCAGCAATCTTTTTCCATGCTTGATAATGGTATACAGCAGTATCAGTAATAACCCCATCTAAATCAAAAATAATAGCTTTAGATACACGTTTAACTAATATTTCAGTTTTACCTACAACTTCATTATCTCCATATACATTTATAACAATAGGTTCTGCATCATTAATAACTTTTAGTTTTGTTCCAAGAGCATCTACTGACACAGAAATAACTCTACCCCTATAAGTTATAGAGAATGAATAAGAATTAATTCCATCAGGAAGCATTGGGAATAAATAGATATTATCTTCATTAATACGTAAACCAGCAAATCCATCAGTAACCATACAATAACAGCCACCCATATTAGCCATATGAAGTCCATCACGAGTATTACCCTTACAATCATCTAAATCGGTAGATAAAGTTTCAATAAAATAATCTTTAGCTTTAGATAAATTACCCAATTTAGCAGCCATAATGCCATAGATACATTTAGATAAACTAGAATCATGGGTCGTAACTTTCTCATAATATTCGTAAGTTCTCATTGATGTACTAGCATCTAAATTTGTAAATAAGTAATCAGCTAGGACAGCATCGGCTTGTTTACATATTTGATGACGATATAGGAACATAGGATGATAGTGCAAAAGCAAAGGGAAATTGTCTTTTGGAATAGAATCGATGTCTAATTTTTTCTTGTTCAAAAAACTATCATCCTGTTTTATTATTCCTATCTTCTCATCATAAGGTAGATACATTTTATTACCTGCTTCACCAAATAAGACTAGTTCATCTTCTTTAACCTCGGTTTTAGCAACAAATTTATCGTAACCTGGATATTTCTTTAATTCATTGATTAATTTAACAGCTTGTAACAGATTATTTTTTGCACCTGCATTAGTATAGTAATTATTATTTACCATACATGTATATTCATCAGGTCCAGTAACACAATCAATTTTAAATAGATCATTATCAAAATGGCCAACATTAATCCACAATCTAGAAGTTTCTAATAACACTTCACAAATTATAGGAAGCATTTCGATATCTTTGGTAACATACCAATAATCAATAAAAGCACGAGCAATATCACCATTGATATGATATTGAGCAGAACCTGATGGGTAATAACTGCTACATTCAGAGCCAGTAATTGTACGCCAAGGATATAAAGCACCAGAGTAATGTCCTAATTCCCTAGCGTGTTCTTTAGCTTTATCAAGAACTGAATATCTATAAAGTAATAAAGATTTAGCAGTATCTTTATTAGTTAACAAAAAGAACGGATAAATATATGTTTCACAGTCCCAGAAATAGTGTCCTTCATAACCTTCACCAGATAAACCCTTTGCAGCTACGCTAGCTGTGCCATCTTTTGAGGCAGCAGACAATAATGAATATAAAGCAAAATCTAAATTTTCTTGTTTAATCTCATCACAATCAACAACAACTCTAGAAATTGCCCAGAATTTGTTCATATATTCCTTTTGTTCAGCTAATAGATAATCAAAACCAGCATCATAAGCTTTAATAAGTTCATCATAACTAGTATGATCAACAAATTCACGATAGTAACAATACTTTTCGAATATTAAAGAATCATTTTCTTTAATTTCAATATCAGCCAAGCAAGTTAATAATGAATGATCTTGTGAATATTGAACATCATTAAATAAACAACCGTTTAAAGTTAATCTATTAATGACAGAAGTAGATACTTTACGATGCGAATTAATAGTTTCTACTTCCACATTTTCTATATTCTTATCATCAAACAAGATATTATCAATGCTGTTAACTTTCAGCATCCTGCCATTACCAGAAGCGACCCTTGGATCATCAACAATTGTAAAGTTTTTTACATTACCATCTAATAAACTCTTTAATGTGAATTTGCCATTATAAGATAAAGAAGTAACTTTACATCTAATCGCAAAAAGATTAGGTCTAGTAAAACTAACAAATCTTTCGAAGCTTAAATCGATTAAACCATTATCTGTATCATAAACAAAATGACGTTTAACAACGCCGTTTTGCATATCTAATTCATAATGATAATCATTAGCCTTCTTAGACCAACAACAAATTTTATTATCATTGACGTAAAATTCAATTCCTTGGCTATCAGGCAAATTAACAATTGTTTGTTTAGAATCTGTAAAACCATATAACTTTTCGTTATATTTAATATCTTCAGTTTCACAAAAACCATTTATATAAGCACCACGTATAGAAACACTATCTTCAGGACAACCCTCTTCAAAGCAACCTCTAATACCTAAAGTACCAGATGAACAAGTAAAAATAGATTCATCTTTTAAACGGGTATTCTCTTGATAATCATTTCTATATATATGCATAACAAAACCTATTCCTTAACAGCACCAGAAGTCATACCAGAAACAATTTGTTTTTGGAATAACAAGACAATAATTAATGTAGGGATTACAACAACGATAGTTGCAGCTGTAATTTCACCCCATAAAATAGCAAACTGAGTTCTTAAAGCATTAATTCCTACAGGAACAGTTTGGAATGCCTTATCAGCATTTAATGTATAAGTTAATAGATATTCATTCCAAGCAGAAATAAATGTCATAATAGCACAAGTAAATACACCAGGCAAAGCAATTGGGAAAATAACTTTCCATAATGTTTGCCAAGCATTACAACCATCAATATGTGCAGCTTCCTCTAAAGCAATTGGAATTTTCTTAAAATGAGCAACCATAATCCAAGTAGCTGCAGGAAGTGTAATAGATGAATAAGCTAAACATACCCAATAAGAATTAAGCAGATTCAATTTATAGAACATATTGAAAATAGGACCTACAACAATCATTTGTGGGAACATTGAAACAGCCAAGATACCAGCCATCAACAATTTCTTACCCTTAAAATGACATCTTGCAAGAATGTATGAACAAAGTGTTGAAACAGCAACGACATATAAAGTTGTTATAACTGAAACAATAAAACTGTTCTTAATTGAATTTAAGATACCTTTATCAATAACTGTTGTATAGTTTGCACCCGTAGGATTATTAGCAATTATTTGGAAAGCAGTTGGACCATAAATTTCAGTTGATGGTTTAAATGATGTAACTAGAATCCAAACAAATGGGAAAATCATAATCAACATAAAAGCAATGATGATGATAGTACAAACGATTTTAAATGTTTTAGTTTGATTTTGCATTTTTCTTCCTCCTAGTCATCAGATAATAGTTCAGCACCTAATACCTTAACAAAGATAAAGGCGATGATACCAACACAGATAGCCATAGCAAGTACAACAACAGATCCATAACCGTAATTACTTTGACCAATCATCAACTTATAAGCATAAATAGATAAAGTTTCAGTTCCTTGTGCTCCACCTGTTAAGACAGCAATCAAATCATATACTCTAAATGCGTCTAATGTTCTAAATAATAAAGCAACTAGAATTGATGGCTTTAACAAAGGAAGCGTAATCTTAAAGAATGTTGTGATAGGACCAGCACCATCAATTGATGCGGATTCGTATAATCCAGTATCAATAGTTTGTAAACCAGCAAGTAACAATAAAGCCATATATGGAGTAGTCTTCCAAACATCAGCCAAAATAGCAGCAGTCATTGCACCAGAGCCAGTAAGCAACATAGCTTCAGGAGCAGATATTAAACCAATATCAGCAAATATCTTAGCAATGATACCAGAACTTCCATCATACATATAAGACCACATCAACGCAGAAACTGCCGTTGGAATAGCCCATGGAATTAAAGATATTGTTCTAACAGCACCAATACCCTTCATTGCTTTATTCATGATAAGAGCCAAGCCTAAACCTAAAATAAACTCAAAGAATACAGAAATAAATGTGAATATTAAAGTAGTCTTTAAAGAATCACCAAAACGTGTATCTTTTAATACTTGTACATACGCTGATAAACCTGTAAAGTTACTAGAAATTTTACAACCATACACTTCATTAAATAAAAGTTCAAGTTTTTCGTAACCATTATAGAATTGCTTATCAGAATTCTTAGTATATATAGCCTTTAATTCTTCTTGATAAGAAGTCATCTTATCTACAACGTTTTGAGAAATATCTCCATCAATAGATACTACTTCATTAACCTCCTTATAAGGAGCAGCAATTTCATCTATTTCAGCAATTATTTGTTCAGCTTTTTGTTTATCTTCACCTTCAAGTAATGTAACATCATCACCTAAATACCAAGTGATATAGCCACAGTCCTCTACAAATAAAGGAGCATTAAATTTATTACTAGTATATAGACCAGCTACTGTTTGATCATTAGTACGATAATCAAATAAAGAATAAACAGCAGAAGTAACAATTGGATATACCGCAAAAATACCAAGTAATATCAACAATGGTAATAAAAATAAAGCTTGAGTAAAAGTTATTCTTTTTTTCATGTTTGTCTCCTTCCATGAATAGCAAAGTCTCTCCTAAGAAGAAGAGACTTTGCGATAAGAGTTATAGCTAATTATTTAGCTAAAGCAGCTTCAACAGCAGCAACAGTGTCAGCTAATTCAGCATCACCTGCTAAATAAGCATGAACATTGATTTGGATAGCATCAGATGCTTCACCATAAGCGCTAGAAACTGGACGAGATACTGTAGTAGCTAAAGCCTTTTGGAAACCAGCATCAGTTAACATAGCGTTAGCACCTAATACATCAGCATTTTCTAAAGCAGCATTGTAACCAGGAAGGTGTGTACCTACTGTAGCTTGAACAACTTGACCTTCAGTTGCTAAGTACTTTAAGAATTCAAATGCGCCTTCGGGATTAGCAGAGTTCTTGTTGATACCTAATAACCAACCACCAACACAAGAACCACCAGGAAGTGGTGCATAACCAATTTGATCATCAGTTAATGTAGTTTCACAACCCTTCATATATGGCCAGTTACGTGCAAATACAGCAGCACCAGTCATGAATTTTTCAGTTTCGCCTTCTGCATAATTTAAGATATCAGCAGGAGTTCCTTCTGAATCAGTTAAAGCTTTGAAAGCAACTAGGCCACCTTCAATATCAGTCCATCCAGCTGTGAATTCAGCAGCGTTACATACTAGACATTCACCTTGTTTAGCTTGGAATAAGTAACCTTCAGTAGTGTCGCCTTGACCTTTGTAAGTTTCAGCCATAGCTTGTAAATCAGCCCAAGTGTAATCACCAGCAACTAATTTAGCAGCATCTTCTTCAGAAACGATGTCTTTACGGAAGAATAGAACACCTAAATCTGGGAAGAATGGAAGAGCATAAGTCTTAGCATTATAAGTAGCAGCAGCCATTGAACCAGCGTTGAAATCAGAAATCTTTAAGCCAGCAGCTTGAAGCATTTCATCGATTGGTGTAATGTAACCAGCAGCAGCAAATTCACCAGCCCAACAAACGTCCATAGAGATTACATCGTAATCGCTAGAACCAGCTGATAAACTAGTCTTAAGAGCGTCTTTCATAGCGCCAGAATCATTTGACATATCTTCCCATACAACTTCGTATTTGTCTTGAGAAGCATTGAAATCATCAATTGATTGTTGAGTAGCAGGTGTTGAGTCACCTTGAGCAGCAAACTTAATAACGATCTTTTCTGTAGGTGCAGCTTCTTCTTGAGGAGCAGATTCATTATTTGAACCACAAGCACCAAGAGTTAAAACCATCATTATAGCTAATAAAACTGCCATAATTTTTTTCATAATTTTTTCCTCCTATTATGAAAGGGCATAATATCCCTATGTCTATATTATTATTCTATAAATAAATACGTTATATCATAATTTTTAGAAATATGTTAATATTTTTATATGATGATAACGCTTACAGGAATATCAATAAATTATGAATAATATCGAAGAAGAATTAATTAAATTTATCAAAGCATTTCACAATATTACTAATTTACCAGTACAGGTTTTTTTAAATAATGAATGTATATACTCGATTCCTTCTCAAATACTTACTTCTTATAAAATTATTAATGATAAAAACTTAATTCCTAAATATTCTAGAAAAGATAATAAAATACAAATTGTAAATAACAAACTTAAAGAAAGTTATTTTATAAAAAATATAGATAAGTATTCAATTCATATAGGCCCATTTTTACGTGAAAAAATTGAATCAGGTTTTATAACAAATATGATTAGGGATAATATAATCCCCTTCCATCAAAAAACAAATATGCAAGATTATTATCGTAAATGTATATATTTAAATGATGAAAGAATTTACTACATAAATAAACTTCTAGAAAATTCTTTATATTTTACAAATGCTGAAAGAATAAATTCGAACATAGATGAATATCATATTGATGAAGATAATTCATATTTTGAACAAAAAAGCGAATATCAAGAACAAGGTTTTATTCACTCTCCATACAATATCGAACAAGAAATAAGTCAAACCATAAGCAATGGTAATACAGAAAATGCAAAAAGATTATTAAAAGAAATAAATACAATACCCCATGCGAAATTAGCATCTACAACATTAAGATCATATAAAAATTCAATGATATGTTCATGTGCATTTATGACTAGAGCTGCAATCAATGGCGGTGTTAATCCTGATGAAGCATTTACTTTATCTGATACATATATCAACAAAATTGAGAATATGTCGAACATAATAGAACTTGAAGAATTTGAAACCATCATGGTTGAAAGCTTCAGTGAAAAAGTTAGAGATGTAAAAAAATTAGCATATTCCTCAGCAGTATTAAAAGTAATTTATTACATAGATAATCATATAAGAGAAGATATCGATATAAAACAAATAGCTAAAGAAGTATATTTAAATCCTAGCTATCTATCAACACTATTTCATAAAGAAACAGGTTCAACTATAAAAGATTGGATAATAAAAAGAAAAATACAAGAAGCATCTTTATTAGTAAAAAATAGTAACGAAGATTTAGCAAGCATTGCCTTCACCTATCGTTTTTGTTCACAAAGTTATTTTGTTCAATGTTTTAAAAAAATAATGGGCATAACCCCTGGTGAATATCGTAAGAGAAACAAGTAAAAAGCACTTAGGAAATACAAGTGCTTTTTACAAAATTTAGATTTTCGCTAATTGCTTAGCATTATTATAATAAACTATTTTCAGTGTTTTTGTCGAATAAATGAACTAATTCTGGTTTAAATGTGTAGTGAACAGTTTCATGAGAGTTGTGTAAAGCATCTACATCAATCTCAGTTGTAGGTACTACAGCAACTACATCCTTACCATTAGAATCTAAGTGAAGATGTAATTCAGAACCCATTAACTCAGTAACATCAATATTAGCTTCAATACCCTCATCAGCTAAATTAATATGAACTGGTCTAATACCTAAGATAATATCTTCTGGATTTTCTTTTTCAGCTAACTTAGCACATTGTTCGTTATTCAATTCAATTTCATGTCCTTGAACTGTAACAGTATATTTGTCGCCTTTCTTGTTTAATTTAGCATCAAAGAAGTTCATTTGTGGAGTACCAATGAATCCAGCAACGAATAAGTTTTGTGGATGATTGAATACTTCTTGAGGTGTACCAATTTGTTGAATATAACCATCTTTCATGATGACGATTCTATCACCAAGAGTCATAGCTTCAACTTGGTCATGTGTTACGTATACGAATGTTGTATTAATCTTCTTACGTAATTTAATGATTTCAGCTCTCATTTGGTTACGTAATTTAGCATCTAGGTTAGATAAAGGTTCATCCATCAATAATACTTTAGGATCTCTAACGATTGCTCTACCGATAGCTACACGTTGTCTTTGACCACCTGATAATGCTTTTGGTTTTCTGTCTAAATATTGAGTAATGTCTAAGATTTGTGCTGCTTCTTTAACTTTACGATCAATTTCATCTTTTGGAGCTTTCTTTAATTTCAAAGAGAATGCCATATTCTCATAAACAGTCATATGAGGATATAGTGCATAGTTTTGGAAAACCATAGCAATATCTCTGTCTTTAGGTGCTACATCATTACATAACTTACCATCGATGTAAAGTTCACCATCAGAAATCTCTTCAAGACCAGCAACCATTCTTAAAGTAGTTGATTTACCACATCCAGATGGACCAACAAGAACGATAAATTCTTTGTCTTTAATGTCAAGATTGAATTGTTGAACTGCTACAACACCATCTTCAGTGATTTGAAGATTTGGCTTGTTTGATTCAGTTGAATCATTACCCTTATTAGCCTTTTTGGTTTTTAGTTTTTTCTTTTCCTCTTCGGCCATTGGGTAAATCTTCTTAATGTTGACTAGTTTTACTTCTGCCATTTAAAAATTGCCCTAATTGCGTTGACTCCTCAAACGCTTTCTCATAATGCCTATAGCATTACTTTGTGACATGTCTCCACAATGCCACACCGTGGGACCACGGTCTTTCTCCTATTTTTCCCGAGATCATAATAGTGGATTGACCCCGTATATAATCATTCTATCATAAAATGTTAACGTTTACATTTAAATGATTTAAATAATTGAAAAGATGCCTTTTCAGCATCTTTCATACATTTGTGTATATTCTTTAATTTTATTCGCAAGTTTATTTGTTAATTTGCCTTTAGCGATACGCCACTTCCAGTTGTCGCCTAGCGTGCCTGGTACATTTATACGTGCTCTATCATCTAGTCCGAGATAATCTTGCATTTGTGCGATAAATGTTCTTGAAACCGAAGACATACCAGTTCTAATCATCGCCCAATTAAAATCAGTTGCATCTTTTAAACCAAGATATTTTAAAGCATATTTAACGTCTTGTTTATTTGCGGCTGTAAGCCAACCGACAACTGTTGAATTATCATGCGTGCCTACATAACAAACGCTATTCTCTACATAACAATGTGGTGCGTGATTAGACTTCTCTCTAGAATCAAAACCAAATTCTAAAATTTTCATTCCAGGAAAGCCAAATTCATTAAGCATATATTGAACACCAGGTGTGTGATAGCCTAAATCTTCTGCAATAAAATCAACATTTGAAAACCAACCCTTAAGTACATTTAATAAGTCCATATTAGGTCCTTGTACCCAATGGCCATTTTTAGCTGTAGTATCTTTAAAAGGAACAGACCAATAAGATTCAAAGCCTCTAAAATGATCAATTCTGATAACATCATATAATTTGCTAGCAGAACCAATTCTATCTATCCACCACTTATAACCATTAGATTTCATGTATTCAAAATTGTACAGAGGATTACCCCATAATTGACCATCAGCAGAAAAATAATCTGGTGGCACACCCGCAACTGCTTTAGGAACATAATTGTCATCTAATTCAAAACATTCAGGATTCATCCAACAGTCACAAGAATCTAAAGGAATATAAAATGGAACATCACCGATTAATTTAATACCTAAATCATTCATATATTTCTTTAAATTATTAAACTGTTTAAAGAACAAAAATTGAATATATTCATAAAACAATATTTTGTCTTCTAATAATTTTTTATACTTTTCAACGACTTCTGGTTTTCTTTTTCTAATGTCTTCATCAGGCCAATCAATCCAAGATACCATACCAAAATATTCTTTGATTGCCATATAAAATGCATATTCACAAATAAAAGGATTGTTATCTATAAAACCACGAAATTCATTTATATCTTTTTTAAAACCATTCTTGTATGCTTTATATAAAACTTTAAATCTTGTTTCATACAAAAAGCCATAATCTATATAATTCTTATTTGACTTATTTAATCCTCTTAAATCTTTTTCAGATAATAAACCATCTTCCACCAACATATCCAAATCAATAAAATAAGGATTCCCAGCATGAGAAGAAAAAGATTGATAAGGAGAATCGCCATAACTAGTTGGACCAAGAGGCAATATTTGCCAATATGTTTGTTTAGCTTTCACTAAAAAATCAACAAACTTATAAGCTTCTTTGCCTAAAGTACCGATGCCATAATTAGATGGCAATGAAGATATTGGCATTAATATACCAGCAGTTCTTTTATTTTCCATAATAACCTCACCTATATTATAGCTAATTCATAAAGTCTAATAAGACGTTATTTAATATTTCTAAGTTTTTACACTTCAAAAAACCATTTTCAATATAAATATTACTGTTACTTATACCTCGATGATAATCTAAAATAAGATCGCAATTATACTTATTATTAAATTCATTAATATTTAATCCATATATTGTCCTTAATGACATCATTATATTTTCGAACTTCATATCATCTAAAGTTAATATCAAATCTTCACTTTTACAATTATAATCATTAAAATACTCTTCAAAAGAATATGTATTTGTATAGCGATGATTCCCTAACTTACTAGATCCAGCTAAAGATAAACCTAAAAAATCATCATAATTCCAATAACCTAAATTATGTTTAGACTCATATCCAATCTTACTATAATTCGATACTTCGTATTGATGATAATTATTAGAAGTTAAATATGTATTAATATATTCATACATATCTGCTTCTATATCTGAATCTAAAGATTTAAATCCTTTTTTACCAAACACTGAATTTTCTTCGATAGTAAGAGAATATATAGATATATGAGGAACATCTAAACTAACAATATCAAACAAGCTCTGTTTCAACATATCCATAGTTTGATTAGGCAAAGAATACATTAAATCTACAGAAATATTATTTAATCCATAACTTCTAAGTAATTCTATTTTTTCCTTAACCAGTTCGAAATTATGATGCCTATTCATTAATTTCAATAATTCATCATCGCTACTTTGAACACCCATAGAAATGCGATTAATCTTATGTTTAACTAAAGTTTTTATTTTATCTACATCTATTGTTTCAGGGTTAACTTCAATCGTATACTCAATAACATTTTTACTATATTCATCAATTAAAGATAATAATTGTTCTAACTCATCATTTGATAAACAAGTAGGTGTTCCTCCACCAATATAGATAGTTGAATATTGATCATGACATTTATTTTTAATTTCTAATTCAAACTGTAATAACCATTTATTTACAAGCTCTTTATTATAAACACGGTGACAAAAATCACAATATGAACATATTGTTTTACAAAAAGGAACATGAATATATAAATGATTAATTCTTGTCATCATCTATAGCAAGCACAGCCATGAATGCTTCTTGAGGTATTTCAACAGAACCAACAGCTTTCATACGCTTCTTGCCTTCTTTTTGTTTCTCTAATAACTTCTTCTTACGTGAGATATCGCCACCATAACATTTAGCTAAGACATCTTTACGTAAAGATTTAATATTAGTTCTAGCCAATACTTTATTACCTATAGCTGCTTGAATTGGAATTTCAAATTGCTGTTTAGGAAGAAGCTCTTTTAACTTAACCGTAATAGCTTGGCCTCTATGATAAGCAAAATCACGATGAACAATAATAGACAAAGCATCAATTATCTCACCATTAATTAAAATATCCATCTTACACAAATTAGATTTACGATAACCAGATATTTCATAATCTAAAGATGCATAACCTCTAGAAACGGATTTAAGTTTATCAAAATATTCAAAGATAATTTCTGATAAAGGCATATCATAAACGAGCTGATTGCGATTATCATCAATGTAAATCATCTCACGATATTCACCACGTTTATCTTGAGATAGTTGCATTACAGCACCTATATACTCATTAGGAACCATGATTGAAGCTTTTACATATGGCTCTTCAATAGAATCAATTAAAGTTGCTTCAGGCATCATTGATGGATTATCAACATAAGTTGTTGTACCATCAGTTAAATTAACCTTATAAACAACGCTTGGTGCAGTAGCAATTAAATTTAAGTCATATTCCCTTTCAAGTCTTTCTTGAACAACTTCCATATGAAGCAAACCTAAAAAACCTAATCTAAAACCAAAACCTAATGCCTTAGATGACTCAGGTTCAAATGTCAAACTTGAATCATTTAATTGCAATTTTTCTAAAGCATCACGTAAATCGTTATATTTATTGTTATCAGTTGGATACATACCACAATAAACCATAGGATTCATCTTACGATAACCAGGTAAAGGTTTATCACATGGTTTATTAGACAAAGTAATTGTGTCACCAATATGAATATCTTTAATTGACTTAATTGATGCGCATATATAACCGACCTCACCTGCTTCTAATTGATTTCGTTTAACTTCATAAGGAGTCTTAACACCAACTTCAGTTACTTCATATTCAGCTCCTTCTTGAACAAATCTAATCTTATCGCCAACCTTAACAAAACCATCTTTGATACAAACAAAAACAACAACTCCACGATAAGAATCATAATAAGAATCAAATACTAAAGCTTTTAAAGGATTATTAACATCTCCATTAGGAGCAGGAAGCTTTTTAATAATACTTTCTAATACATCTACAACATTCTGACCAGTCTTAGCACTGATACATGGGATATCGTCGCAATCTAAACCAATAATATCTTCAATTTCTTTTTTAGTCCTATCAACATCAGCGGAAGGCAAATCAATTTTATTGATAACAGGTAAAATCTCTAAATCATTGTCTAAAGCTAAATATGTATTAGCTAGCGTTTGTGCTTCAATTCCTTGAGATGCATCAACAACCAATATCGCCCCATCGCAAGCTGCTAGCGATCTTGATACTTCATAAGTAAAATCGACATGTCCAGGTGTATCAATTAAATGTAAAGTGTATGTATCACCATCTTTAGCTTGATATTTTAATTGAACAACATTTAATTTAATAGTTATTCCTCTTTCTCTTTCTAAATCTAAAGAATCAAGAATTTGATCTTGCATCTCACGTTTCGTTAAGGTATTAGTCAACTCCAAAATACGATCAGCTAACGTTGACTTACCGTGATCGATATGTGCAATAATAGAAAAATTTCTAATCTTACTTTTATCCAAAATATTTACCTACTAAATTTCTACCAGCACCATTAAAGAAGTCTTTTGCAGACATACTATTTTTACCTTCTGGTTTTATTTCGAATACTTTTATATAACCATCTTTACAATCGATGCGAAGATAATCATCGATCAAACCTAAAAATTTATTAGGTGAAGTATCATTAGCTTCTTCAAAAAACACTTTAATTAATTTATATTTCTTGCCCTCTAACAATCCATAACATCCAGGATTATCCAACATGCCTCTAATATGGTTATAAACATTAAGTGTCTTGTCATTAAAATCGATATGTTCTTCTTCTTTAGTCAAGTTATAAGAAAAAGTTGCTAAAGAAGAATCTTGCTTAATAGGATGAATATCATTGCTAAATACTTTAGGTAATAATTCAAGTAACATATCCAAACCTAAAATAGCAAGCTTATCAAATAAAGTTGAATTGGTATCATGTATATCAATATCAATCTGTTTTTGATAAAGAATATCACCATCGTCCATCTTTTCATTCATATACATTAAACTCATGCCTGTTACTTTATCGCCATTTATAATAGCTCTTTGAATAGGCGCTCCGCCACGATGTAAAGGAAGTAAAGAACCGTGAGTATTTATACAATGATATTTTGGATAATCTAAAATAGCTTTAGGAATAATTTGACCATAGGCACTAGTAATAATTAATTCAGGATCCAAAGCTAAAATATCAGCATATTCATTTCTTATTCTAGTTGGCGTATAAACCGGAATATTATATTTTAAAGCGACATTTTTTACTTCGCTAGGTGTCAAAATTCTCTTACGTCCTACTTCTTTATCCGGTTGAGTAACAACGCCAACAATATTATAGTTAGCATCAATTAAACCCTCTAAAATATAAGCTGCAAGCTTGGGCGTACCCATAAACACTATTCTTTCATTCATAGTAATATTATTGCATTTTTTTACGCTCTTTGGTAGAATAATAAAGCGATTAATAAGGAGGGTTTATGGCAAATATCAAATCTCAAAAAAAGAGAGCTCTTACAAATGCTAAAGCTAACTTAAAGAATGCTGCTGAAAAGTCTAGATTAAAAACAGCTATTAAAAAAGTTAATAAAGCTGTAGAAGCTAAAGATAAAGAAGCTGCAACAAAAGCATTTAATGAAGCAAATTCTCTTTTAGATAAAGCTGGAACTAGCCATTTAAAACATAAAAACTATGTTGCAAGGCAAAAAGCTGCTTTAGCTAAAGCTGTTGCAAAAATCTAAAAAAATACGAGGTTGAAAAACCTCTTTTTTTATCCAATCAAAAAAAGGTTCTGAACATATCAGAACCTTTTATATCTAATTAGCTAATGGTTTGCCATCTTTATCGTAATAGGTTAAAGTTACTTCCTTTGTATTAACGTCTATGCTAGCAACCAAACCTTTACCTAATACATGCCCAGCGCCTGAGGCATAATCACTATCACTCATGCAACCAGCAGCAGCATAAGTAAATTTAATTGCGATATCTCCACCTTTGCTTGGTATTGTATCAGTAAATATTTGATCGTAATTGTGTTCACAAGAATGAGCATCTGTATGATTATGACCCCAAATAAAGTATATATCTCTTCCTTCAGAGTATTTATTTAATAGATTAACCACTTTGTTTGCATTTAACATAGAACGTTCGTCCGTTTTATGAAGTGGATAATGAGAAATTATAAATATTGGTTTTGAGCCATCAGTTTTCTTTAAATAAGACTCTAAACCAGAGATAGATGTTAAATCAAATAATTGAAAAGTACTTGAAGCGCCAAAACAATATATTTCATAATCATCATCAGAAATTACTCTGCCACGTTTCTTTTCTATTCTTTTAGCGGTTGAATTAAAGCTAAGAGCTAAATTACCATTTAACCATTCATGATTGCCTGCAACAAATACGCCTTTATTCTTTATGTATTCTGAATTATCAATAGCATCTAAAACAGGCTTGACACGATCCCAATAATCCGTGAAATATGACTTATAACCAGCATAATCTCCTGCTCCAGCCATCGTTTCTAATAAATCGTTCTCATTATTAGCGACACTTTCTATCCAAGCACTCAAACGATTTGCCGAAGCATTATCTCCGGTATTATGAGCATCTGAAGTAAAAGCAATAGTATCAACAAGTGGATCATCAACAATCGCGAAATCATTTGCGAACGTTGATACCGATGCACACACTAAAAGCACGGCAACCAATATCAGTGTGTAGAATCTTTTTTTCATAGTATTTCTCCTATTATCTATCTATAATTACTCTTTACCTAATAGTTTAAACATTTTCTTCTTATATACTTCAACACCAGGTTGATTGAATGGATTGATATCTAATAGATAACAAGTCATTCCACATGCTATAAAGAAGAAATAAATCATATAACCAAAACTATAAGCACTATTATCTTTAATATTAATTACAATATTAGGATTATTTCCATCTTCACTATGAGCACTTAGGGTTCCTTTATAAGCCATCTCATTAACCCATGATAATTTTTTACCAGCAAGATAATTCATATTATCTAAATTATCTTCATCACTTGGGAAAATCATATCATCAGCCATCTCATCAACATGAAGAACTGTTTCAAATTCAACTTTAGTACCATCTTGAACAAATTGACCAAGAGAATGTAGATCTGTTGAGAAGCAAGCGCTTGTTGGTAAAATACCCTTGCCATCCTTACCTTCTGATTCACCAAATAATTGTTTCCACCATTCAGCAATCATAGCAAGTTGCAAATGATATGTTACAAACATTTCTGCTTTATAGCCTTTATCATCTAAGATTCTTCTAGCAACTGCATATTGATAAGCTGGATTCTTAGATAAATCATCAGTATTTAATTCATTATAAGCATCTAAAGAACCTTTCATAAGAGCTTCAATATCAACATTAGCTAAAGCTAAAGGAAGTAAGCCAACAGCTGTAAATACTGAATAACGACCACCAATATTATCTGGAATTACAAATGTTTCATAACCCATCTTATCAGCTAAAGTTTTTAATGTGCCTCTAGCTTTATCGGTAGTTGCATAAATTCTATTCTTTGCATCTTCACCATATTTATCTTCCATAAACTTCTTGAAAATTCTAAATGAAATAGAAGTCTCAGTTGTTGTGCCAGATTTAGAGATAACATTTAAAACAACTTCTTTATTCTTAATATGTTCTAATACTTGAGAAATATAAGTATTTGAGAAAGTATTTCCTACAAAGATAACTTCAATACCATCGTTAGGATATAAACCCTTAACCATTTCAATTGCTGCTCTAGCGCCTAAATAAGAGCCACCTATGCCACAAACTAATACCGTATCATATTTGCCTTCCATTCTCTTTTTAAGAGCTAGGATACGATTAAATTCTTCCTTATCGTAATCTAGAGGCCATTTAACCCAACCAACAAAATCATTGCCTTTACCTGTAGCATTATGCAAATCATTATGAGCTACAGTTACTTTTTCTTGATAAGAAGCAATATCCTTATCTAATTTTGCATTACTAAGATCTAAACTAATCATTATTTTCACCTTCCTTAAGCCATATAGGCATCATTTCTTTTATTGTATTAAAGCCCTTTTCGTTTTTAGGCATTCCTTCAAATCTGACCCTACGAACATGTTTTCTAGTATTATCGGCTAATGCCTTATATGATAGCCTCAATTGATGATGTTGATTATCAATATCAATAACCTTTAGCATACAGTATTCACCAACATTCACATAATTTGAAATATCTTTTACAAAACGATTAGAGATTTCAGAAATATGAACTAAGCCAGAAACACCATCATCAAATCCTACAAAAGCACCATAAGGTTTAATGCCGGTTATTTTCCCATATACAGTCATTCCAACTTTATATTCATCAAAATTGCTCATAGAATAATTATACACCTTGGATTGTGTTATACTTAATACACAAAGAAATATAACGGTATATAAAATGACACAAGATGAGAAAATAAAACTTATTGAAAAAACTATCGAGAAAGTTAGACCATATCTAAACGCAGATGGAGGCGATGTTGAATTCGTTAAATTAGAAGACGACATCGTATACGTCAGAGTACATGGTGCATGTGTAGGCTGTTCAGCTCTAGACATGACCTTAAAAGATGGAGTTGAAGCTTTACTTCTAGATGAAGTTGAAGGAATTAAAGAAGTTAGATTAGCTGAAGATTTATTCTAAAGATAACTATTAGTTATCTTTTTTTATGAAAGAATAAGCATCTCCAGATCTAACAAATTCAACATTAACATCAACATATTCTTTAATGTGCTCTGCAAACCATTTCATGCCAGGTTCCTCAACATTGAAATGGCCAACTGCCAAGATACGTTTATTACGTCCTAACATTGCAGAGTCTCTAATATATTCAGAAGTAGTAAAGTCAGTAACTTCCATACATATCAATGTATCGATATCATTTTCTTCAACATATTTTGTAACATCATTATCAATATCACCAATTAGATGCATTGGGAACATTATTTTCTTGCATGTTCCTTCCATATCACCGACACATTTAATACCCGTTAAATGCAATTTGTTCATTAATTCATCGCATAATTGTTTAACAGGTTTTTCATCAATTGTATACTCTCTTGGATATTTTAATTCATGAGTCAAGTATTTCTCCCATCCTAGCTCATGCATTAAACCTGTAAAAATGCCATCAACATATTGGCCATCAATCATGATACCGCTATGAATGTAATCATGATCTCTCCACACGCAAATATCACCTAATAATTCAACTTTTTGTTGATAAGTTTGATTGTCTACTAACCAATCAGTATGATCACCATGGTTCCAGAATAAAGCTTCATGAACAATAATAAAATTAGCACCTAATTCTTTTGCCTTTTTTATAACATCAATTGAAGCAAATAAAGTTACTACAATGCCAGTACATTCTTGATTAGGATTACCATATAAGATTTTGTCTCTAGTAGTAGCATCTTCAATCACATAATCTTTCCATTTACCACTGCATTCGCTTTTAACTTTAGAAATAATCTCACTAATTAACATATTTCTCCTTTCGCTAAAGGAAGCAATTTTTCCTTTAATAGTTTTTTAAATTTAATTGGTTCGTCTGATAAAGGATTATGACCAGATTTTTCAAACCAATGCAGTTCTTTTATAGGAGCTTCAATCATATCAAACCAATGTTCAACAAGTTCTGATGGAGTATTATAATCTAGCCTTCCATCAAATATAAAGATTGGAGCTTTAAATTTTGTACAAGTCTTTTCAAAATCAGTTGTACCAATCTCTTTCCACATATTTCTTAAAACAAATTTATATCCTTTAATATAACCAATCAATTCAGACAATGAATATTCACCAGACAAAACAATTGGCTTTACCATAGCATTGAAATAATCTTGTTTACCTTCATTTTTAGAATAGCCACCATATTTCATCATGATATTTCTTTGAAGCATCATCGAATCAAAAACATCATCACCCTTATAACAGCCCATAACAGGTGGGCCGATTCTATTTAATGTTTCAACTGATTTAGTATCATTAGCTTTACTAGCTTCATCTAAAGAGTATTTCCAAGATATTAATTCATTCTTATGGATGTTAACAACTTGACCAAAACCAACAAATGCATATATCTTTTCAGGATGTTCATGTAATAGCCAAGTGCCAAGCAAAGAACCCCAACTACCACCTATTACAAATATTTTTTCTTTCTTAAATCTTGCGCACAAATAGTTAACTAAACTATTAGCATCTTCTATCATTTGTTTGATAGTTAAATCTTCAGCTTTTGCGCCTTTATATGAACCAGCAGTACCTCTTTGATCCCAAGCTACAATAGTAAATTCATCAAGCAAATCATCATTACTTAAAATAACTGAATGTCTATTAGTAACGCCTGGGCCACCATGTAGAAACAAAAGGACAGGATTATTAATATCATTACCTTTAATATGAATAGTTTGTCTTAAACCATTTAATTCAATTTTAGTTTTTTCATTTATCATAATTTCACCTTTACAAAAGAGTGCTATTAGCACTCTTTAATTGCATCTGCACATCTATTGCACAAACCATCTTCATTTTCTTCTTCAACAATATTCCAACATCTAGGACATACATGGCCTTTAGCCATTTCAATCTTAACTTCGATATTTTCATATTTAGGAAGTTCCTCATCTACAAATGATACTTTAGCAATTATTAACCATTGATTAATCTTATCGCCAAATGTATCAGTTAATAACTTCTTGTCTTCTTCAGAAACATGTAAGATTGCATGAGCTTGCATTGGCTTTTCAATAATCTTGTTATTGATTGCTTCTTCTCTAGCCTTAAAAATATCAGCTCTAATCTTATTTAAGCGATCAAAATTATCTCTAATTTGTTGATCATCATATTTCTTAGCTTCATTGAAGTGTGTATAATGAACTGAACTAGCTTCACCAGTATTCAAATAACCCCAAGCTTCTTCAGTAGTATATATTAAGATTGGCGACCATAATTTAATTAATGTTTCACAAGCTTCATATAGAACAGTTTGAACTTTTCTTCTTCTAGGTGAATCAGCTTTATCACAATACAAGATATCTTTTGCCATATCACAATAATAAGAACTTAATTCATTACTCATAAAGTTCATCATTGTTGAAGTAGCACCAACAAAATCATAATTATCATAAGCAGTAACAGTCTTGTCATTAACATCATTTAGACACGCAAGAATGTATTTATCGATTGGCTCTAATTCTTCATACTTAACATGATCTTCCTTTTTGAAATCTTCAGGATTAATATTACCTAACAAGAATCTTAAAGTATTTCTAACTTTACGATATTGTTCGGAAACTTGTTTTAAGTTAGAATCGCCAATTCTCATGTCAGCTTTGAAATCTTCACTAGCAGCCCAAAGTCTTAAGATATCAGCACCATATTGTTTAATAATGTCTAATGGATTAACAACATTGCCTACTGATTTATGCATTGCCTCACCTTTAGAGTCACATACATAACCATGAGATAATACAGCCTTATAAGGAGCAGTATTATGTGTAGCTACAGAAACAATTAAACTTGAATTGAACCAACCTCTATATTGGTCAGAACCTTCAAAATACAAGTCACAAGGATAATTATCTCCTCTAGCAATTAATTCATTCCAGCTTGAACCAGAATCAAACCAAACGTCCATAATGTCTTTTTCTTTAGTAAAGTTACCATTTGGAGATTTAGGATTGCTATAACCTTCTGGCAATAAATCTTTAGCTTCTGAATCAAACCAAACATTAGAACCTTTTTCATCAAACAATTTAGCAATATGTTCAAATACTTCTGCTTCAATAATTGGTGATTTATCTTCGTTATAGATAATAGGAATTGGTACACCCCATAACCTTTGTCTAGAAATACACCAATCTTTACGATCTTTAATCATATTGGTTAATCTTACTTCGCCAAAAGTATTTAACCATTTAACTTCTTTAATAGCATCTAACAATTGAGGTTTAATCTTTTCAATAGAAGCAAACCATTGAACAGTTGCTCTGAAGATAACTGGTTTCTTTAATCTATCATCATGTGGATAACTATGGGTAATCCATTCCATCTTCAATAAAGTGCCATTATTATTTAATAGTTCAACAACATCTTTGTTAGCATCTAAAACAAATTTGCCTTCTAATTCAGGTCCAGCATCAGCAGTTAATAAACCTTTTTCATCAACTGGGCAGAATGCAGGTAAACCATATTTTTGACCTACATAGAAGTCATCAGCACCATGACCAGGAGCAGTATGAACACAACCTGTACCATCTTCATCAGTAACATGAGTTCCCAAAATAATAACTGATGTTCTAGATGAATCTAAGACATGTCTACATAAGATACCTTCAAGTTCTTTTCCTTTGAAAGTCTTGATAGTTTCACCTGTCAATTCAAATTTTTCTAATAGTTTATCCTTTAATGTTTCTAAGAATATTAGTTTACCCTTTTCAGTATTAACAACCGCATAAGTAAAATCAGGATGTAAACAAATTGCTAAGTTAGCTGGAATAGTCCAAGGAGTAGTAGTCCAAATAACAAATTTCTCGTCACCCTCTAAAACACCTTTGCCATCAACAACATCAAAAGCAACATAAATTGTAGGGTCTTTACGATCAAAATAAACAATCTCAGAATCAGCAATAGCTGTCTCTTGATATGGAGACCAATAAATTGGCTTCATGCCTTGATATATCATGCCATCAAGAGCCATCTTAGCAAAAGATCTAATTTGTCTACCTTCAAATTCTTTCTTTAAAGTAATATATGGATGATCATAATCAGCAACTTGACCTAAACGTTTTTCTGTTTCCATTTGGGTTTTGATTTGTGACCAAGCATATTCTTCACATTTCTTTCTAAATTCACTAGATGATACTTTCTTACGGTCAACGCCTAATTTTTGAACAGCATTCTCGATTGGTAAACCATGAGTATCCCATCCTGGGAAGAATGGTGTATAGTAACCAATCATAGCTTTAGATCTAACGATAATATCTTTGATGATTCTATTCATTGCTGTACCAGCATGAAGATTACCATTAGCGTATGGAGGACCATCATGTAAAACAAAAGGTTTATGATCCTTGTTTTTCTCTAAAATCTTTTGATAATAATCATCATCTTGCCAAGTCTTTAAAATGCCTGGTTCTTTATTAGGCAAATTGCCTCTCATTTCAAAACCAGTTTTAGGCATGTGTAGTGTGTCTTTGTATTCCATAATTTCCCCCTTAATATAAAAAGGTGTTACCAAAGGGCGCAAGTAGCGCGGTACCACCTTATCTTTTTACTTAAACTGTTAACGCCAGCAACGCCATAAATGGAGCTCATAAGTGATGTCACAATTTAAATTGTAATAACTTGCACCAACCGTTATCTCTCTACAACACCTTTAAATTATGCGCGTCTTAATCAAAGCTAATCTAAATCAGAAGATAAATCTATAGTTCCACCAACTTGTAAATTCTTTGGTGAACATAAAATAACATTATCGCCAATCTTTTTGATTGAACCATCAACACCAAATATTACACCAGATAAGAAATCAATGATTCTTTGACGATATTCACTAGGAATTCTGTGTAAGTTGATGCAACAAGCTCTTTTTTGTTTTATATGCATACCAATTTCTTCTGCTTCTTCAAAATTTCTTGGTTCAAACAAAACGATATTTGCATTAGCATTTACATTTGCACTAGGTTTTTCATATGGAGAAAGAGCCTCAGCAGCTTCGTCTTTTGAAAGTTCTAATTCTTCTTCATCTTCAGGAGCAATAAAATTTTTAACACCATCTAATAGTCCCATAAATAAACCTCCTAATCCTTATTAATTCTATCAATTTACTTAGCTATAATCAACTTATTATTAACTAGATATTTATAAATACCATCTTCTATTACATCATCAGTTAAAGCGAAACCATACTTCTTAATTTCCTCGCTACCATTAGCCATAACCACAGGATGATTGACCGCATTTAACATACCCAAATCATTTAGAGCATCGCCAAATGCATAGGTATTTTCATGGCTAATATTTAAATACTCGATCGCCCTTTTAACCCCAGTTCCTTTATCAATACCTAAGATATTGCAATCACAAGATAGCTCACGATTATGAATCTGCATATTTACAATACCATCTAACTCATTTTTAACCTCTAAACATTTATTTTTATCAGTAAAACCGATCATCGATATATTGTAGTTACGTTCGAAATTATCGTCTTTAACATAATTGTCATTAATATCTAAAGACCATGATTTTACAAACATCTTAAAGGCTTCATTATTAAAATCATTAACATACATTTTCTCATTTGTTTCATTTAAATAAAAACCATTATATTCATTTACAATATCTTTTAATCTATGAATGCTATATGAATCAAAGTATTCATTAAATATAACTTTTCTAGAAAATTCTACATATGAGCCATTACATAGCACATAACCACTTGGGTTTAAATCAAATACCCAGTTTGGTAATAAAGCTTTACATCTACCAGAAGCAATAAAAATATAATTATCTTTCTTTAATTCGTTAAAAGCGTAACGTGTATAAACGCTAGGCTCAATCATGCATCTAGTTCCATCAATGATGGTTCCATCTATGTCACAAAAAATAAGATTTTTCATCATTAACAATTTATTTTAATATTATAAACTGACTCTTTAATTATAATAATAAAAAAGAAGAATCATATAGTTATAATATATGGTGATATACTGATATTATGAAATTTAAAAATATAAAGATAAAAGATTTGATTATCCATTTAATGTTTGTGTTTGCATACCCTATACTTAAAGGGATTGTTAGCGAAAATCATTTACTAGCTTTTTCTGATGCATGTACATTAATATCTTTATTCTTATTAATAGCTGGTATATTAAATGCTTTATATCTTAAAGGCGATTTTGATATGACAGGTTTTATAGTTAATCGTTCATTTTTAAAGAATCAAGAAGAATTAGATTCATATTTAAGAAAACAAAAAGAAAAAAGAGAGGATGGTTTTAACTATCCTCTACTTTGTGCAATATTATTATTTGTTGTTGGCTATATAACTTCGCTATTTATTTAAAGCTTCTTCTTTTTCTGCAGCTTGAAGTTTAGCCTCATATTCCTTCATTTCACGATCATTTGCGAATACAAAGTGACCTGGACGAATTTCTTGAAGGACTGGTTTTTCACCTGAATGATCTCTCTTAGATTCATCATATACAATATGTGTCTTAACTTTTTCAATGACAGGGTCTGGCATTGGTACAGCAGACAATAAAGAAATAGTATATGGGTGTAGTGGATGTTTAAATAACTCTTCAGTTTCGGCTATTTCAACAATTCTACCTAAGTGAATAACGGCAATTCTATCAGATATAAATCTAACAACTGACAAATCATGAGCAATGAACAAATATGTTAAACCTTTTTCAGCTTTTAATTTGTTCATTAAATTTAATACTTGAGCTCTAATAGAAACGTCTAGAGCTGAAATAGGCTCATCAGCAACGATTAGTTCAGGTTCCATAATCATAGCTCTAGCGATACCAACTCTTTGTCTTTGACCACCAGAGAATTCATGTGGATATCTAGATTTGTGTTCTGGTAATAAGCCTACATCTTCTAAGGCTTTATCGACTTTAGCAATTCTATCTTCTTCATCTTTATATAGATGGAAGTTATATAAACCTTCAGAAACACAATATTCAATAGTGGCTCTTTCATTCAATGAAGCAGCAGGATCTTGGAAGATCATTTGAATAGATCTAATCATATCCCTATCTTCTTCTTTTGATAGCTTACCTGAGATTCTTTTTCCTTTAAAAGTAATCTCGCCTTTAGAAAGTTCGTTGATTCTCATAATGGCTCTACCAATAGTAGTCTTACCAGAACCAGACTCACCAACTAACGCAAAAGTTTCACCTCTATAAATATCAAAGTTTGCATTTTTAACAGCCCTAAATAATTTAGGACCACCTTTATCAAAAGAAATGTCTACGTTTTTAACTGATAATAAAACTTCTTTATTAGTCTCCGACATAGTAAGCACCTCCTTTTTCTGTCATTTGAGAAATCTTCTTATGAAGATCTTTAATAACTTCTGGTCTTTCTACTTTTGGTGCACGAGGATCAAGAAGCCATGTCTTTGCGTAATGTGTATCAGAAATCTTGAAGAATGGAGGCTCTTGTTCGAAATCGATCTTTAATGCATATTTGTTTCTTGGTGCAAATGCATCACCGTTAATACGATTATATAGTGAAGGTGGAGTACCAGCTATATAGAATAAATCCTGACCTTTAACACCTAATTGTGGAAGTGAAGATAGTAGTGCCCATGTATAAGGATGAGCAGATTCAAAGAATATTTCTTCGGCATTACCGTATTCAACAATTTGGCCACCATACATAACACCTACTCTATCTGCGACGTTAGCAACAACGCCTAAATCGTGAGTGATATATACAGTTGTGAATTTTAATTCTTTTTGTAAGTCTTTAATCAAATCAATGATTTGAGCTTGAATAGTAACATCAAGGGCAGTAGTAGGTTCATCACAAATCAAGATTTGAGGATGACATGATAAAGCGATAGCGATAACGATTCTTTGTCTCATACCACCAGAATATTGGAATGGGTATTCATCAAATCTATTAGCAGCATCAACAATACCAACTCTGCTCATAATATCGATAGCTTGTTGTTTAGCTTCTTCTTTAGATACTTTTTGGTGTTTTTCAATAACTTCTGTAATTTGTGAACCAATAGTTCTAATTGGGTTTAATGATGTCATTGGGTCTTGGAAGATTGTTGCAATCTTAGCGCCTCTAATACCTTCCCAGTCTTTATCAGTTTTTAACTTAGTTAAATCCTTACCTTCAAACATAACTGAACCGTTAGAAACCATACCATTAGACTCTAACATACCTGTAAAAGTCTTAGTGAATACAGATTTACCAGAACCAGATTCACCAACTATAGCGAAAGTTTCACCATCATATAAATCTAATGAAACATTTCTAATAGCAGTTAGATAGTTTTCTCTAACTCTGAATTTAACTTCAATATCTTTAGCAGATAAAATTATTTTCTTTTCACTCATAACTTTACCCCCTACCTATGTGTACGTGGATCTGCTGCATCAGCAAGCTTTTGTCCAACGATATATAACGAAATAGAAATGATAGCCATAACACTTACTGGTATCCAGAATAAGTGAGGATAGCCATTCATAAATGATGTATATTGAGAAATAATCTTACCTAATGATGCAATAGATGAACCTAAACCTAAGCCCATATATGATAAGAATACTTCATAAGAAATCAAACTAGGAATTTCTCTAGAAACATATGTCATGATTACTGAAATTAGATATGGAAGAATATTCTTAGTAATCATTGTCCAAGTAGAAGTACCTAAACATTTAGATGCTAAGTTATATTCTCTATCACGAATAATCATAACTTGCGTTCTAATAAAGTAAGCAACAAATACCCAGTCCGTAACAGTCATAGTGAATATCAATGGTTTAAAACCAGCACCGATAACATATGACAAGATAATAGCTAATAGTAAGAACGGAACATTAGATACAACATTGTAAACTTCAATCATGTATTTATCTAGTTTCTTTGAGAAGCCCCAAATAGCTCCGACTACAATACCTAGCACCATATTGATAGCAGTACAAATAAACGATACTAATATAGAGTTTTTAGCACCAGCCCATACAGCATCAAATACTGAGTTACCAATATTATCAGTACCAAATATATGTTCTTTACTAGGAGACAAGAACTTCATAGCGCCATTATTGATATTTGGTGCAACCATTGGATCATATCCAGAGAATGATGGTTGAATCAAAGCAAAACCAACTACGATTATCAATATAATAGCAACAGCAACAGTGAACTTATCTGAAATAAATGTTCTCCAAACAGATTTCCAATAAGAATATCTAGGAGCATTAATATGTTCAGACTTATATTCATCAAAATCAGCAAACGAGAATAACTCTTTATCTTTCTCTTCCATTAAGATCTACCCTCCTTTTCTGATAATTGAATACGTGGATCAACCCAAGTCAATACTAAGTCACCCATCAATACAGATAATACGGAAATTGATGAGAAGATAAATGTTAAGGCGATAACCATAACATTGTTGTATTGTTTAGTTGCATCAGGAAGCATCTTACCCATACCACCAACTGAGTAAATAGATTCAGTGATGATAGCACCAGTGATACATCCAGCTAAACTAGAAGGAATACCTTGAGCAATTGGGATAATTGCATTCTTAAATATATGACTTCTAAAGATTTCAGATTGGTTCAAACCTTTAGCTTTTGCGAATTTAACATAGTCAGAATTCATTTGGTCTACAACATATCTTCTAGTCCACAACATCAAGCTTGAAATTGATGGTAAAGCTAGAGAAATAACTGGCAAAATCCATGATCTAATATCACTTGCACCAAATGTTGGGAATACCGATGGTAGACCTAAGAATTTTGTACCAATATATCTAAATACGTAAATATAAGCTAATGAAGGAACAGCAATAATAAAGATGATATATACCATACCTAATTTATCAATTAAGCCATCTTTGTGCTTTGCCATAGATAAACCAACTGGTAAACCTATTGCATAAGCAAGAACCATCGCAAAGATACCCATAATGAATGATGTGCCAATCATAGACTGTTGATTCTTCAAAAGTTTGGCGTCAGCGTAATTATCAACAAACTTTTGTTTATCCATTTTATCTAATATTGGTTTATATTGAAGAGTACCAAAAATAACAGATGAATCACCTTGATATCCTGTTTCATATGTTACAGGACGTTTAACTTCTGTTCCTTGATAATTGAAAATTACATCCAAAACATCTAAACCTTGATATGTAGGATAAGAATTACCCATATTTAAAGTAATAATATTTTGATGAATAAATGGGAAATTAGTATCAGTATATATCAAATACTTATGAAGCGTACCAGAAGCACGCAATGCCAATCCACCAGTTTCAGTTAAACCTGGTTTAATGTATCTTTCTAAATCTGGATTGTTTTCATCTTGAATCTTCCAAGGATGATCAATTACAATCAAATCTTTAAACCAAGTTAAAAGACGTTTAGCTAGTGGAACATCTTTAAATGCATAGTATCTCTTTGAAACTTGTAATGTTTCGACAGTATAACCTTGTGTTTCGTATTTTTCTACAAAGTCTTTAGATTCGTTAGATTCAGGAATAATACAAGCAGATACTTTTTCTGTATTATCTCCATATAAATCTTCACAGTATGTATTAATTGTTTGATAGTCTAGATATCCTAACTTCTGCCAAGTACGCATGACATAATCTTTTTTCTCATCTGGTTTGCCACCTAATTTTGAATAAGTGCCATCATTAAAAAAGATATTTTCTCTTGGTACAAGTGAGTATACCATAATGAAAACAACAACCATAATTACTATGATAGATAATACGGATCTAACTAATCTTTTCCATATATATCCTTTATTGCCTTTCATAAGCCCTCCAATATCAAGCAAAGCCGAAGGCAAAGCCTTCGGCTTTATTGTAATAATTTAATCTAAATGATTATTCACCTTTTAACCAAGCAGCTTTAGCTTCATCATGTTCAGCAGCTGTAACTGGTTTGTCATATACTACCATATATTTGAAATATGGAACAGCATTATAAGCAGCTTGACCATATAGACCATAAGCAGCACTATAAGGTTTAACACAGCTTACTTGTAAAGAAGCACCAGAAGTTGAATAAGATCTAAAGATACCATTAGCTAATAAAGTAGCTTCAGCTTCAGCGAAAGCCTCAATTCTTTCGTCGCCAGTCTTAGTAGCAGCTTCATCAATAATAGTCTTAACATCATATAGACCAATAGCTTCCTTAGCAGCTTTACCAGATTCAGTTTCAACATCACCAGCAAGATCTAAGCCAGAGTATTGTAACATATCACCTTCTAAAGCATCATAGCAGTGTAAGTAAGTTAGAGGATCGCCGTAGTCAGGACCCCAACCAGCACCGAATGAGAAGTCAATTGAGTTTTCTGAACCTGTTGTAATATCATAGAATGCTGAATAGTAAACTGAAGAGTCACCTTCTAACATTACTAAGTTAACGTCAACATATTCACCAATTGCATCTTCAATTGATTTTTCCATAGCTAGAGCAGCATTCTTATTGTTTTCAGAAGCAGCGTATACAGGGTAATCTAAGATTACTGGCCATGAAGATACAGCATCGCCTAATTCTTCTTTAGCCATTTCAGCAAACTTCTTAGCTCTTTCAGGATTATACCAAGCATCTTGACCATCGTTTAAGTTGATATCAGCAAATTCTGGTTCAATAGCAACTAATTTTTCAGTTAAGATGTCACCATAGCTTCTACCATCAGAAGTAACAGCGAAAGTATAAGGAACTAATGTATTTCTAGCAGCATCTAGAGCTCTTTCTTCACCTTTAGAAATAGCTTGAGTAGCTTTAGTTGAATAAGCAGCATATACAGCTAGACGGAAATATTTATTTAAGATAGCAGCCTTAGCATCAGCTTTTTGAGCATCATCTTTAACAGTTGTGCTTACAGATGGATCATTATATAGGTTATATAATTGTCTATCAAAGTTGAATGCACCCCAATAAGAAGTAGCAGTTGTATCTGTCTTATATTGGTTTTCAGCGTATTTTTCATTTGCTTCTTCAACAACTTCTGGATAAGAAGAGTTGATACTAGCAGAAGAAGTTTCACCATTTACAAACATCTTCCAACCTTGAGTTGGGTCTTCACCGTTTGTATAAGTTACTACAACGTGTTGTACATGAACATTTTCTTTATCATAATAGTTAGGGTTTGCATCAAATCTAACTTCTTGTGCAGGAACTAATGATGATAAGATGTAGCATCCATTATATAGGATAGAGTTAGCATCAACAGCACCAAAGTTAGAACCTTGAGACTCTAAGAATTCACCGTTAACTGGCCATAAGATAGAATAAGTAGTTAAACCATCAAAATAACCACATGGACCAGTAAGAGTATAAGTTAATGTATTACCATCAGCTTTGATACCTACATCATCCCAAGAACCAGTGCCTTCTGAGTAAGCTCTTAAACCTTGAATTAAGTCAATAACTAGACCTAATGTTTCAGATTTAGAAGCTACAGCATGTTGCATACCTGTAATGAAGTCTTCAGCTTTAACGTTGTCATAAACTTCGCCAGAAGCAGTAGACCATGTAGCATCATCACGAATAACGAATGTCCATTCAGATGCATCTTCATTTGCAGACCATTCCTTAGCCATACCACCAACAAGTTTTCCATGAGGATCTTGAGTTAGTAAGCCTTCAATGAAGTTAGAAGTATAATCTCCGTTTGATGACTTATTGTTATATACATAGTCAAGAGTAGAGATATCGAAACTTTCAATCATTGAGAATGTGTCTACTTCAGTTTTTCCAGTGTCATCAGTTGCAGGAGTATCAGGAGTATCAGTACCTGTGTTGCCACAACCTACTAACATTAGAAGAGCTAATAATACGACTAATAATTTCTTCATAATATCTTTCCTTTCGATAAAAATATAATCAAATAAATGATTACCTAAATATTATAAAAAATAAATAAATGTTTATGCAACTTTTTTTCACAAAATTATCACATTTTTACATATTTTTTTTCATATTATGAAAATATTTTCATAAAAAAGAATTGCCTATGATACGACAATTCTTTACTTATTATATTAATATATTTTGATTCCTTTAAATATTAAGTATTTAGGTCCTTTATAAGAATTTGAAGTTGTGATCTCTTTTGAAAATTCTACAGTCTTTAAATCTTTAAAGAAATCACCGGAGATTGAAAAATTAGTCAACGGGATATATTTCTTACCATCAAAGTATCTAGCTAGTCTAACCTCGCCTCCCCAATATCCACTATTATCTTCTAGTTGTGGACTAGAGAAAGTTTCAATAATAATATGTTTCTTATTTTGATAGTCAATACCCTTTGCTTTTAGTTCACAAACCGGGAACAAACCTGTAATATTCTTTTGATTTAAATAGTAGCCAAAACGTTTAGAACCATATATAGCCTTTGCGACACCAGCTTTGACAATGGTCTTTGAAGGCAAAACAATACCATTATTATCATATTTTGCTGAATCGATACAGCCTTTAATAGAACCCTTCATTGTAAGATCAAAAGGATTTTTAGATAAAACGTCATTCAAAGAATAATGATTATATTTTAAATAAATAGTCTGATAATTAAGTTCTTTAGCGATATATTTAACTAATAAGTCACGCATATCGTTCTTAATTAACACTGGTACATTCTTAGGAATCTTAACTTCACTAGGTTTTACAGCAATCGAACGAGCTTTAGCTAAATTAAGGATTTCATCAACTTCATTTGTAATATTATTTAAGTTAACTTCATTTGACTCATAGAATTTATATAATTCAAATTCTTCCTTCTTACTATTAGACCAAGTTGGAATAACTTCAATTTGGACTTTATAAGAGTAAGATACATGATTTACACCATTAGAGTTAATAAATTCGTTTTTGAATGCAGAAACAAATATCTCAGTAGAATTAATCCAACCATCCTTATATATATTAGCTTTAAATACAGCTCTAGCTATATCACAAGCTGTATCGTTAAGATTTGCAATCTTTGGTTTTGATTCTTTAATATTGACCTTTTTATCAACTAGTGGATAATATTGGTTTCTAGAACTTTTAGCCATTTTAATTGCGGCTTTAATTTTTCCTTTTAAAGATGAAATACTATCTGCAGCATTAATAGCGAACGTTGACGATCCTGTCGTTTTGCCATCACTGTTATAGACAGTAACTGTAGTAACTTTAGTCTTAACAGCCCTATTAATCTCTAAATGATTTAAAACATAGAATAATTCTCTGCTATCCTTATCAATAATTTTAATTTCATAGCCAGTAACATCTTTATTAGCTTTTAAACATTTAATAATATCTTTCTTAATCATCCTAGAATTGCCTCCGTCTTTAAATGAGGTCCGCCATCAGAGACAAATACCCACTCTTTGTGACCTTTACCACACATACCAGAACCATATATCTTTAGTTCATTAGAAACCATTGAAATTGAGCTAAGTAAATCGATAACTGAACCAGATATTACTACTGGAGCAACAATCTTTCCAGTTAATTTTCCATTCTTAATTTCCAAGCCATAAGCTGCAGAACATTGAATTTGCCAATTCTTAGGATCCTCCATGCCATTACTAGCAGAACACAAAACATATCCATACTTGACAGATTTAACCATATCCTCATAAGTATCTTTACCAGGACCAAAGAAAGTATTAGACATTCTAGTATATACTTTTCTAGCATAAGACTCTCTTCTGCCATTGCCTGTAGGTTCTTCGTTCAATGTTAGAGCGCTTAACGAATCAGAAATACCTCTTTGTAAGATACCATTCTTAATAATTTGTGTTGTATGAGCCTCTATACCATCATCATCAAAGAAGAATGAGCCAGCACTGACACAACTAGCAGCTCCATCGTACATATTAAGTAAATCTGAAGCAACTTTCTTACCGATATAATTAACAGCTTTAGCTCTATTCTTTACAAACATGTCCATTTCAACGCCATGGCCAAATGCTTCATGTGCGATTAATCCAGAAATAGAAGGTTTAGTAATAACAGTATATTTACCAGGTTTAACTGGTTTTGCTTTTAATAGTTGTAAAGCTATTTCTAAGCCACGATCTGCAACTCTATCATATTCTTTAAGTACAACTCTACTAGATATATTTCCTCTAGCATAATAATTATCTTTAATCTTATCTCCTTCTCTAACAACGACTACAAGAATAGTATTAACCCAATCATATTTTTGGGTTAAGCATTTCTTATTAGAAACAAAGATTTTATTGGTTTGTCTACATGAATATCTTGAAATGACATTGATGACACGTTTGTCTTTGTTGTGTATTCTATCTTTTTCTCTAGTGAAAAGATTAAAAATTGTATCATCATCATAATATGTATCATCTTCTCTTAGATAATTTTCAACATGTTTCTTTTCTTGTAACATCTTAACTTTAAAATCATCAGTCAAGATCTTATTAAGTTTAACAGCCTTAACAATATCTTCAGCCTTCAAATCAATAATGTCGTTGCAAGAGTATTCTGAATATCTTCCATCTTTATATACTTTAACAACAAAGCCACATTCATTATCAATGTTATCAATAGAGTTTGTACGTGATGAAACAGAGATAACTCTAGTATTAACTAAACTTCCTAAAACAGAAGCATAATCATAATATTTGTTTAACTCTTTAACCAACTTTTTGGCTGCTGGTATTCTACTCTTTAAGAATTTATTTAGCATTTTTACCCCTTTCTTCTTCAAAGGCCATCGCTTCTTCCCATTTTTCTTCTAAGGCATGAATTTGATTGTGAATGTCATCTATCTCATCATCTAGTTCTGCCATCTTCTTCATATCTTGATAATATTCAGGTTCAAAGCGAAGTGCCCTTTTGTCTTCCAAGATATCTTCCATTAGAGATATTTCGTTCTCTAATTTGTTGATGTTGTATTTTGGCCTTAGTTTAATTTCTTTTAATGGCTTGTTTTCTTTTTCCTCTGATTTAGATTCTTCAACTACTTTTTTAGTATCAATATAATCTTTATAACCATCAGGATAATATTCGACAACATTATTATTATTAATCACAAGACAACTTGTTGCAATCTTTTTTATAAAATAACGGTCATGAGAAACAAACAATATTGTACCATCATAACTAGCTAGAGCGTTTTCTAAAGCCTCTTTAGAAATAATATCTAAGTGATTGGTAGGTTCATCTAAGATTAAGAAATTAGCCTTCTTTAACATTAATTTAGCTAAAGATAATCTTACTTTTTCACCACCCGATAAGACATTAACTTCCTTAAATACTTCATCAGCTGTAAATAAGAATGCACCTAATACCGACCTTATTTTAAATAAATCATAATCAGGATATTCACTCCAAAGTTCCTCTAAAACAGTGTTGCTACTATTGAAGTTTGCGAGATTTTGGTCAAAATAACCAATCTCTATTTGATGACCAAACATTGAATAACCGCTCAACGGTTGTAATTCACCAATGATAGTCTTGAGTAATGTTGATTTACCTGTACCGTTATCACCCATGATACAAATTCGATCGCCTTTATGAATATCTAAAGTTACTTCTGCTAAGCAATGATCATAGCCAACCTGATAATGATCAAGACTCAAAACATTTTTTCCACCTTTAACTCCGCATTCAAAATGAGCCTTAAAACTACGTTCATCAGCCTTTTTAGGATCTTCTATCTTCTCCATTCGTTCTAAGTATTTAATCTTAGATTGGGCAAAAGCTGCTTTATTCTTTTTATATCTAAATTTCTCGATTAATTCTTCTAAACGTTTGATATCTTTTTGTTGACGCTTATACGCTGCTTCTTGATGTAAATAATCATTCTTTTTTTGTTCAACGAAACTAGAATAGTTTCCAGCATATCTTTTAATAGAACCATATTCTAATTCATATACAATATTAACTGTTTTATCTAAGAATACACGGTCATGAGATACAACAATCATCGCTTTTTTATATTTGCTCAGATAGCCTTCAAGCCACTCTATAGTTGATAAATCTAGATGGTTAGTTGGCTCATCTAATAATAATAAATCCGGTTTTGTAAGCAATAGTTTACCAAAAGCAATCTTAGTCTTCTCACCACCTGAAAAGCTTGACACATCACGATCAAGATCTTCATCTTTAAAACCAAAGCCATGAAGAACTGTTGATATTTCCGAATTATATGTATAGCCACCTTCAAACTTAAACTCATCTTCTAATTTAGAATAGCGTTCTACAAGTTTATCATCATGATTAGTTTTTAACTCTTCAGTTAATCTTTCTAGTTCTTTTTCTTTACTTATTAAGTCCGCAAACACTTCTTCAAATTCTTGTCTAATTGTTTTATTAGATAAAGACAAAGCATTTTGTTTAAGATAAGAAATACTTACGCGATTATTTTTAATTACTTGACCACTACTTAATTCTTCTAAGCCAACAAGCACTTTTAAAAGAGTGGATTTACCACTCCCATTGCGACCTACCAAAGCGATTTTTTCATTCTCGTTTACAGTAAAGTCAATATGCTCGAAAACGTCATTGGCACCGTAATATACGGTGCCATCAGAAATTTGTATTAACATCTTTAATAAATCAAATTATTTGGTGTACGAGGATAAGGAAGAACATCTCTAATATTTTCCATACCAGT
Source organism: Erysipelotrichaceae bacterium (assembly GCA_030531215.1). Taxonomy (GTDB): domain Bacteria; phylum Bacillota_I; class Bacilli_A; order Erysipelotrichales; family Erysipelotrichaceae; genus Colivicinus. Next base: position 105,172 of record JAUNNY010000002.1, read on the forward strand.
TAGATACATTACCATTCTTTCGAAACCTAAACCAAAGCCAGCATGTTTGCAACCACCATATCTTCTAAGATCTAGGTACCATTGATAGCCTTCTTTATCCATCTTTAATTCTTCCATTCTCTTATCAAGAACTTCCATTCTTTCTTCACGTTGTGATCCACCAACAAGTTCACCAACATGAGGAACTAATAAGTCACACGCAGCAACAGTCTTGCCATCATCATTTAAACGCATATAGAAAGCTTTAATATCTTTTGGATAATCAGTTAAGAATACTGGTCCATTAACAACTTGTTCACACAAATATCTTTCATGTTCAGTATTTAAATCCATACCCCAAGATACTTTATTTTCAAATTTAACTGGAGCTTTTAATAAGATATCAATTGCTTCAGTGTAAGGCATTCTTCTAAATTCAGAATTTAAGACATTATTTAATCTTTCAAGTAAAGTCTTATCTATCATACTGTTAAAGAAATTCATTTCTTCAGGCGCATTTTCTAATACATATTTGATACAATACTTTACTAAATCTTCAATTAAGCTCATATCATCTTCTAGATCAGCAAAGGCAATCTCTGGTTCAATCATCCAGAATTCCGAAGCATGAGTTTTGGTATTTGAATTTTCTGATCTAAATGTTGGACCAAAAGTATATACATCTCTAAAAGCCATCGCAAAAGCTTCAACATGTAATTGACCTGATACAGTTAATGAAGCATGTTTGCCAAAGAAATCTTCATCATACTTATCATCTTGTCTAGTTGTAACTGTGAATACTTCACCAGCACCCTCACAGTCATTGCCAGTGATTATTGGTGTATGAACATATACAAAACCCTGTCCTTGGAAAAACTCATGAATAGCCATAGATAATATAGATCTAATTCTATATACAGCCATAAAAGTATTTGTCCTAGGACGTAGATGAGGTATTTCTCTTAAATATTCAAAAGTATGTCTCTTCTTTTGAAGAGGATATGTTTCATCAGAAGTACCTTCGATTTCAATCTCTGTGGCTTGTAATTCAAATGGTTGTTTATTTTCAGGGGTTCTTACAAACTTACCTGTAACTTTTATTGATGATCCTGTTAATAGCTTTACAACCTTTTCATGATTTTCTAGATTTGGAGTATATACAATCTGTAAATTCTTAAAATATGTGCCATCATTCAACTCTATAAAACCGATTGAGCCATTATCACGATTAGTTCTAATCCAACCTTCAACTTGAACATACTCAACTTGATCAAGTTCTAATAATGAACCTTCGCGCTCCATTTCATATAATTCTCTTACGGTATAAAAATCAAACATAATATCCCCTCCTATTTTAATGAGTTAACCTCAAATAATACTTTTTGAATAGTTGAAACAACATCAACATCTTCCTTAATCATTCCTTCAGGTAACACAAAATGTTCTCTAGTGAAATTTACGATACCTTTAACACCTAATGTATGTAGTTTATCAACAATCTCTTGAGCGCCACTAGGAATACAAAGAATCGCAACTTGGCATCCCTTAGGAAATTTCTTTGTAAGTTGCTCCATAGAATAAACAGGAACATTAACTTTATCCTCTTTACTTCTACGATCAGCTTGAATATCAAATGCACAAACTATTTCACCAGCAACATGTGACCAGTTATTGTAATTTAAGATAGCTTTACCTAACCTTCCAACACCAATCAAGATCATCTTCTCACCATAGCTTTCTCCCAATACATCAGAGAAAATCTTGATAAGTTCATTTACATCATAGCCATAGCCTTGTTTGCCAAGCTGGCCAATCATTGAAAAGTCTCTTCTAATAGTGGTTGGCTTAATATCAATATATTCAGCTAAATCCTTAGATAAAACTCTTTTAACACCATCTGCTTTTAATTTTCTCAAAGCTTTTAAATAAACTGGATATCTACGTATAGTAGCATTTGATATTTGATTTCTTTCCATAAAAAAATGATAACACTTTCTAATATACTTTGTGAATAAATTATATTTTTTAACTAATCTTCTATTGACATTGAAGGCATACTAGAAGCATTATAATCAACAAACTTATTATGTTTATAGTAATGCATTGCAGCAACCGCAATCATCAACGCATTGTCTGTACAATATTTTAATGGCGGAAGAATCAAATCAACATCTTTGATTTCTTCTTGCATTAGCTCTCTTAATCTAGAATTACATGCAACGCCACCTGCCAAAACAACACTCTTGCATGGATAGATATCTAAAGCAAGTTTAGTTTTCTTTACTAAAGACTTGAGAGCTGTCTCTTGGAAAGCATAAGCTAAGTCATTTTTGTTTATTTCATTACCTTTGGCTTCTTCTTTTTTGGCTAATTGTAAAACAGCATTCTTTAAACCACTAAATGAGAAGTTCAAACCATCTACTTTAGGTGTAGGCAATTCATAGTGTTTTTTGCCTTGCTTAGCTAATCTGTCAATTACTGGGCCACCAGGATAAGCTTCATGAATAACTCTAGCAACCTTATCATAAGCTTCACCAATAGCATCATCTAATGTTGTGCCAATAATCTTAAAATGTTCATCATCTTCTATATAAACAAGTTCAGTATGACCACCAGAAACAACTAACGCCATCATAGGATACTGCAATGGCTTAATTAATTCATTGATAAAGATGTGACCCTTTAAATGATGAACGCCAATTAATGGTTTATCGTAAAAGAATGCTAAAGATTTTGCAGCAATAGCACCAACATGTAAAGAACCAATTAATCCTGGCCCAATAGTATAAGCAATAGCATCGACATCATCAACACTAATATTTGCTTGATCAACTGCAGATTTCACGATAGTGCTTATCTGTTCTACGTGCATTCTTGATGCGACTTCAGGAATGACACCACCAAAACGAGAATGAACATCAATTTGACTAGTTACAACGCTAGACAAAACATTCAACTCTTCGTCGATTATGGCGCACGCAGTCTCATCACAACTACTTTCAATCGCTAATATTCTTTTCACAATAATCCTTTCATCATATCGTATGCATCTTCATTATTATCTTCATAATAACTTTTGCGTATTCTTACTATTTCAAATCCATTTTTCTTATATAAGTTAATCGCTTTAATGTTACTTACTCTAACTTCTAAGTGAACATTCTCCACATTGTGTTCTTTTGCGTAACTTAACATATGTTTTAACATCATTTGACCATATCCTTGACCTTGATACTTAGAATTAACACCAATTGTAGTTATATCAGCATTTTCATATAAGCACCAAATCCCACCATAAGATATTATTTCATCATTTTCTTTATAAACAAATAATTTAGCTAAAGGATTGTCAAACTCACTTTTATATTCAGCAATTTTCCAAGCATCTTCCTTAAATAACTCTTTTTCTAATTCAACAACCTTATCTAAGTCAGCTAAGCTCATTTCCTTAATCATCGATAATAACTATCACTTTCTTTTAGATATTTAGGAACTAAATAAGCAATCTTATCAACTTTCTTCCATAAATATTTGGTTTTTAAGAAAGCATCAGGAATATCAATTTCAACATTGTCTTTTCCTATTAGTTCACCATCGCCTATAACGTTATAATCTTTTGGATCAATATCTACTAGTGGCAATGCGCAATCCTCCAATAAAATTTCATCCTTATTGTATATTCCTACATAAGCTCTAGATGCTCTTGCATCCATCAAGACCATTGTATTCTCTTTATTTGAAGCATAAAGTCTTAAAGTTGAAATAGTATATAAATCAATCTTAAATAACTCTGAAATCGTTTTAGCAATACTCATTGCGATTCTTACGCCAGTATAAGAACCTGGACCTTCAGAAATACATATAGCATCTATATCTTTCTTATTAATGCTTGCTGCATTAAATATCTCATCCAAAGCAACAAATACCTCTTCAGATTGTCTTTTGAAACATTCTTTTGAATATTTAGCTATAATTTCATCATCCTTAATCAAAACACAAGTTAAATATTTATAAGCCGTATCTATACATAACGTAATCATTTCATACCCTCAACAATCTTTTTATATTTATCACCAATTGAAGTAATAGTTATTTCGCGTGAATTATCATCAATATATTTAAAGTTAACTAGAATATAATCTTTAGGTAAATATGATTCATAATATTCAGGCCATTCCACCACCATAATGCCCTCATCAATTAATTCATCTAAACCCAAATCATATTCATTGCCTTCAAGTCTATATGCATCTATATGATATAAAGTAGTATCTCCTTTATGCACTTTTAAAATAGTGAAAGTTGGAGAGTTAATAACACTAGTTACATTAAGTGCCTTACCTATTCCTTTAGTAAAAGTGGTCTTGCCACCCGCTAAATCCCCTTTTAAAGCAACAAAGTCACCTTTATTTAACATTTTTCCTAATTTATAACCTAAATCAATAGTTTCTTGTTCGATGCGTGTAATCATAGCAACATTATTATAATACAAATTAACTAAATGAATTAGCTTATAGTATGGTAAGATAAAAAGGTATGGAAAACAAAACTAATATTTCAAAAGTCTACAATGGACTATTCTTAAAACATTTTGTCTTAAACATTACAAACAGTTTGTGTTCAATCGCATCTGGCTATCTAGCAGGAAACTTTCTAGATAATATCGGAATGTCTTGTAACTCTTTAATTAGCCCTCTAAACTCGTTTGTATTGGGTATCTCATTTATCTTTTCATCTTCAAGTGAAATCTTGTGTGGAAAATACATGGGTAAAGGAGATAAAGAATCTATTAATCAAGCGTTCACTAATGCGATTATTAGTTCTCTAGTTGTTGGAGCTGTATTTACTGGCTTGATGTTCTTGTTTTCAAAACCAGTGGTATTATTCTTAGGCGCTAATGAAGAAATGCTTATACCTTCTAGCCAATATCTACAAGGTTATGCGATTGGCGTTATTGCTTATATGCTTCTACCAATATTTACTACTTTCCTACATATGGAAAATGAATCTAGATACGCAACATACTCTGTAGTATTGTTAGCAGGAAGCTATGTTGCCTTAGGTTATTTATTCATTGTTGTTCTTGGATGGGGCTATTTCGGTTTTGGTTTAACAACTGCCGCAAGTAATATTCTTGTTGTATTATTCTTACTAATCAAGATTGTTATGAATAAGAGCCAAGTAGCTTTAGATTTAAAGACTATGTCTTCAAAATGTCTAAAAGAATTAATAATCTTAGGTATGCCTACAGGTGCTAGCAAAGCCTTAATCGGTACTAGAAATTTAATCTTAAACAACATCTTACTAGCAACAGGTGGTGTTGTAGCTATGGCTTCTAAATCTGTTCAAGGAAGTATCATGAGCGTTGCGGATGCTTTTACATCTAGTTTAGTTCAAGCATCAATAGTTTTAGCAAGTGTATGTATTGGTGAAAAGAATAAAAAAGAACTACTTAATCTACTAAAACATGTCTTTGTAAAAGTGTTCTTTGTGATGTATATCATGATAGCGATATATATGATATTCCCAGTACAAATTTGTAGTATCTTCACTAGTGATCCAGCGTGCTTAGAAATATCTAAAGTAGCTACATGGTTATATATGCCATCAATAATCTTTGAATCAGCATCTAATATCTTATTTACAATGTTTAATGTATTTGGCTACAGCAAATTTGTTAACGCAAATACTTTCACTCATGGCTTCTTAATTCATGTACTATTTGCTTATTTCACAATGAATAAATTAGGAGCTTATTCAGTATTCTCAGGTTATATTGTTTGTGAAATAGTTACTACTTTAATTATCTTTGTATTTATTTGTATCAAACTTAAAAAATTCCCAACGAAAGTTACAGAACTACTATTATTACCAGATTCATTAGATGAAGGTATTAAATTCAACAAGACAATAAAAACATTTGATGAAGCAATGAATTTGTCTAGAGATGTATTTGAGTTCTGTAAAGATAATAATCTAAGTAAAAAAGCTCGAACAACCGTTCCAGTTTGTATTGAAGAAATGACAGTAAATATCTTTGAACATGGATACACAAAGAAAGAAGTTAAAGATAAAAGAGTTGATGTCTTCGTATCAATCGAAGGAGAAGAAATCAATATAAGGATAAGAGATAATTCAGTACCATTTAATCCAAGTACAAGAAATACAATCTTCAATCCTGAAGATCCATGTAAGAACATTGGTATTAGAATGATAAGCAATCTAGCAAAAGAAATGACTTATCAAAACTTATTCGGTTTCAATAATACAATTATTAAAATCTAAAAAAATGATTGCACAAGTGAACTTGTAAGATAAAAGTAGACAAATTAAAAAAGTCTACTTTTTCTTTTATC
>JAUNNY010000018.1 GCA_030531215.1 Erysipelotrichaceae bacterium
CTGATATACCATAGCCCTTTAAGAAATAACTAGATGAATTCTTTAATTTGAATCTTACTTCTTCTATAGCTTCTATAATGAATAAAACACTAGCTTTAGCCATAATGATAAACGAATAGTTATTATCATCAAAAAATCTGATGTTTCTTAATGAAAAGTATCCTCTATCTAAGATAAAGCCAACATCTTTAAAACCATATCTATTAGCTCTTTCAACCATTAAAGCACATTCTGTATTGTCTATGATACTTCCTTCATATGCATCATAAAATAATGGAATTGAATTAGATTGATCATAAGCTAAAGATATATTAACTTCGGGAAGTTCATCATTATCTTTAGCTACACCATATTCAGCTAAATCAATATTACCAGCTACACTATTGATATTAGTTGAATCATAAGAGATATAGATATCATTTTTGGGATTAATCTTACACCAAGCATCAAAGAAAGAATCAATATCTTTATCGCTTATACTTTTTAATAAATCACCAATAGTGGAATCACCAAAAGATTTAGGCGAATATAATAAATGATTATAAGCATAATCTTCAAAATAAGTTGAAGCATTAGATTCACTAATAATATAGTAATAAGCAATATCTAGTATCTTATTTGCGTTTTCAAACAAACCTACAAGTAAACTATCTAATTTAAATCTAGAAATAATTGAATCAAATACTACATATGGACCAACTATAATACTATCAGCTTTATCATCTGGCTCTATTAATGGAGTATCAAAATAATCATAATAATTACTATTAGGTATTAATCTATTATCATCAGTTAATTTACCAATTAATATTCTTTGAGGTCTAGTTTGTTTAGATGCTTTATCATAACTAGAACCAATCTTTAAATATACATAATTCTTATTAATAATTACTGTCTTGTTTGGTCTATCTACTATCACTTTATTCTTCATACTTTTATACTCCTATCAAGGTATATTTATACCTCTATTATATCACAACCAGACTCAGCAAAAACAAGAAAAGTGCCCTTTTATAGGCACTAAATCAACTAAATATAATTTTGAGGTATAAATCAGCTAGAAGTTAAGAATAAATGTCCACCACACGCTTCATTAAACTCATCAATAATGGCTTTATAAGGGATTATTTGATGTTCTAAGGCTTGTGCACCCCTATACTTGCTTGAACAAATAAATGGTCCTTCTTCATATACACCTAAGATATGTGCACCTTTGCATGGCTTTTCAAAATACTTTTTAAATAAGTTTAAAGACTTCAATAATCCTTGTTTTGGATAAGAAGAGATTGTAAACAAAGATGAAGTTACACCCTCTGATGGTAGATAATCACACCACATCTTAATCCAAGCGTAGTTGCATTATTTGCCTCATGTCCATTGTAGCCATGGTTGTGAACATCGATTAAACCTGGCATGATGATGTTACTTCCATAATCTACATCAACTTTATATGTCTCATAATTAAAGACACCAACGATAGTGTCTTTTTGAATTTTGATTTGTTTTGGTTGTAACTTTTCTTCAAAGTATACTTTTTTTGATTGAATAATCATATTAGAAATGTTTTACTCTTCCATCAAAATGTTCATAGATTTCATCGTTAGAGAATCCATCAACGTTTTGTGATTGGAATACATATGGTTTAATGCCTCTTTCAACACAAAGCTTAATTGCTTCATTACAAATTAAATCTACTAAATACATACCAACAATGTTTGAGGCTGGACCAGTTTTAATACCACCGATGTCCATTGTCGCATCAGCCATTGGAACACATGTGTCGATAATGCAATCAACACACTCAAATAATCTTTTACCACTTGCATGACGTGAAGTTTGTGATTGAGATTGTTTTAAGTTTGTTACGGCAATTGTGTAGATGCCTTCTTTTTGAGCACGCATTGCCATTTCAACTGTCGAAGCATTTCTTCCTGAGTTAGAAATGATAATCATCAAGTCGCCTTTTTCAATTTTATAGTTATCATAGATTACATCTGCAAGACCAGATACTCTTTCAATTGCGCCTGATCTTTGTGTGCCAAACGATGTAACTGTATCAGGGTCTACCATTGCATCAATGTTTCCTAGACCACCAGCTCTGGCAAACATTTCTACACCAATCATATGTGAGTGACCGGTACCGAATGTGTGGATAATTTTATCTTCTTTAATTGTCTCTACAAATTTTTCAGCTAATAATTTTATCGTTTCCTAATTTGTTTGTTCTGCTTGTTTAATAACTTCAATAATCTTGTCAGTGTACTCAAAATACATTTTTCTTTCTCCTTCTTAATTGTTTTTTGATTTGTTTATTAATACTGCAACATATAATCCTACAATAATCAATGCCCCAACTACTAAAGCATAGTTTAAGCCAACTATCATAGGTTCATAATTTTGTGTTTTAACGTTAATTACTGATAAGACTGCAATCGCAATTAATAACACAATTAGAATGATACATTTTCCTTTAGTAGTATTTTTTGCCATACGTGAAATAAATGATTCGTTTTTATCTGGCTTAAAGTTATCTACATATGTCTCGCCCTTTATAAAGGCTTTTCTAAATGCGATCAACATTGAAACGTGGATTAATACTGTTGCCACAGCACCAACAATTAAATTATTACTTAACGCATATGCAAGATAGCCTACGGCAATTGATGTTAGAAATCTAGTTGATAAAACATTAAATTTTTTATAGTCTGATCTTAAAATTTGATATGCTTTTTTAGAAAGACGGTTGTAATACATGTAACGTCCTTTATCATCTTGATAGACGTTTAAACCGATTGGTTTTGAAAGATTATTCTTAGCCATATATAATTACCTCTCCATAACTAATTATACAATTTAAAAGATGTCAAACGACATCTTTAGAATTTCATATTTGCGCTTGCACGTGCTACATCTAAAACTTTTTGAACTCTTAAAGTATCTTCTAGATATTCGTAACAAGTTTTATAATCCTTATTTTTATATAATTTCATAAATGCATCATATAAAGTTTTCCAGCCTGCAAATTCGCTTTGGTCTTTATCATTAACGTCTTTTCTCTTGCCATCATTCATAATAATTGAATAACTTGCGCAACGTGATGTTTCAGTATTTAATCTAATATAACCTTTATCACCTTGGATTAAACCAAAGCATTGTGTCTTACAATCTTTGGCAGTTATTATCGAAGCTTTAAACTTTCCATAATCTAGGATACATACGCCTGATGTATCGACATTCTTTTTAATGTTAGGGAAATATGTAACTTTCTTTGGTGAACCAAAGATATCAACGACAAAGTGAATGTTGTAGACGCCCATATCCATAATTGCCCTGCCTGCAAGCTTATAGTCAAACGCAGGAAGTGTTATACCTTTTTAAACTTGTCGTATCTTCTTGAATATTGGGATAAGTTAATTTCAACTAATTTAATATCACCAATATCATTAACAGCTTTTTTAATCTTTTCAAAATTCTTGGCATGCTTAATCATTATTGTTTCAAACAATAATAGTTTCTTCTTCTTTGCATAATCGATTAAGGCTTTTGCTTGTTTATATGTTTGACAGAATGGCTTTTCACACAAAACATGTTTTCCAGCCTTTAAAGCTTTCAATGCATATTCATAATGTAAACTATTTGGTACTGCTACATATACAACATCAATTTCTTTGTCGTTATAAAAATCATCAATATTTGTATAGTATTTTTTAAAACAATCAAATGATTTAATTTTTTCTTCGTGTCTTCCCCAAATCGCATAAAGTTCTACATTTTTGTATTGCTTCATACCTTCGCTAAAAACACCAATTATAAAACCAGAACCTATTACACCAATTTTCATATTTTTTTACTTCTAAAAGCATTATGCCACCCTATAATCCTATCTTCTTATGATAGAATACTCTTGATGAAAAAGAAGATTAAAGCAGTAATATTTGATATGGATGGCGTTCTAATTGATTCGGAGATTAGTGGCTACAAGTATTACAAACAAGCATCTTTAGATGTTGGTGCTAAGTGGGATGAGGATATGTATTTGTCTACTTTAGGCATGACGTTTGCGGATAGCGATCGAAAGTATATTGAGTTTTATGGAAGCAAAGACATTCTTGATAAGGTTGTGCAAAGATATCACGTATTATTTTTTGATGATGCATATCCTAATGGTGATGTACCACTTAAAAAAGGCTGTCGCGAAGTCATTGAATATGTTCAAGAAAACAATATCCCATATTGTCTTGCGACAGGTTCACCAATGTATGTAGTAGATTTGTCGTTCCTAAACCAAGGTTATGACAAAGTACCATTCAAACATATTGTGAATGGTGATGAAGTAGAAAATGGTAAACCTCATCCTGAAATATTCATTAAAGCAGCCAAACTAATGGGTGTAGATGTTGAAGATTGTATGGTTGTCGAAGATTCAAGAAATGGCATTAAGGCAGCACACAACGCAAACGCCCTTGCCGTACTAGTACCTGACATCATTAAACCTGATGAAGAAATGATATCTAACGCCGATTATATAAAAAATGATTTATTAGAGGTTAGAGATTTAATCGCAGAACTAATCATAAAAGATTAGTTCTTTTTTTATTAAATAAAGTTAAAATAAAAGTATGAAGAAAAATATAATTATTGCATTAGTAGCCTGTGTTGTAATGTTTATCGCTTATTCACTTATCTTAAGTTATTATCGTAAAAAGATAACTAAAAAAGCCTTTGATTTAATAAAAGCACAAAAGGGCCCACAATTAGATGAATTGTTGACAAAAAAATCGACAAGCTTCTTCTTGAAACCTTTTGAACTATACAGACTAAAATTAATCAACGCTGCTAGCAAAGGAAATCAAAACGAAATAGCAAACAGATATGCAGCTTTTGATACATTGAGAATGAATAAAGCTGAAAAAGAAAATATCTATTCTGATGCTTACTTCTATTTCATGTCTAGACAAGATAGTGAGCACGCCAGCAAGTATTACAAATTATTAGAAGAAATTGGCGACTATAAAAATAAGTTCAACATTGAATGTTCATACAATACATTTATTGAACATGGATATAAATACTTAGATGATGCCTTAGTTAGATATAACTCATCTAATGATGCACAAAAAATTTCTTTAGCATCATTGATCTCTTCAATGTACGCCAATAAGGGCGACAAACAAAACGCTATTAAATATGATGAGGTTGCCAAAAAAGGCGTAGAAAAAATCAAAAAGAATAAATAACACTCTTGTAATTACTACAACATTAAAAACCAAAATAAGCCTTTGAGGCTTATTTTTTTTGGCTCTTTTTGCGATTAACTATTAACCTCTGTGCATTTCAACGTAGTTTGATGATACGTGATTCTTTGAATGATCTGCGTCTTCAACTGGAACATTAGCTGTACCAGCAAGTCTATAAGCTAATACTTCGATTACTGGTGCAAATTCAATTGCGACAAAATCTTTTGATGAAGGTGTAAATGGGATGTCTGTTTCATCTAATGTACCAGCACCTACTACATAGCCCATACCTAATTCGTTTTTAGCGAATTTACATACGCCTTGTGCCATCCATTCATCTTCATTACCGTTGTTTAATGCGATAACAACGTCGTTTTTAGTGAAACCTAAAGTTGGTCCATGTAGACCATCTTCCATTTCATAACCAACACCTAAATATGTCTTAGTTGTTTCTAGAACTTTTAATGCAGCTTCAATAGCTACACCATACAAAGATTCAGAACCATAGAATAAGAATGATCTAACATTTTTGAATCTATCGCCAACACCATCGTACCAAGCCATAGCTTGTTGAACGATTTGTGGATGATTAGCGCATGCCTTCTTTGCATCTAAGCAATATGCATCAAATTCTGCTTCACTGATTACTTTTCTTTCTAAGCCAAGTCTTAGACCAATTGCTTGTAAAGTTACTACAGAAGTAACATAACCAATTGTTCTATACCAGTACTCTTCATAACCACTGCCCATATCTACAAAGCATTTACCAAGTTTTGAGATAGGAGTGTCTTTAGATTCACAAATTGCAACTGTCTTGCATCCAGCTTCATTTGTTCTGATTAACATTTCCTTAACTAGAGTTGATGTACCAGTTTGTGATGTGAAGATATATAATGCCTTCTTATCAAAAACGCTCTTTCTATTAAATACGTTTGGAAGTACAACATCAACTTCTAAACCAGTAACTTTTTCCATTAATGGTCTAGCTGTAACAGCAGCATTATAACTTGAACCAGAACCAATTAAATAAATCTTTGTAACATCGTTTAACTCTGCTCCAAGATAATCAACTAATCCTTGAGTTCTTGGTTTTAAATTATCAATAATTGCTTCAGATAATGGTGCGCATCTTTTGATGCAATCTAACATAGTAGTCATTATTCTCTCCTTTATATTATTATTTATTAAATGCCATCTTCAGATTCAGTTTGAACATATTCTTCAAATTGATACTTACCAATAGCTGTCTTTCCTGTTTCAACCAATTGATCTAAGAATTGATCAATATCTTCAATAAAGTCTTTTTGTAATACAAATTCTAATAACATACCTAAGTTAACGCCATAAATAACTTTAACTTTAGGGTTTTGCATAGATATTAAGCTTGACTCTTTAAATGGTGATCCACCCATTAAATCGCAGCAACATACAATAGTGTCACAATCTTTTAATGAATCAACTGTCTTATTTAAATCGTTTAATAAATCTTCATCAGATTTTCCATCTTCGAAATCAACAGGAATAACGTTAGTTTGTTGTCCACCCACCATTGTGATTGAACTGTATACACCTGTTGCAAAATGATTATGTCCTGTAATGATAATACCAATCATAATTATCTCCTTTGAGAAGCAAAGGGCCACATAATGTGGCCCTATATTGTTTTAAATTAGTAAGCTAAGATGTTGAAGTATGTTAATACAACAGAAGCTACTAGGATGATACCGATTAATGTAACTGAACTTACATTCTTCTTCTTCATTAAGAACCAGAATAATAATACGATACCAAGTTGTAAGATGTTAGGTAATACTGAATCGAAAATTCCTTGTACAGGAACGCCACCAATAAGAACTAAACCTTCATTGAATGCGAATGCTACGTAAGAAGGGATTAATCCACCAACTACTAATACGCCTAGGATACCAGCAGCCTTAGCGATTGCTGGAGCGTTATCAGCGATTAAATCAACAGCCTTTGTACCTAGTTTATAACCTAAACGGCAGAACCAAATACGTGGAAGGATTGCTAATAAGAACCATAGAACGATATAGATGATTGGTCCTAATGGGTTGCCTTCTGCAGCCATAGAGCAGCAGATTGTAGCAGTAACTGGAAGTAGAGTGAACCAGAAAATAGCATCGCCAAGACCAGCGAATGGGCCGAATAAGCCGTTTCTGATGTTCATAATTAAATCTCTATCTTCACCAGCTTCTTCTAATGAAGCTTGTAAACCTAGCATAAATGTAGCCATATGAGGTTCAGTGTTGATGAAAGTCATATTTCTCTTTAATGCATCAGCTTTTTGTTCTGGATCATCAGCATAAATCTTGTCTAATACATAACCCATACAGCAAGTGTAACCACCAGCTTGCATTCTTTCATATGAGAATGGGACTTGTTCGAAGATAGATAATACTGCTAATGTATCAATGTCTTTCTTTGTAAGTTTTCCTCTAGATGCCATCACTTTGACCTCCTTCTGAACCCTTATTCATGTAGCTTAATACTGCAATAGCAGCACCAACGATAGCTAATGGTAAAATGTTACCCATTTGAATAGTTGTAGCAGCTACGAAGCCGATGAATAGATAAGGCATATTTGAATTGTTCATCATAACTACTAATAGTTGTGCTAAACCTACAGCTGGCATGATGCCACCTGCTACTGATAAACCATTAACGATCCACTCTGGGAATACGTTAACAACAGTTTGCATTACATCTTGCATAGCATATGCAGATAAGAATACTACGATAGCGTAAATAGCAGCCTTAATTGATAAAGAACCAATAGCGATTCTCCATAAACCCTTAACGTCGCCTGCTTCTGCTTTCTTATCCATTGCTTTGTGGAAGTAAGCATAGAATGTGTTTGTACCTACACCAACGTATTGCATGATTAATGCGAAACCAAATGAAACGCCAAGAGCTGCTTCTGGAGTTAAAGATGGGTTAGTGTAAGCAATAACTGTTGTCATAACACCTGCTACTAGAGCATCTGGTGGAACAGTGCCACCAACAGTTAGTAAGCCAGCGAATGCTAATTCTGCGATAGCAGCACACTTGCAACCTAACTGTACATCACCTAGAATCAAACCTGCTAAGAATGCAGTTGTCATTGGTCTAAACCAGAAGAATGCTTCAGTTTGGTTATCGATACCAGCAACAAATGCCATAATAGCAAGTAAGATGCCTTGTACTAATGTAATTTGCATTTAAATTTTTTCTCCTTTCATTAGTATATATAGACAGCTCTATCTAGCCGGGCTGTTTATACAAGATTAGGTTTTATAATTCGTATTGTCTGTCACCAGGAGTGATTTGAATAAATACTCTAACTCCTGCTGCTTTAATAGCTTCAATATCAGCGATGTCGTTGTCATCAAAGTATACATGTGGTTCTTTAGAAACAACTTTACCTTCTGAGAAATGTTGGTTACCAATATTTAATTCTTTAATTGGAACACCATTTTCTACTAAGTATCTTGCAGACTTAGGATTTCTTACGACTAAGAAAATCTTTTGTCTTGGAGATGCCTTATGAATAATTTCAGCACATTTCTGTAAAGAAAAGAATCTAATATCAGAGTTAGACATCTTTGCTGTCATAGCCATTAATGATTGTTGTGCTTTATCTTCTGCTGCTTCATCATCAGCAACAACGATTAGGTTAGGTCCAATTTTGCCAGCCCATTGACAACCAACTTGTCCGTGAACTAAACGGTTATCAGCTCTAACCCATAAAATATTAATATCAGACATAATAAATCACTCCTTTTTTGTATCACTTATTATTGTAAGCCTTTATATTTAAAGAATACCATATTTCCACACAATTTATAGTATTTGACTAATAATATCAATAATATTATCAATTATTGCTTGTCTGTTACAGGTTTTCCAGTAATATACCAGAAGTAAACTTCCTTATCATCTGGATGGTTGTAACCACCTAATGACTCATATAACGCTCTTGCTTTAAAGTTATCAGTTTGAGTGATTAACAAAGCATAATGTAATGGTTCGCTGTTGGCGTAATCAATAATTCTTGTCATGAGTGTTCTTGCGATGCCTTGTCTTTGATGATCTTCTGCCACAAATAAATGGAATATTAATAAGATATCCTTGCCATTATCCATTCTATTTAAGCGATATGCTAAGACATAACCAACAACTTTGCCTTCATCAATTGCCACATGAACAATGTTTGTAGGGTTACTTAAAAACTCTCTAGCTTTTTCAGTTGTGATAACTTGTTGGCGAAAATTATAAACAGTTTGTTTAAATAATTCTTCATCACCAAGCTGTAATGTTTTAAATTCGTTCATAATTAATTGCCTGCTTGTTCTTGCATCATTTCTTCTAATACTTTTACAGATGCTGAACAGCCAATTCTAGTTGCACCTGCTTCAATCATCTCCTTGCAAGTAAGCCATGATCTAATGCTGCCTGCTGCTTTTACTTGAACATCAGCACATACATGTTGTCTCATCAATTTAACATCTTCAACTGTTGCTCCACCGCTGCCAAATCCAGTAGATGTCTTAATGTAATTAGGCTTAACAATTGATGCAATTTCACATAGCTTAATCTTTTCTTCATCAGTTAAATAACAATTTTCAAAAATGACTTTGCTTAATACATTGTTTTTTTCTACATACATCAACAATTCTTTGCATTTCATCTTGAATGTATGCATAGTTAGCTTTCTTTAATTCTGTGATGTTGATTACATAATCAATTTCATCAGCGCCATTTTGAATAGCTTCTTCAATTTCAAATAATTTTGTTTCAATTGTAGTTTGTCCTAATGGGAAACCTACAGCGGCACCGGTGTGAACTTTTGAACCTTTTGATTTAATGTATTGTGAACATCTTTTAACTTGGCATGAATTAATCGCAACCATTGCGAATTCATTTTCAATTGCTTCGTCACATAACTTATACATATCTTCTTCAGTTGCGAAAGCTTTTAGATATGTATGATCAATCATACTTGCTAGTTTACTTTTTTCTCCTTTATTTGTTTGTCGCATCATGCATATTGAAATAACCTTTACCTTTTGTCTTTTGTAGTCTTGGGTCATCTCTTGTGTATATTGGTGTATTATTACTTACAGCTAAACTATAAGCTAATACTTGCACAAATGGAAGCATTTCGATATTTGAGAAATTCTCAGTTTGTATATCTAATGCCACATCATCTTCATCCATTGTGTTAACACCTACCATATAACCGCTATGATATTCGGTTTTCATTAATTTCATCATAGCTGTTGCCTTATCATTATCTTTGCCATCATTTAAGGCAAAGGTTATTTGTCTATCATCTAAACAATAGTTTTGACCATGCATTCCATCATCAATCTCATATCCTGCAGATAGATAATGTTTTGTAATTTCCATAACCTTTAAGGCGCCTTCGTTGCCTACGCCCCATAAACTGCCACCACCATAGAAGATAAAGTTATCAGCTTTAAGTAGTTTTTCTTTGTGTTTTTCATACCACTTTAAAGTCTTTTCGATTGTATTTGTATTAGACTCGCTCGCTTTAATTGCTTCTTCTATATATTTATTATATTCATTTTCTTTTAAATAATTTGTAGCTAAGCCTATTTCTACACCCATCAACATTTCACTAATTGATGAAGTTGTGAAACCTAAAGTTGAATAACTATATTCTTCGTATCCACAACCAATCAAAGCAAACATCTCACACGCCTTTGCGACAGGAGAATCCTTATCACCACATATCGCAAGGGTATGACAACCTAAATCATTAACTTTACTTGCAACACTTGCAGTTAAGCCTGATGTTCCTGATTGGGATACAAACACATATAGTGCATCTTTATCATAAACTGATTTATTATTGAAAACATTTGGTAGCATTGCGATTGTTTTGATACCACTAGCTTTTTCAATAAACAACATTGATGTTAAGGCTGTCGAATAAGACGAACCTGAGCCAACAATTACTATTTCATTAATCTTGCTACCCTTGATAAATTCAATTACTTGTTTAAATAATTCTTTGCGATTTTCAATGATGTATTTACATTTTCCCTCGCTTCTTTTAATTACCTCTAACATACTTACCATAGCTTTTCTCCTTTAGAATGCTCCCTTAACTAAACAATTCTTTCTTGCGTTATCACTTGCTTTATCTAACGCATATTCTATTATCTGTTTATTTAATATTATGCCTTTTTCAAAGCCTTTGTTTATTGCTTCTATTACAAACGCTGCTAAGAAACTATCACCTGCTCCCATAGTATCTATCGCATCAACTAGTTTGCTCTTACCATAATAGATACCACTTTTGTTATATAAGTATTGTCCCTTTTTACCAATTGTAAACAAAATGTTCTTAGTATTTCTTTTCAATAATTTATCAGCCAGTACCCTCATGGTGTTTGGATCATCATCTTGTAATGAAAGCATTGCTAAATCTATGTTGAAGCATACAGTATTTAAATATTCATCTGTATGGTATTTTTCTTTTTCTCCAAAATCGTAGATAAATAATGATTTTGTGTCTTTTAATTTAATAATTTCATCTTGCATCTTAGAGTTAACGGACATGAATATTGCATCATATTCATTTATATAATCTATGTCTTGTTTGCTCAGTGTCATTGCTCCAGACCAATTATCACCAAGCCTAACTTCTATAAATGTTCTTTCACCATTTACCACATCATATACACAATGTTTAGTTGTGCCGTTTTTTATTGTTACACATCTATCAAAGTTAACGTTATTATCAACCAAAGCCTTTCTAATAACATTAGACATTTCATCGTCACCAATATTTCCTAAGTATGTAGATTCAACACCTAATTTGCTTAGATGTACTGCTACATTAACAGCGTTACCGCCAGGATACATTTGATTTAAATTACGATAATAATCTATTACATTATCGCCAACACAAATACATTTCATTTAATAGTTTGCCTTTCGATAATATCTTCTTATATCTAGTGAATGCTTTGTTATGTCTTCCATATTCTTACCAATTCTTTGTAAGATGGCGTTCATCACTACTGGCGATAATAGTTTTCGATATTCTTGTTTAATACCTGGTAAATCATAGTCTTTTGTGTCAAAACACGTAAATTTATCTGTAAGTGGTTGTACAAACTTTCTTACACGCTCATCTTGGCTAGCCATTATTCCTTCGCCTGTAATCAAAGTTACACATGTGTCTTTTTGTACTAGTTCTAATGTGCCATGGAAAAACTCAGCTGATGAGACAGATTTAGTTTTAACCCATTGTGATTCTTCTAATACACACATGGCATATGCATATGTAACAGGCCACAATTCTCCTGATCCAACCCATATATTATATGGTTCACTATAGTAATCTTTTGCATATTTACGACATTTATCGTCGCAAGCAATTCTTACTTCAGCTAAGGCATTTCCTAAATATTTAAGGTTGTCCGCAAAATCAAAATATGTTTCAAAATAACCCTTATTAAACAAAATCTTTCCTATTAATATATAGAACACTAACTCTTGTGGTCTACCATCAAGATAGACAACGCAATAATCAGATAAAGCTTGAAGTGCTGTGTTGTCTTTTCCACATACTGAAACAATGCTTATACCTTGTTGTTTTAGTTTTTTAGCGCATTCAATAGTTTCTTTAGTGTCGCCTGATTTACTTGTCATAAAGGCAATTGATTTTTCAGTTAAGCGATTATAGCCTTGTAGTAAATAATCAGCTGATACCATTGATGCAGTAGCTAATTTTGAATAAGCATTGATGTAGTGTTCAAAGGGTTGCATCATAGCTAAAGAACCACCCGAAGATGTGAAAAACAACAAATCAAAATCTTTTTCACATAGTTCATCTGCAATCTTTTCAATAAGTGGTCTTTGATTGTAGATGTAATCATAGTTGCATATTATTGTTTGTTTGTCGAAATTAATCATGCTTCCCCCCCCTTAGTAAAACAAAATGAGCATAGCTCATTTGTTTCCTATAACAAATTTTTCTCTACGAAATCCGCAAAGCCTTCTAAATCACATTCAGTGTCTGTAATATATTTAGCACATGCCTTTGTGTCATCGCTGCCATTAAGCATACATACACCATTACATATTCTTAATATTTCATTATCATTAGTAGTATCACCAAAGGCCATACATTCATCTAATGACATATCATTCAATTCACAATATTTTCTTAATGCATAACCTTTATTACAATTCTTGTTTGCGAATTCCATTAAATCAGCTTGTGTCTTAAAACCAACGTAATTTTTATCTTTAGTTTTTTCAACTACAACTTTTTCTATTTCAGGCATTTGCTTTATATCAGTTCTAAACATAATGCCACCGTTATCTACTGCTGAAAACTCATCATAACTTTTTGCGATGACAAGTTTACGATGTGTTTTTTCTGAAGAAGATAAAGCTTTTTCTGAATCGTTACTTGCTAGATATATACCAGGTAGATAGACACTAGTTATCTTTTCATAAGGTCGCATGAAATCAACGATTTCTTTTAGTTCTTGTTTTGTAAGATAGTTGTAGTTATATTTAACATCTTTCCTTGCATCATATAACTCAGCACCATTCCAACCAATAATAAAATCAACTTGTTTGCTTAAACCCCAAATTTCATATTTGTTTTTTAAATCATCAACGGGTCTACCACTTGCTAGTCCAAATAGATAACCTGCTTTTCTTAAGTTCTCGATTGCCTCAATGTTTCTTTTAGGCGTTATATAATTTGATGTTGTGATTGTGCCGTCAATATCAGCGGCAATTATTTTAATATTGCGAATCATACCATATCAATTATAACGTATTAGTTCTATATTTAATTGTCCGTTTTTACGTTATTTCTTACTTACATTAAACAAGAAAGAGACAGCTTTTCTCTTTTCTTCGTAGAAATACATGCCAAAAGCTTGAAGCACAATAAAGAATACCAAGTAGTATAAAATTTGATAGCCATAAGTGTAGTATGCACAATAACACATAAATAGTGAAGAAATAATAGCTAATATAGGAAGGACAAAACGATTCAAGAAATTGAAACTCTTTTCCTTTAAAATAATGTGCACAAAGATAGGAATATATAATGCATACAAAGTAATAATGCATATTTCATCAGCTTCCCAAGCGAATAACCATTCAGGATTATGTGTACCATTAAAAGCTAATGGACCTTGGAAGAATAATGTTGAAATTTGGAATAGCCAGAAGCCCATCATGCCTATACCGATGATACAAGACTTTAATGGCATACCTGTAATTTCATCGACATCCGCAACAGCTCTAGGATTAATGCCCTTTCCTCTAATAGCCAAAGAATAGAAGCCTCTCATAGTAGACATCGTCATGCCATTAGCTGTGCCTAAACAAGAAATAACGATGATAGATAAAATAAGATTTCCTGCAACATTGCCAAAAATATTAGTGAAAGCAATCTTAGGAAGACTATCGCCTGCCGCAATAATCTCTTCTGGAGATAAAGTAGCACTCATTGAATAAACATAAAGCATATATATGAAAGTACAGAAAATTCCACCAATAGTTAAAGCTAAAGGAAGATCTCTTTTTGGATTTCTAAGTTCTGAATTAATTGATGAAGCTGAAATCCAGCCTTCATAAGCAAACGCAAATGCACATACACCTGCTAATAATCCATTATCTGTTGCGCCTTTAATAGAAGGCATTTCAAATACGGCAACACCATTACCATTGATTAAACCAACAACGCATCCAATAACACCCATTAAAATAATTGGTGTAAGTTTAACAACCGTCGTTGCGACTTGGAATTTACCTGCAAGCTTTGGGGCCAACATATTCATGACGATTAAACCAAACATGAACAAAATAGAAATACCAGTATTAGCTTGTCCATACATTTCTATACCAAGCATCATGCAGAAATAAGATGCACCAATATAAGACAATGTTGCAGCAATTACTGGATTATATATTGTTGAAGTAAAGAAGCCTACAAAATAGGCATATTTAGAACCACATGAAACTTCGGCATAGTCAACTAAACCATTACATGTAGAATAATGTCTACCCATTTGCGCAAAGACATTTGAACAAACAATACAAATCATTCCGACAATACCGATGATTAGTAAAGATTGTCCCATATTGCCATTTGTCAAACTAAGTACCTTCACGGCTTTAAAAAAGATACCTGAACCAATGACGATTCCCATAACCATTGATAAGGCTGTAGGAAGTCCATATTTTTTCTCTAACTGTTTCCCCATATAAATCCCCTAATAAAAAAGATTATAAAAATATTATAGTACAACTACGATAAGAAAAAACTATAAAATGATTATCCTTAAAAGAGCATATATGTTTGTGACAATTATCTATTTTTATTTTAGTTTTTCAATATTACTTCTAAATATTTTCTTAATTCTTGGACACTATTCTTTGCTGTATTCCAAACAATTTCAAAATTAATGGTTCCGTAGCCATGTCCAATAATATCTCGCATTCCTTTAATCTGTTTCCACGGCTGTTTATTATTTTCCATAATAAAATCATCTGACAACCCTTTGGCAAGTTCACCTATTTGAAATATGTTGAAACACACCATTTCTCTTATACCTAAGTCATTATAAAATTCTTCTTTTGAAATATTACTGACAATATCTTCTATTCTCGTACAATGAGATATAATCTGTAAAACTCTACCTTTATCTTTCACTTCTAACATAAGTTAATCATATCCTCCATAATCTGCTCCTTGAAAAATTCGTTCATTTCGGATGAGCTTAATACCAAATCAACTTTTTTATTTAATGCGCCTTCTAATTCATCAATTAACTGACCTTGTTCAATTAAATCCTTTATTTTTCCTTTGTCACAATAAATATCAATATCGCTATCAGCACTTGCTTCACCCCTTGCATAAGAACCGAACAGATTGATGTCTTTTATTCCATATTTATGTAGAATTGGCTTAATTATTTTTTTTATTTGTTTCAATGATAATACATTTATCTTTTCTCTATTTTCGATTAAAGAAACGATATATTTATTCTTATTAGATTTCTTATCTAGTATGTCAACTATTGGACTATCCTTTTTAACTCTAAATTGATACATCTTGTAATTGTTCTTATTGTATTCCGCAATATATTCTTTCTGATTAAATCTATTGTTTTTCATATACATATGATATCATATGTATTTATCATAAGCAAAAATAGTTTTAAAT
>JAUNNY010000019.1:0-4522 GCA_030531215.1 Erysipelotrichaceae bacterium
TACACTAATTTCCTAGCAATCAATAAAAGCGGAATTAACTATTTAATTTAACTTTCTCCCTAAAAACTATTTATTATTCAAGGGAGTATTTATATAATTATTATGTATAACTATCCCCTTAGATATAGGGCGTTTTTTACTAGAGGTGAAGATTATGAAAAAGTTATTGACCGTTTTACTCACAGTATTAATCTCTTTTACAACATTAACTGTTAATGTTGTAGCAGAGGATCCTATTACTTCTGAAGAAGAAATCAAAGAAGAAATAGATATTCCTGAAGAAGAGATAAAAGAGGAAACTGATGTTCCAGGTGAACAAGAGGTATCCCCTGAAGAAGAAATAATAGAAGAAGAAATTCCTGAAGAAGCTATTGAAGAAATAGCTAATGAGGAGGTACTTTTAAGTGAAGAAAACGGTCAAGAAAAATTATTGCTAAGTGATTCTTTGATAAAATTCGAACGAATTTCTAGTGATCAATTAACTGTTGGAGAAGAATATTTGATAGTAAATATTCAAGGAGCTAATGAAAACAAAAAAGCATACGTGATGACGCACGATGGTAACACCACGTTATCTGCCTTGGATAGTATTGCGACAATATTGGAAGATGATAATAGCGTTGTTGGCGTATCAAGTTTGGATAATATCAAATTATTGGTATATAGGAAGATATCTACTGCTGCTGAATATGATTTTTGTAGAGATAAATCTACCGATAATAATTATCATTTGTATGAAAGCAGCGGCTCTGTAAGTTTTTATACATGGTCAGGACAGTCAAACTCAATAGAATCAGATGGCTGTTTAAAAATAAATGGTAAATATGTTTATTATGATTCTGGTTGGAAATGTAATTCTGATAAAGCTAAAATACTAGGCGAAACATATGTATACAAACTATACAAAGAGAAGATTAGTTTTACACTAAATTCACTTGATGGTTATCTTGATGTAACAAACCCAGTAAGTTTAGAAACTGGAACTGATTTAAATAAAATAATACCAACTAAAGAAGGATTTAAGTTTGTTGGATGGTATACATTAAATGGAACTGAAACTGGTGAATGGGGTGATAAGGTAGATGCTGTTACTTCAGATTTATCAGGTAAAGAATTGTTTGCAAAATATGAAATTCAAACATTAACAATATATAAACGTGTTTCTGCAAGTGATTATAATAGTACCGCTTTAAAGGATAAAGAATTAATAATTGTAAGTTTTGTAGGAACTAGTCCTAATTTTAAAGCTTATGAAATGGATGCAACAAAGAGTAGCTCTACATATGCTCTTTCTTCGTCTGAAGTAGAAATACAAAGTGATGGAATCACTATAGGATTAGATGACAAGACTAATGAAAAAGTTGTTAAATATACCCTTGATTCGAATACTTATCTAAACGTAATTGGGGATACAAGTTATGGGCTTTCAGGAAGTAGCTCAACCATTTCAATAAGCACAACTAAGAAGAAAACAAAACTGGACTCAACAAACAATTATTTGCAGATAAATATTTCAGGTGATAAGAGCGTTTATTATGATAATGTTAATTCTAAATGGAAATATAGTGGCACAAGCAATTATGCTTATATATACAAAAAATACGAAACAACTAAAGTAACTTTTGATCCTAAAGAAGGCAGCCTAGATGAACCTTTAACTAGAACTTTAGAAGTTGGTTCAAGTTTAAGCGGTATTGTTCCTACACCAAACGATTCATCTAAAATATTTGATGGCTGGTATACACAAGATGGTACAGGTGATGTTTGGGGTGACAAAATTGAAACCGTAGATAAAACCCACACTACTCTATATGCAAAGTATGTTTCTGGAACAATTTATAAACGTGTTGCAAATTTAGATAAAGTTGCTAGCGATGATGAACTTTTAGTTGTGAATTTTAAAGATTCATCTAACGCATATAAGATGGATGTCAGTGGCGCAACTTTAAGTAGTTCTAAAGTAAATGTCTTAAGCGAAGATGGAAAACTTATTGGTGTAAAAGATTCACCTGCTCCTTCTAAGTTTAAGCTAAGTGGTACATCTGACCATTATTTACAAATTTATACTAATTCTAATACTTATTATTTGAATGGATATAATGCGACTTTGAGTTTATCTACTAGTACAAATAATGGAAAAGTATATTTGGCTTCTGAGACCGATCAAAATCCAAGTAGATTGAGAATATATAGTACAAGTAATTATGTATATTATGATTACACAAACAATCAATGGAAACGTGGAAGTTCTCCTTCAAATAATTCGTATTTATACAAAAAATACGAAACAACTAAAGTAACTTTTGATCCTAAAGAAGGCAGCCTAGATGAACCTTTAACTAGAACTTTAGAAGTTGGTTCAAGTTTAAGCGGTATTGTTCCTACACCAAACGATTCATCTAAAATATTTGATGGCTGGTATACACAAGATGGTACAGGTGATGTTTGGGGTGACAAAATTGAAACCGTAGATAAAACCCACACTACTCTATATGCAAAGTATGTTTCTGGAACAATTTATAAACGTGTTGCAAATTTAGATAAAGTTGCTAGCGATGATGAACTTTTAGTTGTGAATTTTAAAGATTCATCTAACGCATATAAGATGGATGTCAGTGGCGCAACTTTAAGTAGTTCTAAAGTAAATGTCTTAAGCGAAGATGGAAAACTTATTGGTGTAAAAGATTCACCTGCTCCTTCTAAGTTTAAGCTAAGTGGTACATCTGACCATTATTTACAAATTTATACTAATTCTAATACTTATTATTTGAATGGATATAATGCGACTTTGAGTTTATCTACTAGTACAAATAATGGAAAAGTATATTTGGCTTCTGAGACCGATCAAAATCCAAGTAGATTGAGAATATATAGTACAAGTAATTATGTATATTATGATTACACAAACAATCAATGGAAACGTGGAAGTTCTCCTTCAAATAATTCGTATTTATACAGAACATTAAAAAATGTCACAATTACATTTAATGCCACAGAAGGTACTTTATCTAATCCTCCTGAAACTTTAAAAGAGGATTCTAGTCTAGAAAGTATTGTTCCAACTTCTGATAATCCTAAATTATCTTTTGTTGGATGGTTTGAAAAGGATGGTAGCACAACTAAGGACTGGGGTAAACAATATACCACAGCTTTAGAAGAATTAGATGGCGAGACCATATATGCTAAATGGGAAGAGAAAACAACATATTATCTTGTAAAGAAGACTGATGTAAGTAAGTTAACAAATGAGTATATCATGGTTAACATTCAAAAAACTCTAAGTGAATCTAATGAAGATAAATATTTAGCAGGCGTTGCATATTACAATCCTAATGCCGCAATGCTTTATATCTATGGTGAGAATATACAATTGGAAGAAGGAAGTATAGATAATCCTCCAGAAACACTAAATATCCCACAGTCTATAAATAGTGAATCTGATACTAAACACAATAAATTTAAAGTTGATACAACTAATCTAAATCTATACGATGAAAAAAATAACTATACTTTAAAATCGCATACTAATGGTGATAGTTATGGCACTTTGCTTATGGATACAAATAATAAAAAAACAGAGATATACAAATCATCAGATGACTATAGTTTAATGATGAAAGTTCTAGAAAATAAATATCCTGTATATCGTGTTGGACTAACTTATTTTGAATCCGGATTAGAAGGGTCAGATGTATATGGTAAAACATTCTTATACAGCGCCAATCCAACTTATTTAAAAGTAACATTTAATGCTAATGGTGGAACTGTAGATGGAGAAGAAAGCGTTGAACTTGATGAATATTATGGTGAAAAATTTGAATTGCCTTCTGAACCTAATTATAGTGGATACAATTTTGTCGGATGGTTTGATACGGCTGCGACTACTGGTGGAACAGAATATACAACAGATACAGATGTAACTAATGAAAGTGCAACAACGTTGTATGCTCGTTGGGAAGAAGAATCAGAAGAAAAAACAGAGCTAAAAAAACCCGCAATAACAGGAACATATACATATAACGGTTCAGAACAAACTGTATCATTAAATAATGATTACGATGAAGATTATATGCATGTTGACGTTACTACAAATAAAGCAACTAACGCAGGAACATATACTGTAAAAATTAACATAGATGATACAGATAGATATGTGTGGGAAGGCGGTTCAACAGATCCATTAGAATTAGAATGGACAATCAATCAAGCTCAAGCTACAGTTACAGCTGATAATAAGACTAAGACATATGGTGCAGATGATCCAACATTAACGATGACTTGTACAGATGTTTTAGCTGCTGATGAAGCTGCTGTTAAAGCTCTATTTGAAATCACTAGAGCAACAGGCGAAAACGTTGGTGAATACGCAATCAGTTTGTCTTATGTCGAAGGTTATGAATCGCAACAAGCATATAAGAATTATGATTTAACTACAGTAGCTGGTAAGTTAACTATTGGTAAGAAATCAGCTACAGTTACAGCTGATAATAAGACTAAGACATATGGTGCAGATGATCCAACA
>JAUNNY010000019.1:4622-16223 GCA_030531215.1 Erysipelotrichaceae bacterium
CAGTTACAGCTGATAATAAGACTAAGACATATGGTGCAGATGATCCAACATTAACTTATATTTCTTCTGGAATCTTAACTAGTGACTATTCTCATATTACTGACCTGTTAACTATATCTAGAGAAAAGGGAGAAGATGTTGGAACATATAAGATTGAAGTTTCTCCTATTGAAGCTTCTAAAGAAGATGTAACATATAACAATTATGACTTTGCATTTGTTCCTGGAGAATTTAAGATTTTCGCTAAAGATATATATGTAGTATGGGGTGATGAATTTGAATTCACTTATTCTGCTAAAGAACAAACTCCATCTGTATATGTTGATGGCATTGTAGATGGTGATGAAAGTGTTGTAGATATTTCTCATTACACTTTTGATGCTAAGAAAGCTCTTACTGTTAAAGTATCTAATCCTATAGATGCTGGTCAGTATTGGACTACTGTATCGTTAGTTGGTGATAAGGCTAGTAATTATAATTTATTAGGTATTAGCACTCATACATTCTCAATACTTCAAAAAGAATTACATCTAATTTGGAGCCCTAAAGTTAAATTTACTAGACATTCTTATGCTCAAGCTCCATATATCATGGATGTAGAAGGTTTAGAAGGTGATGATACTTATGGTATGCAAGGTATTGACGATAATATTCTTGATCAAGATGTATGGATTATGTATGTAGATGGGTTTGGTCCTCAAATACATACTGGTAAGTATATAGCTAAAGTAGAGTTAGTGGGTCCTAAGGCTAAGAACTATAAGATTAAAGAAGGTGATGAACAAATAGCCTTCAAGATTCATAGAAAACCTAATGAAGATACTAACCCTGTTAAGACTGGTGTAGAGTAATAATAATATCCCCTTATATAGTGACTAGATGATTCTAGTCACTTTTTTATATGGGTAAAATATATTTAAGGGGGGCGTTGATAGCCTTGTTTTATATAAAAGATAATATTAGTAGAGGTAAAACCCCTATTTTTTTCACACTATGCCTAGCGTGAAATTTTCTGATTAGTGTATTAAAAACTAATTAGCGTGAAATGAACTATCATTTCTGTATATTCGAAGGAGAGACGAGTATTATGAAAAAACTACTGACAGTTCTTCTAACAGTGTTAATTGCATTTACTACAATTACTTTTAATGTAGTTGCATTAGAAAATGAATCTACTACAGAAGAGATTGTAGAAAATACAACACCTGTTAATGAAGATATTATTACTGAAGATGTTTCTAAAGAAGATCCTGTAGAGGAAGTAAAAGAAAATGAACCTCTTGTAGAAAACGTTGTAGAAGAGATTCCTACAGAAGTTGTTGAAGAAGCAACGGATGTTGGTCTTATGAATGAAACTTCTGTTTTAGGCGAATCACTTGAAGAAGATGCTCTTTTAGATTCTCCAACAAGAACCATTTACCAACGTGTAGATTCTCCAACACCAGGGAATACTTATGTAATGGTTGATAAATTAAATACTGGTTCAACTTCAACTATGAAAGTTAATGTCCTTACTGAAAATAGCGGTGATGTTAGTAACACTCCTGATATTCAAGTAACCAGAACAGGAAACGATGATTCAAACTATAAATTTTATATCTATGATACATTGACTGATTCAGAATTAATATATGCTAATCTTGGTACTCAACAAAGTCCATGGTATGGCTTCAAACGCGTAGATAAAAACGGAAAAGAATATTTCTTGGAAACTCCTGCAGATAATTCAATCGCATTTGCTGAAAGTGCCGACAAAACAAAAGCTGAAATAACGATTGCTGAAAAGCATGTTAAATTTGTTTCAGGATCTCGAAATATATATTTTGATAACACATGGAAAGCAACACAGTACTCTGGCGGGAAAAGTGCCTATTTGTATGAGAAAAAAACGGTAGATGCTATTGAAGTTACTTTTAATGCGAACGAAGGTCTTTTCTCTGATGGTGAGAAATCTAAGAAAGAAGCACAAATCGAAGGCGCTACTTATTATTTTCCAAAAGAAGAACCTGTTAGAGATGGATATATGTTTGTTGGATGGTATACAGACCCTACTAATGGTATAGAAAAACACGAAGATGATGTTTTTGATAAAAGTTTTACAACTTTATATGCTCATTGGGCTAATTTGGTGACATACGAAAAAGTCAAAGAAACAAGCCGTGCTAAATTGGTAGAATCAAAAGAAAGTTTCTTAGTGGTAAATATTCAAGGAATCAAAGGAAATGAAAAAGTATTTGTAATGAATTTTGATAGCACTACAAACGCCACTACTCCTTCTTTGGTTGCTGTAAATGCAACATATGTTGATGAAGATACTATTACTATTGCAGAGAATACTGCTAAAGAGTTTATGGTTGGTTCAGAAACGATAACTAATGCTCCTGCACGAGTTGATTACTATCTATATAATAATAAGAATGCAATATTTCTAGATAGTAATAATAAATTGACACTTTCTAATAGCTTGGGAAGTTATAATAGAATAAATATTGATTCTGATTTTAAGGTTTGTTTTTATGAAACTAATAGTTTTTATATTAATTATCTAAGCGAAAAGAATGCTTGGTATGCTGATGATAAAGTACAATATAATACATATTTATATAAGAAAAAAGTTAGTACAGTAGCTACAGCAGGACCTGTTGAAAATCTTGCATATACAGGTGAAGAAATAACTAGCCCAATCGAAGTAACAGTAGATGGAGTAGCGTTAGATTCTAGTAAATATACCGTTTCATTTGCGGAAGGAGTAACAGTAAAAAATGCTGGTGTCTATTCAGCAACAGTACAACTTAATGATGATAATTATTATTTCTTAGATGAAACTGGAAAACAAACAGATACTGTAACTATAGAATTTGAAGTAGCTAAAGCAAAAGTTGTTTGTAATTCTGAAGCATTTGTTAATTCTGTTTATGATGGAACAGAAAAACCACTTGGTAATTATATTACTGTTAAATTCAATGAAACCGAATTAACTGAGGGTGAAGATTACAATATTTATTATTGTGTTGGTGAAGGTGATTATACTCTTGATAAACCAAAAAATGCAGATAGATATGATTCTATAGCAAGATTAGATGAAGATGGTAATTATTATTTCTATATTGATGAAGAGACAAGTAAATATATATATGATGCTTATACTACTTCATTAACAATATATCCAAAGGAAGTTACCGCAACTATTGAAGATAAATACATCAAGCCTATCATAGGCGAAGACGGAAAAGAAGTTTTAGATGAAAATGGCAAGCCATTGTATTATTGTACATATGATGGCAATAAATATACTCCTGAAACTGTTTCTTTTGATGGCGTACTTAAAGATGAATCTTTAAATTATCAAATTATATTCACGCCTATTGTTGAAACAACTAATGAAAAACCTGATCCTAAACCAGAACCTGTTGAGCCTGTTGATCTAATAAACGCAGGTAGATACACGATGACAATCGCTATTGTAGAGAGTGAAGATGGTATTCGCAATTATTGTTTTGATAATCAACTAGATGACGAAAGCAGTATGTTGACCTATAGAATGCCTATATATTTTGATGATTATTCTATAGAGGTCCAACAAGCTCAAGTAACTATAACAATTCCTAATCATACATATGATGAAAATGAATATAAACCAATTGATAATTTGAACTTTAAGTTAACATTTAAAGATAGAAATGGTAAGGATGTTGTGATTGATGGTACTACAGATAAAGGAAAAGAAACTTTAAAATCATTAATGGCAAATGGCTATCTTAACTGGGAAGGACAATATCGCGATAGTAATAATAAACAAGTAACACCTAAAGAAGTTGGAAAATATCATACAACACTAATTGTTGGAAGAATAAATGTTTCACCAGTTGGTGATGGTAATTTCTATATAGATGAAAAAGATGGTGTAAAGAATTATAATGCCACTGTAGAATTTGAAATTACAGAAAATATTAAAAAAGTTAATCCTGTTATAGTTTCTTCTATGAACTTAACATATGATGGTACAAACAAGATTAAGAAATTATCATTTGATTGTACTGGTGATGATGTTGCAGATAACGACATAGTAACTATAGTAAAAACTACACATCAAACATTTGTTGGCGAATGGAGAGTAAACGAAGCTGTTGATGTTGATACATATACAACATACTTAAAGTTAAAAGATACTGAGAAATATGCTTGGGATACAGACAAAGTAAAAGTAGTCAAAGATTGGTATACTGGCGAAGAATATGCTGTAGTAACTTGGAGTATTATTCCTAAGAGAGTTCAAGTGTCTATTAAGAATAAACAAGAAATCACTTACGGAGATTCTATTA
This sequence comes from Erysipelotrichaceae bacterium, assembly GCA_030531215.1. Taxonomy (GTDB): domain Bacteria; phylum Bacillota_I; class Bacilli_A; order Erysipelotrichales; family Erysipelotrichaceae; genus Colivicinus. The sequence continues at coordinate 8,945 of JAUNNY010000019.1, forward strand.
CATTCTCATATGATGATCATGATGGTTTTGTAGGTAGAGATGAGTTAGGTCTAAACTTCAAATACTATGTTGATGGTAAAGAATATCGTGGCCAAAAATTAGATGCTAAAGATGAATATCAAATATATGTTGAGATAACTAATAAATATCCAACTAATAATGTATTAAGAAATTATAGAATTAATACTGTTATTGGCACACTAAAAGTTAATAAAGCACCATTGACTGTTACTTTCGTAAATAATAGTAGATACATTGATAAAACATACGATGGTGAAGTATTTGCTCCTGAGCTTGTTTTCCATGGATTGAAGTATGGTGAAAAACTAGAAGAAGCAACAATCAATTGGAAAACTTTAGAACTTGAAGGTGATTATTTAGCTACTTATTATGATAAAGATGGTTATGAAAATACTAAAAATGCCGGAGATAAAGCAGTTGATGTTGGATTAATTACATCTGAAACAAACGTAGCTAGAAACTATGAATTAGTAGGAAGCACAATAGAAAAACGTGGAGATAGTTATTACGATGTTCTATATTATGCTATTGCTCCTAAACACATTAGTGTAACTTGGGATAAAGAATTAGTATATAACGGATATGCACAAGCTCCAGAATTCATAGTTGAAGATGGTGGAATTGTAAAGGGTGATGATTATACTATAAATACATTAGTTATGAATCCAAATCATACTGATGTTGGTAGATATATGATTTATCCATCTGGCGAAGGTAAAGATGCTAATAACTATTTGATTGATTTACCAACTGCTATTCCTACATTTGAAATCACCCCATATGAATTACATCTAATCTGGAGTACTAAGACTAAGTTTGTTAAACATTCTTATGAACAAGCTCCATATATAACTGATGTAGAATTCATGCAAGGTGAAGATACATATGGTATGCAAGGTCATGATGAATCATTATTAGATAAAGATGTATATATCATGTATCAAGAAGGTTTCGGTCCTCAAATTCATACTGGTAAATATACTGCTAAAGTAGAATTAACTGGTCCTAAGGCTAAGAACTATACAATCAAGGAAGGTGATGAACAATTAGCTTTCAAGATTTATAGAAGAACCGATGAAGATACTACTCCTGTTAAGACTGGTGTAGATAGATAATAAACGTTCAATATTCACCTATTAAACAAGATGGCTAGATTCAATATCTGGTCATCTTTTACTTTTTATATGGGTTGTTACATAAATGATACATAAAATATAAAAAGATAGGCTAAAAGGCTTGCATATATATATATATATGATTTACTATAGAGGAAACATAACAATGATAGGGGGTTTTTGTATGAAAAAGTTTCTTACTATAGTATTAACTGTATTAATGTCATTTACTATTGCAACAGTAAATGTTGCCGCAGCACCCGCTGTGCCAATGGCAACTTTTTATTTTTACGGAACAGAAGATCCCAATTACTTTTCGGATTATCCTTACTTGTATGAAGACCAAACAGTATATGGCGCTGATACTGAACTAGATCCATATACTAGTTTTCCAACTGATAATATACCAGAAGGGGAAGAATTGGTATCTTGGACTATTGTGTGGTGTAACGATTATGTTACTTATGATACAGTAGGTACTATTTCTGCTGATGTTGCATTCTGTATTAATAATATAGTCACTTCTGGCGGATATGAATTCAAAGCAAGCGATGATAAATTATATTTCGCTATTCCTGTTTTTGATGTTGCCACTACTGATGAGTTTGATGTTTTTATCAAAGATGGAAAAGGCGAATATGTAGATGGTTATGAACCCCTTAAAGTTAGTAGCACCTCGGAAGAAATAACTTTGCCTGATATTTCTAGTACCATTCCAGAAGATAAGAAATTAGCTGGATGGATTGTTAAGGATTATAGTCCTAAACAAGTAGGTGAATTAGCAGCTGATGCAACATCATTTAAGTTAGAAGACTTAAAAGATTATGATTCAAGTGCAGATCCTGACAAGATAATTGAAGTATCTCCAGTTCTTGAAGGCAAAATTGCTTATAGCATCTTCTTTGTGAACGAGGATGGTACCTTATATAGTGATGATCCTCTAGTTGTTCATGGATTAGATGAAGAAATTAATATTCCTAAGATAAAAGTATCTTCTGGTAATGTACTATCTAGCTGGTCTATTTATAGCAATGACTATCCAGAAGTATCTATTGCTACATTAGCCGCAAGTGTTACTTCATTCACTTTGGCTGAAGCTTGCAAAGGACATGATTTTGATGCTGATGGATATAAAATATATACATTAGTTCCTCATTTTACAAAAATAGAATTGGGCACATATGAATTAGTTGATTATGTAACTAAGGGTAGTAAATATATCATTGTTAATTCTAATGCGAAGGGTAAAGCATTAGCTATGAATACTGACTTGACTGCTTCTGAAGTCGAAATTAAAGAAGATGATGGAAGAAAATATATTGTATTATCTGAAGGGAATGTATTAACGTTAAAAGCAACTGATTTAAAAAGAGAAGATACATATTACGACGTTTTCCAATTACAGACATTAGGTGATGATCCAAAATACTTAAATATCGGTGATTCCGGATCAAGCTTAAAAGCCACCAAAAGTAGTAAATCTTTATATGTTGATGGCGATGACGTTTGGGTAAAAGATGATTATTTAAGAGTTAATGACGCATGGAAAATGGGTGATGCGAAAAATGTAATGTATAAAGAAGCAAACACTAGGTGGCAATATAATGGATACCCTTCTGGGAAATCATGGATATATAGAAAAGTAGAAGATCATACTCATGGAGAATGGACTTATTCTTTATCTGAAGATGGTAAGACTATAACTGCAACATGTAATGCGGATGGTTGTCCTGATAAAGGTGGACATCAAGTATCTATTACTTTATGTGCTCCAGAGAGAACTGTATACAATGATGGCAAGAGTAATAAAGCTACGATAGATAATCTAGAAACATTCTTAAAGGAAACTGGTAATAAAGACATAAGAATTAGTTATTATCAAGATGTTAGAGGATTGATGTATGCTCCTAGCGATGCTGGAACTTATACAGCTAAGATTACTGTTGGTGATGTAACTGCTTCTGTTGAATATACTATCAAAAAAGCTAAACAACCAATTAGTAAAGTAACAATGAATAGTTATGTATATGGTGATGGCAAGAACGCTAATACTGCAGTTACTTTAGGCAAATTTGCTAAACCATCATTTGATGGCAAAGTTCAAGAGAATGCAAAGGTTAGATATTACATTCAAGAACTTGGTAAAACTCAAGCTCATGAGTTTGATATTAAAACATTCAATAATAAGTCATTAGATGTTTCATCATACCGTTATCATATTTCTGTAATTATTGAAGAAACAAAGAACTATGAAAGACTTGAAGTAGAAGATAATATATCTTCAACGTTTATTGTTGCTCCAGCTGAGGTTAGTTTGCCTACTGCATTAGATTTAACATATAACGGAAAACCTCAAGACGGATTTAGTAGAAAAGCATTAGCTGATTTAAATAGAAGATATGGTGTTACATCAAGTAACTATACACAGACTGATGCTGGAACATATGACACTACATTTAATCTTCCTAATACAAACTATTATTGGCAAGGTCAAGAAGATTATGTTAGAGAAGTAAGTGTTTCTTGGACAATTAAACCAAAGAAGATTTCTATTAACAACGTAACACTTGATAAAGTAGATTTCATTTATAACGGTTTTGATCAATATCCAAATGTAACTGTTATGGTTGATAGAAATTGGAAATTGAAAGAGAACGTAGATTATAAAGTTGCCTATGATGACGACTTTGATGTAGAGGGTAGCGATATTAAGAATGTTGGTTCTAAATATGCTCGTGTTTGGTTAATAAATGATAACTATGAGTTTGATTCAGGTCATAGAATGCTAGATGAGTCATCTGCAAAATCGGTAACGTATGTTGATAAAGAATATCATATCATTAAAGCCATGTTAGCAATGACTATCAACGAAGATGAATTTGTATATAATGCTCAAGAACAAAAACCTGTTCCTACAGTAACAATAGTTTCTGGTAGATTATATGGAAAAGAATTGACGTCTCAGAATTACGATATCATCTTCGATAGTGTAGAAGAAGATGGCAATATTACTGATGTTGGTAAAAAGACAGTAACTGTCAAATTAAATGATTCAGCTTCAAGAAACTATGCATTTGTTAATAGACCTTCTGATTCTTATACAATGAATTATGAAATCACCCCATATGAATTACATCTAATCTGGAGTACTAAGACTAAGTTTGTTAAACATTCTTATGAACAAGCTCCATATATAACTGATGTAGAATTCATGCAAGGTGAAGATACATATGGTATGCAAGGTCATGATGAATCATTATTAGATAAAGATGTATATATCATGTATCAAGAAGGTTTCGGTCCTCAAATTCATACTGGTAAATATACTGCTAAAGTAGAATTAACTGGTCCTAAGGCTAAGAACTATACAATCAAGGAAGGTGATGAACAATTAGCTTTCAAGATTTATAGAAGAACCGATGAAGATACTACTCCTGTTAAGACTGGTGTAGATAGATAATAAACGTTCAATATTCACCTATTAAACAAGATGGCTAGATTCAATATCTGGTCATCTTTTACTTTTTATATGGGTTGTTACATAAATGATACATAAAATATAAAAAGATAGGCTAAAAGGCTTGCATATATATATATATATGATTTACTATAAAAGAGATGAAACCTTGTTTTTTTACTCCTACCCCAAATAGTAAAAAAACTAAATCAACACATCTTTATAATTCGTTATTTAAGAATTATTATGTATGTTTCATTACGGATGGTATATTTATATTCATTGTGTTTATTTATTCACTTGTAGTACGTAAACATATGAATAAATACTACAGTAGTATACATATTGATTCGTAAAGAACTTATGTTTTAACTCTTGGTTAATTGATATAAAGATATGTTGGAAACATTTCTTTATAAGAATTAAAAAGAGAGAGGAGAGAAAAGTTATGAAGAAATTACTAACAGTTCTTCTTACTGTTATGATGGCTTTCACAGTAATTACAGTTAATGTATTTGCTTCTGAAGAAATTCCAACTGCTGAGAAATTGGCTGTTGTAGAAACTGTTCAAGCTACTACAGAAGAAAGCGATGAAAACAAAGAAGAAACTGAAAAAATCGACGAAATTTCCGAAACTATTGCTGATGGCGTTATTAACGAAACAGAAGTTGGAACAATAGTAGAAGAAATTACTGAAGAAATTGAAGACACTACTGAAAAAGTTGAAGAATTAACTGATGAAGTAGTAAAAGTTGCTGAAGACAATTTAGACGCTAAGAAAAAGAAACTTGTTATTATTAAATTCTCAGAAGAGTACCAATATGGTGAAGTAGAGTTTTATGTAATCGATACTAATAGTGGCAAAGAATTAAAGGAACATAAGGATTACTCTATTCATTTCTATCCTAATTTTAAGGAAACAAACGGCGAAGCTAATGCTGCAGAAGATAATGCTGCTAAATTATTTGTAGGATCTTGGAAAGCTGTTATAACACTAAAAGATACTAAAAATTATCGATTTGATGAAAAGTTTTCTAAAGATGGAAAAACTGCTGAAATTAATTTTAAGGTAGTAAAGAAGCTTGTTAACATTCCATTGCTATATGAAAATGAATTAATTTACAATGGCGAAGCACAAAGTCCTAATTTTGCTGAGGGCTTTGATTCAAAAATAATGGAAAAGGTCAACGGAAGAAAATGGGGCGAAACTTGGACCGCAACAAATGCCGGCGATTATTACGCACTTGTAAAATTGAAAGACAGCAGAAACTACGAATGGAATATTAAATCTAAACTAGTTAAAGCTGCTGATAATAGAGAAGAAGCAAGTTATTATGTTGATGGAGATACACTTTATATTAGATGGTCTATTGTAAAAAACAAAGTTGATTTTGAAGAATTATTAGATAAAACAGGCCAAAGAACATACAATGGCAAAGAACAACAACCATTTGAACTTCCTGCTGGTGTATATTTCGGATATGAAACATGGGGTATCGATAATTCAGCAGTAAATGCTGGAACTTATAAAGCATCTATATGGGTTGATACTAATAATTGCGAGACAAGGGGCATTGAATTAGACAGATTTGGACGCGGAACATTAGAATGGACAATTTTACCAGCTAGATTAATAGTTCAAGCAAATGTAACTAGAACATATGGCAAATCTGATATAACAGTTGATTATGTTACTCTTGATGGAACTGAGTTCTACGGAAATGATGAGGCTATCCTTACAACAGGTAGACATGCTCCTATTTCATACAAGGTGACTGATAAACAATTAAACAATCCAAAACATCCTGTAGAAACAGTCAAAGAAGCAGTAACTACAACAGCTGATACAGGTAGAATTAATAATTATAGAGTTGGAGTTGTTCCTGGTAATTACACAATCAATCCTGCAACTTTATCAATCAAATTAGTATTCTCTTCAATTGATGATGAACTTGACCATTTCACATATAATGGCAAATCTCAAACTCCAAAGATTCAATTTGAAGGTGTAGCTCCTTGGGATCATGTTGGTACTTTTGATTATGTAGTATTATTCACTGATGGCGAAGAATCAACAAAGATTGAAGATTACGTAGGCATGATGAATGATTATAGAAATGGTGCTAATGTTAATTTGAACTTAACATCTAAAGATGCAGGTACAAAGAACTATATTATCGGTTTATTTGGTGATATCGCAAAAAATTATGAACTAGAAGGCCAAGATGTTATTCCTACTATCTTAGGTGATATCAAGTATGTAGTTGATGATTATCAAATTGAAAAGGCTCCATTAACAATCACTGTTAATGATGCTAAGATGTACAGAAAGAAAGCTCTTCCTGAATTCACATATGAAATCACAGAAGGTAAAATAATGCCTGGTGATTATTTAAGATGTGAATTAGGTCTTGCTGAAGATGCTGATACAACTAAAGTTGGTAAGTATGATATCATAGCTACTCCTAAAATTTATGATGATGGTTTCTTATATGTTAAGAGAGATATTACAAGTTTGAACTATGATGTTACTGTTGTTAATGGTACATTAACTGTTAAGAAACATCACAAGACAGATGATACAATCAAGATCGTATCAACTGGTATTGAATAATAGTTAAACAATTATAATTGGGTCTCTAAATTCTAGCGTGGAAAAACGTGGAATGAATTTGAGAACTATAAA
>JAUNNY010000020.1 GCA_030531215.1 Erysipelotrichaceae bacterium
GTCTGGGCCGTGTCTCAGTCCCAATGTGGCCGTTCACCCTCTCAGGCCGGCTATGTATCATCGTCTTGGTGGGCCGTTACCTCACCAACTAACTAATACACCGTAAGCCCATCTTAGCGTGTTGCAAACGCAACTTTAATAATTTCAAGATGCCTTGTAATTACCTATGAGGTATTAATCAAAGTTTCCCTTGGCTATCCCTCGCACTAAGGTAGGTTGCCTACGTATTACTCACCCGTTCGCCACTCGATTCATCGATAAGCAAGCTTATCAACTTCACTCGTTCGACTTGCATGTATTAAGCACGCCGCCAGCGTTCATCCTGAGCCAGGATCAAACTCTCCGTTTGATGACTCAATATTTTAGGACTTTTATGTCCTTTTGTTTAAATGAATTGACGTTTTGTTTAATTGCTTCTTATTTAGTTTTCAAAGATCAAACTGCCTGTTTTTCAAATGTATTTCCAAACTAGGCGCCTTTTTATACTACCAAAACCATATTAGGATGTCAACACTTTTTTTAATTTTTTTTCATTTTTTTTATTTTTTATTTTTTATAGTTTTTCAAATGTTCAAAAAGTGCCTATTTTACTGGACATTTTGAAGATCACGTTCATCAAAAACTAATGAAAAATATTTCAAAATGCAATCATTTATGAAAGAAAAATCAAAAGGTTTTTGTTTTTCTTCAATCATTTTAATTAATGATTCCATTTCTTTTTCACACTTTTGTTTAATTTCTACAGGATAATTCATCTTCTGGCAATGGTATTCATATTCATTGCGATCTAATACCATATAAGAATTATCAGGAAAAACCTTAACATCTAGGTCATAATCAACATTCTTAATGGCTTCTCCATCATAAACGCTAGGTGTAGCAATATTGCAATAATAATAAATACCAGCTTTTCTTACCATTGAGATGACATTAAACCATCTCTTTTTATAATAAAAACAAATAGCTGGTTCTTTGGTAATCCATCTACGATTATCTGCTTCAACAACCCATGAATGATCAGTAACAACAACATAGTAATCATCGTTTTCATCTATAACATAACTCTTAGACCAAGTACGATGAATCGACCCATCATGTTTATATGATTGAATAAATACACTATCACCTATCTTCAAATCGTTCATGTTAAAAATTATATCATCTTTCTAAATGATTTACTGATTAATGGGCTCACCACCATCAGCATAATCATTGTGATTACAGAATAAGGAAAATTATAAACAGTAGAACTAACCCATGCGGCTATAGAATTACTAGCAGCTTCACCTGGCCAAAAGATTGCGCCTGAGACAATTAAAGCCAAACATCTAATAGACATACAAATAAAAATACCTAATTCCATTTCTATTAATTTCTTATTCTTATATAAGAAACTACAACATCCAGGTAAAACACTTGGAATAATATAATCAACAATATATTGGTAAACATTAATAATCCAATTATTTAAACCTAGAACACTAGAAGTAAGCCACCATAAAAATCCTGCAATAATTCCATCTTTAACGCCAAGATGAAAACTACACACAACTATAGGAATCAAAGCGATATTAATTGAACCGCCACTAGGCATATTTAAAAAAGGAATAAATGCTTTAATATAATCCAAAACTAAAGCTAAAGCGACATATATAGATATTGATACTAATCTCTTTGTTTTATTCACAAAAAAACACCTCCAAAAGGTGTCATTCCCTACGCTAGCATTATCTAGATCAGGTTACGGGTTTAATCTCAGCCTCATGGCACCCCACAAACATATTATAATGCATTATAATATCAATATGAATAACGAACTAATAAAACAAACAGAATCGATCCTAGAAGAAAAAGATAAGCTCGCAAGTTTATGTAATGTCATTGCTTTATTATACGAACAAACTAGAGATATCAATTGGCTTGGTTTATATCTTTATAAAAATAAAGAATTAGTTCTAGGACCATTTCAAGGCAAAGTTGCTTGCACACACATTCCTATAGGCAGAGGAGTATGTGGTACAGCATATGAAAAGAAACAATTATTGAATGTTGATAATGTTCACAATTTCACAGGACATATCGCATGTGACAGTGCTTCTAATAGTGAACTAGTTGTTCCACTATTATTAGATAATAAAATATATGGTGTTCTAGATATTGATTCACCATTACTAGATAGATTTACATACGAAGATGAAGAAACTTTTACAGCAGTTGCACATCTCATAAGCAAGAAACTAACTGAATAATAAAAATAGTAAACATTTTTAAAAACTAATAATTCATTATTGATATACATTAAAGATATTTATTCTTTAGAATAGGATACATGATGACTAATAAAAAACAAGATAAAATATTATCACTTTCATTTATACTGATATTCTTTGTCAGTGCTCTAGGCGGTAGTGCTTCATATATGATTAATCCAATACTTCCTAGTTTTTTAATATCTAGAGGAGCACCAATGGAAATAACGGGCATCATTTCTAGTTTGATGTCTTTGGTTGCGTTGTTTGGCAGACCGTTTGTAGGTGCTTTATCTGATCGCGTAAACAAAAAAATATTAATGGTTACTTCTTACTCGCTATCAATTGTTTGTTTATTCTTATATTCAATATCTAATAGTGTAGAAATGATTGTAATCGTTAGAATTATTAATGGTATTGCTTTTTGTTTAAGCACTACTGTTTCAATAGCTTTTGGTGCTGAATTTATTCCTATTTCAAGAATGGGTGAAGGCATCAGTTATCTAGGTTTGGCAACAATCGTGTCAACCATGTTAGGACCTGAACTTGGCGATTTAGCTGAAAAATATTTCGGCTTAAATGGCGTCTTTATTTGGGCTGCTTTGTTATATCTAATTTGCGCAATCACCACTTTTGTTTTGCCATATAACTATGTAAAGAAAGAAACAAAAACATTTAAATTTAAACTAAATGATTTCTTTGCGTTTGATTTGTGGATGTATGTTATTTTAATCTGCATCATTATGGTTGGTAATGGAATTCTTTTGTATTATTTAAAAGATTTCGGCGCTAGCAGAAATATTGATAACATCACAATATTCTATACTGTTGGAACAGTTGCAACTTTCTTATCTAAACCAATTATTGGTAAGTATATTGATAAATATACAATTGATAAGATTTTATTCCCATCATTAATTGTGACAGCAATATTTGCGTTTATCTTTGCGAAGTCATACGCTCTTCCATTATTGTTGATTTCGGCAGTACTTAAAGCAATCGGCCAAGGTACAGGACAATCAGTAATTCAAGCTGAAAGCGTCAAACGTCTAGGCATAAACAAGGCTGGCGTTGCTTCTAGTACTTGTTATATCGGCATGGACTTAGGTAATGTTCTAGGGCCAACTATTGGCGCATATATTATTGCAGATGCTGGATACGATGCTTTATTCACTGGCTATGGCATCTTGTTATTAGCTTGTATTCCTATATATTGGCTATATCATAAAAAAATAGAACAAAAGTAGTAGACACTATTAATTTATATTTATAATTAAATTACTATTCAAAATATGAATAGTAATTTTTTATATCATAAGTTCTTTAAAGTGATAGTATAAAAAAGAAAAAGAGGTTAGTTTATGGATTTTTTATTGAGATGGTTACGTGGTGAGATGGGCGTTTTAGGTGATTACACTTATCAAAGTATGCACATAATTACGCTTATTGTTGTTGTTATTTATTTAATAGTTCTTGCCTTTATTGCTAAAAGCAATTGGGAAGACAAAAAGAAACGTGCGTTATTAAAAGGAATTGCCATCTTCCATTTAGTTTTTGAAATTTTATGGCGCTTAATTTTTTACTTTGTTTGTGATTATCCATTAAATGAATTGTGGCCTATGTATCCTTGCAATCTAGGTGGAGTAATTGTACCTATTATTTGCTTACTTGATTTTACTTATGGCAAGGAAATGTTTTATTTGTTTGCTTTTACAGGTGGTATCATAACTTTCGCTATACCTGATGGAATTTTCAATAATAGTGCTTTTGTGTTCCATATTTTAAAAAGCATCCTACAACACACAGGTATTTTAGCTATACCTTTATTTGAGTACTGTGCCGGATATTTTAAATCATCAATTAAAACTATATTCCCAACACTTCTTGGACTGCTTATATATGTATTCAATTCAGGATATTTTGCATATCAACTTGGATTAGAAGGTGATTTTATGTTCTTAGAGATGAAATTACCATGTGAAATAAGTGGTGTTCCACAAATAATCACAACAACTATCGCCGCAGGAATATGTTTAGTAATATTATCTATAATTGTTAATCCAAAAGAATTCATTAATTTGGTGAAACAACGAAATTCAAATACTCCAAATAATTAAAATAATGTTCACTAGCGAACATTATTTTTTTAATTGTTTATTAATTAAATTAATTGGTTTTTAATTTACCGCCTTTGATATGCATTCTTGTAAGTTGTTTAGAAACATCATGAATATTATATTTAGCTACGCTATCGCCTGATAATATTGTTAATCTTGAAGCAGCTAAACCTAAACAACATTTAGATTCAATATTAACTTTATGTAAATCACCATAAACATAAGCAGCTAAGAAGGCATCTCCTGCACCAGCATCTTTCTTAAGCGAATCAACTAGTTCATTATGGCCATAGAAATAAACTTCATTATGATAACCAACATACACTCCTTCAGAATTTGTGATAACAACTTCACGATCTGATTCAAAAGTCATTTGATTAAGCAAATTAATGTAATCTGCATCTTCTATTAATTTACCATTATAGACAGTTTCAGCTTCAATACGATTTAGTTTAAGAATATCTATACGTTTAATTACTTTTTGTAATCTATGAATCTTATTAACACTTACGGCATCAACAATCTTCTTGCCCTTTAAGTTATCAAAGATGTAAGTTATTGTATCTTCATTTAAATTTGTATCAACTATAACATAATCCTCATCAGTAATAACATTAATTAAATCGAAAATCATATTTTGATCGATGCAATTACAAATTTCCATATCATTACATGAAACATAAGTACCACCATCGTTATCAAAGATAGAAATATAAATTGAACTTGGAACATTATCAACAAATTTAGAGAATGCTAGATTAAAACCTTTATCAAGACAATCTTGAGCAATCTTCTTACCAAAATAATCATTTGAAAATGCGCTGACAAAATATATATCTTCACCAAGATTTGTGATATTTTCAGAAATATTTCTTCCAACACCACCATAAGAAAAACTTATTTTCGCAATATTAGAATCATGAGGAATAATCTTTTCATCACTACGAGCAAAGATATCTATATTTGCACCACCAATCACAAATACTCTAGCCATTAATCGTATAACCTCCTAAATATATTTAAGCAATCTTCATAATGATAGTAAAGTTCAATATAAGAATCACCATCCGAATTAGATAATATCAATAAATAAGAACGATTGTCTTTCTTATAAAATACCATAATTAATTGTCCAGCCACAGTAGTAAAACCTGTTTTGCCACCCAAAACTTCAACGTTATAACCAGAAACATAATTAACAGTTGAATGATAGAATAAATCGTCAGTTCCCAAATAATGCAAAGATTCTAATATTTCTCTACCTTCTTTATATTTTAAACAATCTAAACTGACTAATAATAAATCATCAATAGATGTGTAATGATCATCATCGTGTAGACCAGTAGTGTTCTTGAAATTAGATGTTAAACAGCCTAATTCTTTAGCGCGCGTATTCATATCATCTAATAAGTTCCAGCCTTTAGAAACAAAGTAGTTTTCCAAAGCCACAGCTGCATCAGCACCACTAGGTAAAACCAATGCATACAACAATTCTTCTAAAGTATATTCTTTATTAGGTTTAATACCTGCTAAAGAAGCATCTTGGGCAATTAAGCTAGACAACTGTGCACTAGTTAAATAAGAAGTTTCACTCAAATCATCACATTTAGCTAAAACAGTATCTAACGTGAAGATTTTTGTTAAACTTGCAGGATATATTTTTTCTGAATTATTCTTTTCATATAAAACTTTGAAGTCATTTAATCTTATCAATAAATAACCACGAGAATGTAAATCAAAATCAAAAGTTTTAGCCTCACTATCATCAACGACATTGATGTAACTAGGATCAAACTTTTCCATCGGTCTAGTTTCTTTACAACCGACTAATAAAAATAAAGCTAATAAGATAAGTACTATTTTCTTCATATCAATTTTTCATATAAATTATAAGACTTTAATACTAAATCTGCATTTTCCATAAAGAAAGAAATAACATAATTAAAATCTATAAAATCAAAATTAAATTGTTTTAAAATATCATAATGTTCAAAATTAGCTTTAATAATCATCCTAAATTTCTTTAAGCGTTCAACTTCAACAATCTTTTCACCATTAAGATGTTTATGACATAAAAAACCACCCTGGCCATTAGATATCGACACAACTTTTGAATCGGCGCACATCGCACAATGATCAACAACAGGCATGATTCCATATTGTTTTAATAGATAAGAAAAAAACAACGAACCTAACAAATATCTATTGTCTTTATTCATATTTCTAAAGACAAATAATAGTTCATCGTAAGTTGGAATCTCACTATCTTTGATACAAGCTTCAATGATGATATTTTTAAAGCTCATCATTTCGATGTCTTTATCATCAAAGTAGTTATTTATTAGTTTAGCGTTATGCAAAGAAAAAATGGTTTTATTATCTTTATAATCAAACAACAATTCATATTCACACATTGGTAAGTAATGATTCTTACTTGTCATCTTTTTACTAGCTTTACTCACAAATGACAACAAACCATATTCTTTAGTAAGAACTTTCATCAATGAATCTGTTTCTTTATAGTCGCTGATTGATAAAATAAAACCATTTACTTTATCATTCATCTTTGTCTCCCACAAAGTATCCTAAATCAAATAATTTCTTTTCTTTATTTAACCAGTCTTCTTCAACTTTTACATATAGAGAAAGAATTATTTTTTTATTATCAAATAGTTTTGCGATGTCAGTTGTAGCGGCATCATTGATCTTCTTCAACATATTTCCTTGTTTACCGATGATGATGCCCTTATGGGATTGTTTATTACAGATGATGCTGGCCTCTATAAACACCTTAGAAGTTTTTATTTTCAATTCATCTACTTTACAAGCCACTAAGTGCGGTACTTCTTGTTTGGTACTTAATATAACTTTCTCTCTGATAATTTCACTTATTTGAAACTTAAGATCAACATTGGTAATCATATCTGTTGGATAATATTGAACATCATCATGTAGATATGATTTAGTTACATTTAATAATTCTTCAAAATTTGTTTTATTCTTACCGCTGATTGGTATCAATTCATCAAACTTATAATTATTATCCGCATAAGCTAAACGTTTAATAATTGTATCATTACTAATTTCATCAATCTTATTTAGTAATAGAAAAACTGGAACTTCATAAGTAAATAAACGATCGATTATTTCTTTGTCTTCCTCTTGTAGACCATTATTTCCATCAACTAAATAATAGATAACATCAACTCCGGCAGCTTGAGACATCGCTTCTTTATTCATAAAGCTACCTAAACTTGAAGTCGGATTGTGAATTCCTGGTGTATCGATAAAAACAATCTGATAATCGTCTTCATTATAGATACCCAAAATAGCGTTACGAGTAGTTTGAGCTTTATGTGTCGTAATCGCAACTTTAGTACCAAGAATAGAATTTAATAGCGTTGATTTACCTGCATTGGGTTTACCAACGATTGCTACAAATCCTGACTTCACTTTATTAAATCCTCTGGCGTAAATGAGAATGGTAACATTTCTGCTGGTGTAGTAGTTATTTCTTGTTTACCATTTGATAAATATATAGGCGTATCAGGATTTAATAATTCTGACAATACTTGTCGACAAGCACCACAACTATAAGCTAGAGTCTTACCATCAGTAACAATCGCTAAAGCGATAATATCATCTTTACGATAGCCATTACTATAAGCTCCATAAACAGCACATCTTTCTGCACAGATTGTAGAACCATAAGCGGCATTTTCAATATTGCATCCAGGAATAAATTTTCCATCCTTAGTGTAGATACAAGCACCTACATGATAATTTGAATAAGGCGCATATGCGTTCTTCATTGCTTCAAAAGCTTTTTCAATTAATACATTTTTGTCCATTAAATTACCCTCCTAAGACACACGATTATACATATAACTAAGGCACCAATACTCGCCATTAGTACAGCACCACTAGCTAAATCTTTTAATGTTTTTATTTTTTCATCATATTCTTTATTTAAATAATCACCTATCTTTTCGATTGCCGTATTAAATATCTCACATGTAATCACTAAGAATATACATATGATAAATGCTAGCCACTCATAATAATCTAGTTTAATTATTATTCCACCAATTATAGCTAGAATCCCTAAGAATACTTGAACCAATACCGCTTTATGAGAAAAGCCAATCTTTAAACCATTAATAGCATCCGTAAATTTCTTCACTTTAAATTACCCACAATCTTTCTTTGCAAGGCAAACATTTCTTTCTCATCTTTTTCATTCATATGATCATAACCAAGTAGATGTAATAAACCATGTACAAATAAAAAGACGAACTCTCTTTCGATGCTGTGGCCATACTCTTTGGCTTGCGTATATACCCTATCACGATTAACAAAGATATCACCTAGTTCTATAATGCCTTCATCAATTTGTATCTCTTCATCATCTAATAACGCAAAAGATATTACATCAGTTACTTTATCTATATTGCGATAATCTCTATTAATTCTCTTAATGCTTATAGGACCAACTAATATTAGTGATACAGCGTATTTATCTTCCAATGACAAGACTTTAAGTGTCTTCCTATAGTATTTATCTATCAATGGATAAAAACGCTTAAAATCGCTATATTTAGTTCTATTTACGATATTTACCATACCTTCATTATACTTGAATTTACCTATTTTTAATGTTATATTAAATTAGCAGTCTAAGAGGTAGAGTGCTAATAATTTGCTAAAAGGAGGTAACATAATGGCAATAAAACAATTTAAAACAGAATCAAAAAGATTGTTAGACTTGATGGCAAATTCAATATATACCAACACTGACATCTTCTTAAGAGAACTTATCTCTAATGCTTCAGATGCACTAGACAAAAGACACATCATGTCATTAACCGATACCAGTATTGATGCAAGTAATCTAAAGATTAATGTTGATGTAAACAAGAAAGAAAAAACAATCACAATATCTGATAATGGCGTAGGTATGAACAAACAAGAATTAGAAGATAATCTTGGTACTATCGCAAAATCAGGTTCATTTGATTTCAAGCAACAATTAGATGACAAACAAGAAGCAGACATCATCGGCCAATTTGGTGTTGGTTTCTATAGTGCCTTCATGGTTGCAAATAAAGTTGAAGTATTATCTAAAAAAGTAAACACTGATAAAGCATATATTTGGTCTTCTGATATGGAAGGGTATGAAATAAAAGAAGCTAGTAAAGATGACTATGGAACTACGATTACCCTTCATGTCAAAGACAACACAAAGCAAAAGAAATATGATAACTACTTAGAATCAAATGAAATCCAAGGTTTAGTTAAAAAATATTCTGACTACATCAGATACCCAATCGAGATGATGGTTGAAACATATGATTATAAGGAAGATGGTAAATCAGAAAAAGTTACAAAGTTAGAAACCGTTAACTCTATGCAACCAATCTGGAAAAAGAATAAGAAAGATATTAAACAAGAAGATTATGATAACTATTATTCTCAAGAATTCTTTGATTATTCAAAACCATTAAAAACAATCCATTACAAAGTTGAAGGAAATACATCATATACAGCATTGTTATATATCCCATCAACTAGACCATATAACTATTTCACAACAGATTATAAGTTAGGATTAAAGTTATATTCTCGCGGAGTCTTCATTAAAGATGAAGCTAAGGAAATCGTTTCAGATTACTTTAGATTCATTAGAGGTGTCGTTGATTCTGATGATTTATCACTAAATATTTCACGTGAAATCTTACAACAAGATTATCAAATGGAAACATTAAAGAAATCTGTTGATAAAAAGATTAAAGCAACTCTAACAACGATGTTAGAAAAAGATCGTGAAACATACGAAAAATTCTATGATGAATTTGGTGGCCAATTAAAATATGGTTGTTATGACAACTTCGGTATCAATAAAGATGTTCTAATAGATCTATTGTTATTCAAGTCAACTAAAGAAGATAAATACGTTACTTTAAAAGAATATGAAGAGCGTATGAAGAAAAAACAAAAAGAGATCTACTTCGCAAGCGGTGAATCTATTGAAAAGATTAAGAAACAACCACAACTTGAGCAAGTACTAGATAAAGGCTACGAAGTATTATACTTTACAGATACAGTTGATGAATTCTTAACTCAAATCATTAGAGAATATGATGGCAAACAATTTGTTTCTATTCAAAAAGCTGATTTAACATCAGAAGACGAAAAGAAAGAACTAGAAAAGAAAGCAACTGATACTAAATAATAATTAGATCAGAAGGGGGAGCAAGTAAAAGAAAAGGTTGCTGATGTAAAGTTATCTTCTAATTTAAAATCAAATCCAGTAGCCTTATCTTCACAAGATGAATTATCAATTGAAATGGAAAAGGCCCTAAAGCAAATTAACCAATCAGGCGTCTCAGCTAAGAAAGTCTTGGAAATTAATCCAGATCATGAACTATTCGCATCATTAAAGAAAGCATATGATGATAAAAAAGATATCAGTCAATATACTGACTTGATGTACAATCAAGCCTTATTGATTGCAGGATTACCAATTGATGATCCTGTTGCTTATTCAAAAGCAATTGCTGAATTAATGATTAAAGCGATGCACTAGCATCGCTTTTTTTAATAATTAGTATGTGTATTTATTTTACTCAAAAGAATAATCGTAATATGTATCGAATCTTTCGAAGATTGCCACGCTCATTTTTTTATTGGCTAGATCATAGACACTGCTATGAGAAGTACACCACAATAAACTTAGATTATCTAATTTTGGATCAGCTAATACCCTATTTATTTCTGGACTATCAACTTTCATCTCAGACATTATTTCTTCTAAGTGTTCTTTATAGTTAATTGCGTTAACTGGATTATCACCAAAAATAGGATGATCAGAGAAACATGTATATTTATTATCAAAATTTACACCAGGATCATATTCATCATCTAAACGATATGAATTTGAATATCTTATTGATTGCATCAATTCTTTCATATCATCTAAAGAATTAACAGATTCTTTGTTGTCGACAAGTTTTCTATATCTTTCGATGCCGGTCGCATTTTCTGAATATGTTTCATTTTCCGGGTCACAAGTATGAAGATAGAAATTAGTCATTATACTTTCATCTTCTAAGATGACAAGTTTATCACCATCTTGTTTTGTGTTATCAAACTCTACAACATAAGATTTGTTAGCATCACAAATCAAGAAATGAATTTCAAAATCATAAGTATTTAGGCCCATTACGTTACGTGTATTAACAATGTTGATATCTTTCATTATTTCAACAGCTTCATCAGCACTAGCCGCATTATCAAGTAAATATCTAACTACACAAAGTTCAGCAACTTCTTTTTTGCCAGGATTTGTTTCCATTGTTAATCCTCCAACATCTGTAGAATTAACACAATTGATTTCAACTGCTAGACCTTTTTCATTAATACCATCAAGAATTAAAATAGGAAGAAGTTTAATTGCATCTTCATCTAAACCGTTATCCATAAATTCACTAGAAAGCCATAGCAAGCCTCCAGTCATACCGATAGATGCATAACGACCATCTTTATGTGTCGTTTTAACAACTACTTCCGAAGCATCGCCGGCTACAAAATCAAAGTTTCTACCCATATAATTGCCTTGTTTTATACCTGAACAAGCTCCATTAAGGAAATCGATATTCCCATAATCACCGGTCAATAGATAATCATAATCATACTCATCGCATGTTACTTCATATAAATTTTCAGCGATCTTTGTATATTTATCATATTCAATTTCTTCTTGTTTATTTTCACAAGAACACAAAGTTAAACACATAAATGTAATTAACATACTAGCAATAATTTTTTTAATCATAGCATTACCTCAACAGACACCATTATATCATTTACTAATTTTCTACTTTTATATGCACAAATAAGCTACCATTACGCAAGATTATTCTTATATAATTCAGGATATGTCTTTTTATCCATTTTCTTAACACAACTATATAGCACGATAATTAAAACTATAATTACGATAGTCACTATCCAAGCAAGATTATAGCCGTAATTATCATATATTTTGCCTATTGCATAAATTCCAAAGCTACCTATCACCGTGGCAACAACCGAAATAAAAGAAGATATTCTAGTGCGATAATTCAAAGGAATTCTTCTTGTGATATATGGCGTAATAGCTATCGTATTAATAATCTCGCCAACAGTAAATATTATTATCATGGGATAATACATAAACTGTTTTCCAACAAATAACATAAATAATAAATAGCCAACTAGTTCACAGCCTTCAGCAATCATCATCTTGTCTATGGAAATAAATCTTTCAAGAATATTGGTTAGTAAAGCTGTGCAAGTAAAGACAACAATACAGTTTATTGAAGAGATAGTTCCATAATATATAGAACCCAAATCACCATGAACATCTGCTAAAGTTAAAGGCATCAAATAAGCATACATATTATATGCAATTGTGCCTAAAGAAAAGATAATAAGCATCAAAATTAATATTTTATTTTCTTTAAAGATAGAAAGAGCGTTACCTTCTTCCATCTTCTTTTCGTAAACATTAGTTTCATCGACAATCGCTTTGACATCTTTGATGTAAATATTGAAAACAATAATTGAAATTAACTCCGAAACACCGCTAATCACAAACATTAACCACAAATAATCTTTAAGCATAAAACCGGCAATAGTTGGTGCGAGTGCTAAACCAAGATTTAGACCAACATAATTTAACGAATAAGCCCTTTCTCTATCAGCACTTGTAGTAAAATCGGCAATCATCGAATCATAAATTGGTGATTCGGCGTTTTGTAATAAACTACCAAGCATATAGACAAATAAAGTGACTTTATTTAATCCAACAATTCCGCAAAAGATATAAACTAGGGAAGTTGTAATGTCACAGATATTGATGATTAATTTCTTGTTTACTTTATCCCCTAATCTACCGCCCAAAAGTTGGACTGGCACACAAAGAATAGAAAACAAAGAAAGATACAAAGCAATTTCCGTTCCTGACATACCCATTTTGTTGGATAAAATCAAAGTGAACATTGGGCCAACTAGTAGCCCAGCGTTATCTATAAGTTTACATACAAATAGGACATAAATCTCTTTTTGTAGTCCTCTATATTGACTAAATATATTAATTTTCATACTTTTCAATGATAATGGATTAGGGCTATTTTGCAATTCATAAACTAAAAAATATATAATACTCTCGTGGAAGTACTAAATTTATTTTTGGATTCATTTCCTAAAATTTTAATACCCGGATTAACGATGACGATTCCATTAACCATCATCTCTTTTTCTATCGCGATGGTTATTGGAACAATTACTGCTTTAGTTCAATTTGCGAACGTTAAAGTATTAAAACAAATTGCTAGATTTTATATCTGGATCGTAAGAGGAACACCGCTATTAGTTCAATTGTTAGTTGTCTTTTATGGCTTGCCAAATCTTGGCATCGTAATCGAACCATTCCCTGCAGCAATTATTGTCTTCTCAATAAATGAAGGTGCATATTCTGCCGAAACAATTAGAGGTGCGTTAGAATCGATACCTAAAGGACAGATGGAAGCCGGATACTGTGTCGGAATGAATTTTTTTCAAATCATGACACGTATCGTTTTACCACAAGCATTTAGAACAGCCTTCCCATCATTATCAAATTCATTGATTTCAATGGTTAAGGATACTTCATTAGCCGCTAATATTACTGTCAGCGAAATGTTGATGGTGACCCAACGTATAATTGCAAGAACTTATCAACCATTAGTTCTATATATTGAAGTTGGTTTAATATATTTAATATTCTCTACAGTATTAACAATCATTCAAAGAAAAACGGAAGCATATTTAAACAAAAGAGGTAGCCAGAGATGATTAAAGTTAATAATTTAAGTAAATCATTTGATAACCTTGAAGTTTTGAAGAACTTTAGTTTTGAAGTGAATAAAGGTGATGTTATTGCGATACTTGGCCCAAGCGGAAGTGGCAAAACCACATTGTTGAGATGCATGAACTTCCTAGAAAAAGCTGATGAAGGAACAATAGATTTTGAAGGAGACTTAGTAGATATAAAAACGGTCTCAAATAAAAAAATCTCCGAAATCAGAAAAAGAACTGGATTTGTCTTTCAAAGTTTTAATCTTTTCCTAAACAAAACAGCTCTACAAAATGTCATTGAAGGATTAATTGTCGCTAGAAAAATGGATAAAAATGAAGCAGAAAAAATAGGCAAAAAGATGCTAGATAAAGTTGGGCTATCTGACAAATATGATTATTACCCTAGCCAATTATCAGGTGGCCAGCAACAACGTGTAGCCATTGCTAGAGCCTTAGCTTGCAACCCTGAAATAATCTACTTCGATGAACCAACTAGTGCTCTAGATCCTGAAACAATCAGCGAGGTATTAAATGTTATTAAAGATTTAGCAGATGAAGGAATGACGATGTTGATTGTAACTCATGAAATGAATTTTGCTAAAAATGTATCGAATCGTGTACTATTTATAGAAAATGGAAATATAATAAAAGATACATCCACAAAAGATTTCTTTTTCGCAAACGAAAACGAAAGAATACAAAGCTTTATAAAAAGCTTAGGAGAAAATAGATGAAAAAAATATTAATTTGTTTATTAATGTTATTGCTACTATGTGGTTGCTCAAATGATGAACTAAAAGGTGGCGATTTAGATGACATCAAAAAAAGAGGTTACATCAATGTAGCAATGGAAGGTAACTGGAAACCATTCACTTATCACAACGAAAATGATGAACTTGTAGGCTTCGATGTTGAAGTAGCTAAGTATATTGCTGACTACATCGGTGTGGAAGTTAAATATGTTGAAGGAAAATGGGATGGCATCTTAGCGGGCGTTGAAGCTGGAAGATATGACATGATGGTCAATGGTTGCGACGTAACTGAAGATCGTCAAAAGAATTACGATTTCTCTAACGCTTACGCCTATGACAAGGTTGTCGTTATGACTTCCAAAGAAAACAACGATATCAAAACCGAAGAAGATTTAAACGGCAAAACTACTGCCAACACAATCTCTAGTACTTATGCTGAAATTGGCGAAAGCTTAGGTGCTACGGTAGAAGGTGTTGATGATTTCAATGCGACAATAGAATTGTTAAAGTCTGGTAGAATTGATGCGACACTAAATGCTGAGGTTGCTTATCTAGATTATGTTGAAACTTATCCAGATGCAGATGTAAAGATTGCTTGCTATACTTCAACATCATTTGACATTGCTATTCCTATGAAGAAAGGATCTAGCGATTTAGTTAAAGTTGTAAATGAAGCAATTGCTCAAGCTCGTCAAGATGGAACCTTAAAGGCTCTATCTGAAAAATATTTCGGAATTGATATCACAACTAAATAGAAACAATTATCACAATAAAGCAACGCTATATAAGCGTTGCTTTTTATATGGAAATAATGTTTTTTATTCGACACTCAACACAGGTCGAGATTATGGTTTGACCTTTTCAAATTAAAAAGGGCGTTTCAACGCCCTATTCTCATTATGGCTCTTTGAGATAGTCTGTGGATGTGGACTCGCTTTGAGATAGAATGTGGACC
>JAUNNY010000003.1 GCA_030531215.1 Erysipelotrichaceae bacterium
TTGATTATCATAGACAACATGGTGTAAAGATTAAAGTAGTAAGAATCTTTAATACTTATGGTCCTAATATGAGAGGTGATGATGGTAGGGTTGTATCTAACTTTATCGTTCAAGCTCTTAAAGGTGAAGATATTACTATTTATGGCGATGGCAAACAAACTAGATCTTTCTGCTATGTGGATGATTTAGTAGACGCATTAATTAAGATGATGAATTCTAGGATTGAATTTACTGGACCTGTTAATTTAGGTAATCCAGGTGAATTTACAATGTTAGAACTTGCTGAAAAAGTAATAGAACTTACAAATTCAAAATCTAAGATTGTATTTAAACCATTACCACAAGATGATCCAACACAAAGAAAACCAGTTATAGACTTAGCTAAAAAAGAACTAAACTGGGAACCTTCAATCAATCTAGAAGAAGGATTAAAAAAGACAATTGATTATTTTAAGAAAGAATTAAATATATAATCTTATAAACTAATGATTTAATTCATTAGTTTTTATTTTTATGAAACAAGAACTTACTTTAGAAGAAATAAAGAAAATATCATTAGACATCTTAATTGATGTTGCATCTTTTTGTGAACAAAACAATATCACATATTATTTAGCTTGCGGAACATTATTGGGAGCCATAAGACACAAAGGTTTTATTCCTTGGGATGATGATATTGATATTATGATGCCTAGACCAGACTACAATAGGTTTTTAGATATTTATAAAAGTGATAATTACAAATTATTAAAACCATCAGATGGTAGATACTATTATGCGAAGGTATATGATACAAAAACAATCAAAGTTGAACCTATGATTGATTATAAAAAGTATGACTATCTAGGCATAGATATCGATATCTTTCCATTAGATGGAATAGTGAATGATAAAAAAGAAATAGAAAGAATACACAATAAATCTAAGAAATTAGAAACGTTATTAAGATTATCAAATCAACCTATTTTCTATCGTAAAAATCCAATTAAGTGTATTAATAGAATAATACCTAGAATAATTGGATCAAAGAATCTAGTAAAAATGATAGAAAAGAATGCTCAAACATATTCATATGAAGATAGCGATTATGTAATTAGAGTTAGAAACACACCAAATGGTTTTACGGGCGCTTTATTAAAAGATGTATATAATCCACCAATAAAGAAAGAATTTGAAAATCATAATTTTTATGTTCCAAAACAGTACGACAAGTGGTTAACAACATTTTATGGTGATTATATGATGCTTCCTCCACTAGATAAACAAAAAGCACATCACAACAGTAAATGTTATTATAGGTAAGGTATGGAATACTTAGTTAAGTTTACAGATTCTAAAATTGAAAACATTATTTTAAATATATGTATTCTATTATTTGGAATTAATTTTTTGTATAAATGTAATTACATTGTAATGGGAACTTTTGTGCTATTACTATTATTTAAGAGATTTAAAATCAGTTTTGGCAATCTAGTTACATTAATTACATTATTATTATTTTCTATATCCTGGTTTATCTTTTCAGATGGACACGAGATAGCTGGAGTATGTTTGCCATTATGTTATCTGATAGGTTGTAACATAGATGAAAAAGATGAAAACGGAGTAATAAAGTTTATTTTATTAGTAACCACTTCATTAGCCATTTATACTACCTTATTCTTTATTAACAACGCTATTACAAACGGAATCACAAACTATGATATTACAAATCAAATAAACATTTGGAATGGCCAACCATTATGGCCAACAAATTTAATGTTGTATTCATCATTATTCTATGGATGTTTCGGATACATTGTCTTTGGTAAAGTAAATAAATATGTGAGATTGTTTTATTTAATTATATTTGTAGTAAATGCATATTATGCCATGATGTTATCAAGAAGAGCGGCTCTATTAATGATAGCTTTATCATTTTCAATAGCCTTTGCATTTAAATTCTTTTTTGATAAGGAAATCAATAGAAAAAAACTAATTAAAACATCTATGATGATATGCATAATTGGCTTGATTTGTTTTATGCTTCTTTTTGCTACATATAAACTTAATTTATTTGGCTTCAAAGAAATCGTAAAACAAACAGATTTATATATTAGATTCATCGGTTCAGGAAGAATATCTAGTTTTTTTAGTGATATGGGAAGAAGCTATTATAGAAAAGAATTTATGCAATACTTCTTCGATTATCCGTGGGGAGGAAGTAATATTCGTGAAATAGTAGGAAATTACTCACACGATTTGTGGTTGGATGTTTATGATGTAGCTGGAATTATATCAATGATATTGATTATAGTTAGTTCGATTCTTTTAATAGTAAAAGCTATTTCGGTTTTAAAAAACAAAACGATTAGCGTTGACTATAAAATGTTAGTTATTAGTTTATTTATCTGTGTTTTAGCTCAATGTTGTCTAGAACCTATCATGGAAGCATGTCGTGCTTATATGTTTGGTGTATGTATGATACATGGATCTTTAGAAGTAATTCAGAAAGGCAAAAATGTCTAAAGTTACATTCTTTTCAAATTATATAAATCATCATCAATTGCCATTTTCTAAAGAGATGGTTAAGTTAACAGATAACAACTATTTTTTTGTTGCCCAAAAGGCAATCTCTGAAAAAAGAATTGCTTTAGGATACAAAAACATTTCTAATGATTATGATTTTGTTGTAAAAACATATGAGAATGAAAGTGAATTAAAGAAAGCATATGAACTTGCTGAAACATCGGATTATGTAATATTTGGCGGTAATACTCAAGAAGATAAGTATGTAATAGATAGAATTAAAAATAACAAAATTACTTTTGAGTATTCTGAAAGATTAAATAAAAGAAAATTATCTCTATATATGTATATTAAGAAATATTTAAACATGATGGTATATAGAGGAATATATAAGAAAAAACAATTATATTTATTATGTTCTGGTGGATATGTCGCAAATGACTTTAAAATGTTTAACATGTATCAAAACAAAACATATAAATGGGGATATTTTCCTGAATGTATAGATTATGATATTGATGAGCTAATGAATAAGAAAAATAACGATGTTGTTAATATCTTGTGGGCTGGAAGATTAATAGATTGGAAACATCCTGAACAAGCTATTAAGGTTGCTTGTAAATTAAAGGAAGAAAATATTAAGTTTAATTTAAATATCATTGGTCAAGGTGATATGGGAGAAGAAATACAAAAGCAGATAGTTGATAATAATTTATCTGATTGTGTAAATATGCTTGGATCAATGCCACCAGAAGAGGTAAGAAAACATATGGAACAGGCAAATATCTTACTATTTACTAGTGACTACCAAGAAGGTTGGGGCGCAGTATTAAATGAAGCTATGAATTCAGGATGCGTATGTATCGCTAGTCATGCAATAGGATCAGCTAGTTTCTTAATCAAGCATAATCAAAATGGATTAATCTATAGAAATGAAGATTTTGAAGATTTATATAAACAAGTTAAATCTGTAATTAATAATAAAGATAAACAAAAAGAATTAGGAATAAATGCATACAAAACTATAAAAGAAACATGGAATGCCAAGGTAGCTGCAGAAAGATTTTTAGTGTTAGCTAAAGAACTAGAAAATGGCAACGATACTCCATATACTGAAGGACCATGTAGTAAAGCGTTTCCTATCAAGGATGAAGATATGTATGCTAGTTTGGTAAAATAAGTAAGATGATACAAATAATAAAGAAATTATTTTCAAATAAATTTCTAGGCAATACAAGCTGGTTAATATTTGGTAAGGTAGCGCAAATGTTTATCTCTTTTATCATTTCCATGATAACAGCGAGATATTTGGGACCTTCTAACTATGGCGTAATTAACTATGTAAATTCATATATATCTTTCTTTACAGCTATATGTAACCTAGGATTAAATAGTGTAATTATTAAAGAACTAATTGATAGACCTGACTCTCAAGGTGAGACAATGGGTACTGTAATTGGTTTAAGAGTTATTTCATCTATCTTATCAATTGTTTCTATACTATCTTGTATAGGTATTATTTTTGAGAATAATGCTGTATATATGACAGTAGCTGTTTTACAATCATTAATCTTATTCTTCAATGCGTTTGAAATGATTGAATACTGGTATCAATCTAAATTGATGTCAAAGAGATCAGCCATCATCGGTATAATAGCTTACCTATGTATGTCTATATATAGAGTGTTTATCTTAATTATGCAAAAGAGTGTTGAATGGTTTGCTTTTGCTACAACACTTGATAATGCTGTAGTAGCTATCTTGTTACTTATTTGTTACAAGAAAGATGGTGGACCAAAGTTTAAGTTTAGTTCTAAACTCGCAAAAGAAATATTAACAAAATCAATTCACTTTATGTGGTCAAGTTTAATGGTTGCTGCATATAGTGAAATGAATAAGATATTATTAGGTACATTAATAGATGATACATCTGTTGGTTATTATTCAGCAGCATTATCGTTATGTAATACTTGGCCATTTATATTAAAAGCTATTATAGACTCTGCTAAACCAGTAATCATTGAATATCATAAGACCGATTACAATATGTATATAAAACGTCTTAGACAATTATATGCAACCATATTCTATGCAGGTGCAGCTGTAGCGACTATCTTTACATTAGGTGCGCCATTAATCATCAATATACTATATGGTGCAGATTACAGTGAATCAATAATGCCACTAAGAATAATAAGTTGGTATACAAGTTTTTCATATTTAGGAGTTGCTAGATCAACGTGGATGATTTGCGAAGGTAATCAGAAATTTGAAAAGGTATTAGCTACATGTGGTGCTATTTCCAACTTATTGATGGATATTGTATTTATTCCTAGATTTGGTGCAGTAGGTGCTGCTATCGCAACCCTAATGACTCAAGTATTAACAAACTTCTTAATACCACTATGCTTCAGACAAACTAGAGGCAATAGTATTTTGATATGGGAAGCAATACGTCTAAAAGAAGTAATACCAACTAAAGAAGAAATAAAGAGTTTGATATCAAATGAAGATAATTGAAATTAATGGTACTAACTATGCTAGTACTGGAAACATTGCGATTAATATAGCTAAGGCCGCAAGAGATAAAGGTCACACTGTTTTAACGTGTTGTAAGAAGTCTAGAAAATCGTTGGAGTTTGATATAGAAAATCAAATATATATTGGCTCAAGAATTGAAAGAGTAATATGTGAAACAATATGTGAGATTACAGGATATAAAGATTCTTTAAACATCATTGGAACATGGAAGTTCATCAACAAGTTAAGAAGAATTAAACCCGATTTAATTCATCTTCATATCGTTCATGATACATATATTAATATTTCGATGTTATTTAAATATTTAAAGAAAAAGAATATACCAATCGTATGGACTTTTCATGATTGTTACGCTTTAACTGGTCAATGTGTATATTTTGATCAAGCACAATGTAATAAGTGGCAAACTGGTTGTAATAATTGTCCACAACTTCGTAGATATCCAAATTCATTGTTCTTTGATAGAACAAGCGGTTTGTGGAACAAGAAGAAAGAACTATTTACTGGTATAAACAATTTAACTATAGTTACTCCTTCAGATTGGATGGCTAATTTAGTTAAAAAGTCTTATTTAAAAGATTATCCTGTGAAGGTAATAAATAATGGCATCAATCTAAATGCATTTAAACCTATAGATAGTAGATTTAGAGAAAAACATAATCTACAAGATAAAAAGATAGTCTTGGGAGTATGTTATATCTGGAATTCCAGAAAAGGATTAAGTGATTTCATATGGTTGTCTAAGATGTTAAGTGATGACTATAAAGTAGTACTGGTAGGCACAAATGATAATATTGACACTTGTCTTCCAGATAACGTTCTTTCTATTCATCGTACATATGATCAAAAAGAATTAGCTGAAATATATACTACTGCTGATGTACTAATTAATCCTACATATGAAGATAACTTTCCAACTGTTAATATAGAATCTTTAGCATGTGGTACCCCAGTCATCACATATAAGACAGGTGGATCACCTGAATCATTAAATGAAGATTGTGGAAGTGTTATAGAAAAAGGCAATCAAAACAAACTATTAAAAGAAATCAAAAGAGTTTGTGAAACTAAACCATATACAAAACAAGCTTGTATTGAACAAGCTAGTAAGTATGATATGTATGAAAAGTTTGATGAATATGTAGATTTATTTGAAAAGTTAGTCTAAATCATCTTTAGTCCAAACATTATATACTTCATCATTTCCTCTAATAGAAGAAATGTAATTATTAACACAAGATGTACTGTTACCGAAATGTAGTCTTGATTGTAAACATATATCAATCATAGCGAAAAGGTTCACCATCTTTTTTCTTTTATATGACCAGTCAGACGCGTTGAACTTATTGTTGTCATAACCTTTATCATTAGGGTCGCATAATGTATATATTTTGGTATCTGGTAATAGTTTAGATATTTCTTCTACATAAGAATAGTCATCAGATAATACAAATAGATTATCTATATTAGAAGAATGTTCTTTAATTCTATTAGCTACTGTTGTAATGTTGTTTACAACACCTTTTTCACCTAACTTATCTCCACCTCTTAGTTGAATAGAATAGTAATTATCTGGAAGATTTAAAGAATTAATAATATCGTTTACTTCTTTTCTGGTTTTATCGTTGTATCTTAGCGCAAAATCCGCAATCTTACCAAATTCATAGAAGGTAGTTCCGTTTATATCTAGTTCTGGCCATTCAATTTGTTCAACAGTAGATACCTTTTTACTGATTGCAGTTCTAAAGATATCTTGAGTTAAGTAATCAACATTGTTATTCTTTTTTAATTTATTTGCGTTTTTAGTTTCTACAAACTTTAATAATGGATTAGATGAGTAGAATCTAATGTTGTATTTCTTATTTAGTTCATCATGATTCATTTCACAGAATGGTTCAAAAAATTCTTCCCAACCATGACCACCCGCAAAGTTTGCATCATCAGCGTAAAGAATAAACTTAATTTGATGATTATAACAATACAACATGCATTGCATCATAGCATCTACTTCAGAATGAAAACCTGCATATGAGCCCACATGATAAATAATTTTCTTAGTAAAAGAATTATTAATTTCGTTATAGATTTTTACTCTTTCCTTGTAGTCCAACATCAAAATAATTATATCAAAATGATATACTTAATGATGATGAAAGCACTTGTAGTAACTGATTTATCATTCCCAACAGGTTCTGCTATGGCAAGCAGAATTAAGTCTTTCTGTATGTTATTTAAAGACTTAGGATATGATGTACATGTCATTGCCGCAAAGACCGATAATGAACACAAAACAAACACCATCTATCAAGAAACAAACTATTCTTTTGAGGTAGTTGAGACAAATAGATCTGAACAATTACAATCTTTCATAGGTAACGAGAACCTTTTGACTAAGGTTAATGAATATTTATCAAAAAACAAAGTTGAATTTGTATTCTTTAACAGTCTAGGCGCATTATTTAATGACATATTAGATGTATGTAACAAACATAATGTAAAGACCATTCTTGAACAATGTGAATGGTATGATGTATCAGGCTTTAGATTTAAAGAATTAGATCCTAGATATATTAGATTTAATAAAAACATCAAAAATAACTTTAAGAAAGTTAATGGAATAATATCTATCAGTAGATTATTAAATGATTATTATCTATCTTTAGGTGCCAAATCTATAAGAATTCCATCAATCTTTGATGTAAAGAATTCTATATATAATGAAGAATTAAATAACGAAAAGATTAAGTTAATATATACAGGAAGTACAGGAAAATCAAAAGAATACTTAAAACCTGTATTAGAAGCTATGTTAAATCATGAAAACATAACTTTGGATATCTATGGTTTGACTAAGAGTGGTGTTTTAACAAACATCGAAAATGATGAAAGTCTATTAAATAAGCTAGGTAATAGAGTAGTAATTAATAAATGGGTATCTAGTGAAGAATTACATACAAATATTTCTAACTCAAATTACCAAATCTTTATTAAACCAGAAAGAAGATCATCAAATGCACAATTTCCAACCAAGCTAACTGAAAGTATGTCTTTTGGAACCCCAGTTATTTGTAATGATACTGGTGATATAGGTTTATATCTAAAAGATGGTGTAAATGGTTTTGTATGCGATAAAAATAATGTTTCAGAAACCTTAGAAAGAATTAGCAAGCTAACTAACGAAGAATATAATAAACTTAGAGTAAATGCTAGAAATACTGCAATAGAACATTTTGATTATCGTAACTATATTCAAGAAGTTAAGGGATTTATTGAAAATCTATGAGTACAACATTAGATAACATATTAAGTATCATTCCTGATAAACTTTATCTACAACTAAAGTATTTTTATCGTTTTCATAAGTTTCCTAATCTAAAGAATCCTAAAACATATAATGAAAAACTTCAATGGTTAAAACTGAATGATAGAAATCCTATCTATACAACTATGGCTGATAAATACGAAGCTAAACAGTATGTATCTAAAATAATAGGTGATAAATATATTGTTCCTACATATGGTGTGTGGGATAAATTTGAAGATATAGATTTTGATAAGCTACCAAATCAATTTGTATTAAAATGTACACATGATTCTGGTGGTATTGTCATCTGTAAAGATAAAAACAAACTAGATATATCTAAAGCAAAAGAAAAGATTAATAAATCACTTAATACAAATTATTATTATCATTCTAGAGAATGGCCATATAAAAACATCAAACCAAGAATTATTGTGGAAAAATATATGGAAGACGAAAGTGGCGCATTAACAGATTATAAGTTCTTTAGTTTTGATGGGGAAACTAAGGCGTTATATGTTGCGACTGATAGGCAATCTAGTGAGGAGACTAAATTTGATTTCTATGATGACAAGTTTAACCACCTAGATTTAGTGAATTCACACCCAAATTCTTTAAAAGAAAACAAAAAACCTAAACAATTTGAAGAAATGATATCTTTAGCTAATAAATTGTCTAAAGGATATCCACATATTAGGGTAGATTTCTATGAAGTTAACAATGAAATATACTTTGGAGAACTTACTTTTTATCATATGAGTGGTTTCCAACCATTTTATCCTGAAAAATGGGATTATACCTTTGGTGAATGGATCAACTTAAAAAATGAAAAATAAAAACAACACTTCTTTAGATATTATCAGAATAATAGCTGCTTTGATGGTGCTATTTACTCACGTTGGTCAAACAGCTGGTTTCGAGTTTTCTGGTTCATCAGGAGTCACATGCTTTTTTA
Organism: Erysipelotrichaceae bacterium; assembly: GCA_030531215.1. Lineage (GTDB taxonomy): Bacteria > Bacillota_I > Bacilli_A > Erysipelotrichales > Erysipelotrichaceae > Colivicinus. The sequence continues at coordinate 9,306 of JAUNNY010000003.1, forward strand.
TCTTGAGTGGTTACTTAGCTTGTGTATCACTTGAAAATTGTAAAGATGCAAAAACATATTATAAAAAAAGAATTGTAAAAATTATTCCAACATATTACACATGTTTAATATTGTTATATGTTATTAATCTAATAATTGGCGTTTTTGTTGATAAAACATATTTATATAATTGCGGATATAGATTTATTAGATATTTTTTATTTTTACATCAATTAATACCATCTGATAATTATTGGGTATGGTCTAACAGTAACGCACTATGGACGATGAGTACTTTTGCGTTGTTTTATTTGATTGCTCCGTATATCAAAAAATATATAAATAATATCTATAAAGCAATTGGATTAACTATTTTATTTGTAGTAATTGCTTATTTTGGGAAAGAACCTTTAGCCACATTACTAGCAAGTATACCTAATATAGATAATCCTGTGCAGTTTGTCGCATTTAATCCAATTATCAATTTGTGGAAGTTCTTCATAGGATTTATTATTTATTATTCATTTAAAAACAATAAACAATTATATTTGCTTGCAGGATGTGTTTTAGCAATTGTGGCATCATTAGTAACTGGCAAAGCATTAACAAGAATACCGGTATTTATTTATACAATTCTTATTACTTTGGCTATAATATGGCCTAACATAATTAAAAACGATAAAATAGTAAATTTTATAGGTAAGTTCAGCAAAGAAACATTTACTTTGTACCTTATACACCCGATGACAATACTTGTTGTATCAATGCTTCTTAGAAATACTGATGTTGTTTCTAATATCCCTGTTTATACGATATGCTTAGTGGCGTGTTCATTTATTTTTACGCATTTTGTATATAGTTTTTTAATTACAAAATTTGAAAAAAAATTAAAAAAGCTTATTTTTAAGTAATATCCGTATAAATTCCTAAAATCGTTAACTTCCAAAATCTTATAGCCCGAATATATCGATGATTATTGATGGTTTGGATTTTTCTTGTGACTGAAGTTGTTATATAACTGATTTAGAGAAATGATGGGAAGTTTACACTCAATATCACAAATGTCACATTGAAACTGTCTCATGGACATGATATAATGACCATGTGTTAAATAATAAAATGACCAAGAGGTAAAGTTATGAATTTGGGCAATGAAAATGAATATATAGAATTTAAGAAAACAACTCAAGAAACAGAAGCTGGTATTATTTCTATCACCAGTATCTTAAATAAGCATAGAAGAGGTACTCTATATTTTGGAGTTAAAGATAACGGAGATGTTTGTGGTTTACAAATTGGCAAAGATACACTTCGCAAGTTATCAAGAGATATAACAGGGAACATTAAGCCAAACATTTATTATGAAATAAATGAAAGAAATAGTTCTGATGGATTATCTTTTATAGAAGTGAATTTTAGCGGAGAAAACGTTCCTTATTCTGCATATGGTTTATACTATCAAAGGTTTTCTGATGAAGATAGAAAAATAAGCGATATAGAATTACAGAAACTTTTTGAGCAAAGGATCAAAGATTATTCAAGGTGGGAAGAAGATATTTCTGATGAAACTATTTTGGACATTGATGAAAAATTTTTAAAGAAAATTTTTAATAGAGGAAAAGAATCGCATCGTATTAATTATGAATATAAGAATAAAAAATCTATCTGTTCAAAATTAGGCTTATTGTATGATGACGATACGCTAAATAATGCCGGCAAATATTTATTTTCAAAAAATAATCCAATTACTCTAAAATTAGCTACCTTTGCATCTAATACAAAAGACACCTTCGTAAAACTAAATCATTTTACTGGTAATATATATGAGTGTATTGATGAGGCTATCAATTATATATTGGCCGAAATTGATTGGAATATAGTAATAAATAGAAATGCAACAAGAAAAGAAATTCCTGAAATACCAGAAGTTGCAATTAGAGAAATTGTGATTAATGCTTTTGCACACGGAAAATACAATTCTAATACAACATTTGAAGTAGATATTTTTAAAGACAGGGCAAGCATATACTCTCCTGGATATTTTCCATACGGCTATACACCAGAAGATTTTGCGAATAATGATGAAAAACCGATTGTTTTAAATCCTAAAATAACAAATGTATTATTTAAAACGAACGAAATTGAATCATTTGGTTCGGGTTTTGAAAGAACTTTTAAAGCTTGTAAAGAAATTGGCTGTACATATGAATACTGTAATACAAAATCAGGTTTTCTATTTACTTTTCATAGAACTCTTGGACATAAAAATGACCAAGAGATTTTGAAAATGACCAAGAGTGAAAAAGCAGTATTTGAGGAATTAAAAAATAATAATTATATTACTCAAAAACAAATTTCTACAAATATTGGTTTAAGTGAAAAAACCGTATATAGAGCTATTAAATCATTAAAAGAGAAAGGGAAAATATTAAGAATCGGAAATGATTATAATGGAAAGTGGGAAATTCAATAAACCCCAATTTGTCTATTTACTAAAAGATAAACTATATAGACATTAGAAACAAAATAACCAACAAAATTTACTTAACTCTTTCGCTTGTTTAATAGACCTTTCCTATATAAAATTCTGAGTCCCATAGCTATTTTGTAAATGCATAATATACATAAATATTGTAAAATTAAGATATGCGAAGAGATCGTAGTTTTAAGTTTGAACATTGGCAAATAATCTCATTATTTTTAATGATTTTTGATGTTTTGTCGATTGTTTTTGCGTATTTTTTCTCTTTGTGGCTAAGATTTGACTTTAAATTCGATTCTATTGAGCCAAATTACATAAGAATCTTTAATAAAACTATCATTTTATATGCAATATTCTGTGTAGCAATATACTGGATTTTAAATAACTATCGTAGTATTTGGCGCTTTGCGAGCTACAATGAATTAATTAGAATTTCTTTTGCGGTAGCATTATGTTCAATAGTTCATTATGAAGTTATATCAAGACTAGTATTTAGAATGCCAAAATCATACTATGTCATTGGTTTCTTGATTCAATTGATATTGGCTATAGGTATTAGGTTCTCGTATAGGATTGTCTTGTTATTAAGAAGAAATAAGACCGAAGATAGTTGTTCAAATATTATGATTATTGGTGCTGGAGATGCAGGCCAACAGATTATTAGAGATGTAAATAGCCATGCCAGTGGTAATAGTAAGGTTGTTTGTATCATAGATGATAATACCAATAAACATGGAAGATTTATTGATGGTGTACCAGTTGTAGGTGGTAGGGATGATATTTTAGATGCTGCTAAGAAGTATAAAGTTGATGAAATATATTATGCAATACCAACTGCTACTAACACCCAAAAAAGAGATATCTTAAATATTTGTAGAGAAACAGATTGTGCTATAAAGGTTCTTCCTGGTATTCAACAAATCGTTAATGGTGATGTATCAATCAATACATTAAAGAAAGTTGAATTAGAAGACTTATTAGGCAGGGATACTATAAAGGTTAATAACGAAGAAATATCTGGTTATCTAAACGATAAAGTAGTACTTGTTACCGGTGGTGGCGGATCTATTGGTTCTGAATTATGTAGACAAGTTGCCGAAAATAGTCCTAAACAATTAATTGTTTTTGATATCTATGAAAATAATGCTTATGCAATTCAAAACGAATTAAAGAAGAATCATCCAGAACTAAATCTAGTTGTACTAATTGGTTCAGTAAGAGATTCAAAGAGATTAGATAATGTCTTTAGTAAATATCGTCCTGATATTGTATATCATGCAGCTGCTCATAAACATGTTCCATTGATGGAAGATTCACCATGTGAATCAATTAAGAATAACGCAATAGGAACATTTAAAACTGCTTATGCTGCAGTTAAATATGGGACTAAACGTTTTGTATTAATCAGCACAGATAAAGCTGTTAATCCAACTAATATCATGGGCGCATCAAAGCGTCTATGTGAAATGGTTGTTCAAACATTCGATAAGTTAGTTAAGAATGATACTGCTGATAAATTAAGCACTGTTGAAGATTGTTTCTCAGTAGGTGGCGCAAAGACTTTAACTAATAAAACGGAATTTGTAGCTGTTAGATTTGGTAATGTCTTAGGTTCTAATGGTTCAGTAATTCCTTTGTTTAAGAAACAAATTGAAATGGGTGGTCCAGTAACTGTTACTCATCCAGACATTATTAGATACTTTATGACAATACCTGAGGCTGTATCGCTTGTCTTACAAGCTGGTGCATATGCCAAAGGTGGTGAGATATTTATCTTTGATATGGGTGAACCAGTTAAGATTGATACTTTAGCTAGAAACTTAATTAAACTATCTGGATTAAAACCAGATGAAGATATTGAAATTGAGTATACTGGTCTAAGACCAGGTGAAAAGCTATATGAAGAAAAACTGATGGCTGCTGAAGGAAACTTAAAAACAGATAACGATTTAATCTATATCGCTAAGCCTCTTGATATTGATGAAGATAAATTTTTACAAGATATTAAAGAATTATATGAGGTAGCGTGCGATAATGAAGATAAAATATTTGATGTTGTCGCTAGAGTTGTAACGACATACAAGAGAGAAGGTGCTTAAAATGGATGTAAAACCTTTTGAAAAACGTGTTCTATTATCTAGTGCCACAATGCATGGCGAAGAACAAAAGTATGTTAAAGAAGCATTTGACACAAACTGGGTAACAACCGTAGGTGAAAACATTAACCAACTCGAAAATGGTATTAAGAACTTGCTAGGTATGGAGGGAACCGTAGCAATGAGTTCAGGAACTTGTGCAGGCCATTTTGCGGTTAAGTTAGCTGGTGTTAAACAAGGAGATGTTGTATTTGCGCAATCTCTAACATTTGATGCGACAGTAAATCCTGTTACATATGAAAAAGGTAAATTAGTATTCATAGATAGTGAAAAAGATACATGGAATATGGATCCAAAAGCACTAGAGAAAGCTTTTGAAAAATATCCTGAATGCAAGACTGTAATCACTGTTAATTTATATGGAACACCATCTAAATTAGACGAGATAAAGGCAATCTGTGATAAACATAATGCCACATTAATTGAAGATGCAGCAGAGTCTTTAGGTGCATCAATCAATGGTAAGATGACTGGTACATTTGGTAAATATAATATCGTTAGTTTTAATGGTAATAAGATTATTACTACATCAGGTGGTGGTATGTTAGTTACTGATAATTTAGAAGATGCCAAAAGAGCTCGTAAATGGGCTACTCAAGCAAGAGATAACGCTCCATGGTATCAACATTCAGAATTAGGTTATAACTATAGAATGTCTAATATAGTAGCTGGTATTGGTAGAGGTCAATTATTGCACTTACAAGAACACATTGATCGTAAAAGACATATCTACGAAAAATATAAAGAAGGATTTAAAGGTTTACCAGTAAAGATGAATCCATATCTAGAAAATAGTAATCCAATCTTCTGGTTAAGTTGTTTAATCATTGATAAAGATGCTTTATGTAAACATAGTAGAACTGACTTTGAATATGAATATGTTCATGAAGTTGGCAAAACTTGTCCAGATGAAATTAGAGATAAACTTGAAGCAATCAACGTTGAAACTAGACCAATCTGGAAACCAATGCATCTACAACCTTTATACAAAGATAATGACTTTATCAAATTAGAAGAAGATGTAGCTGCTGATATCTTTGATAGAGGTTTATGTTTACCTTCAGATATTAAGATGACAGATGAGGAACAAGATATAATTATAAAAGTTATTAGAAGTTGTTTTGAATAATTATGTATAAGAATTTCTTTAAAAGATTATTTGATTTTATCTTATCTTTAATGGCGTTAATTATATTATCGCCACTTTTTATTGTTTTGATTATAGTTAACGCAATTAAAATGAAAGGTAATCCGTTCTTTGTTCAAGAAAGACCAGGATGGCATGAAAAGATATTTAAACTTATTAAGTTTAGATCAATGACAGAAGAAAAAGATGAAAATGGTAATTACTTACCAGATGAAGTTAGATTAACTAAATATGGTGAATGGTTAAGAAATACATCTTTAGATGAAATACCTGAATTAATTAATATATTCAAAGGTGATATGGCTATAGTAGGTCCTAGACCATTACTTGTTCAATATCTACCCTTATACAACGAGGAACAACATCATCGTCATGATGTTAGACCAGGTCTTACAGGATTAGCACAAGTTAATGGTAGATTTAATCTGCTTTGGCAAGAGAAGTTTAAATATGATGTTGAATATGTAAGAAACGTAACATTAATAAACGATATAAAAATAATCTTAAAGACTGTCATATTAGTATTTAAGAAAGACGATGTAGAAAATGAAGAAATGGGATCTTGGTATCCATTCCTTGGTAACGATGTAGAAGACCAACAAATCACCTTAAGAAAACAGAAAGAAAAAAGTAGTGAGTAGAGAAATAGGTTCAGAATTCTGTAGTATACCACTTCAAGATGAAGATAATCTTGTCTTTTCTAGCGATACAAAATGGTTTGTATCAGGTAGAGCTGCACTAGATTATATAATCAAAGACATTAAATCAAAAAATAATGTTAAAACAGTCGCAATACCATCATGGTGTTGTGAATCAATGATAGAACCATTTATTAAAAATGATATAGAAGTTAAGTTCTATTCAGTAACATATGATAATGAACTAGTTATAAATAATAATATCGAAGCTGATATATTATTTAGAATTGATTATTTTGGTTATAAACAAGATACTATTGATTTTAAAGGTATTGTTGTTGATGATATCACTCATTCAATCTTTTCAAATATTAATCGTAATGGTGATTATGTATTTGGTAGTCTAAGAAAATGGGCAGGTTTTAAAACAGGTGGCTTTGCCTATAGTAATCATTTTTCGATTAATGAAGAATTAAAAGAATGTGATGACTATATAGAATTAAGAACTAAAGCTATGTCTGATAAACAAAAATATCTAGATGGACAAATAAAAGAAAAAACATATTTAGATATTTACGAAGAAGCTGAAGAAATGTTAGATTCTTTATATGGCTATAAAGGATTTGATGAGGATATTTATAACGCAAGACATTTAGATATTAATTTCATCAAAAACAAAAGAAGATATAACGCAAAAGTATTATTAGAAACTGTAAAACAATGTGCTATGTTTAAAGACGTTCAAGATGATGATTGTCCAATGTTTGTGCCTATCTTAGTTGAAAATAGAGATGAATTAAGAAAGTACTTAATAGATAACGATGTATATTGTCCAATTCATTGGCCAATAAGTAATCTACATAAACTTACTGTTGATGAAAAATATATCTATGATCATGAATTAAGTTTAGTATGTGATCAAAGATATGGTGTTGATGATATGAAAAGAATTAGTGATTTATTAAGAAGATATTTTGATGGTGAGTAAAATGTTGAAAGTATACACGTTAGATAATCACGAAGAATGGGATGAAATAGTAAAGTCGTTTAAACAACACGATGTTTATTATTTGAGTGGATATACAAAGGCATTTTACCTACATGGTGATGGACAACCTTTATTGTTTTATTATGAAGATTCAAATATTAAAGCCATCAATGTTGTAATGAAAAGAGATGTATCTAAAGATACTCATTTTATCAATAAACTAGAACCAAATAAGTATTATGATTTCACTACACCTTATGGATATGGTGGTTGGTTAATTGAGGGAGAAGGTTCAATAGATAATCTAATTAATGAATATAAAACCTGGTGTAAAGAGAACTCTATAATTAGTGAAGTAATTAGATTTCATCCTATAATTGCGAATCAAGAAAGAATTAGAGATGTCTATGACATTATGGATTTAAGTAAAACTATTTCTATAGATTTAACTAGTGAAGAAGAAATTTGGAATAACTTCTCAAGTAAAAATAGAAACGTTATTAGAAAAGCTATAAAAAATAACGTAACTATCAATAAAGGTCTAAACAAAGAATTAATGAATTCATTTGTTGAAATATATAATCAAACAATGAATAGAGATAATGCGGATAACTACTATTATTTCAAAGAAGAATTCTATGAAAGTATTCTTAATGATTTAAAAGATAATGCTGAAGTATATTACGCTGAATATGAAAATAAGATAATTGCTGCATCAATTATCTTAAAAGAAAATGATAAATTAAGTTATCATTTATCAGGATCATTAAGAGAATACGGTTCACTAGCACCTACTAATTTATTGTTATATGAAGTATCAAAGTGGGGTGCACAAAATGGTTATAAATCATTCCACCTAGGTGGTGGTGTTGGTTCTAAAGAAGATAATTTGTATTCATTTAAAAAAGCGTTCTATAAAGGTGATGGTTTCCAATATAGTATTGGTAGAATGATTTTTAATGAAGAATTATATAATGAATTAGTTGATAAAAGAAAAGGTGAAGAATTAAGACAAAACTTCTTCCCACTATATCGAGCATGAGAATACTATTTTTAGCAAACGATGATGAAGGACTATATAAGTTCCGTAAGGAATTAATAGAAAGATTATTGAAAGATAATGAAGTTTTTGTGTCTCTTCCTTATGGTAAATACGTTGAGAATCTAAAAGAGATGGGATGTACATATATTCAAACTGAATTTGAAAGAAAAGGTACAAACCCAATCAAAGATATTAAATTAATAAGTTTTTATAAAAAAATAATAAATAATACCAAAGCTGATGTTGTATTAACATATACTGTCAAACCAAATGTATATGGTGGTTTAGCGTGTCAAATAACCAATACAAAATATTTAGTAAATATTACCGGTTTAGGTTCTGCTTTAGAAAATCCAGGAATATTACAAAAAATATTAGTTGTTTTATATAAACTTGGATTAAGAAAAGCTAATAAAGTATTCTTCCAAAACGAAACAAATAGAGACTTTATGATTGAAAAGAATATCATCGATAGATATAGAACAACAATCATTCCTGGATCAGGTGTTAATCTTGATGAATATAAATTATTAGATTATCCAAATGGCAATATTACTGATTTTGTATATATTGGTAGAATCATGAAAGAAAAGGGTTTTGATCAATATATTGATGCCGCAAAATATATTAAGAGTATATATTCTAATACGAGGTTTCATATCTGTGGTACATATGAAGATGATTATAAAAACGAAGTTGAACAATTGGTTGCTGAAGATGTTGTCATATATCATGGTTCAGTAGAAAATATGCTCGATATATACTCAATTATTCAATGTACGATTCATCCAACATATTATCCTGAAGGCTTATCCAATGTCTTATTAGAGTCTTTAGCTTGTGGTAGGCCTATAATCACTACTGATAGACCAGGCTGTAAAGAAGTAATAGTAGATGGTGTTAATGGCTTTGTTGTAAAACAAAAAGACAGCAAAGATTTAATAAGAAAAATAGAAAAATTCCTAAGTTTATCAACAAAAGAAAGAAAGCGTTTAGGTCTTAATGGTAGACAAAAAGTTGAAACAGAATTTGATAGAAATATTGTTATAGATACATATCTAGAAGAAATATATAAATGAAAAAGATCTTGTTTTTTATCTGTACCCTAGATGATGGTGGTGCACAAAGAGTTGTGTCAATGCTTTCAAGCAAAATGGTTGAAAGAGGTTTTGATGTTGAAGTATTGAAATATTATAAGAGTGAAAATATCTATCCTATAAGCGATAAGGTTAAAATCACTACTCTAGAAGAACAAACAGGTACAACCAACAAACTAACAAATACAATGTGGATGAGAAAGTATTTTAAGAATAATGCTGATGTCATTATTTCTTTCTTAGCAACTTATAATATGTTGGCAATATGTGCCAATAAAGGTAATAATATTCCAATTATCGTAGCAGATAGAAATGATCCTCGTTATGTACCTAGTAATAAGATTATTAGAACATTAAGAGATGATTTATATAAACACGCTAATGGTATAGTTGTACAAACTAGTGATAATAAAAATTATTTCTCTAAAGATGTTCAAGACAAATGTTCAGTAATTATGAACCCTTTTGTGATGAAAGATAAGATAGGTTCCGCGTTGAAAGCTAATAAAGAAGATTTAATTGTATCTGTTGGTAGACTAGAAAAACAAAAGAATCAAGAAATGTTGATAAATGCTTTTGCGGAATTAAATGATAAATATCCTACATATAAGTTGGTTATATATGGTGAAGGTCCTAATAGAGACACATTACAAGAACTAATTAATTCAAAGAGCCTACAAGAAAAAGTATTATTGCCAGGTTCTGTAGATGATGTTTTAGATAAAATAAAAAGTACTAAGTTATTTGTATTACCTTCAAATTATGAAGGAATGTCAAATGCCTTAGCTGAAGCAATGTGCGTTGGTTTACCAGTAATAAGTACAAATGTATCAGGTGCTTCAGATTTGATTACAAATAATGAGAATGGATTAATAATCAATATCGATAATAAACAAGAACTTATTAATGCAATAGATAAAATGCTTACTGATGAAGAGTTTAGTAATAAGTGTGCTAATAACGCAACAGAAATAAGTAAAAAACTAGATATAGATGTAATATGTGATGAATGGCTTGAGTTTATAAGCAAAGTCAAAAAATAATATAATTATTGTATGTGGTCAACTAATGAACATATAGATTCTACGATTAATTGTTTGCTATTTTTACTGGCAATCAATTTTTTACATTTAGGACAATTTATCCTTCCAATCATATGTTTAATTATCTTAATAGACAATAAATTTAAGTTTAAGGTTAAAAACTGGACACATTTTGTCATTTTAGTACTATTTGGATTAAGTTTCTTCTTCTTTTCTTTTAAATTAGGTTTCTATAGCACTATGGGGCTATGTTTACCTATGGCATATTACATCGGAAGTAATATGCAGAGAAAAGATGAAAAAAGTATTAAGAAGTTAATATATCTATTTGCTTTTGGTATGGGTATACATATTGTATTGAACTTTATCACTGATTTGGCTATTGATGGATTAGAATTTGTTAGTTCAATAAGTCATTTTGATATTTGGACAGGTGGTGTTGTACCTACAACCGCAACAGCTGTTTACAGTATCTTTGTGATAGCGTTGTTATATTATTTTTTAACTCATGAAGACAACAAAACATATAGGAATATTGGAATTGTTCTTGTAACATTAATCATTATTTATGATATTGCTTTAGGTAGAAGAACACCATTATTGATGTTGATATTGTGTCTTGTCGTTTCATTTGTTTTAGATAAATTCATATTTAGTCACAATAAACAAATCAATAAGAAACCTATTATTTATACAATTGTAGCTTTGGTTACTTTAATTCTTCTATTTGTATTAACATATTCCTTAAATCTATTTGGATTAAAAGATGTGGTATCTAATTTTAGCATTGTAAAGAAATTTGTTGAGTATGGATTAGATACAGGCAGAATAGAATTATTCATAGAAGCTATTAAGTTGATGCCATATCATTTGTGGGGTGGACAGCAAATACACAATATATTAGGTATCCAGGTACATGACTTATGGATGGACACATATGATTATGCAGGTATCGTACCATTTGTTTTATTAATTGTTCATTCAATAATGTTTGTAGTAACTTTTGTAAAGATCATTAAGAGTAAACATATATCTAGTGATTTTAAATTGTTTATTTCTATACTGTTCTTTGCGATTACAATTCAAATGTTCTTAGAACCTGTAATGACAGGATCTTCGTTATTTATCATAATTGTTATAATTATTGAGGCTTGTTTAGAGAAAGCGTTTATTCATGGAAAGAAACATATCAAGTAGATTTGCGAAAAATGCATCGTGGATGTTAGCTGGACGTATTGTACAAATGGGTCTAACTTTTATTACGACTTTATATATAGCTAGATATTTGAATCCTACTGTATATGGTTCTATTACACATACATATGCATATGTTGCTTTCTTTGCGCCTATAAGTGTTCTAGGTCTCAACGAAATAATAGTAAAAGAACTAATTGATAATAAAGATAAAAACGACGAAATAATAGGTACGATGTTAGTATTTAGAATCATATCTGCTTTATTATGCATCTTAGTATTATTCGCAATATCAAAGATTATATTTGATAGTAAAACATTATTAATTCTAACAATGTTACAATCAATATCTTTGGTTTTCCAAACATTTGATTGTATAACTTATTTTTATCAATCTAAATTATTAGCACATAAAACAGCTAAGATAAACATTATCGCTTATACATTAACTGCTATATTTAGAATTATTGGTTTAATCATTAAGAGAGATGTTAAGTGGTTTGCGTTTGCGGTATCACTAGATTACATAGTTATTGCAGCTATGCTTCTATTTATATATTTCAAAGATGGTCATAAATTAAAATTCTCTTTAGACACAGGAAAATTATTATTAAAGAGGAGTTGGCATTATCTATTCGCTAATATATTAATAGCTATATATACCGAAGCAGATAAAGTTATTTTAGGAAATATGTTGAATGATACAGCTGTAGGACTATACTCAGCAGCTACTCAATTATGTAATGCTTGGCCAGTAGTATTAGTTGCCATAATAGATTCCGCAAGTCCAATCATAATTGAACTATATGGTACTGATAAGAAGGCATTTAAAAAGAAATTAAAGCAATTGTATGCATCAATTTTCTATATTGGCCTAGTTGCGGCTATTATGATTACTTTATTATCAGATTTAATAATTAATATTGTATATGGTTCTAGTTATGCGGATGCTTCAATATTATTAAAAATATGTTCATGGAATTCTATCTTTGCCTATTTTGGTGTTTCTAGAAAGATATGGATGCAATGTGAAAATAAGCTACAACACGAAAAAACAATTGCACTAGTTGGTGTAATTTCAAATATTGTATTAAATATTGTCTTAATAAAGGCTTTTGGTGTAGTTGGTGCAGCAATAGCTTTGACATTAACACAATTTATTACAAACTTTGTTACTGTATTTGTAATTAAAGAAACTAGAGACAATGCTAAGTTGATAGTTGAAGCCGTAAGTTTGAAGGATGTATTGTAAAGATGAAATCAAATAATTTTTACAAATGGTTTAATAAAGTACTTAGTGTCTTCATAAGCATCTTTTTAATGCTTGCGTTAATTTCTGCAGTATATGTTTCTTGTTATCTATTGAAAGATAATATAAAGTATTTTGTATTTGCTATATTAGCGGTGTCATTAATTGTAATATTGGCTCTATTTAGAAAAAGAATATATAAATTTGTAAATAAAACATTTTCTAAGATAAAAGAATTAGACAAAAAGAAAATGTTAATGATAATTATTATTACTGCAATAGTATTAAAAATTATTTATTCTATATTCCTGTATTTTGATCCAACACTGACAAAAGATGTTACATCAAATTATATGGTTTTAGTAGATAAGTTTGTGAATGAAGGGCAATTATCAAACACTATTGGTACACAACTATATACCTTTGTAATTCATCTTTCATTAATCAAGTTCTTACATATACCAATGCATATTGGTTTATTTGTAATTATACTTGTAACCATCATAATTAATTTCATTACTTTTGAAAAAGTAATTGGTAAAGAAAAATCATTCTTAGCATCTATGTTATATACATTGATGCCATCAACAATCCTATTATCGTTTTGTCCAGTTAATGAAATATTTGTGATGTTCTATATTTCACTAATACTATATTTATTAGAAAAAATAATCAGAAGTAATAATAAAACAGAATCAATTATAAGTTCTTTGTTGTTAGGGATTTGTATATTTATTGTGAATAAATTAAGTTATATTGGATTGGTACTATTATTTATTATTGGTTTTATAATTTTATTTACAAAAGCAGAAAAGACAAAAAGGTTCTATATAACTGGTGCATTGATAATAAGTGTTGTTTTATCAAATCTAACTACATATTCATTAACTTATGAATGGCGTAATAAAGAAAACTTATATTTTACTTTATTACATGGAAGCAATGTTGAAAGTGGTGGTAGGTTTGTAGAAGACTATGCATTTGATATTGTTGATAATTATCTACAAGTAAATAATCTTGAAGATACACATGATAATCAAGAAGAAGCATTAAACAAGGCTTTAATATCTAATTATTCAAAACTAGTATCTAATCCAACTTCTATCATTGAATTACTTACAAATAAATTCTATATCTTATTCAGTGGAAGTCACTATGCCGTAGAGATGTTAAATAATACTAAAACAATTTCAAGTATCTTATTTTATACGTTGTTAGGAATTAACGAAGTAATGTATATTATAGCTTTGTTGATAGGGCTAATTACATTTACTAGAGCTCATGATCATGTAACTGTAAGTGTTCTAGAATTAATAATATTAATGATGTCTATTGTATTATTAGTGTGTGAAGCAATGAATAGATATTCTTTATTCTTAATCCCATATGTTATGTTCATATGCATCGCAAGATTTAATAGAGCTAAACTATGAAAAAGATATTATTTATAAATACAGTTAGTGGTTTTTCTTCAACAGGCAATCTTGTTGGAGAATTAACAAAAATAGATGGCTATGAGTCATTAGTTTGTTATGGTCGTAAAAAAGATTATTTGAATGTTAATTCATATCGTTTTACGAACATATTTGATAATATCTTTGGTGCTTTAGGAACAATACTATTTGACAACAATTTGGACATATGTAGAATTGCGACAAGAAGACTAATTAAGAAGATCAAGAAATATAATCCAGACATAATAAATATTCATAATCTACATGGTTATTATGTGAATGTTGGAATGTTATTTAAATTTCTAAAAGAATATGGAAAGCCAGTAGTTTTGACATTACACGATGCTTGGACTATGACGGGATATTGTCCACACTTTGATGGTATCGGTTGTGATAAATATCAAACGGGTTGTAAGGATTGTAAGTATCCATTTGCGTATCCATTTTCATTATTTAAACAAAACGTTGAAAACGATTACGAAGACAAAGAATATGTATTCAATCTTTTGGATAATCTAACTATTGTTACACCATCTAAATGGTTAGCTGATATGGCTAGATTATCAATATTAAAAAACAATAAAATCAAAACTATACATAACGGAATAAACATAGAAGAATTTAAAATAAGTAAACCTAAAAATGATAAGTTTACAGTTTTGGCAGTAGCAAGCATCTGGACAAAACAAAAAGGTTTAGATGATATTAATAAGTTAATACCTTTATTAGATAAAGATATTCAAGTAATAGTGGTTGGTGAAAATAGTAATCAGATTAAAGGATGTAAGACAATAAGTAGGACAAGCAATAAACAAGAACTTATCGATTTATATTCTTCAAGCCACGTTTTAATTAATACAACATATCAAGAAACTTTTGGTTTAGTTAATGTTGAAGCTAATGCTTGTGGAACGCCAGTAATAACTTATAAGACTGGTGGATCACCAGAAACAATAGATGAAAAATCAGGCATGGTTGTTGAAAAGGGCGATTATGAAGCTATGGCCAAATTAATAAACAACATGAAGATTGTTTATCCTTTTAATGAAGATGAGATAATCAATAACGCAAAACGTTTTGATAAGAAATATATGTTACAACAATATAAGGAATTATTTGATAGACTATCATGAAAGACTTAAAGATAACAATTATCACTGTTTGTTATAATGCTGAAAAAACAATAGAAGATACTATTAAGTCAGTTTTACAACAAACCTATACAAATTATGAATATCTAATTATTGATGGAGAAAGTACCGACGACACTTTAGACATCATAAATAAGTATTCAAATGATAAACACGTAAAAGTAATATCAGAAAAAGATAAAGGTCTTTATGATGCCATGAACAAAGGTATAAACATGGCAACAGGTGACATCATTGCTACTATCAATAGTGATGACGTATTATATGATGAAAATGTCTTCCAAACAGTAATTGATAATTTTGATGATGATACTGATGTTGTATATGCGGACATATTATATTGTGATGATAATCTAGATAAAGTAGTAAGAGATTATATATCTGAAGAAAAGAAAAACGATTATTGGTGTCCAGCTCATCCAAGCATGTATGTTAGAAAACAAGTATATGAACTAATTGGAAAATATAATATTGACTATAAGATCTGTTCTGATTATGATTTCATGATTAGATGTAATAAAAATAAAATTAAGTTTAAATATGTTAAAAAGTACTTCGCCAAGATGAGATATGGTGGTGCATCTAACGGATTAGTTGGCTATGTTAAAAACTTCTTCGAATGTTTTAAAGTATTAAAAACAAACGATATATCTTTTCCTTTATCAAAGACAATTATTAGAACATTCCATACAATTGGCCAAATAATCAAGAAATAGTATTGTGCTAAAATAATAAAGATATGAAAACTTTAATTATTATTCCTGCACATAACGAAGAAGCAAATATAGAAGCATTAGTTAAAGATGTATGTAGATATAAATATGATTATTTAGTAATTAATGATTTTTCTAGTGATTCAACTGCTGAAATACTAGATAGAAATAACTTCAATCATCTTGATTTGCCTATCAATTTAGGTATAGCAGGAGTAACAAGGGTTGGTTTCAAATATGCATATGACCACGATTATGATTGTTGTATGTGTATTGATGGTGATGGCCAACATCAACCATCATATGTAGAACCAATCTTAAAACAAATAGAAGCTGGCAATGACTATGTAGTTGGTTCAAGATTTGTGGAAGAAAAAAAGCCAATGAATGCTAGAATGTTAGGAAGTAGAATCATTTGTGGCTTAATAAAGCTTAAAACTGGTAAGAAAGTTACCGATCCAACTAGTGGCATGAGGGCGCTAGGCAGAAATGTCATTAAAGAATTTAGTGATTCTATGAACTTCTATGCAGAACCAGATGCATTATGTCATTTGATTCATAAAGGATATAAGGTATCAGAAGTACAGGTTGAAATGAAAGATAGACAAGGTGGTGTATCTTACTTCCAGAGCCCATTTAAATCTATCTACTATATGATAGCTGTTATATTATCTATATTATTTATTCAATAAGAGGCAAAATTATGAGCGTAGGATTAAGAATCGGATTATTAGTTGCATCATTAATAGCATTTTTATTCGTTTTAGTGTTTGTAATTAAAAAGAAACTGAATATTAAGTATTCAATCGTGTGGATGTTGTGGTCATTATTGTCGCTTGTGATGGCAATATTCCCAAAGACATTTTATGAACTAGCAGATGTTTTGGGTATAGAGCTACCAGTTAATGCAGTATTCCTAATAATGATTGGTTTATTGTATGGTTTAACATTCTATGTTTACTGTATGATTTCTAAACATAATGAAGAGATTGTTAAATTGACATATGAAGTATCTAATCTTCACAAGGAATTAGACGATTTAAAGAAAAAATAACAGTATATTATAATTAATAATAGATGAACAAGTTATCTATTCTTAAAGATAGGATAAAAGAGAACTTTATGAAGAATAAAGTTCTTTTAATTGTTTTTAGTATCATTTGGATAGGTACTATAGTAGTCACTTTATCACTTTATGGGTCTTCTTTAGGTAAAGAATCGGTTGGTGGTGAGAATTATGACCATACATACAGATTGTATGATAATAGAGTTTTGTCACAGACTGTGCCTGTAGTAGATGGAAGTAAAGCTATTTCTATCAAATACGCTACATATATCAGAAACAACAAAGGTTATATCAATATCAAAGTTGTAGGTTCTGATACTGATAAAGTATATCTAGAAACAAAAACAAATGTTAAATCTTTACAAGATAATGCTTTTGCGACATATTCATTAAATGAAGCTCTAGATTCTAAAATAGATGAAAATATAATCGTTACATTATCTTCAGACAGCAAACTCGAGTCATGCGCTGGTGTATATTATTCATTTGATTCATTCTTTACTGATAGTAAGATGTGTTTTGATGACTATCAAATGACAGGAGAGTTAGCAGTTAGATATCTTATAGATAATGATGTTTATACATCGTTCTATAAAGGAGTAATGACTGCTATCATCATCTCTTTCTCGTTACTAATACTTGTTTTATTGTTGTTAGATCCTAAAGAGGAAGTAATGTTTACTAGTATGGTATTAGTATTTGGATTAGTATTTGCGTGCATTATGTCTCCAGGGGCAATACCTGATGAAAATAATCATTATGAAACAGCTCTTCAGGTATCAAATTTAATGATGCATGGATATGATGACAATAGATTAATAGATAAAGCGTATGTCAATTATGACTCGTTTGGCAGTTTTATTAATGCGAGTTATTCATATAACAGATTTATGAGAGATATGAATAAACCTCTTAAATTAAAAGGCGAAACATACGAAATATTAAAAAAAGATAAATATCTATTTAGGAATTACTATATAGTTCAATTTATTCCTCAAGCTATAGGTATAACACTAGCTAGATTATGTGGTGTTAATATGCTTAGAACATATTATGCAGGAAGAGTATTTAATTTGTTGTTCTATGAAGTATGTATATATATCGCAATAAAGAATACGCCAGTTCATAAGAGATTGTTTGGTATCTTGGCAATGTTGCCAATCTTTATTCAACAAGCTGCTTCAATGTCTTATGATTGTTTCATATTTGGATTAACATTTATTTCTATTTCATTCTTTATGAAATGGAAGTTTGGAACAGAACAGGTTTCAAACAAAGATATTGTAATTGTCTTTTTGGCAAGTTTAGCTTTAGCTCCTGCAAAGATAGTTTATGGATTATTTGCGTTATTGTTCTTGATGGTTCCTACTGAAAAGTTTGGTAGTAAGAAAAGAAAAATAATAACGATGTTGTTGATCACATGTCCTACTATATTTGTTATACTTAAAAACATTTGGTTTAGAATACAACCATCAATTGAAGATTTCTTAGACCAATTCAAAGTATATGCTGAGACAATATTAAGAGAAGATACAGGCTACGAACATAATGGTGGTTATACATATTCAACAACCTATATTCTTCAACATCCTATTCAGACAATATCTATTATCTTAAGAACGGTAAGATTCTGGCTATCTACATGGTTCTATCAATCTATAGGTAAAGCCTTAGCTGGTGTTACTTTAATTCTTCCGATGTCTTATGTGCGTGCTATTTTAATAGTTATTGGCGTTGTGACACTTAGAAAAGAGAACTACACGATGACTTGGCCAGTACGTGGAGCTTTTGTATTTGTGTGTCTTGGTGTAGCCTTATTTATAATTCTAGGAATGTTGTATGGTTGGACTTTAACAACCGATACTATGATTCAAGGAATTCAAGGAAGATACTTCTGTCCATTACTTCCTTATTTCTTTACAATCTTTAATAATAAGAAAATTCAAGTACCTGAAAAATTAGATAAATATGTTATATATGCATATATATTATTAATGTTTGAAATAATAGTATATATATTGTCATATACATTTGTGAATTAATGGAGAAATATGAAAGTTGTAATAGCTACGTGTTTTCAATCAAATGAGGAACGTGTAAATTCAATTGCGGAAGTATTTAAAAGTAGAGGCGATGAATTAAAATTAATCACCACCAACTTTTTACATAAAACTAAAAAACTAAGAAAAGACTATCCAAAAGGATACGACTTGATTCCAACAATCAAATACAAAAGAAATCTATCATTAAGAAGAATGAGATCACATGAACAGTTCGCATCAGATACTTTCTTATTAATTAGAGAATATAAACCAGATTTAATCTGGATCGAAGCACCTTGTAATAGTTTAATTAGCTACGCAAGAAAATATAAAAAGAAACATAAAGATGTAAAAATCATCATCGATATGATTGATATGTGGCCAGAGTCACTTCCTATTAATATAAATAAGAATATGTTCCCATTCTATCTATGGAGAAATATTCGTTCAAATAATATAAAATGCGCAGATGCGGTAGTTAGCGAATGTGATTTATATAAAGAAATTCTTGAAAAGGAATATCAAGGCAAAATAAATACTATTCATTGGTGTAGAAATTCGCACGCGATACATTCTAAGTTAGATTTACCAAGTGATGAATTAGCTCTATGTTACATTGGTTCGATAAACAATATTATTGATATCGATAAAATATGCAATATTATAAAATCTTCAGATAAAGATGTTGTTTTACACATTATAGGCGTAGGTGAAAGTAAAGAAAAATTAGTTCAAGAAACAAAAAAGATCTGTCGTGTAATTGATTATGGTGAATCTTATGATGAAAAATTAAAAGAAGAAGTATTATCACAATGCCACGCAGGTCTAAATATCTATAAAGATAATTTGTATATTGGCTTAACGGTAAAATCAATTGATTATCTTCAATATGGTTTACCAATAATAAACAATATTAAAGGTGATACTTGGAAATTGATAGAAGATAACAATATCGGTATCAATATAACTGATGATATTAAGTTAGATGTAAATAAAATTATTGAACTAAGAAATAATTCTAAGAAGATATTCGAAGTATATGAAAATAACTTCACTAAAGAAGTATTTGATAAGAAGTGTATAGAAGTCATCGATGAGGTTTTGAAATGAAACTGATTGTTTTAATGTCTACATACAATGGCGAAAAATATCTAAGACAACAATTAGATTCTTTGTTGAACCAAAAATTAATGCCAAACAAGATTGTTATTAGAGATGATGGTTCAACCGACAACACTTTAGACATTATAGATGAATATGAACAACATTATTCTTTTATAGAACATTATCAAGGCCAAAATAAAGGTCCCGCAAAATCATTCTTTGAATTAATTAATAATTGCGAAGATGCAGATTATTATGCATTGTGTGATCAAGATGATGTGTGGTTCGAGGATAAATTATCTTCAGCTATTGAACAATTAAATAAAGAAGATAACAACAAGCCATTGTTGTATTGTTGTAGATATACTTTAACAGACGAAAATCTAAATCCCATAGAAACAAATATCTCTAGTTTATATTCATATACTGATTTTGCGCACTCACTTTTATATCAAACATCTCCTGGATGTACATTTGTATTCAATCATGAAGCCAGAAAAAGAGTAATGGAATATGATATTGAGAATAACTATTGTATGATTCATGATTCGATTATTCATAAAATTGTCACGATGTTTGGCAAGATGATTTTAGATGAAAAAAGTCACATCTATTATCGTCAACATGGTGATAATGAAATTGGCTTATCTGGAAATAAAATAAAGGCATTTACTAATAGAATTGAACATTTTACTAGTGGCAAGAGTAGAAGCACTAGAAGTAATATGGCAAAGTCATTATTAAAAGTTTTTGGCACAAAATGTTCTATAGAAAATAAAGAACTAATGGATATCGTTGCGAATTATCAAGATAATAGTGTTTTGAAAAAGCAGTTATTAACAAACCCAAAATTTAAAGTAGACTCATTAAACTACTTTTTCTATAAGATTCTAGTGTTAGTAAACTATATATAAAGATGTTAGAATTTATAAGGATATGAACAAAGAGAAACTTAAAAAAATATTTACCTATGTTTTAGTAATATATTGCGCTCTTGCCGTATCTTTTTATTTTTTAGCAGGCGACCAAATTAGATATAGACAATCTCGTAGTGAGATTCAAATGTTGGAACCAAACCAATCTACGCAAGAGATTGTTGTAGGTAGAACCGTCACTCAAAACTTTGTCAATTTGGTTGATAGACTAAAAACGGTATCATTTAAAATTACAACTTTCTACAGAACAAACGTTGGTACATTACATGTTGAATTGACCAACGGAAGTAAAGTTTTAATGAAAAAAGATGTTGATATATCTAAATTAGAAGAAGGTGAAGTAATTACTTTAGAGAGTGATAAATACTTAAGCGGTTATACTGGCAAACTTCTTACTCTTACTTTTACTTCTACAAGTGTAAAAAATAAAGGTATCGCAATACTTACTAATGGTGGCGTATCTAATGGTAGTTATACTGATACTGGAGCATATGTAAATGGTATTTTGTGTTTCTCAACAACCGGTCAAGAATATATTTTTACTGGTCAATACTATTGGTATATGGTGCTAGGTTTTGGAATAGTTCTTACTGCGATATTATATGTTTCGTATAAGAATTATATAGACAATAAAAAGAATTATTTAATTGTCGCAATTAATGCTATAAGCAGATATCAGTTTTTAATTCATCAATTAGTACTTAGAGATTTCAAGACAAAATATAAGAGATCTGTTTTGGGTGTACTTTGGAGTTTCTTGAATCCATTATTAACGATGCTTGTACAATATTTTGTTTTCTCTAATTTCTTTAAGACAGATATTGAAAACTATCAGGTATATCTATTAATTGGTGTTATTTGTTATAGCTTCTTTAGTGAAGCTACCTCAATGTGTTTATCATCAATATCTAGTAATGATAAATTAATAACTAAGGTGTATGTTCCAAAATATATATTCCCATTATCAAGAACAATTTCTTCTTCTATTAATCTGATTATTTCAATTGTTCCATTATTACTAGTATGTTTGTTGACAGGTCTTGCATTTAAACAATCAGCATTGTTAGCATTATTCTTCTTTGTTTGCTTGATGATATTTGTATTAGGCTTTGGTATGATTCTTGCGACATTGATGGTATTTTTTAGAGATATTCAATTCTTATGGAGTGTCATTTGTATGATTTGGATGTATGCAACACCAATCTTCTATCCAGCAGCAATCATTCCGCCTAAGTATAGTTTCATTCAAACATTAAATCCTTTGTATCAATGCATTAAAAATATACGTATTTGTTTAATAGATGGTATATCTCCAGAACCAAGAGCTTATGCATATTCTTTCGCATTGGCACTATTCTGGTTGTTGCTAGGATCATTTATCTTCAAGAAGGAACAAGATAAGTTTACTTTATATTTGTAGGTGCTATATGACAGAAAAGATGATTGAAGTTAAAAACGTATCTATGAAGTTTAGAATGTCAGATGAACCTTTAAATTCATTAAAGGAGATTTTTACGTTAAAACTTAAAGGTAAATTGAACTATAAAGAATTCTTAGCATTAGACAATGTTTCTTTTGATGTAGAAAAAGGCGAAACACTAGGACTAATTGGTTCTAATGGTGCTGGTAAATCAACAACTCTAAAAGTTATATCAGGTATCTTAAAACCTACCAAAGGCAAAGTTATTACTAGAGGCAACATTGTTCCTATGTTGGAGTTAGGTGCTGGTTTTGATTTAGAGTTAACTGGTAAAGAAAATATATATCTAAATGGTGCAATCTTAGGATATTCAAAAGAATATCTAGAATCTAAATATGATGAGATTGTCGAATTCTCTGAATTAGGTGATTTCATTGATATGGCAATTAGAAATTATTCATCTGGTATGATGGCTAGATTAGCTTTCTCGATTGCTTCAGTCGTTCAACCAGAAATATTAATCGTTGATGAAATATTAGCTGTTGGAGATGTCGCATTCCAAACAAAATCTAGAGCTAGAATGATGGAGTTGATGAATGGTGGTGCAACAGTACTATTTGTATCTCACAATACAGAACAGATTGAAGAGATGTGTGACAAAGTCCTATGGTTAGACCATGGCAAGGTTGTCATGTATGGCGAAACAAAAGAAGTATGTAAAGCATATATCAATTCTCAAAATAGCAAAGGTAAAAAGAAGAAATGAATGTACTAGCAATTTCTATTACCTTTATCCCGTCGATTATATTATGTGGCCATTCACAATTAAATCATCTAGAAAAACTAGGTAAGATTAATTATAAATTTGTAATTTCTCATTTTATCAATAAAAAGAACATTGAATGGGCTGATGTGATTGTTTTCATTCGTTGTGATACAGACTTAGATATGTATGTATCTAAGATTGCCAAGAAGGCTGGCAAGCATTTGGTTTATGTTCTAGATGATGACATTTTAAATGTTCCTAGCTATATTAGTAGTGCTCCTAATTATCTTAAGCCATCAACTAAAAAGCAGATTAGAACAATAATGTCTAACTGTGATACATTCTTAACAACTTCACCAGTTTTATTAGAGAAATATGGTAAAGGATTTAAGAATGCTTTTTTAATTAATGAGCCATCATTAAATAGAATTGATAAAAAAGAAAAAAATAAAAAAATAAAAGTTGGCTTTGCGGGATCTATAGATAGAGCACAAGACCTAAATCAAATATTAAGAGACACAATAGAAAAATTAGTAAATAAATATCATGATGAAATTGATATTGAATTTATGGGCGCTAAGCCAAAATTTGTCGAAGAGTTTGGTTTAACATATTTACCATATCAAGATGGTTATGATGCTTATACTGCTTTTATGTCTAAATGTAATTGGGACATTGGTTTAGCACCAATGCCTGATACAGAATTTCATAGATGCAAGTACTACAACAAGTTCGTGGAATATGCTTCTTTCGGTATTGTTGGTGTTTATTCAAATCTAGAACCATATGTTTATGGAATCAAGGATGGTGTAAATGGATTACTAGTAAACAATACAACTGATGAGTGGTATAACGCTATTGTTAGATTAATTGAAGACAATAAGTTAAGAGAAACAATCTCAAAAGAATGTCTAAGACAAGCTAATGAGATATATACATTAGAAAAATGTGCAGATGATTATTACAATAAGATGTGCGTTGGCTACAAGAAACCAAATAAAAATGTAAATATTCCTAATTTAGCTTTGGCTAAATTTAGATTTGTAGTAGTTAGAGGATTTAGAAAAATCAAAGAAGAAGGTACAAATTTCCCTAATTGGCTACAAAAGAAAATAGATAAAAAGATTCAAGATATTAAAGAAGAAAAACAAGACAACATAAATAAAGAAAAACTAAAAGATATTATTTCTAAACAAAAAACTATATGTGTTATTGCGCCTATGTTTGATGATTTAGAAGGTGAATATAATAATCGTGTTAAATTGTTAGATAACAATATTGATTGTTACAAGATATATTTATCTGGCGAAAATAGAATGTGTGAACATATCATGGTGAATTTTATAGATGATACACATGTATCTGTTGTCTTTAATAGTTATGATATTCTACAAACTGAAGAAATATTTGCTTTAATAAAACAAAGTGGACACTTATTAATTCATAGCGTTATTAGATTTATGAGTGAAAAGTTATCCAGTGATATGTTTGAAGTATTTAACCTAGAAAATATCAATGTTGTATGGGATGTTCATGGAATGATTCCTGAAGCATATCATGAAAATGCGAATTATCATATCGAACAAGTTGTAAACGATATCGAAAAAGACTTTTATGATAAATCAGATGTTGTATTAGTTGATGATGAAAAATTAATTGAACATTTTAAAGATAAATATAATAAAGATCAAAATTTTGTTGTATATAACGGCAATACTAAAGATATAGATCTGAATAAGATTATATAATTGAAATAGAGGTAGCTTACTATGAAAGGTATTATTTTAGCCGGTGGGGCTGGCACAAGACTTTATCCACTTACAATGGTTACATCAAAACAGTTATTACCTGTTTATGATAAACCGATGATTTATTATCCACTAAGTACTTTGATGTTGGCTGGTATTAAAGATATTTTAGTAATTTCAACACCAACTGATACGCCTAGATTTGAAGAGTTATTAGGTGATGGTTCCCAATTTGGTGTTAAGTTGTCATATAAGGTACAACCATCTCCTGATGGTTTAGCCCAAGCATTTATTATTGGTGAGGAGTTCATTGGAAACGACGCATGTGCTATGGTGCTTGGTGACAATATTTTCTATGGTAATGGTTTTTCGCAAGTTTTAAATAATGCCGTTAATAATGCTGAAAAAGGTAAAGCTACAATCTTTGGTTATCATGTAAATGATCCCGAAAGATTTGGCATTGTTGAATTTGATAAAAGAGGTAGAGTCTTGTCGGTTGAAGAAAAACCTCAACATCCAAAATCAAATTACTGCATAACTGGTTTATACTTCTATCCAAAAGGTGTTGCCAAGATGGCAAAACAAGTTAAACCTTCTGCTAGAGGTGAATTAGAAATAACTACCTTAAACGATATGTATCTAAAGAAAAAGAAACTTGCTGTTGAACTATTAGGTAGTGGTTATGCTTGGTTAGATACAGGCACAATGGATTCTTTAGTAGAAGCTGCTAATTATGTTCAATTAATATCTAAGAGACAAAACATAGTTATATCTGCTCCTGAAGAGATTGCTTATAAATATAAATGGATATCAAAGAAGAAATTATTAGAAAGCGCTTCTAGATATGGCAAATCACCATATGGTGCACATCTAAAAGCTGTAGCTGAAGGGAAGACCAACTAATGAAGAAGATTGAAACTCCAATAGAAGGTGTATACATCATAGAATCAGAATGTTATGGTGATAATCGTGGTTGGTTCATGGAAACATATAACGAAGCTAAGTTCAAAGAAATGGGTATAGACAACATCTTTGTTCAAGACAATATGTCATTCTCTGCTCAAAAAGGAACATTAAGAGGACTTCATTATCAAAAAGATCCATACTCACAAGCAAAACTAGTTCGTTGCACCAAAGGAACAGTAATTGATGTTGCAGTAGATATTAGAAAAGGTTCACCTACTTATGGTAAATGGACAAGTTGCGAACTAAGTGGTGAAAATAAAAGAATGTTCTTTATGCCTAGAGGTATAGCTCACGGTTTCTTAACATTAACTGATGATGTTGAATTCCAATATAAATGTGACAATTTATACAACAAGGAAGCTGAAGGTGGTATCAGATATGATGATCCAACAGTAAATGTTGATTGGGGATCATTACTAAATGGTATAGAGCCAATACTATCAGAAAAAGATAATAACGCGCCTACATTACAAGAATGTAACGCTAATTTCGAGTATAAATAATTAATAATCAATATTATAGGAAGGTAGAGATACCTTCCTATTTTTGATAAAATTAAATAAACCAATCAATTGGAGGTTTTTAATTATGAAAATACTTGTAACAGGAGCTGCAGGCTTCATTGGATCTAACTTTGTTTATTATGAATTAGAAAAACATCCTGAGGACAAAATAGTAGCTTTAGATTTATTGACATATGCAGGAAACCTTAAGAACTTAGACGGATGTAAAGATAATCCTAACTTTAAGTTTGTAAAGATGGACATTCGTGATAGAGAAAATATCAATAAGTTATTTGAAGAAGAAAAATTTGATATTGTCGCTAATTTTGCGGCTGAATCCCATGTTGATAGATCAATAGAAGATCCTGAAGTATTTTTAAAAACTAATATTATTGGTACTGAAGTATTGATGGATGCTTCATTAAAATATGGTGTTAAAAGATACCACCAAGTTTCTACTGATGAAGTATATGGCGATTTACCATTAGAGGCAACTGATTCTTTCTTTAGCGAAACAACCCCTCTTCATACTAGTTCCCCATATAGCGCATCAAAAGCATCTGCTGATTTATTAGTTATGGCATACCATAGGACATTTGGTTTAAATATGTCTATTACTAGATGTTCAAATAACTATGGCCCATATCAATTCCCAGAGAAGTTAATACCTTTGATGATAAATAACGCCAGACATGATAAGAAGTTACCAGTTTATGGCGAAGGTTTGAACGTAAGAGACTGGTTACATGTATATGATCATTGTGCTGGCATAGATTTAGTTATGAGAAATGGCAGAAATGGCGAAGTATATAATATCGGTGGACATAACGAAAGACATAATATTGATGTTGTAAAGACCATTATTAAAGCATTAGATAAATCAGAAGATTTAATTACTTATGTTACTGATCGTAAAGGTCATGATTTACGTTATGCGATAGATCCTACAAAGATTGAAACTGAATTAGGTTGGAAACCTAAATATAACTTTGAGACAGGTATTAAAGAAACGATTGAATGGTATATGAACAATCAAGAATGGATGGATGATGTAACATCTGGTGATTACATGAAGTACTATGAACAAATGTATGAGGGAAGATAATGATAGTTGGTACAACTAAAGAATTAAAAAATCATGAATATCGTGTTGGACTGACACCTCAAAATGTTGAAGGTTATGTTAATCATGGACATAAAGTGTATGTTGAAACCGGTGCAGGAATAGGTGCTGGTTTTTCTGATGAAGATTACATAAAAGCAGGCGCAACAATATTAAATAGTCCAAAAGAAGTGTTTGATAAATGTGACATGATTGTTAAAGTAAAAGAGCTTGAAGAATGTGAATATGATTATGTTCATGAAGGGCAAATTCTTTATACGTACTTACATTTAGCTGCCAATAAGAAGTTTGCGGATTTGTTGATAGAGAAAAATATCAGTGCATTTGCATATGAAACAATCACGGACAATAATGGATCTTTACCATGTTTAAGACCAATGTCACAGATTGCTGGAAGGCTATCTATCCAAGAAGGAGCTAAATATCTAGAAAAAGGATATGGTGGCAGAGGTATCTTGTTGGGTGGTGTACCTGGTGTTGAAAGAGGACAGATAGTTATTATCGGTGGCGGTGTTGCCGGAACTAGCGCTGCTAAAGCAGCAGTTGGTATGGGCGCTGCCGTTACTATACTAGATGCTAATTTAAATAAGCTTGCATATTTAGATGATATTTTTGGTTCTTCTGTTACAACTTTATATAGAGATGATGCAAATACATTAAACGCCTTAAAGAAAGCTGACTTAGTTATTTGTACATTACTAATACCTGGTGGCTCAACACCAAAAGTAATAAGAAGAGAACACTTGAAACAAATGAAGAAGGGTTCAGTAATTGTCGATATATCTATAGACCAAGGCGGTTGTGCTGAAACATCAAAAGTAACGACACACGATAATCCAATATTTGTAGAAGAAGGTATTGTTCACTATTGTGTAGGTAATATGCCAGGAGCTGTTCCATATACTTCGACTATTGCTTTAACTAACGCAACATATAAATATGGTTTAACAATAGCTGATAAAGGTGTATTAGAAGCAATAAAAGATAAAAACATAAAGAATGGTTTGAACATTTATAACCATAAATGTGTAAATAAAAATGTAGCTGATGCTTTAGGATATGGGTTAGAAGAAATATGAAAATATTAGTTGTAGGTGCGAGTGGCCAATTAGGCAAAACAGTTGTCGATGAAGTTAAGAAAAGAAATCACGAGTGCGTGTCTGTAGATGTTGCAGGTGATGTTGATTTTTTAATGGACGCAACAAACTATGATGAAGTGTTGTTTAAAGTTGAAAAGGTAAATCCTGATGCTGTAATCAATTGTGCTGCCTGGACAGCCGTAGATGCAGCCGAAGAAGAAGACAACCAACCAAAAGTATTTGCTTTAAATACTATCATTCCTAAGAATTTAGCTGAAGCTTGTAAAGCTATTAATTGTAAACTCATGCAAATATCAACTGACTATGTATTTGATGGAACTGGTGAAAGACCATGGTGTCCTGATGATAAAAACTTTGGTCCATTGTCTATATACGGCATGACAAAACTTAAAGGTGAAAATTTTGTTTCACAAATTGAGAAATATTTCGTTGTTAGAATAGCTTGGCTATTTGGTGGCCCAGTTTCGTTTGTAAATACAATGTTAAAAGTTGGTAAAACTCATGATGAAGTTAAGGTTGTAAACGACCAAATTGGTACACCTACTTATTCTAAGGATTTAGCCAGACTGTTAGTCGACATGATTGAAACAGATAAATATGGATATTATCATGCCACAAATGAAGGTGGATATATATCTTGGTATGATTTCTGTGTTGAAATATATAAACAAGCAGGATATACAACTAAGGTTATTCCTGTAACAACTGCTGAATATGGAATTAGTAAAGCTAAACGCCCATTTAATTCTAGACTTGATAAATCTAAGTTAGTTGAAAACGGTTTTAAGCCACTTCCTGATTGGAAAGATGCACTAAGAAGGTATTTAAGTGAATAAGAATTATGACAACAAAAACAATGCTAAAATCGTGTTGGGTCTAATCAACATTATTTTGTATGTGTTGTTTTTTGCGGTTGATTTGATAGTTTTTTATGACCATATCAATTACTACGCAAATGGTTATGCATTGTTTATGCTGATATATACATTCTTCTTGATTGTATTTGGTAGATTATTTGGAATGTATGAATTAGGTGATTCTACAGTTACTGATTTAGTGCTTTCTTCAACAATTACATTCCTGTTTTCAGATGTAATTGTATATTTAATATTGTGTCTAATTGCTTTCAGTATGTTAGCTATATGGCCAGTATTAATTTTGTTTGTTGTTGAAACTATAATAGCTACACTATTAGTTTTCTATGAAAATAAATTCATAAGAGATTCTTATCCTGTAGAATACGCCATTGCGATAGTAGGTGAAAATCACTACAAGATATTAGATAAAATCAATAAATATAGAGATATTACTGTTGATGTAAAAAAGAAATATGATGTAGAAAATATCGATTTTGATAATCTTGATCCAATACTAGAAAATGTTGAAAGAGTAATTACTGTTGATATAGATCATGAACAAAAGAAAAGAGTATTTAAGAAATGTTATGAAAAGGGAATCAGGATATTTGATGTTCCTAGTATTACTGATATGTTGATGGCAAGCAGTTCTATAATTCATTTAATTGATACACCAATTGTTAAGATAAATAAATTTGGGCCATCGTCTTTTGAAATGATTGCGAAAAGAACTATTGATATAGTTGGTTCATTAATTTTAATTATTATCACTAGTCCTGTTATGTTAGGCGTAGCAATAGCAATTAAACTTAATGATCATGGAGATGTTTTCTTTAAACAAAATCGTCTGACTAAAGATGGTAAAGAATTTAAAATCCTAAAATTTAGATCAATGGTTATGAATGCTGAAGAAAAAACAGGTGTTGTTCTTGCGAAACAAGATGATGATAGAATCACTTCAGTAGGCAAGTTTATTAGAAAGACTAGATTTGACGAATTACCTCAACTACTAAACATTCTAAAAGGTGATATGTCATTTGTTGGGCCTAGACCTGAAAGACCAGAAATATATAACGAAATAATAAAAGACATGCCAGAATTTAGTTATAGATTAGTTGTAAAAGCCGGTTTAACAGGTTATGCCCAAATATATGGTAAGTATAATACCGCAATGAGAGATAAATTATTGTTAGATTTATACTATATTGAAAATTATAGTTTGATAGATGATATTAAATTGTTACTTATGACATTTAAAATTGTCTTTGTTGCTGAGTCAACAGAAGGAGTAGAGGATGAAGAAACAAATAAATAATCTCGTATTCTTAATTCCATCTTTAGATCCAGATGAGAAATTAGTTGAATATGTTGAGAACCTAATCGAGAATGGTGCTAAACATATTTTAATTATTGATGATGGTTCAAAAGAAGAAACGAGAATTCATTTTAAGAAGCTTGTAAAACATGATGAAGTTATTTTATTAAGACATGTTGTTAACCAAGGTAAGGGCAGAGCATTAAAAACAGGCTTTAACTATGTTTTAGAAAACATGCCAAAAATCAAAGGTGTTGTAACTGGTGACGCTGATGGCCAACACAGTGTTGAAGATACAATTGCTTGTGGTAGGAAAATGTTAGAAACAAACGACATCGTCTTTGGTACAAGAGATTTCAATCATCCAAATGTTCCATTTAAATCTAGAAATGGAAATAAGATTACAACATTTGTATTCAAATTGATGTATGATGTCACAGTTAAAGATACTCAAACAGGATTAAGAGCTTTACCAAGAGATTTCTTAGAAAAATGTATGGCATTACCTGGTGAAAGATACGAATATGAAATGATAATGTTGATAAAAGCTGTTGGTGATGAAAGAAAGATTATTGAAGAGCCAATAAGTACAATTTATTATGGTTCAAATAGTGGAACACATTTTAATGCAATAAAAGACTCATACACAATATATAAAGTTATGTTAGCTGGATTCTTGAGATTTGCTTTATCAAGTTTGGCAACATATGTAATTGATGTCTTGTTATATTCGTTCTTAATTAATAATGTTTTCTATGCAATATCACATACTGCATCAATCTTCTTTTCAACATTTATTGCCAGAGTTGTCTCTTCATTAACAAACTACAATTTAAATAAAGCAACAGTATTTACATCTTCTAATAAAGATTCTATAAAAAGATACTATATATTAGCCTTCTGTCAGATGTTAGCTTCATGGCTATTAGTAACATTGTTGTATTCGTTGATAGGTCTAAGCACAACTATCTTAAAGATTATTGTTGACTTTACTTTATTCTTAGTAAGTTATCGTATACAAAAGAAATGGGTATTTAATAAACAATGACGTATATAGTTATTCTCTTGTATTTATTAATAATATCTTCAGGAAGTGTATTTGCGTGTACATATTTTAATAAGAAATATGAAGAAGTACTTCCTATTTCTTGTTCAGCAATTGTTGTATTTAGCTTTCTATTAGGTATGTGCACTTTGCTAAAGATATCAACAATATTGATTATTGTTATTTCTTTAGCATTATATGTGCTATCAATAATAAAAATAGTAAAAGAGAAAAATTATAAAGAAGTATTAGGAAGAATATTTACTCCTGGTTTTTTAGTTTACATCGTTTTGGCTTTTGTATTCTTGTTTGCTCTAAAAGGCAAGTTGATGGATAACTTTGATGAGTTTTCTCATTGGGGCGATGTCGTTAGAGCTATGACTAGTATTGATGATTTCGCATCAAATAAAGCATCACATTCAATCTTTAGAACATATCCTCCAGGTATGTCTTTATTCCAATACTTCTTACAAAAACTTAACACATTATTAACTGGCGAAGTATTTAGTGAATGGATGTTATATTTTGCTTACTATACTTTTGCGATTTCTTTTATCATTCCTATTTGTAGTAGTTTTTCATATAAGAGAATTATTGCTCCAGCTACAATGATGGCAGTTATATTTTTGGTTCCATCATGTTTCTATTTGAATGCTTATACTTCAATTTATATTGATCAATTCTTATCATTCTTGTTATGTGGTGGATTGATCCAATTGTTGTGGAATAAGAATCATGATGTTTTCTTTGATATCACTATGTATCTAATTATGTCGATGCTAGTTTTATCAAAAGATGTAGGCTTGTTATTCTCGGCGTTATTAGGGGTTGGCTTTGTTGTAACAAAAGTAATTGATAGTAACGAAAAGATATTATCTAAGAATAATATTATAGTGATTTTAATTACTTTAGTTGCTGTATTTGCACCAAAATTACTATGGAATCTTAATTGTAGTATTAATGACGCGGAAGGATTATTTACTGGTAAGATAGATCTTGTCAATTTTATAAAAGTGGTCTTAGGTAGAGATGATACATATAGAACAAAAGTATTTAAAAACTATATTACACACTTTGTTACT
This sequence comes from Erysipelotrichaceae bacterium, assembly GCA_030531215.1. Taxonomy (GTDB): domain Bacteria; phylum Bacillota_I; class Bacilli_A; order Erysipelotrichales; family Erysipelotrichaceae; genus Colivicinus. The sequence goes on from JAUNNY010000003.1 coordinate 42,711, forward strand.
GGCGGATATGTTCCTGGTGGTTTAGGTATTGAGATTAACTATGCATGTTTAACACTTATTACAATTACTGCACTATGTATCATTACTAGGATTGCTATTAGAAAGTGTTTTGTGAATAAGAAAAATGCTTTTACTGCTGAATTTGTTATGCTTATTTCTTTAATAACTTTTATTTTTGGAATGTGTATAGTTTATATGTATAAATTCTCCGAAGATGAAGCTTTAGGATTGGCTTCCTTACAGAGATATATAAATATTGTATATTTAGCTTCTTGGTTTTATATCAGTGCAAGCGTGGTCAAAATAGCTGATGAAATAATCAATAATGAAAAAATGATTTGTGCAATTTTGGTTTGTTTTATGGCATTATGTGCACCATTAGAACTGATTTTCCCATTCCTAAATAGATCATATGTTAGAATGTCTAACGAATTTAGAGAGTCATATAACGACATCATTAACAAGACTCTAAAATATGTTGATGAAGACGATAGAGTATACTTTATATCACAAAATAGTGAAGGCACAGACCGTATCGTATATCGCTATGCAATAAGGCCTGCTTATGCTAAAAATGATTTTTGGACATTAGGTGAGTCAAGATATGAAGGAGACCCATATTCTTTAGATATAAGCGTCAATGAATGGATAGAAGATTTAAAAGAGAACTATGATTATGTAACTATATTCACTTTAAACGATAATTTTTGCAGAGATTTCTCATCCGCATTTGAAAATGATGATCATATCGCAGAAAACTGCATATACAAAGTTAATAAAGAAACAGGGCTATTGTCACTTTGCGAATAATATGTGAAATATATGTGAACAATGTTCATAAATTGGTTTTTAGTTTGATTATTTAGTAAAATTGATGTATGGGTAAATATGCCCGGTGGAGTGTATGAAAAAATTATATAGAAAAATTTATCACTTATTTAAAGATAAGAAAAAACGTTATTTATATTTATTGTTAATTATTTTGCCTTTTTTGATTGCAATTGGTGTTGCAGGATTTTTTGGCTATAAAAATGTTAAGGCATTATTAAATACAGATAATTCTGTAGAAGAAGTTGCAAACGAATATAAGATTACTAATCCTGAATATCTTCTTAGAGATAATGCAACACAACTTCAATTAGATTTATTTGCTGAATTAAAGAGTCTATACGAAGGAACAGCTGAAGAATATACTGATACAGATATAGCGACTTCAGTATGCAAAAACTTTGTTGCCGATTTCTATACATGGTCAAATAAAGCTGGTCAATATGATGTAGGTGGAATGTACTATGTGTTTGAACCACAAAGAAAAAACATCTACACACAAGCAAGAGATACTTTCTATAATCATTTAAGTGATTATATTGCTGACTATGGTGCAGAAAACTTATTTGAAGTTGAATCTATAGTTTCTGCTACTGGAAGTAAATCTGCGGAAGAATATATTTCTATGGATCCAGAAACTGAAGAACAGGCTTCTTGGGATGAAGTATATAACGTTAAAGTTACATGGACATATAAAGCAAACGATAAATTCTCACCAAGTAAATATGCTACTAGTATGAGTTTTGTTGTAATAAATAACGAAGGTAGATTCGAGATTGTAGAGGCACACTAATGTTAGATAGAAGAAAAGAAAGAAGAATTGATTCAAGCGGTGATAGTGCTCTACAACCTAGTGCACATACATCAAATCATCAAAAACCAAATAAGAAAAGAAAAATATCAACACAAAATGTAATGTCAATTGTTACGGCTGTTGTTCTTGTTTTAGCTCATGTTGCGATTGGTGTGGGTATTGTTGCAGCATCTAGATATTTCGCTTTAACACCTACAATATTCTTATGTGGTGGTATTGTTATCGGCTGTGGTCTAATTATTTTAGACATTATTTTCTTTGTAGGTCATAATCACAAAGATTTAGCTTTAAAGATTATTGTTTGTGTATTGTGTTTATGTATTATTGCAGGAAGCACTGTTGGTGTTTACTATCTAAATAAAGTTAACGAAACAGTTGATGAAGTATTCTATGATGGTGAATCAGAAATATATGAAACAATAAGTGGTGTATTCTTATCAAAGACAGACCACAAAGATTTATCTGAATTAGAAGGCAAACGTATTGGTATGCTTTCTGAAACGGGTGAAGGTGTTACATCAATCGCTGTTGAAGAACTTGATGCAGCTGGTGTATTTACATATTCAATTGTTAACTACTTCTCAATACTAGATATGTGTGAAGCTTTGCATAAAGATGAAGTTGATACAATTGCTGTAAATGCTGGTTATAAAGAAATATTAAATTCTGATGAAGAAACGAACTATACACATTTAGTTGAAGATACATATGAATTTAATCCATTCCAAAAGGAAGTTTTAGTTGAAACTACTGGTTCAAATAAAGATTTAGCTAAAGAACCATTTACAGTATTATTGATTGGTTGGTCAAGAGTTGAACTTGGTTCACCTGTTGGTTTAGCAGATACAATAATTCTAGCTTCAGTTAACCCATTGACATATACAGTAAACATGATGTCAATCGCAAGAGACTCTTATGTTCCTATTTCTTGCTATGGCGGAACAAAAGATAAGATTAATAGTGGTAGATCTACATCAAGAGCCTGCTTCATAGATACCGTTGAAGATTTAGTTGGTGTTGATGTCGACTTCTATATGGAATTTGACTATGACGCTGTTGTTGCTGTAGTTGATGCGGTAGAAGGTGTTGAAATTTATAATCCAGTAGAATTTACACTTGATGGTGTTACCGTTCCTCAGGGTCAAGTTACTGCTTGGGGTTGGATGGCTTTACAATTCTGTAGAGAAAGACATGCGTTTGCTGGCGGAGACTTCGCAAGACAAGAGCACCAAAAAGAAGTAATTATGGGTGTTGTTGAAAAGTTATTAAAGAAGAAAGATATCAACATGTGTATCAAGGCTATGAAAGATGCCGGTGATAAACTATCTACAAATTTAACTTGGACACAATTAACAACATTATTCAATTTATTATTAAATACTAAGAACTTTACGGGTATGAAGAATTTCGACCTGTTAGATTTCCAAAATACGAGAATAACTGGTTATTCATCATGGTATTACAACTATGGTATGCATTTACCATTATGGATATACAAACTATACGAAGGTTCTTTAGAAGAAAACTTACATCGTATGAATGTTACACTAGGTAACGTTACTAGTGATGTAGTTCAAGAAGGAAAGATGGAATTTAGTTGTTTCGATGGATATGTAAGAGAAGCTTTATATCACGAAACATTTGATGAAAAGACTGAAGATGAAGAAATGCCTGACTTCTATGCGGATTTAGTTGGTATGACTTTAGAAGATGCTCTAGCTTGGGCTGATACTAAGGGCGTAACACTTGAAGTTGAATACATCGAAGAAGGTTCTGATCAGTACGATGAATCTAAAGATGGTCTAGTAGTTAAACAATCACCTAATTATGGTGCTTTATGTTCTGACTATCCAGTTGGTTATATCACTGTAATGGGCGGTGGCGTTGTAGAACCTCCATCATTCATTGGCGAACTTGTTGAAAAAGCTAAAGAATGGGCAGAAAGACATAAAGTTGAATTTGAAAAGATTGCTGGTAGATATTCTGATGATGAAGATGAAATAGGAAGAATCTACGATCAAGACTTTGATGATGACGATATGATATTAACTGTTTACTACTATGGTGATATTGATGATGCTAGATTTACTATCAAAGTTGCAGCTGATGGTGACGGCGAAGTAAGTGGCGGTGGCGAAGACTTAAAGTATCACGATAAGGTAACCATCAAAGCTAAAGCTGGTTCAAATAGTACATTTGAAGGTTGGTATGTCGATGGTGACTATGTATCTGGCGATGCCGAGTACACATTCAGGGTTGAAAACGATGCTAAGTTTGTTGCGGTATTTAAATCAAAACAATGTGATCACGACTGGAGAGAAATAGAAAGAAAAGATGCAACATGTACAAAAGATGGATATGTGACTTATAGGTGTAGAAAATGCGGCGAAACATATACAGAAACAATTTCTGCATATGGACATGACTACGAAGTTGTCCATGCTCCAACTTGTGATGAACCATATATAACATATAGATGTAAATATGGTGATGATGAATATACTGAAGAATATTATCCTGATGAATGTAATATTCAACAATAAAGGAGATTAGCTAGTTAGTTATCTAACTAGCTTTTAATGTAGATATGAAAACTTATAGAGATATATTTGACCCATGTTTTGATTGGCCAATAATCAAAATATTCAAACCATTATACTTTAAATTCAAGAATGAATTATTATATTTATTCTGGGGTTTTGTTAATACTGTAATTAGTTATGTATTCTTTTTCTTATTTCAGTATGTTTTTAAATTTGATCCATTAATTGTAACAGTACTTGTATGGCTGGTTGGTGTATTTTCTGGATATTTCTTATATGCAATATTCGTCTTTGAAGAACACAACACTAGCGTTAAAGAAGAATTAATCAAGTTTGCATCTGGTAGAGTATTTTCTTTGGTAGTAGCTGAAACTATAACACTTGTAATGGTTAAGTTATTAGGAATAAGTGCATTGATAACTAAGATTACTAGCGATGTAGTAACGGTTATATTAAATTATTTAATTAGTAAATTTATTGTCTTCAAGTAATTGATTTTTATAATAGAATGTGGTGTAATATAAGAGGTTATCAAGCAGATAACTTTTTATTTACAAAAGTGGAGGAATTATGAAAGATAAAAAGAAAATAATTCTTACATGTAGTGAATGTTTATCAAGAAACTATGTAACAAACAAACCAAGCTCAACTACTTCAAGAGTAGAATTAATGAAGTATTGTCCAAAGTGTAACAAACATACGTTACACAAAGAAACAAAATAGGAGGAACAAAATATGAAATGGTTTAGTGTTAGCGCAATTACTAAAGAAATTTCAAAGATTAGATGGCCTAAGAAAGGTGATCTAGCATCTAGTTCAGTACAAGTAATTATCTTTACTGCATTCTTTGGTTTATTCTTTGTATTATGTCAATTCTTAATTTCTGTATTATTAAAAGGTTTAGGAGTAATGTAATATGGAAGAACAGAAACAATGGTATGTTGTTAATACATACGCTGGACATGAAAACAGAGTAAAAGACAATCTAGAAAAAAGACTAGAAACAATGGGTATCTCAGACAACCTATTTAGAATTGTGGTTGCTGAAGAAACACAAATTGAAGTTAAGAATGAAAAATCAAAAGAAGTAGTTAAGAATATATTCCCAGGTTATTTATTTGTTGAAATGATTATGACAGATGAAGCTTGGTATGTTGTAAGAAATACTCCAGGTGTTACTGGATTTATCGGTTCATCAGGTGGTGGTGCAAAACCATTCCCAGTTAAACAAGATGAGATGGAAAAGATCTTAAGAAGAATTGGTCAATCTGATAAATCAATCGAAGTTGACTTCGCAGTTGGTGATAACGTTAAGATTTTATCTGGTCCATTCTCTGGTATGGAAGGTAAAGTTGAATCTATGAATGATGAAACTCAAACTGCTTCTGTACTAATCATCTTCTTTGGAAGAGAAACACCTACAGATATTAATTATGTTGATTTAGCTAAAGCTGATTATTAATTCAAGGAGAAAAATTAAAATGGAAAAAATTATTGTTGAATCAAGCGCTAGACACATTCATTTAACTCAAGAACAAATTGAACAATTATATGGCCCTGGTTACCAATTAACTGTTAAGAAAGAACTAAGCCAACCTGGACAATTCGTATCAAATGAAAGAGTTGTTGTTAAAGGCACAAAAGGCGAATTAAAGTTCTCTATTTTAGGTCCTGCTAGAAGTGCAGCTCAAGTTGAACTATCATTAACAGATGCTAGAACAATCGGTGTAGATGCAACTATTAGAGAATCTGGTCACATTGAAGGTACTTCAGGTGCTCATATTGTTGGACCATGTGGTGAAATTGATATTCCATGTGGCGTTATCGCAGCCAAGAGACATATCCATATGACACCAAAAGATGCAGAAAACTATGGTGTTAGCAATGGTGATATCGTCAGTGTTAAAGTTGAAACTGATGGTAGATCACTAATCTTCGGTGATACTGTTATCAGAGTTAGAGAAGACTTTGCACTTGCAATGCATGTTGATACTGATGAATCAAATGCTGCAGGTATGACTGGTTCAGTATTAGGCGAAATCATTAAATAGTATTTATAAAAACAAGGTATTTCATTGACACCATTTATAATAAAGTGGATAAATGACCATTTAGGCTATCGAGTAATCGATAGCCTTTTTAAGATCTCTTTTTATTTGGCGAAATAATATATAATTATAATAAAGAATCGCCAAATAAAAGGAGACGACAATTATGTACAAAGAAAATTATAAAGAAGAATTAAAAAGACAAATGATTGATGAAATAAAAAAAGAAATTGTTGCATTTCTTAATAGCGAAGGCGGCATAATTTATGTTGGAGTAAACGATAATGGTACAATAAACGATGACTTTTTGAACGAAGATCAAGATTTAATCCAATTAAAATTGGAAGGGTGGATTCAAGATGCATTTTATCCACTTCCTTCAAATTTAATACGTGGTAATTTTAAAAAAGATGGTGTATATGCTATAGAAGTTAAAGAGGGTAATAAAAAACCTTATTATTTAAGAGAAAAGGGGCCTAAACCAAGCGGTGTATATAAAAGAGTAGGAGCTAGTATTAGAAAATGTAACGATGATGAAATACTAGCTATGATAATGGATTCAAATCATTATGATTTTGAAAGCGATGTTTCAGAAAACCAAGATTTAACATTTAAATATTTTAATAGAATATGTAGCGAAAACAATATAGTTTTGAGTAAAAAACAAATGACTATAATGGGAATTATTAATTCGAATGGAGCCTACACAAACATTGGATTATTAATGTCAGACCAATCGCCTATAGAAGTCAAGTTTGCTGTATATGATAATAAAATGAATTTCAAAATCAAAAAAACTTTTAATGGTTCTTTACTAAAAATTATTGAAGATGTACAAGATACAGCAGAGAGAATGAATGACACCTCTGCTGTTATCGATACAAACAATTGGCAAAGAACTGAGACAAAATCATATCCAGGTAAATCTTTAAGAGAAATTATCTTAAATGCGTTTTGTCACTCAAATTATTTTATTAGATCAAATATAAAGATTGAATTTTTTGAAGATAAAGTAAAAGTAACAAGTCCAGGCGGATTGTTTAAATCTTCAATAGAAGATATGTTGAAGGGCGTTCAAACTTATCGAAACTTAAAACTCGTTCATATTCTTGATAAGATGAAATACATAGAAAACTTCGGCACAGGTATTCCAAGAACACTTGAAGCTTATGAAAACAGCGATAGACAACCAGAATTCTATAATAGCGAAAATTTTTATCGTTTACTTACCAAATTTAAATTATAAAGAAGAACCGCCAAATAAAATCAATAAAAAAATAAGCGATTTAGGCTTGTTAATATTATCGTTAATATCTAATAATCCAGGGATTAAAGTACCAGAAATGTTTGAAATGATTTTAAAAGAAGACGCCACAATTAATGCAGATAAAATAAGATATTCACTTAAAACAGAATTAAAAGAAATGGTTGAATTAAGAGGTTCTAGAAAAACGGGCGGTTATTATTTAAAGATTATGTAAATGAGTAAAAAAACTTTGGTAAAACAAAATAATGCATAAAATCGCGATAAATAAGTGCATAAAATAGTACAATCCATTATTAAATATACCTAGAATAGTCATAGTCTATCGAGTGGGAAAAACTATAACCTCCAATTATATTGATACAGGAGGTTTTTTATTTATACCGTTAACTTTTTCAAATCTTTATAACTAGTTATTCAATAAGCGTTAAATTATCAGTATCAATTAGCATCATACAAGACTAATATCCAATCATCATTTATAATTTAATTGGAGGTACTAATAATGAAAAAAGTAAACACACAAGAATTTGATCAAATAATTACTTCAGGAATTACTTTAGTAGATTTCTTCGCAGATTGGTGTGGGCCATGTAAGATGTTAGGGCCAATCATTGAAGAACTAGATGAACAATTCCCTAATATAGAATTTATCAAAGTTAATGTAGATGAGAATATGGATCTTGCAGATCGTTATGGTATTATGTCTATTCCAACTGTCTTCATTATTAAAGATGGTAATATCATATCTACAATGCAAGGATATAGAGATAAATCAGGTGTTAAGGCATTTATCGAAGATGCTATTAAGTAACTATTGATTTTATTACTATATTAGAGTAGTATTTAGACAAGGCTAAGAAAAGAAGAGTAACTTATATTAAGCCTATAGAGAGTTCCTGGTTGGTGGAAAGGAATGGTAGAAGATAAGTGAACATGGTCTTGGAGCTTCTAGTTCGATATTAGAGCTAGACGTAACGCACACGTTATAGTGCTAGGATATGTTTGTATCTAAACAAGGTGTAGAAATACACGAATTAAGGTGGTAACACGTTGAATCGTCCTTATGGGCGATTTTTTGTTTATAGGGATACAAATAAGGAAGGGGAAAAGTATATGAAAAAAATTATTGTAGTATTAGTAACATTATTTGTATTAGTAGGATGTGGTTCAAAAGCTAAAGATGACAAGATAATTAGTATTGCTTGTTCACCAACACCACACGCTGAAATTTTAGAGAAAGCAAAAGATCTTCTAGCAGAAAAAGGATATACATTAGAGATCCATGAATTTGAGGATTATGTACAGCCTATTGAAGTAGTAGAATCTGGGGAAATAGATGCAAACTATTTCGCACATGTTCCATATCTAGAAAACTATAATTCAGAAAAAGGAACTAATGAAGTAGTTGTAGGTAAGATTCACTATGAACCATTTGGTATCTATCCTGGTAAGAAAAATAGTTTAAATGATTTAGCAGACAATGATGTTATCTTTATTCCAAATGATGGAACTAATGAAACTCGTGCTTTGTTATTGTTACAAGATAATGGAATTATTACTTTACCAGATGGAACAGGTGCAGATTCTATAGTAACGGTAAAAGATGTTGTTTCTTATAATGTAAATGTTGAGATTGTCGAAATCGAAGCAGCACAAATTTCAAGAAGAATTGATGAATCAGCAGTTGTAATATTAAACGGAAACTACGCATTAGATGCTGGATTAAATGTAAGTAAAGATGCAATTGCTTATGAACAAGCAGACTCAAGTGCAGCACAAACATATGTAAATGTTATTGCTACAGTTAAAGGAAATGAAAATAACGAAGGACTAAAAGCATTAGTTGAAGTTCTACATTCACAAGAGATTGTTGATTTCATCAACAGCACATATGAAGGAGCAGTAGTACCATTTACTGAGTAGTTATGATTAAAGTTAGTCACTTAACAAAAACATATGAAACAAAAGATATCAAAGTTGAAGCATTGAAAGATGTATCTTTTGAAGTAAATGATGGAGAAATATATGGCATCATTGGTTTATCTGGTGCTGGTAAATCAACACTTATAAGATGTCTAAATAGATTAGAAAAACCAAACAGTGGTTCAATAGAAATTGATGGTGACAAATTAGAAGAGCTATCTGAAAAAGAACTTAGACTAAAAAGAAGAAAGATAGGAATGATCTTCCAATCATTTAATCTATTGATGCAATCAAATGTTATTGATAATGTATGCTTTCCAATGACAATTGCAGGGATAAATAAAAAAGAAGCTAAATCAAAAGCATTAGAATATCTAAAAGTAGTTGGACTAGAAAATAAAGCTAATGCCTATCCTAGTCAATTATCAGGTGGTCAGAAACAAAGAGTCGCAATCGCTAGAGTTTTAGCATCTAATCCTGAAATCTTATTATGTGATGAAGCAACTTCGGCTCTAGATCCAGAAACCACAAAACAAATTTTAACTTTAATAAAAGACATCAATCAAAAATACAACATCACTGTTTTCATAATCACGCATCAAATGTCAGTAATCCAAGAAATATGTAATCGTTGCGCGGTCTTAGAAAATGGTGAACTTGTAGAAGAAAATACTGTTGATGAATTATTTAGAAATCCAAAGACTGATGCCGCAAAACGTTTAATATTTAATACTACCAACAAAGCATCTAAATTATATGGTGGTAAATTATTAAGAATCGCATTTGAAGAAACTAATTCTTTAGATCCTGTAATTGCCAATATGATTCTTGAATTTAAACAACCAGTCTCAATCTTACAGTCAGATATTTCATTAATACATGGCAGAAGTAAAGGCCAGATGTTGATTCAATTACCAGTAGATGAAAAGATTGCCAATCAAATGATTGACTATCTAGCTAAAAATGATTCTGTAGTAGTTCAGGAGGTAAACTAAGATGTTTGATTCCTCAACTATAAATATGATCTTAACTGGTATTTTAGATACCTTAATCATGGTGTTCTTATCAACCTTGTTTGGTTATTTATTTGGTTTACCATTAGGTATCGCTTTATTTGCTTTTGATAAAGACGGTATCAAACCAAATAAGACAATTTATCGTATCTTAGATATTTTAGTAAATGTTGGCAGATCAATTCCATTCTTAATCTTACTAATTCTTATTATTCCTTTTACAAGATTAATTGTGGGTAAGTCTTATGGAACAATGGCTACTGTAGTTCCATTAACTGTCTCAGCTATTCCTTTTATTGGTAGAATGGTTGAATCTAGTCTAAAGGAAGTTGATAAGGGTGTCATTGAAGCGGCGCAATCGATGGGTGCAAGCAATTTCACCATCATCTTAAGAGTATTGTTATCTGAAGCTAGACCATCATTAATCAATGGTGCAACAATCTGTTTAGGTACTATTGTTGGCTATAGTGCTATGGCTGGTACTGTTGGTGGTGGTGGACTTGGTGACATCGCTATCAGGTATGGTTATTATCGTTATGATACAGGAATTATGATTGTAACAGTCATCATTATTATCCTGTTAGTGCAATTATTCCAAGCAATTGGAAATAAACTTTCAAAATCTTTAGATAAACGTAAAAATATTTAATATTTTTATTGTGAACTCATCATCAAAGTGATAAACTAGTTTTGTCCATAAAGAGAGGCGGAGAGACAAGCTCTTTGAAACCTCAGCAACCTTCTTATGAAAGGTGCTAATGCTTGTACGATGGGTTATAACATCAATTACCCATCATTTGATGGGTTTTTATTTTTATTGGACAAGAAAGAGGGAAACATGCAAAAAGAAAGTATCGGGAAAATTTTATTAGGAAAGTGGGATACAAAGACTATCGTTGGTGTAGCTATTGGTGTAGCATTATTTGCTGTATTAATGGACTATGCATCAATTAAAGTATTCACAAACACTAACTTAACATTAGCTATGATCGTTCCAGTAATCGTTGGTGGTTTATTTGGACCTTTACCAGCTGCACTTGCTTGTGGTTTAGGAAATGTCTTAGCTGACTTAATTGGTGGCTGGGGTATGTGGTTTAACTGGTCAATCGGTAACGCTGTTTTAGGCTTCATCGTTGGTTGTTTAAAACTATATGGTGCTGATATTGAAAATGGTAAATTCGATGTTAAACAAATGATTATCTATGCTATTTTAGCTATTATAGGTAACGCTCTAGCATTTGGTGTTATTACACCTATCTGTTCTGCAATCCTATATCAATCAGAACTAGAAATCACCTTCTTACAAAGCTTATTTGGTGGTGCATCTAACGTATTAGTTCTAGTAGTTGTAGGCATTCCAATTCTTAAAGCTTTAGCTGCAAGAAACGCAAAAGCATCTAATTTAACAAAGGAATAAGATGGACAAAATTCCAGTTATCGAATTAAAGGATTTCGGCTTTAGATATCGTTCTCAAACTGAAAAAACTTTAAAAAATATTAATCTCACGATATATGAAGGAGAAAAAGTTCTTTTATTAGGACCTTCTGGTTGTGGTAAATCAACTTTAGCAAACTGTATAAATGGTTTGATTCCTTTCTCATATCCTGGTGAAATAACTGGTTCATGTAAAGTTGCTGGAGTAGAAACATCTACTTCCAGCATCTTTAAGTTGAGTGCTTCTGTAGGAACAGTACTTCAAGATTCAGATGCCCAATTTGTTGGACTTTCTGTTGGAGAAGATATTGCATATGCATTAGAAAATGAAAACATGCCAAGAAGCGAAATGCTACCAAAAGTAGAAAATGTCGCTAATCTTGTGCATATGCAAGATTTTCTAGGGGTTGTTCCATATAAACTATCTGGTGGTCAAAAACAAAGAGTATCTTTAGCAGGTATTATGCATGATGATGTAAAGATACTTCTTTTTGATGAACCTTTAGCTGCACTAGATCCAAAGATGGGCAATCAAGCTATTGAACTAATCGATGAAATTCAAAAGAAGTCAAACAAAACAGTTGTTATTATTGAACATCGTCTTGAAGATGTTCTTCATCGTAATGTAGATCGTATTATCTTGATGTCGGAAGGTCAAATCGTAGAAGATACAACTCCAGATAAACTATTATGTTCAAAACTATTAGTTGAAAAAGGCATTAGAGAGCCTCTATATTTATCTGCTATAAGAATGGCGGGATGCGAGATACACGAAGAAGATAAACCGTCTGATGTATATTCAATGAATTTAGAACCATACAAAGATAAAGTTGTAAAGTTCTTTAATGAAGTTGAACCTACAATAACAGAAAACAACGAAGATGTAATTATAGATGTTAATAATGTCACATTTAATTATGGCGGCACACAAAACAACTCTTTAAACGATGTTTCATTTAAGATTCGTAAAAAAGAGAAGGTTGCTTTAATTGGCGAAAATGGCGCAGGCAAATCAACATTAGCTAAATTAATATGCGGAATCGTTAGACCTAATAAAGGTAGCGTTGTGATTAATGGTACTAATTATTCATCAATGACTATTAAAGAAATAAATACTATTATCGGTTATGTGATGCAGAACCCTAATCAGATGTTAGTAAAAGATATCATTAAAGACGAAGTATCTTTAGGCTTTACGTTAAACAATATTCCTGAAGAAGAAGCTAATCCGCATGTTGAAGAAATATTAAAGATGACTGATTTGTGGCCTATGCGTAATTGGCCTGTTGGTGTATTGAGTTATGGTCAAAAGAAACGTGTTACTATTGCTTCTATATTGGCTATGAAACCAGAAGTCATTATTCTTGATGAGCCAACAGCTGGACAAGACTATCGTATCTATACAGAAATAATGACTTTCTTAAATGAATTAAATAAAAACTATGGTATCACTATCATCTTCATTACTCACGATATGCATCTAGCAATCGAATATACTGATAGAGCTATTGTTTTAGCAAACAGCAGATGCATTGGTGATGATTCCGTGTATAAGATTTTATCTAATAACGATATCATTGAACAGGCAAGTTTAAAACAAACATCACTATACATCTTGGCAAATAGATTAGGAATTGATCCAGAGAAATTTATCGATTCATTCATCCAAGCCGAAAGGAAGACTAGACATGAATCATAGCGCTATTATCAATCTGGTTCCTGGAAATACCTTCCTTCATAAATTAACAGGTACAACGAAAGTACGTCTTTTCATCGTATTAATAATCTATGTTACGATGTCTTTTGATTTGCCTATCATTCTTCCATTGTTTATAGCCTCTATAGTTGCATTAATTTCATTAAAACCAAAATGGAAGACAATTAGAACAATTATGATAATTGTTGTGTTAATGAATTTATTTAATATTTTCTTATATTGGGTTGCTGACCCAAATTGTGGTCAAATATACAATAATGATGCGACAGTATTAGTTAAGTTAACAAATTATTTTGTGATTACTAAAGGTACGTTGTGGTATCTAGGCGTCAGATTATTAAAGATGCTTACATCATTCTTAATTTCTTTAGTATTTATTATGTCTATTACACCAAGCGAAATGGCAGCTGGTTTAACTTCGTTAGGTTTACCATATAAGTTTGGTTGTATCGTGGAGATTGCGTTTAGATATATTCCTGATATTTCTAGAGACTTTGAAAATATATCTATTTCTATGCAGTGTCGTGGTCTAGAATTAGACAAGAAAAAAACTAGTCCATTTAAACGTATGAAACAAATGATATTAATATTGATACCTCTAGTCATTACATCATTTGATAGAGTAGGTAATATAGCTAATGCGATGGACTTAAGAGGTTTTGGTAAATTAAACAAACGTACATATTATGCTGAACATGAACCTAGCAAATGGGATAAAGTATTTATGGTTATATATATTTTATTATTCATATTTGATATTGCATATCTAATCAATAATGGATTAGGTACTAGATCAACCAGAATGTGGATCTATTGGTAAGATGGACTACAAACAATTATTCATAAACAATTTAGATATTATAAAAGATTTATTGGCAATTAAATCTATTTATGATGAAAATAGCGTATCAGAAACTGCCCCATATGGTAAGTCAGTTAAAGATGCGCTTTTATTTATGAAAGAATTAGCTATCAAAGATGGTTTTATAGTTAAAGAATATGATAATAAAGTACTAACTATTTCTTATGTAACTAACGAAGATAAACATATCGATATTGCCTCACACTTAGATGTTGTATCAGTTGATGATAAATGGAATAATGATCCATTTGAACCAACTATCATCGACAACAAGATATATGGCCGAGGTACCAGTGATATGAAGATACCACTAATGTTGACATATATTGCCTTGAAACAATTAAGAGATAAATATCCTAATCCAAATAAAGAACTTAGACTCGTCTTAGGAACAGACGAAGAACGCACTATGGAAGATATGCATTATTACTATAATCATGTATCTAAGCCATTATTTGCGTTTACTCCTGATGGAAGTTTTCCTATGGGTATAGGTGAACTTGGTGCCTTAATGTGGACGATAGACGAAAGCTATTGTGGCATTATCGATAAACTTGAGGGTGGCATCCAATGTAATGTTGTAGCACCAAATTGTTATATTAGATTAACTAATAATCTATATACTAATAAAATAAAAGATTATATCTTTAATAATAAAATAGACGCAAAAGTTTATGAACAAGAAAATAAGACTATTATTGAAACTAACGGTAAAGCTGTTCATTCATCACTATGTTATCTTGGTGATAATGCCATCATAAAAGCCCTAAAGATTATTAAAGATAATGTTGATGATAAATATGTAGAGAACCTTTATCATTTATTCTCTAATTGTTATGGCGATAATTTTGATTGTAAAGTGGCTGGTGAATATAATACCTTCTTTACGGTAAATCTTGGCAGATTAACAATCTCAGAAAACAAAATAACAGCCCAAATAGATGGTAGATATCCAAACACTATAACTAGCGAAGAACTCATAAAGAGAATTAATAATAAATCTTTATTTAATATTAATTTAGTTTATGATGACAAGCCAACACTATGCAACAAAGATGATAAATATGTACAATGTTTATTAGGAACATATCGTAATATAACAAATGATTATTCAGATCCTTTAGTATCGGGATCGGTAACCTATTCTAAAGTATTTAAACATTGTGTGAGTTTTGGCCCTAATAAATTAGGTAAACCACATCTAGCGCATCAAGTTAATGAATATATGGAAATAGATGATTGTGTTGAAGCTTTGGAAATATACTATAAAGCGATGGAAAGATTATTAGAGGAATGAAAATGAAAAAGATGTTAGTATTCCAAACAGACTTTACATATAAAGAAGGAGCGGTTGCTTCAATGTATGGTGTGGTCAAAAGTGTTGATGAAGATATTGAAATAATCAGCGCAACTCACGAGATACCTCAATACGATACTTATTCTGCTTCTTATCGACTATATCAATATATCGATTTCTGGCCTAAAGGAACTATCTTTGTTTCTGTAGTTGATCCAGGAGTTGGTACAAGTAGAAAAGCATGTGTTGCCAAGACTAAAAATGGATATTATATTGTTACTCCAGACAATGGAACTTTAACTCATGTTGATAAATATTTTGGTATTGAAGAAATTAGACAGATAGATGAGACAGTTAATAGGCTACATCGACAAGACAACACTTATGTATCAGTTTTCCATGGTCGTGATTTATTTGGCTATTGTGCTGCAAAACTTGCTTCGGGGATAATAAGTTATGAAGAAGTAGGCCCTAAATATGATGTTAAGGAAATTGTTAAACATCCTATTATTGAAGCTAAAGATGATGAGAAGACTATTGAAGGATATTTTGAGATAAAGGACCCTAATTTCGGTAATTTATGGACAAATGTACCTCTAGATATGTTTGGGAAGTATTTTAAGTTCGGAGATGTTGTAAAAACGAGAATATATTATCAAAATAGGTTAAAATATGAGTGGGATTTACCATACTATGATTCGTTCTCTAAAGCTGAAGACCATACAGTTATGATCTACAACAACGAAATAAATAAGATGGCAATCGCAGAAGTGGTAGGAAATTTAGAAAAGGATTATGGTCTAGATTTCGGTTCAGATTATAAGGTGGTGTTTATACATGAATAATTTCTTAGTATTTCAGTCAGATTTTGGTTTAGCCGATGGTGCTGTAAGCGCCATGGAAGGTGTATCGTTTGGTGTCAGCAAGGATTTAAATGTTAGACATTTAACTCATGAAATTGGTAGATACAATATCTTTGATGCTTCATATCGTTTGTTTCAAACTATTAAGTATTGGCCAGAAGGCACTGTCTTTGTTTCAGTAGTAGATCCTGGTGTTGGTTCAAATAGATTATCTATAGTGGCCAAAACTGTAACAGGCCAATATGTTGTAACTCCAGATAACGGAACATTGACTCATGTTGCAGAATTTGTAGGACTAGAAGAAGTAAGGCAAATAGATGAAACAATCAATAGACTAAAAGATTCAAATGCTTCATATACATTCCATGGACGTGATGTCTATGCATATACAGGAGCTAGATTAGCTTCAAATACCATCACTTATGAACAAGTTGGTCCGGTAATAGACAAAGATAGTATCAAACGACTACGCTTATTTAAAACAATTTTTGAAGATGAATCTGTAACTGGTCAAATAGATATTCTTGATGTAAGATATGGTTCGCTATGGACATCAATTACAATTGATGAATTCAAGAAGTTAAATATTGATTATGGTGAATTAGCTAACATTCATATTCAATGTGGCGAAAAAGAATCTTGTGATTTAAATATCGTATATGGACGTTCATTCGCAGATGTATCGATCGGTTCACCAATTCTATATATGAATTCTGTGAATCATATGGCTGTCGCAATTAACCAAGGAAGCTTTGCGGAAGCGCACAAGATTGGCGTGGGGAATCCATGGACCATCACAATAAAAAGGTTGACTAAATAATATTAATAATATATTATTTAATTCCTGGGGTTGACATTGGTTTCGACAGGTCTAGCCTGATTTAAATTGCAGTGGAGTGATGACCTAATCATCAAACTAAATTAAACGCAAACAGACAAGTTGCATTTGCCTAGTATAACCTAAAGACTGGTTTGGCAGCTTCTAACTGTAAAGATCATAGCAGTTAGTCGTAAACATGATCTAGGTGAAGTGAGTTCCGCTTTATCTCACCATCCGAAAACCGAATAAGCAAATTCAATGTTGAGGTAGTTTAAGCCATAACATTGTCTTAACAAAGTTAAACTAAACTGTAGACATTTAAATGTGAGACTATTCTTGGACGAGAGTTCGAATCTCTCCAGCTCCACCATAAACAAATCAAGCCATAGTAATATGGCTTTTATTTATGTGCTTATTATTAAATGTTGAACTAATAATTGTTGAATTAGAAAAGTAATATTATTAATATTAGTTTTAAAGATATTGTTTAATAATTAGTAATATAATGAGCTATCCCTGATTTTCCATAGCCATAATTATCACGATTAATATAAACAACTATCGCAATCATAATAAATGATATGAATTCGCCAAATGGTATCGCAAACCATACACCATTTACGCCAAAGAACGCAGGTAACACTAATAAAGAAATAGATCTAAATACAAGGTTTCTTAATAAAGAAACGAAGGTTGCAACTTTGGCATTGCCAACTGAAACAAACAATCTAGAAACAGTGAAACATGCTGAAACAAATGGTATTGAGAATATCTCAATAGTCAATCCATAGATAGACATATTATAGAATGCTTCTGTACTATCTTTAGACATAAATACTTTTATTAATGGTGTTCTAACAAACAAGCCAATTATTACTAAAGAGAAAGATGTAAATAGCCAAATCTTTAATGTGGATGATAAGGCTTGTTTTAGCTTAGGTACATTTCTTTCACCAAAACGATAAGAGATAACTGGGCTGATACTTGCGGCAATACCAATCAAGCCAGTAGTCAATATATTACGCACATCTGATATTATGGCATTTGCGGCAATACCATCAGAGCCAATTAATGATAGTAATTGTTTATTGATAATAAGATTAGTTACACCAAAAGATAAACTATTAACACATTGTGGCATTGCATATTTAAAACAAGATAGACATGGCTTAATAATTTCTCCTTCTGGCTTCACAAAATGAATTTCATTTTTCTTGTTTAAGAAGAAGAATAAGCCAATAAAGAATACAGCGATTTCTCCAGCTGCTGTAGCTATTGCCGCACCAAGCGTACCAAGTTTCAAATAAGTAATTAAGACAACATCTAACAAAATATTAATAGTACCATTCACAACCGAACATATCGTGCCCATCTTAGGTTTACCAGCTGTTGAATAGTACATCGAGAAAACTGCATTGATAAGAATAATAGGCATAATAGAATATACTAAACGAACTTGATATATAGCGTAAGAATATAATTCCTCATCGGCACCTAGGAAAGATAAGATTGGTCTATCAAATAGATTCATCAATAAAGAAAAGATAGCACCAACCACAATAGTTCCAATAATAATCTTCGAGAATATTTGTTTAGCTTGTTTTTGTTTATTCTCACCCATAAATTGTGCAGAGATAGTAGCAGCACCTAATGAACATAAATTACTGAAAGCTATTTGGATTGAAAAAACAGGTGACAATAAGTTTAAACCAGCTAAAGCTTTAGGACCTACGTATCTAGAAATAAATAAGGCATCATCTAAAGATTTGAATAACTGTGAGAAAACATTAGTAAAAAAAGCAGGCAAAGCAAATTTAAACAATCCAAATGTTGTAAAGTCTTTGCCGATAGTATTTACTATTTCCTTTTTATTATCTTCCATACATTTTCTATTCTATCCCTATAACCGATAAGAAAACAAAAAAATTAATAATAATAAAAGTGTTAACATTATATTGATGTTAAGTAATATTATATTTTCATTATCAGTAGTGCTTCCAATGACCATAACTATCGCAATTGGTTATTTTTTAAAGCGTATTAATTTTATATCCGATGCTTTCTTGAAAGATGCGAAAAGATTTTGTTTCTATGTATTATTACCAGTAAATTTATTTAAAAGTTTATATGATGCAGATATTCAAGAAATGCCTGTTAATTTGATTTTGTTTTCAGTGATAGGCGTCACTGTTATTTTCTTATTAAGTTCAATAATTAGTAAGTTTATTTTAGGCGATGACGATCGTGCTGGTGTTGTAGCTCATGGTATGTTCAGATCAAATTTCTCATATATCGGTTTACCTTTAGCTTCACAAATGTTTTCTGATGCGAATCTAGTATCTGAAACCTTATTAGATGTTTCATTAGTAACGATGTTCGCAATCCCATTAAGCAACGTTCTTTCAACAATCGTTTTATCTATCTTTAGTAAAGAAAAAGCTAACAGTACTAAAAAAGTTATTTATAAGATTGTTACTAATCCATGTATCATCGGTATATTAGTTGGTGTCGTTGTTGTTGGTTGTAAATATCTATTTAATATAGAACCATTTTTTATTAAAAATAATATAAACTTTTTATATAAAGTTATAGGCTATATTGCTACTATGGCTACACCATTTTCACTAATTGTTGTTGGTGCAGGTTTAGATATCAAACATGGAATTAAAAATAAAACATATATATTTATATCTGTTTCGTTTAAAAATATAGTATTTCCAATTATGGCAATGTATATTGCTTATAAAATGAATTGTTTCAATGGCCCAGCTATTGCGACATTGATTGCTTTCTTTGCCTCACCTACAGCCGTGTCTAGTGCTATCATGGCTGCTGAAATGGGTGGAGATTATGACCTCGCAAACGAGATAGTAGTAGTTTCAACAGTTTTCTCATCAGTGTCATTGTTTATTATTATCTATGCGATGAAAGCGTTAGGATGTTTATAATATGAAAAAAATAGAAACCGAAAGATTATTATTAAGAAAAGTTAAACTTGAAGATGCACAAGCTATTTTTGATAATTGGGCATCAGATGAAGAAACTTCAAGATATGTTATGTGGGATAAACATGTCAGCCTAAAAGAAACGAAAAACTATGTTGGAAAAATAGTAAGCAATTATAAATATGATTTTTATTTTGATTGGTTAGTTTGTTTAAAAGAAGACGATGAACCAATAGGCGAAATAAGTGTTGTGAACTTTTCTTTAAAACAAAGAATCTGCGAAATAGGATATTGTTATGGCAAAAAATATTGGAACAAAGGTTACGCTTCAGAAGCATTAAAAGCCGTAATAGATTATATGTTTTCAGAAACAAATATAGACAAGGTTTATTCAAGACATTTATCAAACAACGAAGCATCAGGCAAAGTAATGAAAAAGGCCGGAATGAAATATGATGGCGAGCTAGAAAATCACGCCGTTGATAAATTAACAGGACAAAGAGTATCAATTAAGTATTATTCAATCGAAAAAGAAAAGAATTATAAAACACTTTGTCCAGTTTGTGGTAGTTATTGGTTTAATGAAAATCATGAAATTTGTCCAATTTGTAAATGGGAATGTGATCCTGTACAAAATAAGGATGAAAACTATGAAGGTGGCGCAAATAAGTTAAGCTTAGCTAAGGCAAGAAAGGAATATCATGAGAAAGAACTCTAGATTAATACTTATATTATTGATAATAGCCATCGGTATAACTTACTTTTTGATGAACAAGATCGATGATAATTCCCAAGAATATCCTCAAGAAGAAAATATTCAAGAAACTGTAGAGATTCAAGAGGAATATGAAATCAGCGATTATAAATTCAAAAGTAAGAAGTTACTTAATGAGCACTATGATAAACACGGCAAAGATATGGGATTTGAATCAGCTGAAGATTATGTATTAGCAGCTAATAAAGTAATCAGTAATCCTAAATCTTTGCACAAGATTGAAGCTGAAGATGGCGATGATGTTTATTATTTGGAAGAAACAAATGAATTTGTTATATTATCAACTGAAGGATATATACGAACTTATTTTTATCCTGATGCTGGAATCGATTATTTTAATAGGCAATAGTTATGGAAAAGATTAAGAAATTATTTTTTGAAAGTGAAATGAGTTATAAGAAAGTGATAATACTAGCTGTTATAAGCGGTGTTATTACTGGTTTAATTATGGTTTGTCCATTCATAAACAATACCTCAATAGGTAACATTGGCGTTTGTTTTGAAATGTGGATATTGCTTGCGATGTATATAATTTTGAATTGTGATAAGCCTTTAGAAGCAGGCATAAAAACATTTATCTTCTTTTTAATTTCGCAACCAATCGTGTATCTAGTTCAAGTGCCATTCTCTGATATGGGTTGGTCAATATTCATGTATTATAAGAGATGGTTTATTATCACATTATTAACATTGCCTGGTGGCTTTGTGGCTCATTACACAAAAAAAGGCAATATATTAGGTCTATTAATTTATAGTGTGGCTAATTTCTTGTTGATGTTCATGGAATTCCCAGCACACTTTAACACTTTTATTTCTAATCCACCTTATCAAATATTAGCTTGTTTATTTATTTTAGTTATTTCGATAATGTTTACGTTATTGTTGTTTGATGATAAGAAGTTGATCATTGCTTCTATAGTATTAACGATACTATTTACTATTGGTGGTTTTATCTATAACAATTACTCTAGTAACAATATTTATGTTTCTGTTGATACCAATCTAGATGTTGCAACACCAATTGAGGTTGAAGAATCTTCAAATGAGATTGAAGTATATATAGATGGAAATAACATCACAGCAACAGCTCATAGTTATGGACAATTCCCATTAACTATCAAAGATGGTGAAGGAAATATCATCCACCTACAAGTAATTATTGATAAAAAAGAAATGAGTATTGTCTTATTAGATTGATAAAGATTATAAATTACGATAATATAAAAGCGGTACAACAATTATGTTACTAACTTGGTCAGGTCTGGAAGGAAGCAGCCATACGAACCTCTTATTGTGTGTACCACTTTTTATTTTATGGACATTAAATATATGGAATTGGCTTTATTAGAAGCCAAAAAAGCATATCAAGAGGATGAAATACCAGTAGGGTGTATCATTGTTAAAGATGATGTTATTTTAGCTAAGGCTCATAACATTAAAGAAAAGAAAAATAGTGTCTTAGGACACGCTGAAATTGAATGCATCAAAAAAGCATGTAAGAAGATCAATAATTGGAATTTATCAGGATGCGATTTATATGTAACTTTAGAACCTTGTCTAATGTGTACGGGTGCTATCGTCAATGCGAGAATAGATAATGTTTATTTCTCTTCAAGAAGTGAAAAAGGTGGTTCCTTAGTATCAAGTTTAAATATAAAAGATGTCAAAAAATTGAATCATTATCCCAAAATTCACGAGGGACTACTAAGCGAACAAACAAGTGCATTATTAAAGGATTATTTTAAGACCAAAAGGGAAAAATAAGCCTTTAGCAATGCTATAATAGTTTCATGGGATATCAAGTATTATATCGTACATATCGTCCAAGCAGATTCTCAGAAGTAGTTGGACAAGAATATATCATTAAGACCTTATTGAATGCTATTAAAAAGGACAAGATTGCGCATGCGTATTTGTTTGCGGGACCTCGTGGAACTGGCAAAACTAGTGTGGCAAAACTTT
The DNA here is from genome assembly GCA_030531215.1 of Erysipelotrichaceae bacterium. Lineage (GTDB taxonomy): Bacteria > Bacillota_I > Bacilli_A > Erysipelotrichales > Erysipelotrichaceae > Colivicinus. Next base: position 65,823 of record JAUNNY010000003.1, read on the forward strand.
TTGGCAAGGCAATTAACTGTGAAAATTTTAATGATGAAGCTTGTGATGAATGTCCAAATTGTAAAGCTTTCTTAGAAAATAATCATCCCGACATTATTGAATTAGATGCAGCAAGCAATAACTCGGTAGAAGATATTAGACAAATAATCGAACAGGTGCCATATGCACCAATGTTAGGTAAATATAAAGTATACATCATCGATGAAGTTCATATGTTATCAACTTCTGCTTTTAATGCATTATTGAAAACATTAGAAGAACCACCATCACATGTCATCTTTATTTTAGCTACAACCGATCCACAAAAAGTTATTCCAACTGTTCTATCTAGATGCCAAAGATATAATTTCTCAAAAATAACAACTTATGAAATTAAGAAAAGAATGATGGATATTCTAGATAAAGAAGGAATACCATATGATGAAAAAGCCGTAAATCAAGTCGCAAGAATGGCTGAAGGCGGAATGAGAGATGCCTTATCTATTCTTGAGCAGTGCCTTTCATATAATGATGCAGAATTAAAACTAGAAGATGTTGAACATATCTTTGGTTTGACTTCAACGGAAGTAGAAGTAGATTTATTAGTAAAAGTACATCAACAACAAATTGCCGAAACCATTCAAACAGTTAGAAAGATGTACGAACAAGGCATGGATGCCAAAAAACTTGCTGTTGATTTATTAGAAATTGTAAAAGAAGCATTAATCTATTCCGATAGTGCCAATGATAAATTATTAAACAAAATCAGTCGCATAGAAGCTCAAGAAATTTTGCGCAACGTATCTATTCCTGGTCTTTTACAAGATGCAAGCAATCTAGAAGAAGTTATCTCGAAAGAGAAACAAAATCAAAATTTCTTAATTTATTTTGAGATGTGTTTAATTAATATGGCTAATATTAAAGCTGTTAATAATGTTGAATACAAAAAGGCAGAAGAAGTTAAAGAAACAAAACTAGAACCAGTTGAAATAAAAGAAGAACCAAAAGTTGAAGAAGTAAAAATCGAAACAAATGAAGTTGACCAAGATTTCATTTTGAAGTTGTTGTTAGATGCAAATAGAGATTTAAGAATTGCTGATTTGATTATTTACAATAAATTAGATTTATATTTGTACGAACCAGAAAAGAGGAAGTTCTACCAGATGTTGATTGGAACCGAGTTACTCGCTTCAAACAAAGACGCCATGATTATAGTTGGCGACAAGAATCAAGTTGATAGTATCAACGAAGAAAACAATAACAAAGAACTATATCAATTTGTTAATGAAGAATTTGGCATCGACAAAATGATCTTTGCGATTACTAATACACAAAAAGAAAAACTAATCGCAAGATATAAAACTACACCAGCTAGTGAAAGAAACAAACCAGTATTTGTTGAAAAATATCAATTAGCTCCAAAAGAAAAAACAAAAGAAGAAAAACTTAAAGAGTTATTTGGAGATGCTTTAAAGATTGAAGAGTAATGTATCCTACTAAATTTGAAGAATTAATTACTTTATTTGAAAAATTACCTGGCGTTGGATATAAAACTGCACAACGCTATGCTTTTAGTTTGTTAGAAAAAACTGATGATGAAATAAATTTAATTGTTCAAGATTTATTGAATGTTAAAAACATCAAAAAATGCAAAATATGTGGTTTCTTGTGTGATGAAGATGAATGTGAAATCTGTAAGGATGAACATCGTGATAGATCAACCATTATGGTCGTTGGTTATCCTCAAGAGGCTGTAGCCATTGAAAAGACAAATGGTTATCATGGTTTATATCATATCTTAAATGGACTCATTTCCTCTTCAAAAGGGGTATATCCAGAAGATATCAATATTGAAAGTCTAATACAAAGAATCAATGAAGATGTTAAAGAAGTCATCATAGCTACATCTCCAACTATGGATGGGGAAATGACATCTCTATATTTAAACAAATTATTAGTTGATAAAAATGTGTTGGTTACTAGATTGGCTCATGGTTTACCAATGGGCTCATCGCTAGATTATGCAGACGATTTAACTTTAATAAAAGCTTTTGATAACAGAAGAAAGATTGAAGAATGAGTAGCATAGCGTACATTACAGATTCAAGAATGATACAACTACATCGTTTAAATAACCACAAGACGATGAATTTTTGGCGCTTATCTAATAATGTAAATTTCTCAGATTTCACGATTGGTGATTTGGTCTTCTTTTTGTCTAAAGATAAACAACATCTAAAAGGCAAAGAAAAAGGTATCGTTGGTTTTGGCAAGTTAAAAAATATAGATGTAAGCAGCGCTAAAACAATGTGGAATAAATATGGCATTTTGAATGGTTATAATTCTTTTGAAGATTTCAAAGAAGCTATTATCAAGGTATCCAAAGACAAGCAACTTCCTAAAAAGATTTCTAGTTTCTATTTAGAAGATGTATGTTTTTTCCAGCCAGTATATTTAAGTGAATGTGGAGTTACTATATCAACTAATGTTGAATCATATATTTATTTAAAACCAGAAGATGTAGTTATTAAATTATTAGAAATAGCTAAATCAAGTAAAGATTTATGGGCAAGTTTTGATGATGAAGAAATAGACAAAGAGGAAATCCTTTATTCTTTAAATATGATTCATAATAAAATAGGTGACACTAAATCAAACAAGAAAGCATATAAATTCTTGAAAGCCTATGTTGAAAATAGTGATTATGAATTTGTTCATAATTGTCGTAATGAAATATATAAACTAGATGGTGATGAATTAACTATTATGTTTTATATAGACAAAGATACAGATCTCAAAACAATATTAGGACAAGTTAAGTTATATAGACATTATTTTGAGTTAAAATGTCCAAAAGCAATCAAGGTCAAATTTAAAACAACAAACAATGATGAATCATTGTATAATCTATTAAATGATTAAGAGGTAAGAATATGTTAGATGAGATGAAAATACTAAAAGATCTAGAGTACACGAGAGTTTGGGGATCAAAAGAAGAATTAAAAGCTGCAAAGTATATCCAAGCAACACTAAAGAAGATAGGTGTTGATAGCACACTTGAAAAGTTCAAGTTGAATGATTCTAAGGTAGAGAAAGTCTCATTAGAAGTATGCAAACCTTATAAGAAAAAATATCCTTGTAAGTTTTATAAGTTGGCAGGCAATACCACAAACTTAATTAAAGATATTGTTTTTGTCAAAGACATTAGTGAATTAAAAAAATATGATGTTGAAGATAAAATTGTTCTTATTCAAGGAAGAGTAAGATATTGGAAATATAAAGAATTAATTGAAGCTGGATGCAAAGGCATCGTATCTGCCGATGGTTATCTATTTGTTGAAAATAATGATATAGATACTAAAGAGTTACGTGAAGCTTTACAAGCTTTAGGAAAATTACCTATTGTTTCATGTAATATTAAAGACTTATATGAAATGGTCAGCAAAGGTGCTAGTCAAATAAAAATGACAACCATTCAAAAACCATTTGTTGGTTCAAGCCAAAATGTTGTTGCCCATATTAAAGGAAGAAGCAAACATCATATCGTATTAACTGCTCACTATGATTCAACTTCTTTATCTAAAGGTTCATGGGATAACGCTTCAGGTACTGTTGGACTAATTAAGCTAGCAGAACACTTTAGTAAAAATAAACCACTACACAATATGACTTTTATATGGTGTGGTGCTGAAGAAAGAGGACTATGTGGTTCAAAAGCATATGTTAAGAAGCACAAGAAAGAATTAGGCAAATATGATTTATGTATCAATCTAGATATGATTGGTTCAACTTTAGGTAAATTCTTAGCTTGCGTAACTGGTGAGACTAAGATGGTTGATTATATTGATTATTTATCTAGCATCAAAGGCAAAGCATGTCATTGTTACCAAGATGTTTATTCTAGTGATTCAACACCATTTGCGGATAATGGCATACCTGCTGTAAGTTTTGGCCAACATAATCTTTCAACACCTATACATTGCCGTTTTGACACAATGTATCTTATGAACAAAGAGACATTCAAAGATGATTATCAATTCATTGAAGAATTTGTTTCTAATATGGTAAACGCAAAACACATCCCAATTGAAAGAGTTATTCCAGATAATATGAAAGAAAGATTAGATATATATTTATTCAGGAAGAAGGCTAAATAGAATATGAACGCTGCTAAAGTTGAGTTGCACCTACACCTTGATGGTTCACTAAATATTAAGTGGGCTTATCAAAAATTGTTACAAAGAAATGTATTAGATACAACAACTTCGTTTGAAGATTTCTATGACATTTTATATTCAATGAATAAAGAACACACTGCTGATAATTTTTTAAAGTTTGATTTATTGTGCAAGACTTTACAATACGAGGAAGATTTATATGAAGCTACATATAATCTTGTCGAGTTGTTGTCTAAGAAGGGTTTGATATATGCGGAGATTCGTTTTGCTTCTCAACAACACTGTCTTGAAGGTTTGAGCCAAAAACAAGCTTTAAAAGCTGTTATTGATGGTGCTAAAGCTGCCTGCGAAAAATATCCAATTAAAATAGGCATCATTAATTGTTTGATGCACAAAGGCAATAGCGCAGCCTTTAATTATAAAGAAAATATTGAGACAATCTTAGCTACCGAAGAATATTTAGGTCAAGGGGCTGTAGCATTAGATTTGGCTGGTTATGAAAACAACTGTGATTTTAAAGACTATGGCAATCTATTTGAAGTAGCTCGCGTTAAAAATATACCTTATACAATTCATGCTGGTGAAATGGGCGTTGGTTCTCATATTATGGATGCTTTAGAAATGAAACCATATCGTATTGGTCATGGCATAAATTGTATTCAAGATGAAACTTATTTAAAAGCAGTAGTTGATAAACAAATTCCATTAGAAGTGTGTGTATCTTCTAATATCAAATCTAGTGGTGATAACTACAGTAGACATCCAATTAGGCAATTAATTGAAGCTGGTGCAAAAGTTACAATCAACACTGATAATATTATTTTCTCTAAATCTGATTTATTACATGAATATGCAATGCTTGAACTAATCGGCGTAAGCGAAAAACAATTGCAGCAATGTACTTTGAATGCCATTGATGCCGCATTCATAAGCGAAGAAGAAAAGAATAAACTAAGAGGACAATTATCTTTCTAATATGAAACTTACCGTTATTGTAGATAACAACAGTTTAATTGATTATTACTATCTAGCAGAACCAGCTCTATCTTTTTATCTTGAAGATGGTGATAAAAAGATTCTTTTTGATACGGGTTATTCTGATGTTGTAATAAAAAATGCTGAAAAGATGGGAATTGATTTGTCAAAGATAAATACCATCGTGTTGTCTCATGGCCATAACGATCATACTGGTGGCCTAGTTTACTTGCAAAACTTAACTCAAGATATCGATGTTTATTGTTGCCCTAATGTCGATGAACATAAAGAGCATAATGGTAAAGATATCTCTAGCCCAATTAAACTAAGTACATTACCTAGAAACTTTAAATTGCATATATCTTCACAAAGCCAAAAAATCAGTGAACATTTAACTTTTCTGGGTGAAATAGAAAGAAATATTCAACCTTTAAGAAAATTGGGCGATGATCCTTTATATGATGATAGCGCCATCCTATTTCAAGATGATACATCAATAAGTATCATCACAGGATGTAGCCATTCAGGTATTTGTAATATTGTCGAACAAGCTAAAAATATAAGCAAATGTGCCAATATTAACATCGTTATAGGCGGTTTCCACTTACTAAATAATGAAGAAGTAACCAAAGAAGTTTGTGATTATTTTAGCAAGCAGAATATAAATGCTGTATGTCCATGTCACTGCACTGATTTATATAGCAAGATTGCATTAAGCAAAGTTTGTAAAATAAAACAAGTTGGTGTCTCAACAAGCTTCGAATTATAAGAAAACGGCCGTTTTTTCCTGTATAATTAGATAAAGGCATATAAATGACTAAGAAAAATGTAATTCTTGATGATGAACACATTAGATTATTCCTTATCTTTACGGATATTGTTTTAGTGTTGATGCTTATAAGCATCGTTGTGTTTATTGCCCCATTTAGTTTTGATTCTTTAAAATCTAATTTCACATTTGAGTTGGCATTAAATACTTTATCAATATTCTATTCAATCATGATGACGACAATATTAACTTTTGATTATTATTATGATATTGGTTTGTTATCTATTTTTATTCCAATTACTTTATTACACGGCATCACAATGTGGGCTGATGAAATGCTTTATGTTGTTCAATTATGGGGTTGGACAAAAGCTCTTTCAAGAGGCTTCTTTGCGATAACGATTATAAGTGAAATATTGAATATCTTCTTATTATGGTTATATCTAAGAACCGACATTCACAACAAGACTAAATATAATTCAATTAATTTGTTCTTGTACATTCAAATAGCAGTCAATTTTGTACTTGCAATAGTTAATGTTTATAATCCAATTTTATGTGCATTTAATGAAAACTATGTCATTACTTATTTCCAAGGTTATTATTTAATCAAGTTTTTGAATCTAGTAACTCTTTTAATTTTCGTAATTGCTGCTATTCTTGAAAAATTACCAAAATACAAGAAAGCTATCTTAATAGGTAATCCAACATTAACTATTATTGGTTTATTGTTGTATGCTTTATTCCCTAAATATTATGTATCGTATGCATTTGTTCAATTATCATTCATTGCGACATTCATAATTTCATATACAACAAAGACTTACGATCTATCTCTAAAACAAAACGAGTTGATTGCTGCATCTAGCATGCAACAAAGTATGTTACCAAAAGATGCTTTGCTTGGTGCTAATGATGAGTTCTATGTCCTTGGTGCAATGAGACCTGCTAAAGAGGTTGGCGGTGATTTGTACGATTATTATATGATTGATGAAAATCATTTGTGTTTCGGTATTGGTGACGTATCAGGAAAAGGAACTGCATCTTCGCTATTTATGTCTAGAGCGTTTGCTTGTTTCAAGAATTTTGCATCTATGAACCTATCACCAGAAGAAATATTCATAAGGGTTAATAATAGTTTGAACGAAAGAAATGCTGAGTTCTATTTCATTACCGCATGGTTAGGTATCCTCGACATCAACACTGGAGTATTAACATATGTTAATGCCGGTCATGAAAGACCATTATATGTTAAGAAAGGTGGCGAAGCTGATGCTTTAGAGAGCCATACTAATATTGTTCTTGGAATATCTCCTAATCAGGTATTTAAACAAAACGAAATCAAATTAGATAAAGGCGATATGATTATGCTTTATACTGACGGCGTTGAAGACGAACATAATTTAGAGGGAGTTAAATTCGGTTTTGAGAGGTTAAAGCACACCTTTAATGAAGCAAATAAAAACAATAATTACAAAGATATCTTAAACGCAATTAATGAACGAATTGCAATATATATGGATGGTACAGATCAATATGATGATATTACAATGTTACTATTCAGATACGGAGGCGATGAATAATGTATAAAACTTCTAAAAGTACAAAAGATAATGTCACAACTTTATATGTTGAAGGCGAAATTAATACTCTTAGTTCAGAAAAGTTAAAAGCTGAATTATTTGGAATTGATAATGATTTAGTAGTTATCGACTTAGAAAAAATAACTTATATTACTTCTGCAGGGTTGCGTATTTTTATTGAATATAACAGTATCATTTCTTCAAAAGGACATCAATTTAAACTAATTAATGCTAAGCCAGAAATCATAGACTTATTCAATATCACTGGATTAAACAATATCTTAAACGTTGAAGAAATCAAATGAAAAACATTTTTAGCAAAAAGAATCTTATAATCATTATTTGTACCTATGTTGCACTCATAACTGTGAGTGCTTTTCTTGATTTGGATTTGTCCGTTTTAGCCTATAGAGAAAATTCGATGTTTGTAACAATTACTTCATCAATAGGTTTTTTACCAGTACCATTCTTCTTAATCTTTGGTGGAACATTGATGCATTTCTCTGATAATAGAAAAAATAAAACATTTACATATATTCGTGAAGCTATTGCCATAGTAAGTATTGTCTTTGGTGCATATTATGTTATTCACGAAAATGATTCAGGCATTGTAGTATCGATTATCGAAATAATAATAGTTTTGGCATTAGGATTATTCTTAGGCTATAAATGTAAAAGCAAGAATAAAGAGCTATTAACTAGAACAAGTTTATTTATATTATTTAGTGTTTACTTTACGGTAGTAGTTGTCTTTTTCAGTAAGTTTATTTTCTGCCGTCCAAGATTTATATGGATTGTTAAATCTGGTTTAGATAATTATCGTAATTTCTGGCAGATTGATAAAAATTTGAAAGAAGTAAGTATAGCTGCTGGTGTGGATTCACACATGTTCAGGTCGTTACCATCTGGACACGCATGTGCTTCAACAGCAATCATCTTAACTTGTTGTTTCCCACTTTTATTTAAGAATATGAAAGATAAAAGCTTGTTGTTGTATCTAATAAGCATTGCTTTCATAATCGTTATTTGTTCAGGAAGAATAGTTGGCGGATATCACTTCTTATCAGATGTATCGATAGGTTCGTTTGTCACGTTTGTGGGAGTGACATTTGCTGAAAAAGTACTAATGAGAATCTATGAATAAGCCCGATGGCTTATTCTTTTTGTATTGTATAATTAAGTTATGATTGATGTTACGATAATTGGCGCAGGTATCTGTGGCACGTTAATTGCGCATAAATTGAGTAAATATAATTTAAGCGTTTTAGTATTGGAAAAAGCTAATGATGTTGCGTCAGGTGCTACTGGAGCAAATAGTGCGATGGTACATTCTGGACATGACCCAAAGCCAGGAACACTAAAGTGTAAATATAATCTATTAGGAAATAGAATGTATAAAGATGTATGTGCAGACTTAAAAGTTGATTATGATCCAATAGGCGCATATGTTGTTGCGACAACTTTAGAAGAAGAACAAAAACTTGATGAGTTAATAAATCAATGCATCGAAAGAAAAGTTCCATATGAATTACTTACAGGTGATGAAGCAAGAAACAATGAACCAAATTTATCCGATGATGTAACTAAAGCTTTATCGCTTCCAACAACAGCAGTAGTGACTCCATGGTTGGTTGCAATGGCCGCAATGGAAGAAAGCATGTTGAATGATGTTGAATTAAAACTTAATTATGAAGTTAAAAAGATAGAAAGAAAAGATGACTATTTTATAATCAATGATGAAATAGAAACCAAACTTATCATCAATTGCGCTGGTAGCCATTGTGATGATATTACTAATATGCTTAGAGTATCTCCATATAAAGTTGAAACCAAAAAAGGTGAATATTATGTTATCGACCACACAGGAAAACAATTAGTTCATCATGTCATATATCCAGTGCCTACGGCAAAAGGTAAAGGTGTTTTGGCGGTCCCAACAGTTCATCATAATATCTTGATAGGTCCTAATAGTGATTACATAGATGATAAAGATGATGTATCAACTGGTTCAGGTTTAGATTATGTAAAAAAAGAAATAGCTAAAACGATTAAAAATGTTCCATTTAACAAAATGATTCATACATTTGCGGGCAATCGTCCACATATCGATCTAAATGATTTCTATATTCAAAAAGATGATGAAATAGAAAACTTTATTCACGTTGCTGGAATAGAATCGCCAGGTATTAGTGCGGCTCCTGCAATTGCGGAAGATGTTGTTGAAACGATGGTTCTGCCAAAATTTAGCACATCAATAAAACAAGAATATGTAAAAAGAAAACCATATATAAATATGAAAAAAATGTCCAACGAAGAAAAGGACGCATTAATTAAGAAAGATCCTGATTTTGGTAAATTGATATGTCGTTGTGAAAAGGTTTCACTTGGCGAGATTAAAGATGTAATTAATAGAAAATGTGGTGCAACAACTATCAAAGGTGTAAAGATGAGATGCCGCCCTGGTATGGGAAGATGCCAAGGAGGTTTTTGTGAGCCTGAAGTAGTAAAAATCATCAATAAACATCTGGATCAAAAAATAGAAGATATTAAATTAGATAAAAACAATTCACAAATCTTTTGTGCTTATGCAAAGGAGGATTTGTAATGCGTAAAACTGATTTATTGATTATAGGCGGTGGAAGTGCTGGTATAGCTGCGGCATTGGGTGCTCATGATAATGGAATAAAAGATATAATAATTGTTGAAAGAGATTTTGAATATGGTGGTATTCTTCAACAATGTATTCATAATGGTTTTGGTCTACATACATTTAAAGAAGAATTGTCTGGTCCTGCATATGCAGAAAAATATTATGCCTTAATTAAAGATAAAGAAGGCATCAAATTTATGTATAACGCAGCAGTAATTGAAATAAAAGATAAAATAGCTATAGTCCAATGTGCTGAAGGCTTAATTAATATAGAAGCCAAAGCTATTGTTTTAGCAACGGGATGTCGTGAAAGACCTGCAGGTGCAATTGGATTAAAAGGCGATAGATGTGAGGGTGTCTATACCGCCGGAACAGCACAAAGATATTTAAACAAAGAAGGATTCTTGGTAGGTAAGAAAATATTTATTTTAGGTTCAGGCGATATCGGTTTAATCATGGCTAGAAGAATGACTTTGGAAGGCGCTAAAGTAATTGGTGTTGCTGAACTACAGCCTTATTCAAATGGTTTAGCAAGAAATATAAAACAATGTCTAGAAGATTTTGATATTCCACTATATTTGTCACATACTGTTGAATCGATTCATGGCAAAGGAAGATTACAATCCATCACTTTGATTTCGGTAGATGATAAGCTACAAAAAATTCAAGGATCTGAACAAGAAATAGAATGTGATTGTTTGTTGTTGTCGATAGGTTTGATTCCAGAAAATACTTTAGTAGAAGATTTGGGTGTTACTTTGGATAAACGAACTAAAGGCGCGGTTGTTGATGAAACATATATGACCTCAGTTGATGGCATATTTGCGTGTGGAAATGCACTTCATGTTCATGATTTAGTTGATTATGTATCTATAGAAGCTAAGAAATGCGGCAAGGCTGCTGCTGATTATATAAAAGGAAATAAATCTAAAACAGAAAAACAAATTAATGTTCTAGGTAATGGTATATCTTATATGGTTCCACAATATTTCCATTTAGGTGAAGGCATTGAATTTAGTTTTAGAGTTAATAAAGTTTTTAAACAATGTAAGATTCACGTTACAGGCGTTGGCATAGATAAATATGTAAATAAGTTAGGAATCGTTCCTAGCGAAATGCAGAAAGTATTAATTAAGAAGGAAGAGTTGGCTAATTTGAATGGTGAACTTCATTGGGAGGTAATTGAATGAACTTGATATGTATCAATTGTCCTAAGGGGTGTCGACTAACAGTAAATCAAGTTGGTGAGAAAATTGTTGTTGAAGGTAATAGTTGTTCTAGAGGAGAAACCTATGCAATCAATGAATTAACTAATCCATTAAGAACAGTAACCACTACACTAGAAATCGAATCTAAGTTATATCATCGTTTGCCGGTTATTACTTCTAGTCCGATTCCTAAAGCAAAGATGATGGAATTAATGAAAATTTTAAAAGATGTTAAAGTTAAAGTGCCAATCAAAATGGGTGATGTTATAGTAAAAAATATCTTAGATATGAATGTTGATTTAATCGCATCTAAGAGTATAAATGAGTAAGGTGATAAATATGAATATTGAAGAAAAACTAATAGAGAAAATTAAAGAGACTGTCAAACAAGTTTATGATATTGTTCCTGAGGATAAAATAATTATGATTGAAATACCTAAGGACAATACGAATGGTGATTATTCTACTAATATCGCTATGAGACTTACTAAACTAGTAGGCAAAAAACCACAAGATATCGCTAATGACATTAAAGAAGTTTTGTTAACTAAGTTAGAAGAAATTAATTCTATTGAAATAGCAGGACCAGGATTTATTAATTTCTGGATGAAGAAAGATGCTTTAGCTAATTGCATTAATACCGTTATCGATTTAGATAATGAATATGGAAAATCTAATACTGGTAATGGAACCAAAATACTAGAAGAATATGTTAGTGCTAATCCAACTGGCGTGCTTCATTGTGGACATGCGCGTGGTGCTGCATGGGGTGATAGTTGCGTGAGAATTATGAAAGCAGCTGGATATGATGTAACAAGAGAATATTATATTAACGATGCAGGTGCACAAATAACTAATCTTGGAAAATCTCTATATGGCAGATATAGAGAATTGTATGGATTAGATTTTACTTTGCCAGATGATGGCTATCATGGACAAGACGTAATTGAGATTGCGAAGAAGATTAAGGAAACCGATGGTGATAAGTGGTTAAACTTTCCTCAAGATGAAGCAATAGAACATCTAAAAAAAGCAGGAAGAGATTTAGAATTAGAAAGAATCAAAGAAGATTTAAATTATTATGGTTGTGAATTTGATTCGTGGATTTCTGAAAAATGGATTTATGATCAAGGCATGGTAGAAAAGATTGTTGAAACCATGAATGAAAAAGGTCTTTTATATGAACAAGATGACGCTATTTGGTTTAAATCAACTGAATATGGAGATGAAAAAGATAGAGTCTTAAAGAAGAAAGATGGTCTATATACTTATATGACTCCAGATATTGCAAACCATGCCTATAAGTTTGATAGAGGATATGATGTGCTTGTAAATATTTGGGGTGCCGATCATCACGGTTATATTCCTAGAATGAAAGCCGCAATGAAAGCTTTAGGTTATCCAAGCGACAAATTATATGTTGATTTATGTCAAATGGTAAGAATAGTTGAAAATGGCGAAGAAGTTAAAATGTCTAAACGTACAGGCAATGCCATTACTATTAGAGAGTTAATTGATGACATTGGTTTAGATGCTGCAAGATATTTCTTCTTATCTAAAGCGCTAGATTCACATATGGATTTAGATCTAGCTTTAGCTAAGAGCCAAACAAACGATAACCCAGTATATTATGCTCAATATGCTTATGCAAGAATATGTTCTGTATTAAGACAAGCAACACCTTCAAAACAAGAAACATATTCATTGCTGACTGGCGAAAAAGAAGCAGATTTATTAAAACACATTAATTCATTTACTGATGTTGTTGCGGATGCAGCTATAACTAGAGCTCCAAATAAGATTTGTAACTATATACAGAAACTAGCTACATACTTCCATTCATTCTATGGCGCATGTAAGATTATAGATCAAAATAATCCAGAGTTAACAAATGAAAGATTATCTTTAGCTTTAGCTACAAAAATAACGTTAAGAAACGCTCTAAACTTATTGGGCGTATCTGCTCCAGAGAAAATGTAAAATGAAAAAAATCATTATTGTTTTACTATGTTTTATCTTATTGGGATGTGATAGTGAAAAGAAAGAAGATTACTATGTCTTGTCTTTTGATGACTATACCATATCAGTAGGTTATGATAATGTGGAATATACTAGCTTAATCTTTGATTTTGAATTACCAGAAGTTATTCCTGGTTTTGAAGAAGTTAAAGATGTTAATGTGTCATTCCTGGGCAAAGATTTTGGAATAGCTAGTTTTATAAATGAAGAAGACGAAGAAAATGAATCTAAAGAAGCAATCATCTCATCGTTATCATTTTATTTAAAAGACGTTGACGCGAGTTCAATCAAGATAAATGACATCGAATTAGACAAGAGCATCAAAAAGAATTGTGAAACCTTTAACGGCAACTTAATTGAAAAAAATGGTTATGCTTGTGTAATTGAACAAGAGGTTCACGATAAAGATGATGTTGTTATCTTATATGGTGATATCTTGAATCTTGATCAAGATACAGTTGATCGTATAGAAATCAGAGCAAAATAACAATACTTACATATAAAAAGTCTCGTTCACATCATAGGAACGAGACTTTTGTTATTCTGATAATCTAGTAAATTAGTTGATATGTTCTTCTTTGATTTCTTCTACGATATCTTCAACTTTGTCTTTAACTTCTTCAACTACATTTTCAACTTTGTCTGCAGCTGCTTCAACAACGTCTTCAACTTTTTCTTTAGCTTCTTTTACTTCGTCAGTAGCCAAAACTTTCTTTAATCCGTCAACGCCTTTTTCAGCAATTGAAATAGTAGTTTTCTTAGCTTTGTTGATAGCTTCTTTAACTTCTGGTTTATTTAAGTATTCAGTTACATTATCACTGACACCCTTAAAGAATTCACCAACAGATTTTACAACATCAGAATCTTTAATCTTGTCAAATTCTGCAGCTATATCTTCATACACTTTATCAACAGTTTGTTTTGGAGGTGTATTTGCGAATTCTTCAACTTTAGCCTTAGTATAATCAACTGCTTCTTTTGATTTTACTTGAACATTTTCTAAGAATTCATTTAATTTTTCTTCATCTTTAACATCTTCAGCCACTGCTTTTATTTTTTCGATTGAAGAATTAATAGCTGTTTCTGTCTTTTCAACCAATACTGCTGTTCTTTCTTTTGCAGTTTCATTCAATCTGTCTGTTTTTTGTTTAACAGTATTTTCTAGATCATCAATGCTTTCTTGCATCTTTTGGATTGTTTCATCAATTTTACTCATATGTATTCCTCCTATTTCAATTATACTAGATAAAGATGTGTATGATATACATTTTGCCATTTATTAAGGTAAAATTAATATATTAGTTGAGGTTAAATATGAGTATTTATACATTACTATCTACCAAGATGGATCCTAGAAGAAAAGGAAATGATTGTAGTTTTAACGGCTTCTTACAGGACTATCTATCTATCAATGAAGACATTAATTCAAAAGCACTAAATAGGTTTCTAAAAATTAATGAAGATTTTTATATAATTTGCAATTATCATTTGCCTATTTGTTCAGATTCAATATCAAATTCAATTATTAGATATAAAGATATAAATAAATTAGATAACGAAGCACTGCTTATCCCTTATATTTTGTATGAAAGAAAAGAAGATGGTAATGCTTATATTATTTTTGATGATAATTATATCTATGCCATAGCGAGTTATTTTGCGTTAACTGAACACGAAGAATATAAGGCTTTAAGAAATAACATGTTGGCCTTTTCGTTGGGCGATGTTAACACAGTAGTTGACGATCATAATCAAAAATTAAAACCAAGCGTTTTACAAAGAAAACTAGATAAAAAACATTTTAAGAATTATGAAGATGTATTAAATATATGTACAGAACAAACTCAATCTATAGAAAAACAAATCGATGAATTGCCAAAAGATTATGAAGAAAAAGAAGAATTTGTAAAAGCATGTATTAGAAAATGGTACTTATTAAAAAAATGCTTATATGTTAAATACATGGTTGATAAAGGTATCTTAAAAGAAAGACACAATAATGTTATCAAGTCGCAAAGAAGCAAAGCTAAAGAAAACGCTGATTCGATAAGATTTATGTCTATTTCTTCTATATGGGAGAAGATTAAGTGAAACGTTCAGGGCTAGGTTTTTTACCATTCATAATAATTATTCCGCTATTTTTATTTGGTGGTGTTTTTAGAATATTGTTTTCTGTTATTGCCATACTATTAGTAATTGCTATTATTGTATATTTCGCAAGAATAATAATTAGCGCAATCACTGATCGAAAACAAGGCAACGATTCATCATCTTTTGATTTTCACGAAACTAACGATATAGACGAACCACTAAAAAGTTATTTTAATAACAACGGTCTATTTCCTTTAACAGAAAATATATATTTAAAAACAAATGCATATAAGAGTGTAACTGAATTAGACGTATATTATCGTAATAATTATGTTTCTAAATTGAGCGAATTATTAGAAGTAAATGGTGAAACATATGATAAAGTTTATGACAAATTAAATGACTATGTAACTAATAAAAATATAAGAAATATAAGTTACGAATTTAATGATACATTTAATACATCGCAAATAAATATAAGCAGTAATTTTGATAACGCTGGCATGCTTAATAAACCAGAAGTAATGGATATCAATAAAGATTACAATAATGTTTTTGATGCATATAGAGATATATTAGAAAACGTATCATATGGTGAAGCCAACAATAAAGATTATGTTGATAACCACATAAAAGCAATAAACAAATATTATGAATTTGCGAGCAACCATGTTAATGACTTAGAAGTTGTCGAACAAGCTTTAGGTAATGAAATTGAAAATGCACCTTCAGCTAATGTTGAACAAAAGGGATATTATGATGGTTTATTCTATTGTTTAAAAGCGCTTCGTAAAGCGAAAACATATATGTTAGAAAAATGTTCAAAGGAGTTAAACAATGATCTTAGATAATGGTATTTTAAAACTTGAATTATGTAACAAAGGCGGTGAAATGTCTAGCTTAACATATAAAGGTTTAGATGTTTTATATAAAGGAGATGGTCCTTATTGGTCTGGCAAGAATCCTACTTTATTTCCGATGATAAGTTCTCCAAACTCTAAAAAATACATACTTGATGGAAAAGAATATCCATGCCGTAATCATGGGTTAATCAGATATGCAACTCTAGATACCATATGTGATGATGGTAATAAAGTGGTAATGGAATTAAAGTCAAATGAAGAAACATTAAAAGAATATCCATTTAAATTTACTTATCATATTACTTATACATTAGATGGTAATAAAGTACTGATTAATTATGATATTACAAATGACGATGATAAAGTTATGCCTTTTACTTTTGGCTTGCATCCTGCATTTATAGTTAGGGATTTTGAAAAAATGTCATTAGTATTTGAAGAAGATGAAGAAGGAACAGTAATTAAAGATGCATCCAACAATTACAAAATGAAACTAGGTGAATATAAAAATTTCTTAAAAGATGTTGCTGAACTCAAAACAATCATTTTAAAAGACTTGAAATCAAAATATGTTTTGATGAAGACAGAAGAATACAATGTTAAAGTTGACATGTCTAGTTTTGGCTATTTAGGTCTATGGAATGCTGACCAAAGGGCAGATTATATTTGTATTGAACCATGGCTATCAAACAACAACATTAAGGAAGCCATTAATCCATTTGCGGATGAATTTGAATTAATCAAATTAAATCCAAACGAAACTTATAAAATCGGGTACTATATTGAATTATGTTAAATGATACTATTTGCGCAATTTCAACAGCATTAAAAGATGGTGCCATCTCTATTGTTAGAATGTCAGGAGATGATAGTTTTGAAATTGCCAAAAGCATCAGCAAAGTTAAAGATATAAAACCTAATAGCATTGTGTATGCTCACATCTATAATGGCGAAGAAATAATCGACGAAGTATTGATATCTTTTTTTGATGAAGGCAAATCTTATACTAAGGAGAAGATGGTTGAAATCAATTGCCATGGCGGAGTGTATGTAACAAGATTAGTATTAAATTTATTATTGGAAAAAGGTTGCCGTTTAGCCGAACCGGGCGAATTCACAAAACGTGCTTATTTAAATGGACGTATTAATTTATCAGAAGCTGATTCCATAAATGATTTAGTTAAAGCTAGCACTTCAATACAAGCTAAGTCAGCAATCAAAGGTATCAATGGTTCAGTAGAAAGACTGATTACACCTTTAATGGATGAAATGAAAAACGTCATATCCATGATTGAAGTAAATATTGACTATCCTGAATATGAAGATGAAATCCAAATGTCTAATGAAGTCATTAAACCATATGTTGAAAAATGGATTAAAGATGCTGAAGAAATGGTTGATAAGGCTGAAAGATTTAGAGTGGTTAAAGATGGAATTAAGACTGTTATTATAGGCAAACCAAACGTAGGCAAATCTAGTCTGTTAAATGCTCTATTACAAGCAGACAAAGCAATCGTCACAGATATTGCCGGAACAACTAGAGATTTGGTTGAAGGCAAAGTAAATCTAAAAAATATAACACTAAACTTAATTGATACTGCGGGTATTCATGAATCCAGTGATATTATTGAAAAAATAGGTATTGAAAAATCAATCCAAGCAATCAAGGAAGCTGAATTAGTAATCTTAGTAGTTGATTCAACTAATGTTGATGATCAAGATCAGAATCTTATGGATATGACTAAAGATATGAATAGAGTAATCGTATACAACAAATCTGATCTTAATAGGATGGGCGATATAAACATTTGTGCAAAAGATAAACAAATAGATAGTTTAGTTAATTATTTAAATGAAAAATATAAAGATGATATTAGCTTAGTCGATGATGATATTTTAAATAATGAAAGACAGATTGCTTTGATGAAATCATGTCTTAATGAATTAAAACAAATGTTTGAACATATTGATACAGATGGTATTGATATGGTTGTTACTAATTTAGACGAAGCATATCATTATCTATGTGAAATTTTAGGAAAGGAATATCAGGAAGATCTAATAGATCATATGTTTAGAAACTTCTGTTTAGGTAAATAATGAGCTGGTTAGATTCACATTGTCATATTAATGATGAAGCGTTTAGGCAAGATTTAGATAACGTTTTAAATAACATGGTCTTTTTTGATGTAAAAAAAGCAATGATTATTTCTTCATATCTAGAAGATTATGAATTTGCGAAAACAATCAATCACAAAGATATTAAATTTAAAAGAGCCCTGGGTATTTATCCAGGAGATGCTGATAAAGTTACTGATGAATTATTTAATAAGTACCATGAGCTATATAAAACTGATGATGTTAAAGCAATTGGTGAAATAGGTTTAGATTATCATTACGGTAAAGAAAACAAAGAGAAACAAATTGAGGTATTTATTAAACAAATAAAGATTGCTCAGGAATTAGACAAACCAATTATCGTACACACTAGAGATGCTATTCAGGATACTTATGATATTTTGAAGAAATATCCATGTAAAGGTGTAATTCATTGTTACTCAGATAGTGCTATGATGGCAAAAAATCTTGTTAAATTAGGTTATTATATATCTATCAGTGGTACTGTCACTTGGAAAAATGCTAGAGAACCACTAGAGGTTATTAGAACTGTTCCTGTAGATAGATTATTAATTGAAACAGATTGTCCGTATTTATCACCTGTTCCAAATCGTGGTAAAAGAAACGAACCAAGTAATGTTGTATATACAGGTAAGAAAATCTGTGAAGAATTAGGAATTAATGAAGAGTTCTTTAAGTTTATTATTAATGACAATTACGATAAACTATTTGGTATATAGGGAGGAAATATGAATTCTACACTATTATTATTTACATTTGCGATTGTTGTATACATGACAATCAAAAACATTCAAACGTTAAAAAAGTATCGTCAAACAAAAGGTTATGTTGAATGTTTTAATAAGGTTAAGGAACAAGGTGACTGTGCCTATGATGATGTCTTAACATATTTGAATAATGAAAAATCAGAAGAATTAAAAGCTAAGGCTAAATTATTTAAATTGTATATAGAACTAGACAAGTATCCTGATAAAGTTGATGAAACTTTTGAAGATTTATCATTTAAAGAGATTTTTGAAAACAAAGGCAAATTCGCTTTAGAAAAAGCTTTAACAAACGCAGATATTTTTGTTTGGTATATTATGTGTTTAGCAAGAGCTAAAAGAGTAAATAGAGTTGATATGCTAGAAAAGATGATGAAGAAGTTATGCATTTACCAAGATGAACTAGGAGTCATGGTTGAATATCAACTTGTTGCAGCTGTATATAAAGCATTAGCAAAGCTTGAGGATTCAGGTGTTGAATTCTTTAATATATTGTTAAATGGCGAGTACACAAAGTTAAGATACGAAAAAAGATTTATTGGTATTTATAAACGTTTTGCAGCATGTACATTATTATATTTAGCAGAGAATATATCTGATTATGATAAAGAAGATTTAAAGATTTTTACAGAATCTTATATTGGCAAACAATATATGATTGAATTAGGTTTATACGATTCATATATTAAAACTTTTGAAAGTATTGACCTATCAAATGATAAACCAGCAGAGGAAGAATGAAATTAATCGTCGGTCTAGGAAATCCAGGAAAAGAATATGAAAAGACGCGTCACAACGCTGGTTTTCATATTGTCGATTTATTGCTTAAGGAACTTAACTTAGAATTAGATAAAAGTAAGTGCAAGGCAAAATATACTGTCTATAGACATAAAGGAGAAAAAGTAATTATCGCCAAACCTCAAACATACATGAACTTATCTGGTGAAGCTGTAATATCTTTAATGAAGTTTTATGATGTTGACATAAAAGATGTCATCGTGGTTCACGATGATTTAGATTTACCAGTCGGTAAACTAAGATTGAGACATTCTGGATCTTGTGGTGGCCAAAATGGAATGCGTAATATTATTAATTTAGTAGGCAGTGAAGATATAAACCGTATTAGAATCGGTATCTCTAATAATAAGTTAATGGATACTAAGGATTATGTTTTGGGCAAATTTACAAAAGAAGAAACCGAATTATTCGAAGCTGGTGCTATTAAGGCAAAGGATGCTTTAATATATGCATTAGACAATAGCTTTGAAGATGTTATGAATAAGTTTAATTGATGAAGAATCTTAATATTTTAAACAAAATAGAAACAATAGTGAATGATAACAATCATTCTTTTTTAAGTTATAACAACCTTATAGAAGAAGCTCTAAAATTATCAATTAGGGCGAAAAATCAAAACAAGCCAATAATCATTATCAAAGAAAACAATTATTTAGCTAATCGTCTAAAAGAAATATTATTATCATATTTTGACGATGATGAACTAGTTACATATCTTCCTGAAGAATCATTACGTGCTGAAGAGATTGCTTCTTCTTTTGAAAATCGCGCTGAAAGATTAAATAGTTTATATCAAATAATAACTAACGATAGACTAAAAGTTATCATCACTTCTCCATATGGCTTTATTAGGCATTTACCTACAAAACAAGAATTACAAGATAACATCATAACCATTAAGAAGGACGAAGAACTAAGCAAAGAAGAGTTAGTATCAAATTTGTGTAAGATGGGATATGAATTGGTAAATCACGTCGAAACGCCAATGTGTTATTCATCAAGAGGCTATATCGTTGATATCTATAGTGTTAACTATGATTTGCCTATTAGAATTGAATTCTTTGATGATGTTGTAGACTCTATTAGATTTTTTGATGTAAACAGTCAAAGGACATTACAAAAGATTGATGAAGTTACAATCTGCTTTGCGAAAGATGTCTTTTTTAATGATGAAGAAAAACAATATTTAAACGAGAATTTAGAAATACTTTCAGGAGAGATGGAACTCAATCTTGAATATATTAATAATGATGTTTATCGTCAATCGCAATATTTCTATTATTGTTTCTTTAAAAAAGATCATTTAAAAGATTATGTTATAAATCACGATTTGTACTTGAGTGATGAAGAAAAGATTCGAGCACATCTAAAGATGTTAAATGACGAAACAATTTCTTATATTCAAGAGATGCACGAAGAAAAGAAATTGCCTTTAAGATTTTATGTCTACAGCGATTTTCATCAAGAATGTGTTAATGAAGATATTATAAAAGGCGAACCATTCAAAGACGTTTCATTCATTAATGAAATAGATTTGCCATATGGTTCGATTGATTATGTCTTAAACACTTTAAACAATGATAAAAGTAAATATAAATTAATCATTTTAGAAGATAAACAAGCAGAAGATGTAATCAATAGTTTAATAAAACAAGATATAAAATATTCAATTTTTGATGACAAACTAAACGAAGGAATTAATGTTGGATGTGGAAATTTGTATGGTGGATATGAAATAGATAAACTCGATTTAAGTGTTTATTCAAGCAAAGAATTGTTTAAACAAAGACCACATCGAGGTAGATTCGCAACTAAATATGCTGAAGCAAGAACTTTAAATTCATATGAAGAATTACATAAAGGGGATTATGTTGTTCATGATCAATATGGTATTGGCCAATATCTTTGTATTGAAACAAGAACTATCAATGGTATTGATTGCGATTATCTAAAAATAATATATAAGGGCAATGATGAACTATTAGTACCAATTTCCCAATTCTCTTTAGTAAGAAAATATGTATCTAAAGAAGGCGTCGTTCCTAAATTACATAAATTAGGATCTAAAGAATGGGTTGAAACTAAACGCCGTGTTGAAGAAAGTGTCAACGATATTGCTGAAAAATTAATTGAGTTATACAGTGCTAGAGACACTAATATTGGTTATGCCTTCTCTAAAGACGATGAGATGTCAAAAGAATTTGAAGATGCTTTCCAATTTGAGTTAACACCTGATCAGATAATAGCCACTAGAGAAGTAAAAGAAGATATGGAACTATCTAAACCAATGGATAGACTTCTTTGTGGTGATGTTGGCTTTGGTAAGACTGAGGTAGCAATTCGTGCAGCATTCAAAGCTGTTAAAGATAATAAACAGGTTGCTTACTTATGCCCAACTACCGTTTTATCATTACAGCACTATGAAACATTTGTAAAAAGATTCCGTGATTTCCCTGTTAGAATTGAACTATTAAATAGATATGTATCTGATGCGAGTGTTAAACAGATTCTTCAAGATTTGAAATTAGGAAAAGTTGATATTTTAATCGGTACTCATCGTATTCTTTCTAATGACGTTGAATACAAAGATTTAGGTTTATTAATTATTGATGAGGAGCAAAGATTTGGCGTTGAACATAAAGAAAAAATCAAAGTTATGAAGAATTCTATTGACGTTTTATCATTAAGTGCGACACCTATTCCTAGAACTTTGCAGATGTCGTTAATTGGTGTAAGAGGTTTATCGACTTTAGATACACCACCAAGTAATCGTTACCCAGTTCAAACTTATGTTGTTCATAAGTCTGAAAATTTGATTGAAGAAGTTATTATGCGCGAGCTTGAAAGAAACGGCCAAGTATTTTATTTATACAACGATGTCGATTTAATCTATTCAATAGCATCTAAATTATCAAAGAAACTTCCTGAAGCAAAAATAGGTATTGCGCACGGAAAGATGGTAAGGGAAGAAATTGAAGATGTTATGTATAAGTTCTACAATAACGAAATAAATGTTTTGATATGTACAACCATCATTGAGACAGGTTTAGACATTCCTAACGCAAATACTATCATTGTTGATAATGCCCAAAACTTTGGCTTGTCACAGTTGTATCAAATTAAAGGAAGAGTTGGAAGATCAGATAGAATTGCTTATGCATATTTATTGATTCCTGAAAGAAAACAATTAAATGAAAATTCATTAAAACGTTTAGAAGCAATCAAAGAATTCGCAGCACTTGGATCAGGATATAAAATCGCAATGCGTGATTTGACTATTCGTGGCGCTGGAGACTTGTTAGGTGCTAAGCAATCAGGCTTTATAGATAATGTTGGTTTGGACTTATATTTAGCGATGTTAAATAAAGCGATCAGAATCAAGAAGGGTGAAGAAGTTGAACAAGAAGTTGAAAAGAACATAGTTAATGTACCGATTTCTTCATATATTCCTGAACAGTTCTCAGACAACGATTATGAGAAACTAGCACTTTATCATGAATTGGATAAGATAGATAACAAACAAGATTTATTTAATTATTATCTAAAAATATTGGATGAGTATGGACGTCTTCCTAAACAAGTTGAAGCTTTATTTGAGAAGAAACGCCTCGAATTATTGTGTAACTTAAACTTAATAGAAAAAGTATCTAATAAAGGCGGCTTATTTAGAATCGTTCTATCAAAGAATTACTCTGATAATATAGATGGTTTAAAGTTATTTGAATACTGCAACAATTTATCAAAAGATATAAACATTGGCTATAAAAATAGTAAACTAGAGATATCCATTACTAATCAAACAGATAGTATTAATAAACTGTTGAAACTGGTAGATAACCTGGATAAATTAGAGAAAAATGAGAATCGATAAGTATTTAAAAGTATCACGTATCTTAAAAAGAAGAGAAGTTGGCAAAGAATTAGCACTTAATGATAGGCTGTTCATCAACAATAAACTAGCTAAACCGTCAAGCGAAGTTAAAGTTGGTGATATTGTCAAAATAATCTTTGGCAACAGAGAAATTTCTATTGAAGTTCTTGAAATAAAGACTTCAGCAAGCAAAGCTGAAGCTTTTGGAATGTATCGCGTAATTGATGAATCAAAATAAGTATCTTGAGATGTGCTTAAACTAAAGGATAGAAAATAGTATAATACTAATATGGCTAAAAAAGGGAAAAACAAGAAAAAAGACAATGTTGCGCTTAAGATTGTTTCAATTATCTTAATCATCGTATCCATTGTTATATTAGCTAATGTATTAAAAAGAGTATACAACGTATTCTCTTTACAGAAGCAAGCCGATGTTGTTGAACAAGAGCTGCAAAAAATAAAAGATGAAAATGCTTCATTAATATCTACGAAGGAAAAATTAGAAGATCCTGATTATGTTCAAACCTATGCTAGAGGTGAATATATGTTCTCTAAAGGTGATGAAAAGATATTCTATTTACCAACCGACGAAGATTAAGAGATGAAATCATCTCTTTTTTGATTATTTTTAAGGATATTCGATATTTCTATTGAATAATATATATAGAGGGAAAATGGAAAAACAAATAAATAGACAAGAAATATACAAAGGTAAAGTAATCCACGTTGTCAAAGATGAAGTTGAGCTAGATGATGGTAGCAAAACCATAAGAGAAGTAGTTCTTCATAATGGTGGGGTGTGTATCGGTTTAAAACACGACGATAAATATTTTATGGTTAAGCAGTATCGCTATGCCACAGGAAAAGAGATGTTGGAATTTCCAGCTGGTAAGATAGAACTTAACGAAAACCCTGATGAGGCAATCTTAAGAGAAGCTATTGAAGAAACTGGGTACAAGGCCAAAAACGTAAAGAAACTTGGCAGTATTATCCCTACATGTGGATACTGTTCAGAACGTATTTATCTATATAGTGGCGAAACTGATGAATACATGGGCCAAAATTTAGATGTAGATGAAAGACTAAATGTATATGAATATACTTTACAAGAAATAAAACAAATGATTATCGATGGAACAATTGATGATTCAAAAACAATCGCATTAATGTATAGGTTAGAAAATGAATAAAGAAAAAATAACATATGAAAAATTACTCGAAACTCTTAGAACCATGGAGCCAGATAAGCGCAAAGAGTATTTGACTAATTTCTTTGTAACTAAAAATTATAAAAATTATGAGATAGAAAAAAACAGCCCCATTGCATATAAACTGGTCATGAGGTATTTATTTTCTTCGGGAATTGATATTGAAAAAAGAGCTTATAAAGCCATTGATAAATATTATTTATGCCGTGAAGCTTTCGTTATTGTGTATATGGTAGCTGATAACGCATATGCACATGCATGTTTTAAATTTCTATATAGCGAAAAAGACCAGTATCCAGATTTTAGTGAATTTGAAAGAACCGCTTATCTTCAAACTCTAGATTTATTCGTTGACTTCGCAATAAGTATTGGAAATTATACACTTGCACAAAAAGTTGAGAACTTGATGGTTGTTACTACTTATCCAAACTCAAGTAATCATATTGAACGATTGACTTATATTTTATATATGAAAGAAGATATTGATGAGATGTATAGAGTATATTGCGAAGCCAATGATTATTCTGTTACTTCTTATATCTTATTGATGTTGACATTGTTGAAACACGATGATGAATTAAGAACTAAAGAGGTATTAAGAGAATTTATAGATAAATATACATATGGAAAATATTTGGGAAGAATATGGGAATTGGATGAAAGAGAAGCTGAGGGAGCTTATTTCTTCGATGCTGTAGATTCATGTTATGATAAAATTCTTTCTGTTCCTGATTTCTTTGCCACAATATCAGAGATGACTGAGAGTATAATAAATATATGATAGTTGATATTAAAAAATTAAAAAACATTAAAAACGAATTAGATTGTCTTAATCAAGAAGATAATGTTTTGTTTGTGAATGAAAATGGTACAAGTAAGTATGTAATTATGACAAGCGAACTATATGATGAAATTGAACAAACTAAGGAAATGTTAGATAACGTTAACACACCTGGATTCATCATCAATTCTAATGAAGATATTGAACTTACTTATGAACAATACGAAACAATCAAAAAGAATGTTTTAAAGATGTTAGATGATGCACTTAAACCAAAACCGGAGAATTTAAATTAATGAAGGGATATTTTATTACACTTGAAGGCCCTGATGGTTGTGGGAAAACAACTGTAGCTAATAATTTAGATAAGAAACTAACTGAACTTGGTTATGAAGTTGTGCATACAAGAGAACCAGGTGGTATTGATATTGCTGAACAAATAAGAAATGTTATCTTAGATCCAAAGAATACTGCTATGGATCCAAAGACAGAAGCTTTATTATATGCCGCAAGCAGAAGACAACATCTAGTAGAAAAAGTGTTCCCTGCATTAGCACAAGGCAAGATAGTAATATGTGAAAGATATTTAGATTCTTCTTTAGCTTATCAAGGTTTTGGAAGAAAACTAGGTCTAGAAGAAGTATTAAATGTAAATATGTTTGCTACAGAAAATACTTATCCAGATTTGACTATCTATCTAGACATCGATGAAGAAGTTGGTCTAGCAAGATTAAAAAATAGAGAATTTAAAGATCGTCTAGATCAAGAGTCAATTGATTTTCATCATCTTGTTAAACAAGGATATAAAGAAGTATTAAATCGCTTTAAAGATAGAATAAAAATCGTTGATGCTTCTAAAGATAGAGAAACAGTAGCTGAAGAAGCAATGAAATTAATCTTAGGTTTGATTAATGATTCAAAGTGAATTAAAACATAAAGAGCCAGTAGCTTATCAAAGCTTGTTCAATTCATTAAAGAATAATAAAGTAGCACATAGCTACTTATTTTCTGGAGAATTTTCAAGATTGAAAATAGATGCAGCATATCTATTAGCAATGTCGATTATTGAAGACAATAAAGGTTTTGCGTGCGAAACTTGTGAAACGTGTAAAAGAGTCGCAAACAACGAATACTTTGATGTTATATATATTGATGGTTATAAAGACTCAATAAAAAAAGATGATATTGAAAGAGTCATGGATGAATTTTCACGCACCTCTTTAGAAGCATCAGGAAAGAAGATATATATTTTAGCTAATATAAACAATTCAAGTATCAAAGTATTAAATATGATTTTAAAATTTATGGAAGAACCTAGTAATGAAAATACCTATGGTATCTTTATTACTGACAACAAAGATGGATTACTTCCAACGATCGTATCAAGATGCCAAGAAGTTCCTTTTCTACAAAGAGATTTTAGTTATTTAATTGATGAATATACAGCTAATGGTTTTGACTATGTTGACGCTTATTTATTAACAAATATTCTTCATGAATATAATCCTAAATTTGACCTAAACGATGAGTTTTATCTAACAGCTAAAGACTATGTATATAAGACTATAGAAAACTTCAATGATAAAGAATATTTACCAGTATTGTTCTATAAAGAGCTATATCCTTCT
Organism: Erysipelotrichaceae bacterium; assembly: GCA_030531215.1. Lineage (GTDB taxonomy): Bacteria > Bacillota_I > Bacilli_A > Erysipelotrichales > Erysipelotrichaceae > Colivicinus. The sequence goes on from JAUNNY010000003.1 coordinate 93,327, forward strand.
TTTAAAGATCGTGATGATTTAAGGACATGCCTAGATTATTTTTTAGACATTATTATTCAAATGATAGAAGACAGTATAGTTAACAATTACATTGATGATGACGAATATAATAATCATTTAAAGATTATTGCTGAAAACAAACCAGAAAAATTATTAAAGATTTTTACTAGTGCTAAAGATAAAATTGGTATTAATGCGGAAAGAAAATTGTTGTTTGACTCAATTGCGTGTCAAATAATATCATATATCTAGAAAGGTAGTTTATGAAATATATATCAGTAAAATTTGAAACAACAAATAAGTGTTATACATTCTCTTGTGAGGATGAGACGATAGCTAACGGAGTTGGTGTTGTTGTAGAAACACAGCGTGGAATTGAATATGCAACGGTTGTAGGCGATCCATTTGAAAAACCAAACGTAGAAATGGAAATCAAGCCTATTATACGTAAAGCTAATAACGAAGATTATGAACAATTCTTAGCTAATAAAAATGATGCATTGAATGCTAAAGAAATCTGCCAAGAAGAATCAGATAATTTAAATCTTGGTATGAACATTATTTCAGCTGAATACACATTAGATAGAACTAAAATAACTTTCATCTATTTAGCAGACGATAGAGTAGACTTTAGAGAATTATTAAAAGTTTTAGCATCTATATTCCATTGCCGTATTGACTTAAGACAAGTCGGAACTAGAGATAAAGCTAAAATGGTATCAGGTGTTGGAGTTTGTGGAAGAGAATTATGTTGTGCTAAATTCTTAGGTGATTTTGACCGTATCTCTATCAACATGGCAAAGAACCAGTTGTTGGCATTAAACATCCAAAAATTATCTGGACAATGTGGTAACTTGATGTGCTGTCTAAAATATGAAGATGAAGCGTACAAAGATCTAAGAAAAGATTTACCAAAAATAAATTCAAGCATTGAATATGAAGGCGAAAGATATCGCATCACTTCAATGAACATTATTGCCAAGAACTGTAAATTAGAAAATAATGAACACGCTATATTTATTGGCTTAGATGAATTATTAGAAAAAGGCAAAGTAATTAAGAATATTAAAAAGGAACAAGAAGAACAGGAGATAAGTGATGGTGAATAAAAACGCCACACTTTTTCTTGTGGCCACACCAATAGGTAATTTGAACGAAGTAACACCTAGAGCCCTAGATGTTTTTAGAAATGTTGAAGTAATCGCATGTGAAGATACGAGAAATTCAGTAAAGTTACTAACTCATTTTGATATCCACACAAAGTTAATTACTTATCATAACTTCAACGAAGAAAATAGTACCAAAGGAATCATCTCGTTATTAGAAGAAGGTAAAGATGTTGCTTTGATATCTGATGCGGGATATCCTTTAATATCTGATCCTGGTTATGTATTAGTTAATGAAGTAATTAATAAAGGATTTAATATTCAAACTATATCTGGTCCAAGTGCTGGTATTAATGCTTTAGTTGCATCTGGTTTAAATACCAATCACTATTTGTTTTATGGTTTCTTAAATTCAAAACCAACACTAGCTAAAAAAGAATTAAAAGAGTTAATAGATTTTCCATATACATTAATATTTTATGAAGCACCACATCGTATCGAAAAAACATTAAAGATGTGTTTAGAAGTTTTTGGAAATAGAAAAGCTGTTATCGCAAGAGAATTAACAAAATTACACGAGGAATATTTAAGGGGTACTTTAGAAGAATTGACCACGCTGACAGATATTAAAGGTGAAATAGTCTTATTGATTGAAGGAAAAATTAATGAAAAACAAGAAATAAGTTTAGAAAGTTTACTTCCTCAGGTAGAGCAACTTGTTAAACAAGGATATAAGACCAAAAAAGCCGTTCAAGACATCGCAAATGAATACAATGTGTCAAAAAACGAACTTTATAATCAATATGTGAAAGATAAGTGACAAATAACATATTTTTTTAGTCTGAATTATTAAGAAAGAAGCCTATTTATTCATATAATTAGCCTTAATTAGAGATATAATTATATAAATAAGGCTTTTTATTATTGCATAAGGAGTAATTATGTCTGAAAAACTATTTAGAGAGAAGAGTTTAAAAAGAATATCTTCACCAGAAGAACTAAATGATTATTTAAAAGTGACTTCACCTAGTATATGGATTCTTTTAACATCTGTAATTGTGTTGTTAGTTGGTGCATTAGTGTGGGCTACTTTTGGCACGATGGATACTACAATAAACACCGTTGCAGTAAACACTGAAGGTAATGTTATAAGATTATACGTTAAAGAAGATGACATCTCTAAAATTGAAGTTGGACAGACAGTAAAAATAAATGACGAAGAATATAAGATTGATGAAATTAGAAAAGATCCAATTAGCGTTGATGGAACTTTCCCTGATTATGTTTTACATGTAGGCAATATTCAAATCGGTGAATGGGTATACACTTTGATTATCAATGCTAATATTGAACCTGGTGTATATGAAGCAAAAATAGTTGTTGAGAGTATAAAACCTATAAATCTATTATTTAATTAGTTATGAAGAAGACAAAGGCGCCAATAAATCAAGGCAAATGTAAAGTTCCAGTAGTTATGCAACTGGAAGCTTTAGAGTGTGGTGCTGCATGTCTAGCAATGATATTGGCTTATTACGATAAATGGATCCCGCTTGAACAAATACGTGCAGACTGTGGTGTTTCTAGAGATGGTTCAAATGCTAAAAACATGTTAAAAGCTGCTAGATATTACGGTTTGCAAGCAAAAGGATATCGTTATGAAGTTGACTCTATCCAAGAAGATGGCCAATTCCCATGCATCATTCACTGGGGTTTTAATCACTTTGTTGTATTGAATGGTTTTAAACATAATAAAGCTTATTTAAACGATCCTGCTAGAGGTGAAGTTTCCGTTGATATGGAAACATTTGATGAACAATTTACAGGAATTGTTTTGAATTTTGCACCATCAGAAACTTTTGAACCTTCAGGAAAACAAAAGAGCATGATTGAATTTGTAAAGCGTAGATTAAAAGGTTCAGAACCTGCAATTATCTTTACAATTGCTACTAGTATCATTGTATCTTTGATGGGTGTTATTAGCCCTGGTTTTTCTAAAGTATTTATTGATAGATTGTTAACACAAAGCAATCCTGAATGGGCAGAACCATTCTTAATTGTTTTAACAGTCTTTGCGCTTATTAAAGTCGTCATGTCAATTGCTCAAGTAAATTACTCAAGAAAGATCAATGGCAAGATGTCTGCAGTAGGCAGCACTTCATATATGTGGAAAGTTCTACAATTACCAATCAACTTCTTTTCTCAAAGAATGGCTGGTGATATTCAATCACGCCAATATGTCAATGCATCAATTGCGAACACATTAATCAATATCCTAGCACCTATTGGTATAGATGTAATTATGTTGATAGTCTACTTAGTAGTAATGCTTAGATACAATGTTGCTTTAACAATCGTTGGTATCACTGCCTTAACAATAAATATGCTTATGTCTAGATATATTTCTGCTAAAAGAATAAATCTAACACGTGTCACATTGAGAGACCAAGCTAAACTATCATCAACAACTGTTTCAGGAATTGAAATGATAGAGACTATTAAATCATCTGGTGCTGAAAATGGTTTCTTTGCGAAATGGTCTGGTTATCAAGCTAGTGTAAACTCTCAAAATGTTAAGTTCTCTAAACAAGAAAAATATTTAAATTTAATCCCAAGCTTTATTAATACTTTAGCTAACAATTTAGTATTGATATTTGGTATTTACTTGACGATGAATGGTGAATTCACATTAGGTATGATTAATGCCTTCACTGGTTATTTAGGTTCATTCATGTCACCAGCTTTATCTATTATTTCAGCTGGTCAATCAATTCAAGAAATGCGTACGGAAATGGAAAGAGTTGACGACGTAATGGATTATCCATGTGACAACATTTTCAAAGCTGATGAAGAAAACGATGACTTTACTAAATTATCAGGTAATATCGAAATAAAGAATCTAACATTTGGTTATTCTAAATTAGCTGATCCATTTATAATAGATTTCAATATGAAACTTGAACCTGGTAAATCGGTGGCATTAGTTGGCGGTTCTGGTTGTGGTAAATCAACAATGTCTAAACTTATTTCGGGATTACAAAAACCATGGAGTGGTGAAATATTGTTTGATGGTAAACCAACAAGTCAAATAAATAAGAGCGTATTTGTTTCAAGTTTAGCTGTTGTTGACCAAGATATTATTTTGTTTGAAGATACAATCGAAAATAACATCAAGATGTGGGATGAATCAATTGAAGATTTCGAAATGATTCTAGCCGCAAGAGACGCACAAATACACGATGATATTATGGAAAGAGTTGGTGGTTACCAACATAAGGTTATTGAAGGTGGTAAAGACTTTTCTGGTGGTCAAAGACAACGTCTAGAAATTGCCAGAGTATTAGCACAAGATCCTACCATCATCATATTAGATGAAGCCACAAGTGCCTTAGATGCTTTAACAGAATATGAAGTAGTAAAAGCAATTAAAAATAGAGGTATATCTTGTATAGTTGTTGCCCATCGTCTTTCAACAATTAAAAACTGTGATGAAATTATTGTCATGGATAAAGGAAGAATTGTTGACCGTGGCACACATAAAGAATTAATGAAGACAAGTGAGTTATATCAAAAACTTGTTGTTTCTGAATAGAGGTAAAAATGGGTTGGTTTGATGAGCAAGTAGCGTATCGTAAAAAACTTGATGACGAAAATTTCGCCGATGCTTTTATGAACGTTGCCAGTTCAATTATTGGCAAGAGACTTAATGTAAGAATCGAAGAAAAACAAGTCATTGAATCAGCACTTCACGAAGTATTGAAATATTATCAATATGATGTGAAGACTTTTGAATTGCCTGACGATATCGAAGCTTTAGAAGATCAAATTAATTATTGTATGCGTCCTTACGGCATTATGCATAGGGAAGTTAGATTAGATGAAGACTGGTACAAATGTTCATTTGGAGCAATGTTAGGTTCGTTAAAAGATGGGACTCCTATTGCCTTAATACCAAGAAAAATTCATGGTTATAAGTATTATGACTATAATCGTGATGAATATGTAAATGTTTCTAAATCTACATTTAAAGAAATAAATAGAGATGTAATCTGTTTCTACAAACCTCTTCCTTCTAAAAAACTAACAATATCTGATTTAATTAGATTCATGTTTAGTATCTTAACTACTTCAGATATTATCTTATATTTATTCACGGCATTACTAGCAACCTTGCTTGGTATGATATCTCCAGTTATCACTAAGTTATTGTTCTCTAATGTTGTTGAATCTGAGTCAATGAGATTGTTGGTAGCTATTTCTATCTTCATGGTATGTAATTCTATTAGTACGTTATTATTCTCAACATTCCAAGGATTGATATCAGAAAGAATTGGTACTAAACAAAATGTTGTTGTTCAAGCAGCAGTAATGAGTAGAATTATTTCTTTACCACCAAACTTCTTTAGAGACTATAGTTCAGGTGAATTATCTTCTAGATCTAGTTATGTTCAACAATTGTGCAGTATTATCTTTAATAATATTGCTACATCAAGTATCACTTCGTTGTTCTCATTAATATATATAGGCCAAATCTTCTCATTTGCGCCTGCTTTAGTTGTTCCATCAATTATTGTTACTATACTTACATTGATTGTTTCGTTAATGACTACTTTTGTGCAAATAAAAGTATCTAAAGAATCAATGATGATTTCAACAAAAGAATCTGGTATGTCTTATGCCATGATTACAGGTATTCAGAAGATTAAATTAGCTGGTGCTGAAAAGCGTATGTTCTCAAGATGGGCAAAGCTTTATTCTCAAGGACAAATGTTAGTTAATCATCCACCTAAGATTGTTAAGTATGGTAGCGTTATTACTACAGCAATCGCATTATTTAGTGAAATAGTATTGTACTATATTGCGATTCAATCTCATGTATCGGTTGCTGATTACTATGCATTTAATGCTTCATATGGTATGGTTTCTGGAGCCTTTACTTCATTTGCATCAATTGCTATTACTTTAGCTGATATTAAACCAATTCTAGAAATGGCTAAACCAATCCTAGAAGCAGAACCAGAAGCATCTGATTCAAAAGAAATAGTAACTTCGTTATCAGGCAGTATCGAATTAAGTAACATCTCATTTAAATATGATGATGACGGACCATTAATTATAGATAACCTTTCATTAAAGGTTAAAGCAGGTGAATATTTAGCAATCGTAGGTTCTACAGGTTGTGGTAAATCAACTTTATTAAGATTATTACTGGGTTTTGAAAAACCAAGTAAAGGTATCGTTTATTATGATCAAAAGGATACTAATAGAATAGATTTACAATCACTTCGTCGTAAGATTGGTGTTGTTATGCAAGATGGCAAGTTATTTACAGGAGACATTTATTCTAATATTGTTATTTCTGCTCCACAACTTACTCTAGACGACGCTTGGGAAGCCGCTAGAATCGCCTCATTAGATGAAGACATTGAACAAATGCCTATGGGTATGTTTACTTTAATTTCTGAAGGACAAGGCGGTATTTCTGGCGGTCAAAAACAAAGATTGATGATTGCTAGAGCAGTTGCTTCTAAACCAAGAATTTTGATGTTTGATGAAGCTACATCTGCTCTAGACAACATTACACAAAAGAATGTTTCAGATGCGATTGATAAATTAAAATGCACAAGAATCGTCATAGCGCATAGATTATCTACGATTAAACATTGTGACAGAATTGTCGTATTAGATCATGGCAAGATTGTAGAAGATGGAAATTATGAAGAATTGATTGCAAAAGATGGATTCTTTGCTAAACTAGTAGCAAGACAAAGACTGGATTATGAAGATGAGTGAAGAAGAGAAGGCTAAGATATACGAAGACTACTACCTTAGAGTAAGAAACTATATCTTAAGCAAAATCAACAATTTTGAAGAAGCGCAAGACCTTTGCTCCGACGTTTTTGTTAAGGTTTATGATAAACTAGATACTTTTGATAAGAATAAGTCTTCAATCTCAACATGGATCTTTACAATCACCAAGAACACCCTTATCGACTATTATCGTTCAAATCATGTTGAATTAGAATTAAATGACAATATTCAATATGAAGTAGATGAAGATGACGAAGATGACGATATTTGTACCCCAGACAACCTAGATAAGTTAGCTGAAGCACTAAAAATGCTCTCAGATAAGGAGAGATTTGTCATTGTTTCTTACTATTATTCTGGTAAAACATTGAAAGAAATAAGCGTAAATATGGGAATTTCCTATGCTTATGTGAAGATTTTGCATAAAAAAGCGCTTTTTGAGCTAAAAAAATGCATAAATTTGTAGCCTTTTTTAAAAAATCGCGTATATAACTACGAAGAGGAAATGGAAAATGAACAAAATACTTAAAAAACTATTTGAATATCAAAAATTTGAAGAAAATCAAAAATTAAAGAATGTTATCACTGCTTCTGAGCAATATGGAGAAGCATACTTAACTGATGAACAGTTATCGTTTGTATTCGGTGGAAGAAGCGAAGATCACGTAAAAAAGATTGAAGATAAAAAAGCTGACGACAAACAATAGTTTTTGTTTCTCTCATAATATGTTTTGTGGAAAAAGGTGTGAGTCCCCTCAATTGCTTACACCTTTTTCTGTATATATAATATAGATAAGTATAGGAGAATTTTTTTATGAGTAATCGACCACATTCTAGAGAAAAAAGAGTCACAAGTGGCTCTGGTTCTGTAAATAAACAAGACTTTTCAAATATTGGGAAGAACGTATCAAAGGCAATGCCACATGCTAGGCAAGAAAGAGTATCTGATAACTCTGGCTTTGTAAATAAAGAATCTTTCAATAGTCAAACTAAGGCTACTCCTCACGCAAGGCAAGAAAGGGAATCAGGATATTCTTCATCTGTCCATAAACAAGACTTTAGTTCTTTTAGTAGTGTTAATAACGGTGGTCTTAATTTAAATATTAATAATAACAACAATAACAAAAAGAAATCAGGCTTATCACTAAAGAACATCTTATTACTTATTGTCGTTTTCTTTATTTTGAGCTATTTGTTTAGAGCTTTATTTTCAAGCTCTTCAAGCGATGATACATATTATGATAATTATGAAGATAATACTATTAACTACACTTCTGGAAGTAATAGTTTCATCGAAAATCACACCACAACATACGATAACAACACTAGCAGCAATAATGTAAATTACGATGTATCAAGTGGTACTAGAGATAAATTTACAACTATTTTAGGAAACGGTAATGATAAAGTTACAGTCATGATATATATGATTGGTACTGACTTAGAATCATCATCCGCTGCCGGAACATATGATATTAATGAAATGTTAAAAGCTGATATCGACGGAAATATCAATATCATTCTTGAAACAGGTGGTTGCAAGAAATGGCAAAACAATCAAATATCAAATAACTATCTTGAAAGATACAAGATAACTAATAGGGGCTTTGAAAAGATTGATTCGTTAAGTAGTTCTGCTATGACAAGCCCTAATAACTTAACTGATTTCATTAGTTTCTGTGCAAATAATTTTCCTGCAAATAGATATATGTTGATATTGTGGGATCATGGCGGTGGTTCGGTATCGGGCTTTGGTTATGATGAAAAGTATCCAAGAACTGCTTCAATGGCACCAGATGTAATTGGTGATGCAATTGGAAACAGTAAAGTTAAATTTGATTTTGTAGGATTTGATGCATGTTTAATGGCTAACTTAGAAACAGCCATTGCTATTGAACCATATGCTGACTACATGATTGGTTCTGAAGAAACTGAACCAGGTGGTGGATGGTACTATACAAATTGGATAAAAGCGTTAGATGCTAATCCATCAATTTCAACAGTCGATTTAGCAAAGAAAATCATAGATGACTATGTTGATTATTCTATAAAAGATTATCGTGGTGTTGAAGTAACTCAATCCATTATTGATTTAGGAGAGCTTGTTTCTAATATCAAAGAACCTTTATCAAAATTCTCTAATGCAACAGCAACTAAGTTAGAAAGCAATGATTATCAAGAAATTGCGAATGCTCGTGGAATAACAAAAGAATTCTCAAAGAGTTCAAGATTAGACCAAGTAGATTTAGTAAATCTAGCTACTAATTTCAATGTTGATGGCTCTAAAGAATTGGTACAAGCAATCAAATCCGCAATTAAATATAACCGTGCTGAAAATATTTCTAATTCATATGGTTTGAGTGCATACTTCCCATATTCATCATTATCAAAGATGAATGAAATGGTTAAAATATATGACAACATCAACATCAATAAGGATTACACTGATGCTGTCAAATCATTCGCAACAATTGCCTCATCAGGACAAATCGTTACGCAAAATTCAGGTTCATCTAGTTCATCTTTATTTGATATGTTGATGGGCAATTCTTATTCTGGTGATAGTTATTCATCTGATGACATTTATTCACTATTAAGTGGTTCGCTAGGTGGCAGCTCTTATGGAAGTGATTATTATGATTATTATGGCTATGGAAATGAAGGTGGTTATAATTCATACTCTAGCATCTTAGGTGGCGATGACAGTTGGATTGATTCTAATGCTTTAGATTATTTATCATTATTCTTTGGTAGAGACCACTTAGTTGATTCAAATTCTTTAAATGTTATAGAAAAGAATGGTAAAAAAGTTGTTTCGTTGTCTGATTCTCAATGGGATTTAATTGAATCAGTTCAACTAAATATGTATGCCGATGATGGCGAAGGTTATATTGATTTAGGTATGGACAACATCTTTGAATTTAATGAAGATGGAGATTTGATTGTTGAATCCGACGGAACATGGTTAAGTATCAACAATCACTTTGTTCCTTATTATATGGTTTCTGATGAATATACTGATGATAATAACTATAAAACAGTAGGTAGAATTCCTGCATATCTAAATGGTCAAAGAGTTGATATCATGGTTAGCTTTACTCCTGAAAATCCATACGGAATTATCGAAGGTGCAAAATTAATATATGAAGATAATGATGTTCAACAAAAAGGTTTAATAGAAATTAAGGATGGAGACCAAATTGAATTTATATGTAATTATTACACATATAAAGGTGAGTTCATTCAAGAGTATCGTTTAGGTGATATCTTTGTGGTAGATGGCGATATGGAACTATATAATATGAAGATTGATAATGATTATTTATATGCATATTGTTTCAAAGATATTTATGGAAACTACTTATGGACGCCAAAAACAGAAGTAAAGTAATTCTTTAATTTATTGATGTCAATTTATGTAGCAATAGATTTAAAATCTTTTTATGCCTCAGTAGAATGTGTTGAGCACGGATTTGATCCTTTAAAAACTAATCTAGTAGTTGCAGACAAATCACGTACTGAGAAAACAATTTGTCTAGCTGTTTCACCATCATTAAAAGCTTATGGTATTGGTGGTAGAGCTAGACTTTTTGAAGTGGTACAAAGAGTTAAAGAAGTAAATGCAGAAAGATTAAGAAAAGCACCTTATCATAAATTTACAAAGAAATCTTATTATGATAACGAAGTTCAAGAAGATAATTCTGTTGAACTAGATTACTATATTGCGACACCACGAATGGCTTATTATATGAAATATAGTTCGATGATATATGACATATATTTAAGATATGTGAGTAAAGATGATATTCATGTATATTCAATTGATGAAGTATTTATTGATGTAACTAATTATTTAAAAACATATAAGATGAGTGCCCACGAATTAGCGATGACTATGATTGGAGATATTTTAAAAGAGACCGGTATCACCGCAACTTGTGGCATTGGTACAAATATGTATCTAGCAAAAATAGCCATGGATATTGTCGCAAAACATATGCCAGCAGATGAAGATGGAGTAAGAATAGCCGAACTAGATGAACTTAGTTATCGTAAACAATTATGGGAACATCGTCCCTTAACTGATTTCTGGAGAATAGGACCTGGAATTACTAATCGTCTAGAAGCTAATGGTTTATATACGCAAGGGGACATTGCTAGATGCTCGATTGAAAACGAAGATAAACTTTATGATATTTTTGGTATAAATGCTGAATTAATAATTGATCACGCATGGGGATACGAGCCATGTACCATTAAAGAAATAAAATCATATAAACCACAATCAAATTCATTAAGCAGTGGACAAGTATTAAAAGAACCATATACTTTTGAAAAAGCCAAATTAGTAATGAAAGAAATGACAGATGCTTTAGTATTGGATCTTGTCGATAAAAAGATTGTGACTGATCAAATGGTATTGTCTGTAGGCTATGATATCTCGAGTACTGAATTCTTTAATGGTGTAATCGAGTCAGATAGATATGGGCGCAAAGTTCCTAAACAAGCACATGGTTCTATTAATCTAGGTGAATATACTTCTAGCACGAAAGTGATTATGGAAGCAGTTATGAAACTGTTTGATTCCATAGTTAATAAAAAACTTATGGTTAGAAGGATGTATATAGTAGCTAATCACTTATTAAGAGAAAAAGATATTAAAGAAGATGAAGAAAAAATAGAACAGACTAACTTGTTTGTTGACTATGAACAGTTGGATAAGGAACGTGCAAACAAGAAAAAACAATTAAAGAAAGAACGTAAGATGCAAGAAGCAATCTTAACTATTCAGAAAAAATATGGCAAGAACGCAATATTAAAAGGTAATAATTTTGAAGAAGGTGCAACCGCAATAGAACGTAATGGTCAGATTGGAGGACACAAGGCATGAGCAAATATGATGACATAATAAATCTTCCACATCCTGTGTCTAAAAAGCATAAGCCAATGTCTAGTTATAATCGTGCTGCTCAATTTGCGCCCTTTGCGGCATTAGTAGGTTACGATGAAGTTATTAAAGAAACAGGAAGAACAACGGCAGATGAAATAGAATTAGGTGAAGATCAAATCAATGATATAAATAATAAGTTGTTCTATCTAAGCAACAACAAAGAAAACCTTGTAAATGTTACTTTCTTTGAAAAAGACAAATATAAAAAAGGCGGGGCTTATTTATCAATTATTGGAAAAATAAAAAAGATTGATTTAGATAATGGAACTATTATATTTGAAGATAAAAATAAAATACTCATTAAAAATATAATAGAAATCAACATAGTATAATAGCTGCAAACACACTTATTTAGTCGCTAATATGCTGAATGGTTATCCTTACATTTCAACTTAAATAATACAAATTCTTAAAGTGGACTTTATCGTAA
>JAUNNY010000007.1 GCA_030531215.1 Erysipelotrichaceae bacterium
ATAAAAAATAGCGTGGGAAAGCATAAAATGATTCCACGCTAGAATTTATAGAGCCTTATAATTAACTAACTAAGGCTATCGAGCAATCGATAGCCTTTTTATGTGATACCAAGTGATTTTTACACTAAATGAGCTATTTTATCAGGGGGGTTGTTGAACAATATAGTTAGATGATTGAAAATTGTCAGTAATATGGGTAGAGGTAGATTTCTAAGAGATGATAGTTATCCTACAAAATTGTGGGGTGTATATGATCATCAGGTGAATGAATTATTAGAGAGATATAAATCTAAGACCACTAAAGATAGGTCTTATCCTAAGATTTATAAATCTTTTGCGGCTGCTCAAAACTATATTGTTCATTATCTAAATAATGACTTTGAAAGATATGAAATTCGTGAATATGTTCTAGCTAATCCTAAGTAGTTAGAACATATTTTTTATTGTATATTAGTAATATGAATAGAGAGGCTATTAGAAAGTATATTGTTTTTATTGTTGGTACTTTTATTTTTGCATTTAGTATCAGTTTATCTAATAAGTCTTTGCTTGGTTGTAACTCAATGGCTACTTTAGTTACGGGTATTTATAAGAACTGTAGACTTGATTATGGTACTTGTAACTTGTTGGTGGGGATTGTTGAGATTGTTGTTGGTTATATCTTTGATAAGAAGAATGTTACTGTGATGAGTCTTGTTGGTTTGTTTTGTTGTTCATATCTTATTGATTTAGCTAACTTGATTGTTGTTGATACTGGTAATTTATTTATCAGGATTATTTATATGCTTGCTGGTACGGTTTTATTTTGTCTTGGTTTGGCAATTCAACAGTATAGTAAGTGTGGATATGGTAATTTAGATTGTTTCTTATTTGGCTTAAAAAGGGCTTTTAGAGTGAATGACTATCATACTATTAAGTGGGTTGTGGATATCAGTTTTATTGTTGTTGGTTATTTGCTTGGGGCTGTTGTTGGTGTTGGTACTATTGTTATGTTTTTGTTTACAGGTTTATTAGTAGAGAATTTCTTAAAGTTATTGAATAAGACTAATATTATGAGGTGATTATGAAACTATTAGAAGAGATGATTATTAAGTATGGTAAGGTTTATCCTAATGATGTCTTGAAGATTGATTCTTTTTTGAATCATCAGATAGATATTAAGTTAATGTTTGAGATTGGTAAGGAGTTTAAAAGGATCTTTAATGATTGTAAGCCTGATAAGATTTTAACTATTGAGGCTAGTGGTATTGGTATTGCAACTGCTGTTTCTACATACTTTGATTATTGTCCTGTTGTATTTGCTAAGAAAGATAGGGCTTTGAATATGTTTAATGAAACTTATCAATCTAAAGAGATATCTTATACTAGAGGTTCTACAAAGCTCATAGAGGTCTCTAGAGAGTATTTAAGTGAGAATGATAATATCTTAATCATTGATGACTTTTTGGCTAATGGCGAGGCTTTAAATAGCTTACTTGATATATGCAGACAAGCTAAGTGTAATGTCTTGGGTTGTGGTATTGTTGTATGTAAAACATATCAACCTGGATTGAAGCGTATAGAAAAACTAGGCTATAGAGTTGAGTGTCTAGCCAAGATTAAATCAATGGATAATGGAGAAATATATTTTGAATGAATTAGATAATAATATATTATCTTTAAATTAAAATTTTGAGATATTATAACGTTATCGTTAATACATTCATGCCGAATGTTGATTGATAGTTCATTGTTTTAGCTATCTTAGATACCATTCTGATGCCAATGTTCTTACATGGATCTTCTGGGTTATACATCTTTAATTTAGTATGAGGATCAAATGGTACGCAATTGTCTTTTAATCTTATTGTGAATTGTTCATCTTTATACATTACGAATACGTCAATGACGTATTTTTTATTTTGTTTTCCTTTAGTGAAACCATGTTCTACTATATTAGCAGCCATCTCTTCTATGCATAGACCACACATATTACTTCTTTTCTTATCTGCACCTTTAGCTAGGGCAAAGTTAGTAACTTTTTCCGAGATGTTTGTTACTTCATTTATTGTATTAATTGTAATAGCGATCTTATCTTCATCTTTGATACCGAAGTTATTATCTAACATCAAGATATCTTCTATTGATGTAGGTATCTTCTTATTCTTGAATGTGCAGATAAGCATTATTAGTAATGTGATACAAATTTCCGCAACGTAGTAACAAGACCATACACCATTGATACCCATAAAGCTTGAGAAGATATAGACAGTAGATAATGGGAAGATGATACATGTGAATACTAATAAAACATTATCTAGTTTAACTTTACCTAGACTTTGATATGTATTAGTTATTACTACTGGTAAGATATTTAGTGGCATAGCTACTGCATAATATCTTAATAGTGTAGCTACATAGTCTATTAAATCAGCTTGTGTACCAAATATGATAGCAATATATTTTGCACAACCAAAGTACAGAATAATTCTAATTAAAGTTAATGCTTCACCAAAGATGAATGCAAATTTAAATAAAGTTTTTAGAGAAGTTTTATCTTGTTCGCCATAGGCAACAGAAGAAAGCATTGCAACAACCCCACCTAAACCAATAGCTACCGCATCAAATGGTAAAGAGCTTGAGCCCATTACTGATAATGCTGCAGCAGCTTTAGTACCATCAATTGAAGTTGCAACATTATTGATAACTGTATTTCTAGTTGCGTATAGTAATTCTGTTAAAGCACTTGGGAAGCCTAATATAGCAATCGTTTTAATTAAAGATAAATCAAGACTTATGTGTTTTTCATATTTCATCAAATTATCTTTCTTGATGAATAAGAAGGCAATGAATAATAAAGCAAGATACACAGATATTGAAGAAGCTAAACCTACACCAAATACGCCGCCTTTAATTACAAAGACATTTATTAAACCAAAGATACAGTTTAAGATAGCGATTAATAATGTTCCTACAAAAGCCATCTTAGATTCATTACCCATTTGTAAGAAAACCATCAAGACTGGAATCACTAAAGTTGGAACTATACCTACAGCTAAGCCTCTAATATATGTTGAAGTAGTTTCTATGGTTTCTCCAGCTGCACCAAACAAACTTGCTAATGGTGTTGAGAACAACAAACACACAGCTGTAAAGATAATACCTAGGACAGTTATTATTTTTATGGCAATAGTAAAAATCTTGTTGATCTTATCAACTTCGCCTCTTCCTAGACATCTACCACAGAGGATTCTTGCCCCGCCAGCAACAATTACTGATGTTGCACTAAACACTTTTGATAGGGGAGTGGCTAGTCCTATTGCTGCCATAGAGGCAACATCTAAGTAATTTCCAACAATCAAACCATTGATGATGGCAGATAGTCCAGAAGTAATTACTGAGAAAAATTGGGCAGGCCATAGCTCAATAAAGAGCTGCTTAACGATTGTGTATTCATTCTTCATAATTAATCACCTATAATTAAATTATACAATTATACGGAAGGATTAGTAATTATGAAGTACTCATTCAAGAAAATTAATATCGAAGCACCATTTCCTACTACCCAATGTGGTCATTCATGCCAAGTAGAAGAATTATTTGATTATCATGATCATTTATATTGTAGATGTCTTGGTTTAAAGGATGATAATAATTGGATTATTCATCTTTCAATGGATTTATTAGGTTTTGATTATAATCATCGTAATATGTTACAAGACAAATTAAGACAATATTATCATGATGATAATTTACATCTAATCACTTCAACAACGCATACTCATTACGCTAATAGTGTTAGAACTAATAAGTATGTTGATTATTTATGTGAACTATTAGAAAAAGAAATAGTAAAGATGGAATATGTTGATAAAGAAAATGTTACAACTACTTATCAAAGATTCCATAGTACTGCCGTAGGCAAATCTAGAATCTCAGGATATGAAACTAATAATGAATATCTATGTTTGATTAGATTCTATGAGTCTGATAATAATTTCTTGAATATTGTTTACAACAATTGTCATCCAACAATACTACAAGCTAATGTTCCATACTTCTCTAGTGAATATCCAGGTTATGTCTTGAAGAAATTAGAAGATACTTATGCAGGCGTTGATTTCACTTTCTTACAAGGTGCAGCTGGTGATATATCTTCTAGATTTGTAAGAGATGGTCAAGACTATGAGGCTTTAAGCAAACTTGGTGATAATTTAACTAAAGAAGTTATTGATCTTATGAATGTTGAAGTTAGTAAGGTTCCATTTAGTATTTCATATAACGAGATTATAGTTCCATACGTTCATGAATTTACCCCAATCGATTTATCTAATCTTCCAGAGAATTTATCAGATAGAGAAAAAGAAACAATCGAGATTGGTTCAAAAGAAAGAGTTAAACTAAAAGCTGCTGCTGAAAAAGATCCTAATAGATTAGCTAAATGTGGCTTAGTAGTAGGTTTAAATATAGGCAGTGTAAAACTAGTCTTCTTCTCTAATGAAATCTTCTCTGAATATATGAACTATCTAGATTTAGATAAAGAGATCTTAGTAAGTTATTCTAATGGTTATGGTCCATATGTCTTACCAATAGATTTCAATCATGTGACATATGAAATGTTTACTGATACTTTAACTAGAGATACTAAAGTTAAGATAGTTGAAGCATTAAAAAATATTTAATTGATATATATTACTAAAAAAAGAGGAGTTCCTCTTTTTTTAGTCATAATAATATCCGTAAACAGCGTCAATATATACTAGAGCAGTTTCAATAACTTCTCTACCATAATCTTCATCATTGAATGGAACTAGTCCAACATCTTCAATGGTATCGAAATAGTTCTTTTCATAAGCGTTTGATTTAACTAAATTTTCCCAAATCTCAGCGCCTTTATCGAAGTCTTGAATAGCTTCGTACCATATTTGTAGAGCAGTATAGAATGATACACCATAACTCATATAGTACATTGGTGAATCAAAGTTGTGAGTAGTAAATATCCAGAAGTATTCACTTTGATAGAAGTTATATTCTAGTGATATTTCTTCAAACTTTTGATTTATTTCTTCTAATGTTATATCAGGGTTTTCATATATGTATCTTTGCCAATCATCATATATACAAGCCATTGTAATTGAATATAACATCTCTAGGATATTGTTTGAACATAGATAATCATATTCATCACCAAATAGTTCACTAGCTTTTTCACCGAATAATAATTCTGAACCAGATGAGTGTATTTCCATCAAATCATAGACACCGTGACCAACTATAGGATTTGGATTGATTCCATAGAAGCTATTGTATAGATGACCAAATTCATGAGCTAGAGTGAAGTAGTCAGAGTAATCACCTAGTAGATTGATGAAGATGTATCCGGCTTTTTTAGTTGATAGAGTTATCATGTATGAACCATTATATCTATCATCTGATTTATCTATTGAATGGATTTTTTCATCTAGGAATATATCGAAATGTTTTCCTGCATCTTCTGATATTTGATACATTATGTCCTTAGTATTTGTCAATAATTGTTCTTTACTAACATCTAGTTCAACATTTCTATCAAATGAGTAAATATAGAAATCTATATAGCCTCCATACTCTTTCATTAGTGCTTTTAGATTATCTAGTTCTTTAATATCATAATCTCTACAATATATTTCTTTATCCGCATATTCCGCATAATTATCATAGCCATTTAGTTTGGCGATGTTGTCCCTTATTTTTAGTAGTTGAATAAATATTTCACCACAGTCTTTATTGTAGGCGCTGACGCAATCAATATATCCTTGATAGAAGGCATCGTAGTCTTCTTCAAATAATTGATCAGCTTCTTGCGACAACAAGAATTCGTAAGTATATGTTTCGCCATTAACTACACATGTATATTTATCAAGTGATGTTGATAGAGTGTTATATTCTTGTATTAAATCATTTTCTTGTTTAGATAGATCTAATTCTTCTTGAGTTTTTTCTTTGTAGTCGACATAGGCTTGATAACTAGTGTCATTATTGATGTATGCTTTAAATTCTTCGCTTACTTTTGACTCAGTTAATTCGTGAGCTGTTGTCGCTAAGTAATTCATTACTTTTTCGCATACTTCTTCAATATATGAATTTTCTTTTGTTAGGGCTTCATCATTTACATTTTCACAGTATTTGACATATGCTACTGCAGATAGCTCATCTACTTTTAAGGCTTCATCATATAGACTTTGATATAGTTGCTTATCAAATATCCCGTTATTTGCCTTTTCCAACAAGTCATTACATCTTTGTTCATAGTCTCCTATTTCGTAGTGTTCATATTCACGTAGACCATAGTCAGCTTGAACTTGTTCCTCGTTATTTATATCTTCGCTTTTCTTTGTACAGCCTATAAGCAAGAACAAACATAAAATTGTTGTTAATAATTTTCTAATATTCATTTTTTTCTCCATGTTTAATATTATAACAATATTTTTGTTATTATATGATTATGAAGCCTGTTGAATATTACGTTTATCAGTTTCCTCAACTTACACTAGTTCCTAAAGAAGGTATAAGTACAACAGATGAATATAAGAATATTGCTTTAAGAGGTATTTTTCCTGAAGACTTAACTTTTCCTATGGATATTTCTAATGAAGAGGAATTGATTAAGGTTGACACTCCTATTGGTGAAGTTGAAACAATCTATTTACCTATTAGAGAGGTATTTGAAAGATTTGCGATATGTTTGGCTTATCGATGTGAGCCAACATTAATTCCTAAGACTACTGGTGCTATGTATATTAGTGGTATCAATTGTTGGCGCAAGATATATGATCATCAAACTGAATTTTTAAAGAGCCATAGTGAAGATGAATGGGATGAGGAATTCAATCGTTTTGTTTCAGATAAGAATAACTACAAAGGCATCGTCTTGTTGATATCTAAGGGTAACTACTCATATTGTGATAATGAATTTGTGGGTTTTGGTAAAGATGAGTGGTTGGCAATATCTAAAAATATACGTATCTATCATGAGATAACTCACGCTATTTGTCGTAAGATGTTTCCTGATCATGTAGATGCTATTAGAGATGAAGTATTAGCTGATAGTATTGGTGTCTATTATGCCTTAAATAGATTTGATTCATTGTTGATTAAGAAGTTTTTGGGTACTGAAGGGGATACATATAGACAAGGTGGAAGATTACAAAACTATAGTGAAGATGTAGATAAGGATATGAAATATGTTAATAGCTTATTAGTTAAGTTAGATGACTATTTTAAAACTTGCGGTAATTTAAAGCCTTTTGATGCCTTATTAGATATTGAAAACAAATATATTAAATAATATAGATATTAATAATGAAAAAACATGTAAATTATGAAAATTTTACATGTTTTTTTCATAAAATTTCCGGGAAATTATAATTGTTGAAATTTCAATCATTTTTTTGAGCATAATAGTTGAAATGTCAACTTTTTAGAATATAATAATCTTACAAGGTAAATTATGAGCGAGGAAAAATACTTAAGTTTAGACTCATCTATTTTGTATCGCTGCAATCAAAAATACTTTGACAAAAGACTAGCTAAGTATGAAATAGGATATACCCAGCTTATTTTATTAGCCCAAATTTACGAGAATGAGGGCATTTCAATGAATGAATTAGCCGTGTCTGGAGTATTCGATAAGGGTACGATAACCAAGGCGATTCAGAAGTTAGAACAGCTTGGTTATGTAAAGATTGTAGCTAGTGAAGTAGATAAGCGTTTCAAATCACTTTATACGACAGAAACCTCTCAAGAGTTTATGCCGGAGTTATATCGTATAAGATCAAAGTGGAATGCTTACCTAAGTGAAGGCTTATCTACAGAAGATATGGACGCTTACTATCTAGCTATGAATAAGTTCATTGCGAAAGCTAGAGAGTATTCCAAGATTGAATTTGATAAAGAGAATATAGATGTCAAATTCTACGGACTTCAAAAGTTAACCTTGTTAGACTTTCCTGGTAATATGGCCACAACCATCTTTACCGGAGGTTGTAACTTTAGATGTCCATTTTGTCACAATCGTAGCTTAGTATTTCTAAATGAAAATGATCAAGAGATATCTTCTCAAGATGTTATTGATTATTTAAGTAGTCGAAGTAGAGTTCTTGATGGTGTATGCATAACGGGTGGTGAACCTTTATTGCATAAGGACATCATAAACTTCATTAGAAGAGTAAAAGACCTTGGCTTGAAAGTAAAACTTGATACTAATGGTACTTCACCAGATACCTTAATATCATTAGTTGAAGAAGGTTTACTTGATTATGTTGCGGTTGATATTAAAAACTGCAAAGAAAAATATGCTTTAACAGTTGGCTTAGATAATTACGATGTGAGTGATGTTGAAAAAACTGTTGAGTATTTATTGGAAGGACATGTCGACTATGAATTTAGAACGACTGTTGTAGATGACTTCCATAAAGTAGAAGATATCGTTAACATTGGGAAATGGATTAAGGGTGCTAGCGCATATTATCTACAAAACTTTGAAGACCATGGAACCTGCATCTGCCAAGGTCTACAAGCTGTAAGTAAAGATACTTTATATGAAATGAGAGATGCAGTTAAGGAATATGTTAAGAAAGTAGAAATTAGAGGAGTGAGGGATTAATTATGTACCGTGTAGTAAAAAGAGATGGAAAAGAAGTCGATTTCAATTTAGAAAAGATTTCAAACGCAATCACTAAAGCATTTGATGCTTGTAAAAAACAATATCATCCTGATGTAATCAATTTATTAGCATTAAGAGTTACTTCAGATTTTGCGGATAAAGTTGAAGATGAAAAAGTTACTGTTGAACAAATTCAAGACAGTGTCGAAAAAGTATTATCAGAAGCTGGCTATCCAGAAGTATCAAAAGCATACATTCTATATAGAAAACAAAGAGAAAAAACTAGAAGTATATCTAAGACAATGTTAGACTACAAGGCTCTAGTTGATTCATATGTAAATGCTATTGACTGGAGAGTTAAAGAAAATTCTACTGTTACATATTCTGTTGGTGGTTTAATCCTTTCAAACTCTGGTGCTGTTACAGCTAACTATTGGTTATCAGAAGTATATGATGAAGAAATTTGTAACGCTCATAGAGATGGCGATATGCATATCCATGATCTAAGTATGTTAACTGGATATTGTGCAGGTTGGTCATTAAAACAATTAATCACTGAAGGTTTAGGTGGTGTTAATGGTAAGATTACTTCTACTCCTGCAAATCACCTAAGTACATTATGTAATCAAATGGTTAACTTCTTAGGTATCATGCAGAACGAATGGGCTGGTGCTCAAGCATTCTCATCATTTGATACATACTTGGCTCCATTTGTTAAGATTGATAATTTAACATATAAGGAAGTTAAACAAAATATTCAATCATTCATCTATGGTGTTAATACTCCATCTAGATGGGGCACACAAGCTCCATTTACAAACGTTACTCTAGACTGGTCAGTTCCTGAAGATTTAGCTGAACAAAACTGTATCGTTGGTGGTAGAGAATTAGATTTCAAATATAAAGATTGTAAACCAGAGATGGATATGATCAATAAAGCATTTATCGAAGTAATGATTGAAGGTGATGCTAATGGTAGAGGTTTCCAATATCCTATTCCAACATATTCAATCACAAAAGATTTTGATTGGTCAGAAACAGAAAATAATAAGTTATTATTCGAAATGACTGCTAAATATGGAACTCCATATTTCTCTAACTATGTAAACTCTGATATGAAACCTAGTGATATTAGATCAATGTGCTGTCGTTTAAGACTTGACTTAAGAGAATTAAGAAAGAAATCTGGTGGTTTCTTCGGTTCAGGTGAATCAACTGGTTCAGTTGGTGTTGTAACAATCAACCTACCAAGAATTGCCTATTTAGCATCTAATAAAGAAGATTTCTATAAACGTCTAGATAATCTTATGGATATTGCTGCTAGATCACTACACGTTAAACGTGAAGTAATCACTAAGTTATTAGATAATGGTCTATATCCTTATACAAAGAGATATTTAGGAACATTCAATAACCACTTCTCAACAATCGGTTTAGTTGGTATGAATGAAGCAATTAGAAACGCTAATTGGCTAAGAACTGATTTAACTGATCCAGCTGGTCAAGACTTCGCTGTAGAATGTCTAAATCACATGAGAGAAAAATTAGTTGATTATCAAGAGAAGTATCATGATTTATATAACCTAGAAGCTACTCCTGCTGAGTCTACTTCATATAGATTAGCTAAACATGATAAACAAAAATATCCTGATATCATCACTGCTGGTAAAGAAGGTGAAACTCCATATTATACAAATAGTTCACACTTACCAGTTGGCTATACAGAAGATGTATTCTCTGCTTTAGATATTCAAGATAGATTACAAACTCTATATACATCAGGTACTGTATTCCACACATTCTTAGGTGAAAAACTTCCTGATTGGAAAGCTGCTGCAAATCTAGTTAAGAAGATTTCTGATAACTATAAGCTTCCTTACTATACAATTTCACCAACATATTCAATTTGTCCTGAACATGGATATATCACTGGTGAAGAATATACTTGTCCTAAGTGTGGTAAGAAGACTGAAGTTTGGTCAAGAATTACGGGATACTATAGACCAGTTCAAAACTGGAATGATGGTAAAGTCCAAGAGTTCAAACATCGTCTTGAATATGTAACTGAAACTTCAGTATTAAAAGCTAGAGAAGTTATCAAAGATGTAGCTCAAGCTAAACAAGAAGCTACACAAACTATTATTCCAACAGGAAATGAACTTCCAACAATCTATGTTCAAGATCATTGTCCAAAATGTAAGGGTGCTGAACAAAGATTACAAATAAGTGGCGTTGAACATAAAGTTGTTAACTGCACAGAAAATATGGATGAAGCTAGAAGACTTCAACTAACTGAAACTCCAACAATTATAGATGCTGATGGTACAAGATTTGTTGGCGCAAATGCTGCAGTTGATTGGATGAAATATCACAACGCACAAAAATAAATAAAAAGATAGCCCGCTGAAGCGGGCTTTGTATAAGGAGTGTTATGGTTAAAGTATACGACATTGCTGTAGTAGGTGGTGGTCCAGCAGGACTTACTGCTGCATTATATGGCTTAAGAAATGGTAAATCTGTAATTGTGGTTGAAAAATCAGTTTTTGGTGGTCAGATAGTTAATTCACCTAAAGTAGAAAACATACCTGGTTTTGATTCAATAAGCGGTGATGAATTTGGTGATTTGTTATTGAATCAAGTAATTAAACAAGGTGGTGAAGTTACTTTTGATGAAGTTAAAAAAGTCGAAAGTGATAAAGTACACGCTAGATTAACTTTAGACATGGGTGAACCAATCTATTCAAATACTGTTATTTTAGCTACAGGTACCACACATCGTAAATTAGGTTTAGACAACGAAGAAAGTTTAATAGGTCATGGTGTTCATTTCTGTGCCGTATGCGATGGCAATTTCTATAAAGACAAGACTGTTGTTTTAGTTGGTGGTGGTAACTCAGCTTTTGTTGAAGCAGAGTTATTAGTTGATATTGTTGGTAAATTAGTTATTTTACAAGATATGCCATACTATACCGCTGAACAAAGATTACAAGATTCTGTTTTAGCAAAACCAAACATTGAAAAACATGTCAATACCAAAGTATTAGAATACATAACAAGCAATGGAAACATTGTTGGTGTAAGATATAGTGAAGCTGGTGTTGAAAATACTATTGCGTGTGATGGTGTCTTCTTGGCTATCGGTTTAGTACCAGAAAATGGTGCATTTAAAAATGTCGCTTTGTTAGATGAAAGAGGATATTTTATTGCGGATGAATATGGAACTACTGCAACATGTAATATCTTTGTTGCCGGAGATTGTCGTACTAAGAGTTTAAGACAAGTTGCGACAGCTTGTTCAGATGGCGCTAATGCTGCAATCAAAGCATGCAACTTTTTAAAGGGTAGGTGAATCACCCATTAACTAAAGATTAATGGGCTTCGTAAGAAGTTTGTTATTTAAGTTTAGCACTTAAAACCTTTATATAGTAAGCCTTAAGCCAACCTTATTCTTACAGGGACATCCACATGTCCCACTATACATAGATTGTTAAGAATATTCTTACAATCATCTGCTTTACTTGTATTAAGTAATGCTTTCTTTAAGATGTTAAGTGATCCATTAATATCTGAATTAATTAATGTACCATTAGAGGTCTTATATAGGCCTCTTTTAATTCTAGAACCTGAAAACTTATAGTTATCATTATTGTCAGTATCATTTGATTTATATGTTGGTATATCATCGTTATCTAGAAAACTTGCTTTAGATGTATATGATTCTTCTTGTATGATTAAATTTATTCCATACAATTCTGATAGATATGTTAGTTTATCTTTTAGTTTACCTATAGGAATACTAGTAAATGATTGATTATTTTGTTTAGATAATTTAGAGTTTCTTTGGAAATCTAAGTTATAACCTAAGACAATATTGCCTATATCATTATCTAAACAATAATTAATGATATATCTTGCACATTTAGACATATAGTCATTAATACGCTTATTGCGTTTATCTATTAATCTATTTTGTTTAGATGTATATGGAATCTTACTTGAATCACCTTTAAAGTATAATTGTTTATAATGAATTGACGATAATTTACTATTTTGTTTATTAAACCATTGATTAATAGATTTTAAATATCTTCCATCAATAATAAATGATGAACCATTAGAAGATACAGCTGTTACTAAGTTATTGATACCTATATCTAGAGATATATAGTTATGGCTTGAAAGTTTAATACAATCTACATCTGCTTCATAAGTATATTGAAACTCAAAATATGAGGCATTTAACTTAGGTATTATTCTTATTTCTTTAATATGTGAATTAATTAATTGTGGTGGGATTGTTACAGTAATAGGATTATTATTCTTTCTAAAGCTATTACTATATGGAATAACTAGCTTATTATTATCTATAATCCTTACAAAACCAATAATAAGTGTTAAATAATCATTCTTATCTAAATAATGAGGTATCTTTACTTTCTCATCATATTTACCTTTATTCTTTAGTTTTAATAGAGAAAAGAATGATTTAAATGATCCATCTACTTCTTTAAGTATCTGCTGAGACATATTACTATTTAATAACTTATAATTATCAGAATCCTTAATTTGTTTATAGTTTTCATAATAATTAAGATAATTGCCTGTATTAAAGAAATGTTGCCTTACATTATATAGTGCTTCATTATATAAAGATTTGGCTGTATGGCTTAATTGTCTTAATATCATTAGTTCTTCTTTAGTTAATCTAGGCTCTTGTTTAATAGTTAAATACATTATTGTTTATCCTCCTTTCCACTCATAGAATACTATGAAAAGTGGTAATGCATTGTCCAAATATTTGACCACCTATTTGATTATTTTATGTTTATGATGTTTAATGGTTATTTTATAAACTCTACGTTTCGTTTGTATACTATGAATAATTAGTTATTTAAAATTAAGATATAGGAGGTATTTCTATTGATCAAATTAAGATAGGAAAATTCATCCAATCTCTTAGAAAACAAAAGAATATTACTCAAGTCCAATTAGCTAATAAACTTGGTGTAAGTGATAGAACTGTATCTAAATGGGAAAATGGTAGTTGATGCTCACCAAATGAGAAATGATAAACCTGTTATATTCTCTACCTGGGGATTAAAGTATTATCCATCTGTTGATATGCATGAACTAGAACTAGAAAAAGCTATAAAAGATTTCTTTTATGAGGAACAGGAAGAAACGATTAAGAAAATAAATCTTGTGAATGTTAAAGGATTTGTAGAGCTTAATACCTTCTATATTGAATCAAATAAGGCTGATTTAGAGTACAAAGTATCTGCTTGGGTATTAGAAGAAGTATACTGTGAGAAAGATGGAGAAATAGTGTTAGAATGTGGATCATCTATCCCATACCTATTTATAGTTGATTATGATAACGATACTGATGGATATAAAGTTGTTGATTATTTTATTCCTAAAGATGGCGAACGTTATGAACAATCTTTGAAAGAAATATTTACGTCATCAGTAAGAAGACAAATTAAAGACTTTGATATGTCTAATGAAATACAAAAGCTTAAATTTAAGATTGAAGAAGATAAAGATAATTATTATAAAAGTCATTAATGAATAACTATACATCAGTTAATAGACGTAAATATTATTTAAAAGTTCATTTAGTATTTGTGTGTAAGTATAGAAAACAATTATTAGCTAATGAAGATATTGATTTAAAGCTAAAGTGTATATTTAAAGATATTGAATCTAATTGTGATTTTATTATTGATATTATGGAAACTGATAAAGATCATATACATTTACTTGTATCATATCCACCTAAAATATCAATATCATCAATTGTACGTAAATTAAAACAGGAAAGCACCATAACATTATGGAAATACTTTCCTACTTATTTATCTAAATGTTTCTGGAATGAACATACCTTCTGGTCAGATGGATACTTTGTATGTTCAATAGGTGAAGCAAATCCTGATACTATTAGAAAATACATTGAAAACCAAGGTTAATGGCATTCATCCCATCGACTAAAGATCAATGGGTTTTCTGCCTAAGTTAATATAAATTTAAAATAAGCATAATAAAGCCTGATTACAATCAGGCTTTTCTTTAAAATAATTGATCAGGATATGTTCCGTTATCCTTTAGTGATTGTATTTTGGCAACCACTACTGGTTTATCTTCTTTATACGTTACACCAAACCATGAATCATTTGAGGTTAATACTTTGACGCTACATTCTTTATTTTTTACGATAGCACCGATATGGTTAGGAAGTAATGCTTCGTATTTTAGAGGATTGTTTTTAATTCCTTCAGCTATTTCATTTTTAAAGACATTATTTAGTTTAGTAATAATCGATGGCTTAAAGCCCCAGAAATTCATTGAAACAGGGCTGCCCATTTCCATAGCTTTATATTCACCATCTTCTTCATATAGTACGCCATCATGGTTATCGTTCCATTTGATGTTCATAATCTCTTTGATTGAAGAAAGATTTCCGTTTTCGTCTTTTTGGCAATAGCCTCTTGTAACTGTACCATTATCACTTAAAGTATTTTCGACTTTATATCCAACCATACAATAATCATTATCATTATTATTTTGTTGGAAGAATTCTTTAACTTGTTCAAAAGCGTTACGTCCATAAAAATCATCGGCGTTGCATACAACAAATGGGTCTTCTTTTATAATATTACGACAAGATATTAGCGCATGTGTTGTGCCCCATGGTTTTACTCTGCCTTCAGGGACAGCGACATCACTTGGAATATCATTTATATCTTGGTATGCATATTCTACTTCGATATATGGTCTAATCTTTTTTACTAATGATTCTTCAAATGCTTCTTGATGTTCTTTTCTGATGATCAAGACAACTTTTTTGAAGCCTGTTTTAATGGCATCAAAAATTGTGAATTCAATAATTGGTTCGTTATGGTTTCCAACACCATCAATTTGTTTTAGACCACCATATCTAGAACCCATACCTGCTGCTAATATTACTAATGTTTCTTTCATAAATAATCTCCCCTTTGTTATTATATAATGATAATGAAGTTATAGTTAAGGAGAATCAATATTATGGAAAAATATGTTTTAGCAATTGACCAAGGTACAACTAGTACTAGAGCTATAATTTTTGATGAAAATCAAAAAGTAGTAAAGATTGCTCAAAAAGAGATTACTAATTATTTTCCTAATCCAGGTTGGGTTGAACAAGATGCAAACGAAATATGGTTATCAACATTAGCTGTTTTGGCTCAAGTGTTTGATAATGGCAAGATTAAGCCTGAACAAATAACTTCAATTGGTATCACTAACCAAAGAGAAACAACTGTTGTTTGGGATAAGACAACAGGTCTTCCTGTTTATCACGCTATCGTTTGGCAATCTAGACAAACTTCAGATATCGTAAATGAATTCAAAGAAAAGGGTTTAGAACCAATGATTAAAGAAAAGACAGGTTTAGTTTTAGATCCTTATTTTAGTGGTTCTAAAGTAAAATGGATTCTTGATAATGTTGAAGGTGCTAAAGATAATCCTAATCTTATTTTTGGAACGATAGATTGTTATTTATTGTGGAAACTAACTTGTGGTGAAGTCCATGCGACTGATGTGACTAATGCTTCAAGAACTTTATTGTTTAATATTCACACTCTTAATTGGGATGATGAGTTATTAGATATTTTCTCTATTCCAAAATATATGTTACCTGAAATCAAAGATACTTCTGGTTTATTTGGATATATTGATCCTCGTCATTTCTTTAACCATACTTGTCCAATTACTGCTTTAGTTGGTGATCAACAAGCAGCTTTGTTTGGCGAATCTTGTTTTGAGAAATCGGATGTTAAGAATACATATGGTACAGGTGGTTTTATTCTTGTGAATACAGGCGATGAGCCTATTATTTCTAAATATGGTCTATTATCTACGGTTGCTTATAAGATTGGCGACGAAGTTAAATATGCTTTAGAGGGTTCAATATTTGTTTCTGGTTCATTGATTCAATGGCTAAGAGATGAAATGAAGTTCTTTACCAATGCGGCCTTTTCTGAAGAGATTGCTGCTTCGGTTGAAGATACAAATGGCGTAGTTATTGTTCCTGCGTTTACTGGACTTGGTGCACCATACTGGAATGATAAATGTAAAGGAGCAATCTTTGGCCTAACTAGAGGAAGTGAGATTGGCCATATCGTTAGAGCTTGTTTAGAATCAATGGCTTATCAATCAAAAGACCTAGTCAACGTTATGGAAGCTGATTTAGGTGAAAAGATTAAATTATTAAGAGTTGATGGTGGAGCTAGTGTAAATAAATTATTAGTTCAATTCCAATCTGATATTTTAGAAATACCAGTAATTAAACCAGATATTGGTGAAGCTACAGCATTGGGTGCGGCAAGATTATCGGGATTAGCTACTGGTTTCTATAGTAAAGATGATTTCAAATTAGGCGAAGTTACAAAATATGAACCAAAGATGGATCATGAACTTGTTGAAAAATATTATGAAAGATGGAATAGAGCAGTTAAAGCAACATTAATGTTCTAAAAGAAAAAGGTATTAAGCGTGTAATTGCTTGAATACCTTTACTAAATCATCATGGATTACGATGTCACAGTTATTATCATATGCTGTGACATCTTTATTTATGATGGCTAGAGTATCACCTCTAAAATATCTTACAAAGCCAGCTGCAGGATAAACATTTAACGATGTTCCAC
Source organism: Erysipelotrichaceae bacterium (assembly GCA_030531215.1). Taxonomy (GTDB): domain Bacteria; phylum Bacillota_I; class Bacilli_A; order Erysipelotrichales; family Erysipelotrichaceae; genus Colivicinus. The sequence goes on from JAUNNY010000007.1 coordinate 17,314, forward strand.
AAATAATCAATAAATCACATTTTGCGATAGCATTTACAGCACCATCAATACATTGTTCATCTAATGATTCTTCATATAAGACAACATCAGGTTTGATGATTCCTCCACACTTATCACAACGAGGAACACCATCAGATGTCGTAATCTTTTTTAAATCATAGAAAGCATCACAGTCTTCACAATAATTTCTTAATATTGAGCCGTGAAGTTCATATACTTTTTTAGAACCAGCTCTTTGATGAAGACCATCAATATTTTGTGTAACTACAGTTACATCTTTCTTATCTTGAAGTTTTGCGATAAATTCATGTGCATAATTTGGAAGGGCTTCTTCATAAATCATTTTATCTTTGTAGAATTCATAAAACTCTTCAGGATTTCTTACAAAGAATGAATGAGATAACATTTCTTCAGCACGATATACATTTTTGTATAATCCTGTTGCTGAACGAAAATCAGGAATGCCACTTGCGGTAGACATACCTGCACCAGAGAAGATGACAATTTTGTTTGCCTTGTCGATGGCTTGTTGTAATTTTTCTATCATAACTACATTTTACATCATCTGTGATAATATTTATTTGTAACTCAGGGCAAGGTGTGATTCCTTGATTGGCGGTAAACCCCGCGAAGTTAATTGAACTTGTGAAATTCAAGTGGCAACAGTATAGTCTGGAAGAAAGAGGTTAAGATGAAAAAGTATTTAAGTATTCACAATATTGCAAAGATTGCAGTGTTAGCTGCAATTGCAGCAGTACTTATGATTATCGATGTTCCTATTTTTGTAGCTCCTAGTTTTTATAAATTAGATGTATCAGATTTACCTTGTTTAATTGGTGGCTTTTCAATGGGAGGTGTCCCATGTGTATTCATAATAATAATTAAAATAATATTGAAGTTGTTATTTAAACCTACGTCAACTGCTTTTGTAGGTGAAATGGCTGCTTTGGTATGTTCTTTGGCTTTTTGCCTTCCTGCTAGTTATATATATAAGAAAAACAGAACCAAGAAGGGCGCTATAAAAGCAATGGTTATTTCAACGATTATTGTTACTGTTGTGTCTTGTTTGGCTAATTATCTATTTATTATTCCCGCCTACGTCAATTTATTTCATATGCCTTTAGAAGCAATTATTGCTGCGGGTAAAGAAATTTTCCCTATTATAAATAACAAACTAGATTTTGTGTTATTATGTGTGGCACCATTTAACTTAATTAAATATATACTGGTAGATATTTTGTCGCTCGTATCATATAAACACGTATCGCCTTTACTAAAGTCATAGGCGTCATTTTACGCTAGATAGTTGTTTTATTTTTGATATTTTGTTTGTTATAATATACTAGTATCAATTTGGAGGTTTTAGTATGCCAAGATTAACAAGAACCCAAAAATATGCAGAATTAAGAGAACAGTTGGCTAACGATAGCGAACATTCTTTACATACTAACGAATTATCAGAATATGAACAAAGATTAAATAAATTACAAGGTTTTTCAGGTAAGGATATAACTATTGATACTCCATCAGTTGAACCTGTCAACGTTGATGTTGAACCTGTTGAAGAAGTATTTGAAACTCCTTTATTTACAAAACCTGTAGTTGAAGAAGCTGTTGAAGAAAAGTTTGATTCAATCGATACGATTGAAGCAACAGATGAAACAATTAAATTTGATGAAACATTTGCTGATGTTCCTAATTTTAATGTTCCTTCTTTTGATGACTTTACTGTTGATGTAAACGTTCCTGAAGAACCTATAACAGTTGAAGAAGAAATCATTGAAGCTCCTAAATATGAAGAACCAGTAGTTGAAGAAGTTGTTGAGCCAGTTATTGAAACTCCAACATTCGAAGAGATTTCGGTTGAAGATAATCCAGTTGATAGTTTATTAAATGATATAAATGATGTCTTTAATGATATTGTTGAAGCTCCAGTAGTGGAAGAAACATATAAAGAACCTGTTATTGAAGAACCAATAGTAGAAGAAGTAGTTGAAGAAGAAATAATCGACACTCCAGAAGTTATTGAAGAACCAATAGTAGAGGAAGTAGATGATATTCCTGAAACATTAGAAGAAATACAAGAAGTAGTTGAAGAGCCTGAGATTGTTGAAGAACCAACACAAGAACAAACTGTTGGTGTAGATCCTATAGATTCAGTTAAACTTGATTCTTTATTCGAAGATATCTTTGTAGAAGAAAAACCAGCAGAAGAAGTTCAAGAAGAAGTTGAAGAACCAGTAGTTGAAGATATTTATGTTCCTGAACCAACAGTAGAAGAAGTTGAAACTGTAGAAGAAACAATCGCTGAATTCGAAGAACCTGTTGAAGAAGTAGTTGAAGAAGTTGAACCCGTTATTGAACACGAAGAAACAATTGAAGAAACTATTCAAAACGAAACAAAACAACAAGAAGATATTATCGATGAAGTTAAACAAGAAATAGATGCCTTAACAAATAATATTATTGATGAACTAAGACATCCTGGTTCAACTGTAGATTCAGTTGAAGAAATGAAAAAAGAAATAGTTCCAGAACCTGAGGTTGTTGAAGAGCCTGTTCCTGTTGAAGTTCAAAATGTTGAAGAACAAATTCATACTGAAGAAATAAAAACAGAAAATGAAGAACCTACAGATGAAGAATTCTCTAATACTGTTTCATTGGAAATCACAAAGATTATGAACGATTTAGCTCAAATAACTGATGACAGTAAAGAGAAGATTGTAGAAACAGTTGCTCCTGCAGTTGCTCCAGTAGTTGAAAAGGTTGTTGAGACTGTTAAAGAAGTTGCCAAAGATGATGGCATTGAAATTAAAAATTTAAAAGAAATGGAATTTGTTCCAGAAAATACAATGTCTGATACTATTCCGTTTATTGTTGAAAATAAAGAAGTTGATATTGATGAAGAGGAAGAAGAAGGATCTAACATCGTTCTTAACGTTATCCTTATCGTCCTAATCGTTGTCCTAATCGCTGTATTAGCACTAATTGTTTATTATATTTTGAAGACAAAGGGTGTTCTATAATATGAAAATTAATATTGCTATTGATGGCCCAAGTGCTGCAGGTAAGTCTACAATTGCAGATGTTTTGGCTAAGAAACTTGGTTATACTCATTTAGATACTGGTGCTATGTATCGTTCAGTTGCTTATAAAGCAATTAAAGAAGGCATCAGTGTTGAAGATGAAGATACTGTTGTTGAAATGATTGACAAGATGGATTTACAAATGAATCCAGATGGCACAATTGTTCTTGATGGAGAAGAAATTTCAGGTAAAATTAGAACTTCAGAAATATCAATGGGAGCATCTAATGTATCTAAATTAAAAAATGTTAGAAAAGCTTTAGTTAAGATGCAACAAAAGATATCCGCAAATGGTGGATACATCCTTGATGGAAGAGATATTGGAACTGTTGTTTTGCCTGATGCACCAATAAAACTATTTATGATTGCTTCAGCAAAAGCTAGAGCAGATCGTAGAGTAAAACAAGATCTTGAAGAAAGAGGAATTGTAGATGATTATGATGCAATTCTAGAAGAAATAGAAAAACGTGATTATCAAGATTCACATCGTGAGAATTCACCATTACGTAAAGCTGATGATGCAATCGAAATCGATACTTCTGAACTTACTTTAGAAGAATCGATCGAAACCATTACAAAGCTTGTAATGGATAAGATGAAATAGGAGCAAAAATGATAGATGGAACTGTCGCAATCGTTGGTAGACCCAATGTCGGTAAGTCGACAGTTTTTAATAGGATTCTTGAGAAAAGAATGTCTATAGTAGAAGATACCCCAGGTGTCACTAGAGATAGAATATATGGCGATTGCGAATGGTTATCAAAAACATATCGTTTAATTGATACTGGTGGTATTCAAATTGAAGATGTTCCATTTCAAAAGGAAATCAATGCTCAAGTTGAAATTGCTATAGAAGAAGCAGATGTTATCGTTTTTATCACTGATGGTAAAAATGGTTTAACTAATGACGATGAATATATAGCTAAACTATTACGCAAATCAAAGAAGCCTATTATTTTGGCAGTTAATAAAATAGATGATATTTCTAAAATTAATAATATATATGAATACTATAGTTTGGGCATTGGTGATCCTATAGCAATAAGTGGTGTTCATGGTATTGGTATCGGTGATTTACTTGATAAGGTTGTTGAATTGATGCCTGAAAAACAAATAGATGATTATGAAGGCATGATTAAATTTGCGATTATTGGTAGACCTAATGTCGGTAAATCTAGTTTGACTAATGCGTTTTTAAAAGATAATCGTGTTATTGTTTCAGACATTGAGGGAACTACTAGAGATGCAATTGATACAGTATTTTCTGTTGATGGTAACGATTATGTAGCTATTGATACAGCCGGTATAAGAAAAAGAGGAAAAGTATACGAGAATATTGAAAAGTATTCTGTATTAAGGGCTAAAGCAGCTATTGAAAGAAGTGATATATCACTAGTTGTCTTAGATGGTTCAACAGGAATCATTGAACAAGATAAACATGTAGCTGGGCTAGCACATGAAGCTGGCAAAGGTGTCATCATTGTTTATAATAAATGGGATTTAGTTGAAAAAGACGAAATGACCATGGTTAATATAACTAAGGAAATAAGAAAACAATTTGTGTATTTAGATTATGCGCCTGTTGCTTTCGTTTCTGCCAAAGATAATAAGCGAATAAACACAATATTACCTTTAATTAATATGGTTTATGAGAACGTTAATAAACGTATTAAAACGAATGTCTTAAATGAAGTAATATTAGATGCTCAGTTAGCAAATCCTGCAAAACCTCATAATGGCAAGAAGTTTAAGATATATTATGCATCTCAGGTATCTACAGCACCAATTACTATCGTTTTATTCGTTAATGATCCTGAATTGATGCACTTCTCATATCAAAGATATATTGAAAACAAATTAAGAGAGGCTTTCGGATTTGAAGGTGTGCCAATCAATATTATTGCTAGACAAAAAGAAGAGAAATAAAAACTGTAATCTTACACAAATGAGATTACAGTTTTTTAATATGCTATAGCACAATATCCATTGACACAAACTGTTGCGCTTGCATCTACCGGTATTTGAACACTTACTGTTTGATTTACCGGAACTTCACCACCAGCGACAGGTGTATCGCCAACAGTTATTGTAAAGTTTGCTGTACTAATGAAATCACCGACATAGTTGTAGTGAGGGAAGTATGAACGTCCAACCGCATGTGCGACTTTTCCTTCATAGTTTACAGCAGAGAAATCTTCAACGCCATCTGCTCTACCAGATGGAGCATAAGCAGAGAATGTAACGATATTTCCTGATCTGCTGACATCTAATCCTTCAATTGTTCCACTTACATATTTTGTTTCTAATCTTGCAAGTACTTCACTAACATCAACTAGAGGATTATTTTCAAGATATTCTTTATCAATATAACCTGTTGTAGTTTCATATCCTCCACTTGGATATGCGTATGGATAAGCTCCTAATACATGAGTAACTTCAGTAATTGAATCTGGTGTTTCAATAAATTCGCTTGGATCGTAGTCATCTTCGATTTCGTAAAGTTTATCTAATAAGAATTTACAAATCTTTCCTTTTGTATTTTGATCATATTCTGAGCTTGTAAAATACGCTCCTTCTTCTAATTTATCGAAACCTAACCATGTGCAAACAGTATACTTATTTGTTTGAGCAACTAATGCACCCGATTTTCTAGCACCATATGGAATGCCATAAGATTTACCTGCATCACCATAATCTGATGTACCAGTCTTTGCGTAAACTGGATAACCTGTTTCTAATATATCCATTGAGTTGGAATAAGGACCATAAACATTAGTATATTCTAAGTACGCTGTTTGGAAGGCTGCAGATGAAGATAATACTCTCGTGCCTTCGGTATCAGCGACATAGTTTTCTTTTTCGCCAATGTATTCAATGTAATTGATGGTGTGAGGTTTAACATACATTCCATCATTAATTAATGTTGCGTGGGCTCCAACTAGTTGCATAGGAGTAACTAAACAATTGTGGCCACCAATAGCGAATTGTAAATCAAAGTCTTCATAATCAAATTCAAAACCTATAGAGTTCAAATAATCGATACAAGCATCTTCACCAATTTCATCAACTACTTCAACTAGTGTTTTTACAGCACAAGTATTTAATGAATCAGCAAGTGCTTGGGTTAATGTGACATCACCAAAATATTTATTTTCTGAGTTTTGAATCAAGATATCACCACCATATAACCATACTGGTTGGTCAGTAATAACGTGTCCTGTTGACCATTTTAAGCGATCAAATGCTAAAGCATAATCTAGAACTGGTTTGATAGAAGAACCTGGATTGATATAAGAGTCAGTTGCACGATTAAACATTCTAGAACTTTCAACATCACCTCTACCACCACCAATAGCAATAACAGCACCTGTTTGATTGTTCATCACAACGATAGCATCTTGAACTAAATCACTAGTAAATTTTATGCCTGTATATTCTTCTTCACTTTGAATATCATTAACAATGTTTTGCATTGCTGGTTCCATATTTGTATAAACGTTCATAGAATTTGTATATGGATTTAATCCAGTTTCTTCGATGATTTCATTTATTACAACATCTATGTATTGTTGATATTCACTATTTGTTTCTTCAAAGTTTACACTTACACCAGATAAAAGGTTTTCAACTTTAACACTCTTAGCTAATTCGTATTCAGTATCGGTGATGTAGCCATGATAATGCATTAAATATAGAACTTCATCTTTTCTACTTTGAGCATTTTCAAGATAATCTGAATCAGGATCAAGATAATCTGAAGAGTTCTTATATAGATTGTTATATGGATTGTAAGTAGTTGGAGCATTAATGATACCTGCTAAAAAAGCAGATTCAGCAAGGTTTAATTCGCTTGCACTCTTACCGAAATAATATTCACTAGCTTTTTCAACGCCACGAATATTATCACCAAAGTTAACTTTATTTATATAAGAAGCGATGATATCTTGTTTAGACATTTCACCACCCATATCAAGTTGTAAAGCTAAAACAATTTCTTGAAGTTTACGTTGAATACCAGACATTCCTTCAGAAGCAGCCATTGTTGAATTTTCACCATCATCAATAGAAAAATAAGTATTCTTAATTAACTGCATTGTTATTGTTGAACCACCTTGGGCAAAACTACCAGATTTTAAATTTTCTATGATAGCTTTGGTAAAACGTGGAACATCAAAACCAGGATGTTCAAAGAAACGTGAGTCTTCAACCGCTAAGAATGCATCTATTAAACAGTTTGGCATATCCTTATATTCAATGTTTTCTCTAAGATATAGGCCAAGTTCAGTTAATACATTGCCTTCTGCATCATAAATTGTTGTTGAATCTGGAGCTTTTAAATCATCTACTTTTAATTCTGGCTTATCAGCTAATAATTTTTTTGATAGCTGTAATCCTGCAACTCCAGCGCATAATCCAATAAACAAAAAAAGCGAAACTAAAACAGCACAAATGGTTGTGCCCAATTTTGCTTTTGGTCTAATAGTTTTGCTTTTTCTTCCTTTACTTTGCATGACTAAACGACATCATTTATTATACTATATTGGCCACATAAATGTTAGAATAAGGCTATGGGAAATGCTAGATTACAAGCTTTAAGAAATAATATGAAGAAAGAAGGTGTTGATGTTTATTATCTAAACACCTCTGATTATCACATGTCGGAATATGTTCCAGAATATTTTAAGACAATCGCTTATTTTTCTTATTTCACTGGTTCTTTAGCAACCTTACTAGTTACTTTAAATGATGCTTTTATATTTGTAGATGGTAGATATCATAATCAAGCCGATAAACAATGCCTTAAAAATGGTGTTAAAGTAATTAAACTTGGTTTAAAAGGTTCTTTAGAACCAATTGATTTTATCAAGAAATATTTTGCGAATGCTGTTGTTGGTATAGATGGAAAGCGTACATCAATGGCTTTTGGAAAACAACTTGAAGACAATCACATTGCAATTAAGAGTATCGATTTATATTCAGATATTATTGAAAATAGAGCACCACTTTCAAGTGATAGGATATATGAATTATCAGAAGAATTCACAGGGTTAAGTCGTAAGAAAAAGATTGAATTAATTACTCATTGTTTAGGTAATAAGTGTCATATCGTTTCTAATTTAGAATCAATTGCTTATTTATTGAATCTTAGAAGTAGCGATATTCTATATACGCCAGTTTTCTTGGCTTATCTAGTTATTTTAGATAAAAAGATTTATTTATTTGTTGATGATAAACGTTTTGATGAAACAACATTAAACAAGCTTCATGAAGATGGTGTTATTTTATTCCGCTATGATGAATTTTATTCTTTCTTAGCTAATGTTGTAGACAAGAATATCATCATAGATGAAAATAAAGTTAATTATGAAATATTTAACTGCATTAAAGATAATAATACTGTAATTTGTAATCGTTCAATTATTGAAGATATGAAGAGTATCAAAAACGATGTTGAACAAGCAAATATCCGCTTAGCTCATATCTATGATGGCGTGGCTATGCTTAGATTTTTAATGTGGCTAGATAATGTTGATAAGTCACAATATAACGAATATCAAATAGCTAGAATGATTGATAAATCGCGCTTAAATTACAAGGCTTTTGATTTGAGTTTTAGTTCAATAGTTTCTTATAACGAGAATGCAGCTATTATTCATTACTCTCCAAGTAAAGAAAATAGTAAGCAATTAGACAATCACGGTATTTTATTAATGGATACTGGTGGTCAATATTTATATGGAACAACGGATATCACTAGAACAGTTGCTTTAGGTGAAGTTGAACCAGAAGTTAAAAAAGCTTTCACTCTTGTTTTAAAATCAATGTTTAATATCTCAGAATTAAAATTTATAAAAGGTTTATCTGGCAATCAAATTGATGTTTTAGCTAGACAGGACTTATGGGCTCACGGCTATGATTATCGTCATGGTACTGGACACGGAGTAGGTTATGCTTTATCAGTTCATGAAGGCCCACCTAATATAAGATGGATGCATACCGAAGTCAAAACTGAAGAAGTGGAATTAAAAAACGGTATGGTTTTCTCTGATGAACCTGGCGTTTATTTAGATAATAAGTTTGGTATTAGATGTGAGAATTTACTTCTATGCAAAAATGACTATGAAAATGAGTATGGTCAATTTATGAAATTCGAAACATTGACACTTGTTCCTTTTGATTTGAATTTGATTGATATGAATTATATGGATGATAAAACTATTAAAGCTTTGAATAATTATCATGAAAAAGTTTATATAACTTTATTACCATATTTAAATGATACTGAAGCAAAATATTTAAAATACTTAACAAGAAAAATATGAAAATAGTTGGCTGGAATGTAAATGGATTAAGAGCATTAATGTCAAAAGGAAACTTTGAAGAATTTATTCAAAGAGAAGATCCAGACATCATTGCGATTCAAGAAACAAAGATGCAACAAGAGCAGATGTGTTTTTCTTTCCCTCAATATCATATATATATGAATTCTGCCGAGAGAAAAGGTTACTCTGGAACGATGGTTTTGACTAAGGTCGAACCAAAGAGCGTCAGCTATGATATTGATGGTGATGATCATCCAAAAGAAGGAAGAGTAATCACCTTAGAATATGAAGATTTTTATTTTGTATGTGCGTATGTTCCTAATTCAAAAGAAGGTTTATTAAGAATTGACTATCGTATGCATTGGGAAGCTGATTTACGTAAGCATTTAAAGAAACTAGATAAGAAAAAACCTGTCATATATACTGGAGATTTGAATGTTGCTCATGAAGAAATTGATTTAAAAAATCCTAATGAAAATCATTTCTCAGCAGGATTTTCTGATCAAGAAAGAAATGCGTTTAGTGAATTATTAGCTTGTGGTTTTGTAGATACATTTAGATATCTTTATCCAGAAGAGATTAAATATTCTTGGTGGTCATATCGTATGCGTGCAAGAGAAAGAAATGTTGGCTGGAGAATTGATTACTTTGTTGTTTCTAATAGATATATTGATAAAGTTAAAGATAGTTTAATATATGATGATGTATTTGGTTCGGATCATTGTCCAATTGGATTGATTATTTAGGAGGTTACTATGGACATTAAGCAATTTATTGATGAGAATTTAGAAAGCATGAAAGCTGATTTGGCAGATTTAGTTTCTTTTAATTCTGTTTACAATGATGATGAAAAGCCTTTTGGTTATGAGAATAAGCGTGTGCTTGATTGCGCTATCAAACAGATGGAAGAAAAAGGTTTAGCAACTAAGAATTTAGACTATTATTGCGCTTATGGTCAAACTGGCGAGGGTAATGAAACAATTGGTGTTTTAGCTCACTTGGATGTTGTTCCTGCTGGTGATGATTGGGATCATGATCCTTTCTCACTAACAGAAGAAGATGGTTATCTTTATGGAAGAGGAGTATCTGATGACAAAGGTGCAGCAGTCGCTAGTATGTATGCGTTAAAATATTTGATTTCTGAAGGATATCCTTTTAAGAAAAAAGTTAGATTGATACTTGGCTGTAATGAAGAAACTGGTTCATTATGTATCAAACATTACGTTGAAAAAGAAGGCCACATCAATTATGGTTTTACTCCTGACGCAAACTTCCCTGGTATTTATGCTGAAAAAGGTGTAATAGGTGGCAAAATCATCGGTCATAACACAAAGATTATTGATATATGGGGTGGTACAGTATCTAATGCGGTTTGTGCAAAAGTAAATGCTAAACTTCCTAATAATAGTTTTGATGAAGACAAACTTAAAGCTTTCTTAGATAAGAACAAAATTAGATACGAAATCACTAAAGGTGAAACATTTGATATCGAAGTATTTGGTAATGCTGCTCATGCTTCAACTCCTGATTTAGGTGTAAATGCATTTTCTTACTTGATGGAAGCATTATATAACGCTGGCTTCGATGATAGTTTCGTTAAGTGGTTTGATAAATACTTTGGTTTAACTTTACATGGCGAAATACTTGGATTTGCCGAAGTTCAAGATGAGGTTACAAACACATCAATTAATTTTGGCGTAGTAAAAAAAGAAGGAAACGATATCATAGCAACATTAGATATGCGTTTCCCAGTTAAGAGCAATATTGAAGCATGTAGAAAACTAATTGAAAAATGTGAAGATAATACTAGAGAAAATGAGTTTGCATATGAAAAGGGTGTCGAACCATTGTTCTATGATAAAAATTTACCAATGATAAAAGCTTTAAAGAATGCATATGAAAATGTTACTGGTGATAAAGAAACAGAGATGGATGCTATTGGTGGTGGAACATATGCAAAATCTATCCATAACTGTATAGCTTATGGTTGTGAATTCATCGGTGAAGATAATCACATTCATGATGATGATGAAAGATTAAGTGTTGATAGTTTTAAAAAACAAGTTGAATTATACGTAGAGGCAATTAAGAATTTAAACGAAATCTAAGGAAAACCATTATGAAAAAGAATGTTAAATTAGCTTTGATTTATGACTTTGATAAAACATTGTCACCTAAGGATATGCAAGAATTCCATTACATCAAATCATTAGGATATGATAATCCTGTTGACTTTTGGTGTGAATGTGATGCTTTAGCAAAGAAACATAATTGTGATGGTATTTTAGCTTATATGTATCTGATGGCAAAAAAGAATCCTAATTTAACTAGACAACAATTGATGGATGAAGGAAAATACATAAAATTATACAAAGGCGTAGATACTTGGTTTTCAAGAATCAACGAATATGGCAAAAAACATCATATTGATGTTGAACACTATGTAATTTCTAGTGGTCTTACCGATATTATCAAAGGCACGAGTATCGCAAAAGAATTTAAAAAGATTTATGCCTGTACATATGTTTATGATAAAGATGGTAAAGCGTTGTGGCCTGCTAGAGTTGTAAACTACACAATGAAAACCCAATATTTATTTAGAATCAATAAAGGTGTTTTAATTGAAACTAATGATGAAGATTTAAATAGATCTACTCCTGAATCTCAAAAATCTATTCCACTAGAAAATATGATTTATTTCGGTGATGGAAGTACTGATGTTCCAAGTATGAAAGTTGTTCAACAAAACGGTGGTACAACTATAGCTGTGTTTGGTGATAGCAGTTCTAAAAAACAAAAGGCAGTTACGTTGTTCAATGATAAACGCGCTAATTTTGCGGTTAAAGCTGATTATAGAAAGGATAGCAAGATTGAAAAGATAGTTCAGGGGCTTATCGATTCCCTAGAAGCTAAAAGTAAACTTGAAGAATACAAATAATGGTAGACTACAGCGAGAAAGATTTTAACATTAAACAGTTAGGTAGTTTTTATTCAGAAGATAAAACCTTATTTAGAGTTTTTGCGCCTGAATCTAAACAAGTTTATTTAGTAATTGATAATCATAAATATGAGATGCATCAAGATGGCTATGTTTTTCAAATTTGTTTTAAAGGTGATCTTGAATTAGTTAAGTATCATTATGAAAATGATTTAGGTTTATCTTATCGTGATCCTTTTGCGTATTATTGTGATGAAAATGATTCTTATGTTTTAGATGTCAAAAAATTTGATCGTAGTGTTGTTACTCCTGCTGAAATAGATGACATCTTTATTTATGAAACAAGTGTTAGAGATTTTTCTAGTGACGAATCTTATCCAGGACAATATCATAAAAAATTCTTAAGTTTAGCAGAAGAGAACTTAAGACTTCATGACTATTATATGGTTGGCTTGGATTATATTAAAAATATCGGATATACACATATTCAATTAATGCCATCATTAGAATTTGATAATGATAATAGTGAGTATAACTGGGGTTATAATCCTCTGTATTATAACTGCTTAGAAAAGGATTATGTTCAAGATGATGCAAATCCTTATGCTTATATCAATGAATTTAGAGGAGTTGTAAACAGCCTTCATCGTAACAATCTTAGAGTTACTTTAGATGTTGTTTTTAATCATGTATATAATTATGAAAAATTTGATTTAAATAAAATGATTCCTAGTCATGTCTTCAGATATAAACCGGATGGTAGCATTGCGGAAGGTACATTCTGTGGTAATGAAATTAGATCTGAAGATTATTTTGTGCGTGCTTATATAATCGAAATGGTTGAAAGATATATAAAGCTATTTGATATCGATGGTGTTAGATTAGATTTGATGGGCATTATCGATTACATTACTATCAATAAGTTACAACAACGTCTACAAGAAGTTAAGCCTGGATTTATTTGTTATGGCGAAGGATGGAATATGGGCGATGTTCTACCAGAACAATATCGTGCAGCTTCAATAAATGCTGAGAAAATGCCAAACATTGGATTCTTCAATGATTTCTTTAGAGATAATATAACAAGTTATGTTTGTGGAAGTTCTGAAGTTAAGGAAAATGTTAAATTAGCTTTATCAGGTAACAACAACAATTTAAAATATAGTCAATCTGTAAATTATGTTGAATGTCACGATAACTATACTTTCTTTGATCGAACTATCACGATGTTTGGAACAGATAATTTACAAGATAATATTGCTAAAGCAAAATTAGCCTTAGCTTTGACGATTTTGGCTAGAGGTGTTCCATTTATCCACAGTGGCCAAGAGTTTATGCGCACTAAAAAATTAGTAGAAAACAGCTACAACAGTGGGGATAATGTAAATTACATCGATTGGAATAGAAGAGTAGAGTATAACGCTATTTGCGATTATACAAAAGAATTGATTGAATTTAGAAAGACCCACAGTGAATTTGTAAGGCTTGATGCTAAAGTGTCGTTTGACGATTTCTTTGGTTGTTTAGTATATAGAATTAATAATCTAAAAATCGTAATTAATTCTACTGAATATGAATATGAATATCACGATGAAAACCAATGCAAAGTAGTCTTTGATAGTAATGGAAGATGTAATTATCCATTAGAATCTATAAAGATTCCTGCGCATTGTTTAGTAATATGTGAAATAGTATAATTAATTTGTAGTAAAGAGGTAATGCTCATGAAAAAAAATAATATGGTAGCTATGATTTTGGCTGGAGGAAGAGGTTCTAGACTTTTCGATTTAACTAAGAAAGTCGCAAAACCAGCCGTACATTTCGGAGGTAAGTATCGTATCATCGACTTCCCTCTATCAAATTGTGCTAATTCGCACATTAGTACAGTAGGTGTTTTGGTACAATACGAATCAATCCTATTAAGTTCTTACAGTGCACATTCTGATTATTGGGGACTTGATTCTAATGGTGGCGGCGTTTATGTATTATCGCCTCGTGAAAAGGATGAAACAGGCTTAGGATTATATCGTGGTACTGCTGATGCAATCACTCAAAACCGTGATTTCTTAGATCAAGAAGATGCAGACTATGTTTTGATTTTGTCTGGTGACCACATCTACAAGATGGATTACGAGAAAATGTTGAAGGCACACATCGAATCTAATGCTGATGCAACGATTGCTGTGTTAGAAGTTTCTAAGAAAGATGCTAGCCGTTTTGGCATTATGAATACTGATAAAGATGATAGAATCATTGAATTTGAAGAAAAACCAAAAGAGCCAAAATCTAATTTAGCTTCTATGGGTATATATATCTTCACTTATAAGACTTTGAGAAAATATCTAACTGAAGATGCTAAAGACCATAATTCTGCTCACGACTTTGGTAAGAACATCATTCCTGCATATATCAGAGATGGCTTAAAGTTACAAGCATATAGATTTAGAGGCTATTGGAAGGATGTTGGTACTATAGATTCATTGTGGGAATCTAATATGGATTTATTAAATGAAAATAATAAATTAGATTTATTTGATCCTGAATGGAAGATTTATTCAGAAGATACAAATACAACTCCACAATGTATCGGCAATAAAGCTAAGATTAACAATGCACTAATCACTCAAGGTTCTGTAATCAATGGTGAAGTAACTCATTCTGTTGTTTTCACAGGAGCTAAGATTGGTGAAGGCGCTAAAGTAAATGATTCAGTTATTATGAATAATGTTGTTGTTGGCGAGAACGTTGTTATGAATAGATGTTTAGTTGCCAATGATGTAAAGATTCCTGATGGTATGAAATTAGGCAAGAAGAATTCTAAAGAGATCTTACTTGTATCAAAAGCATATATAGCAAAGGTAGGTGGCACACATGAGTAAATATTTAGGCGTTCTAAATTTTGAACCATCTTATGTAGATGTTGCTGGACTTGGCGATTATCGTCCTATTTCTGCAACTAGTATTTTTGGTAGATATCGTGTTGTTGATTTTATGATGTCTAATTTTACTAATTCTGGTATTGATAGAATTAAGGTTCATATCAAAAATAGACCACGTTCTTTAGTAGAACATATTTCTAATACTTCTTATAACATTAACTCTAAAAAGGGTAAGATTCATATGTTACATGGTGAAGAGCAATTTAATAATGAGTTCTATAATAATGATCTTCACGCATTCAAAACATATATGGAGTTCTACAATGTTGAAAATCCATCATATATTATCATTGCTCCATCTCACTTTATTTTCAAACAAGATTTCTCACGAATAATTGATTATCATATTAATTCAAAGAATGATATTACCGTATTATATCAATCAGTTAAGAATGCTGATGAAGAGTTCTTATTATGTGATGCACTAAATATCGATAATAAAGGACGTATTGTTGAATTTCGTAAAAATAGAGGAACTAGTAAGAGAAACAACATTTCATTAGAGACTTATGTAATGGATTTTGTTACTTTCAAACAATTAGTTCAAGAAGGTTGTGAAACTTCTAGTTTATATTCATTGTCTGATATTATTTCTGATTGTGTTAGAGCTATGAAGATTGGTGCATATCAACATCATGGCTATTGTGCTTGTATCAGTACAATCAAGGCTTATTATTCTGCTAATATGACAATTAGAAAACAAAAAGAATTGGCATATTTAATCAATGAAGAATGGCCGATTTATACAATGACTAATGATACTTGTCCAACTCTTTATGAAAAGGGCGCTAAGGTTCAAGGAAGTATCATCGCAAATGGTTGCCAAATTGAAGGTACAGTTATTAATAGCGTTATTGGTAGAAATGTTGTCATTAAGCCAGGTGCTGTTATAAAAGATTCAATTGTTTTACCAGATACATTCATTGATAAGAACGTTAAACTTGATTGCGCTATCGTTGATAGATTAGCTATCGTTACTCACGTTAAAGATTTAACTGGTACAAAAGATAACCCTATTTATATCAATAGAGGAGACAGAATATGAGAAAAGTTTTATTTGCTTCTTTTGAATCGCTTCCTTTTGTCAAAACTGGAGGTTTAGCTGATGTTGTTTATGCTTTACCTAAAGCAATTGATAAAGAAAAATATGAAGTTAAAGTATGTTTACCATTATTAAAAGTTATCAAGGATAAATACTATAATTCTTTAACTTACTTAGATAAGATTGAAGTTCATAGTGGCTATATTAACGAAGAAGCAAATATATACTCATATAATAATGAAGGTATAGAATATTTGTTTATCGAAAACGATAATTTGTTTTATCGTGATGGTGTTTATGGCTATGGTGATGATGTTTGTCGTTTCTCTTTATTTAATGTTGCTATTTTAGAGATGATGATCAAACTAGATTATTATCCTGATATTTGTCATGAACATGATTATCACACTGCTATTCTTCCTGCTTTATGTAAGGCTAGATATTGTGGTGTTGAAAAGATAAGAAATATTAAACATATTCTTACTATTCACAACCTTGTTTATCAAGGTGAATATAATCGCCAAGTTTTATTTGATTTATTGGCTTTTGATTATAAGTATTATGCAAATGGTGATTTACGTTTTAAAGATTATTGTAACTTTATGAAGATTGGTATCACTTTTGCGGATAAGGTTACAACTGTTTCTAAATCTTATGCTGAAGAAATTCAAACTCCAGGACATGGTGATAATCTAGAATCAATTCTTCAATATCGCAGTCAAGATTTATGTGGAATTGTTAATGGTATTGATTGCACACAATTTGATCCTGCTACAGATAAGAATATTTATAAGAACTATTCATTTAAAGATGTTTTCAAAGTTAAACCAGAAAACAAGAAATCACTACAATATAATCTTGGATTAAATGAAGATCCAGATGTCTTCTTGATTGGTATGGTTTCTAGATTAACCTTCCAAAAGGGTGCTGACATTTTCCTAGGAGCAATTCAAGAAATGTTAAAGTACAATGTTCAGATTGCTATTCTTGGTACTGGTGAATCATTCTACGAAGAAACTTTCAAAGCTCTTGAAAGAGAAAATAAAGGTAGATTTGTTTATTATTGCGGTTACAATGAGAGCTTGGCTCATAAGATGTATGCGGGTTTAGATATGTTACTAATGCCTTCATTATTTGAACCATGTGGTATTTCACAACTAATCGCAATGCGTTATGGTACTTTACCACTAGTTAGAGAAACAGGTGGATTAAAGGATACTGTTGAACCATTTAATGAATATGAGATGACAGGTAGAGGATTCTCTTTCAAAGAATATTCTTCTTCTGATTTACTAAAGGTTTTTGATTATGCTTATATTCAATATTATGAGTATCATGATAGATGGAAAAAGATTATTAAGAACGCAATGGAATATGATGTTTCATTTGCTAAATCCGCAAGAGAATATGAAGCATTATATGATGAGGTATTAACTAAATGAATCTAGAAAACTTTTTTCTAGGTTTTGATACTAAAGCCTACGAATATATGGGCTGCCATATTGTAGGCAATGGTGTTGAATTCTATCTTTGGGCTCCACATGCACATCATGTTGAGCTTTTTTCATCCAAAGATAATTTTGAAGTGTTTTATCAATTAGAAAAAGTAGATGATCGAGGAATATGGCATCTATTTATTGATAATTGCGAACCTATATATTCATATCGTTATCGTATTTATACTGATGAATATAATTATGTAGATAAATCAGATCCATATGCATTTTATTCAGAGAGACGTCCTAGTAATGCTTCAGTAATGTATAATCTAAACTATTATACTTTTTCTGATGATGAATATATGGCAAAGCGTCATTTCTCATATGACAATCCATGTAATATCTATGAGCTTCATTTAAATGGCTTTAGAAAAAATGAAGAGTTCACAAATTACAAAATATTAAAAGAAGAACTTATTCCATATGTTAAAGAAATGGGATATACCCATATTGAAATCATGCCAGTATTTGAACATCCTTTCGATGGTTCGTGGGGTTACCAAGCTACAGGCTTCTTTAGCGCAACAAGTAGATATGGTACGCCATATGATTTGATGGATTTCATCAATGAATGTCACTTGAATAATATAGGTGTTATTTTAGATGTTTCTTATGTACATTTTGCTAACGATAGTTATGGCTTAGGAACCTTTGATGGTCAAGCATGTTATGAATATAAAACATCTAATCGCGCTTTCTCGCAATGGGGCTCTTATCAATTTGATTTAGGTAGTGGTCCTGTTATTTCTTTTTTGATGTCTAGTGCTAATTTCTTTTTAAGTAAATATCATTTTGATGGATTAAGACTTGATGCGGTTTCTAATTTAATATATTTTGATGGCAATAAAGATATTGGCATAAATGATTCTGGATTGAGTTTTGTAAAAAGATTTAATTATTACTTAAAGAAAGAGAATCCTGATTGTATATTAATTGCTGAAGATTCAACTGATTTTCCTAAGGTTACAGTACCTACAGAATATGGTGGTTTAGGCTTTGACTACAAATGGGATTTGGGTTGGATGAATGATACTTTAAAATACTATGCTATGGATCCTGAATATCGTAAGTATCATCATAATCAAATTACTTTTTCGATGGCATATTTCTATAGTGAGAAATTTATTTTACCATTCTCTCATGATGAAGTCGTTCATTCTAAAAAGACCATCGTAGACAAGATGTGGGGATCATACGAAGATAAATTCAAACAATGCCGTAATCTATTTTTATACATGTTTACTCATCCAGGAAAGAAACTTAATTTCTTAGGCAACGACATTGCTATGATAAGAGAATTTGACGAAACCAAAGAACTTGATTGGTTTATGCTTAAATATCCAATTCATGATTCTTTCAAACGTTTCTTTAGAGATTTATGTCAAATCTATTTAGCATATAAAGCTTTCAATTCTGGTGATTATTATCCATCGACTTTTAAATGGATTGATGCAGATAACTATAAACAATCAGTATATATTTATTCAAGATATGATGATGATTATTGTTTTGTTATCGTTTTGAATATGATGCCTATTTCTTATACTGATTATCGTATAGGTGTTCCGATGGCTGGTGAATATACAGAATTAATAAATTCAGAAAAAGATATTTATTCTGGATGTAATATGTGCAATTTCAAACCAATTAAATCTGAAAAAATAAAAGCTCACGGTTTATTAAATTCAATCTCAATTGATTTGGCACCTTATTGTGGCATAATCTTTTCAACGCCCATTATAAATAAAACACTTAGTGTAGAAACACCTAAAGAATATAGAAAAATTGAGACGGTATAATGCGTACAAAAGATCATTTAAAATATTTAGATGTTGAACTTGTTCAAGATGATGAGATGTTTAGATATAATTCTGACACTACTATTCTTGGACAATTTTTAGAAGGGCCTTCAATTAAAGGGAAAAGTGTCTTAGATATAGGAACTAATAATGGTTCTCTTCTTTTATATGCACATTTATTAGGTGCAGAAAAACTTATAGGTTGCGACGTTTTTCCTAGAGCATTAGAACTTGCGAAAATCAACCTAGAAAAACATACTACAAATTTTGAACTTTATGAATCAAGAGTTCAGGATTTAGATATTGAACCAGCTGATGTTGTTATATGTAATCCTCCGTATTTTGAGATGAACAATGTTACAGAGAATGAATATTTCAAGAAAGCGATGTTTGAAGAATCGCTGCCATTAGAAGATTTGTTTTCTTGTTTTAGAAAACTGATGAAAGATAATGGCGTTGTTTATACTTTGTATCCAGCTGATCGTTTCTTTGAGTTTTATGAAATGGCTAAAAAGCACAAAATGAAGATAATGAAATTAAGATTTGTTCATGACCCTAAAGCTTTATATGCTTTACGCTTTGTTGCTAAATTAAAGATTGGACCAATGACAAAAGTAAAAATAGAAAATCCCGTTATGATAGTAGATGGCGATATCAAAATGTAAGAAGCGGAATGCTTCTTTTTTCTATCTTTGTAAATGATAAAATAGAGATAGTATGAAAGAATTAGCGCTAAGATTACATTATGGTGATGATTTATTAAAGGAAATATCTAAAGCTTGTAGTGATAGCACAGGCATAGTTTTATCAGGAGTAGGCTGTGTATATAAATTACATCTACGATTAGCTAAAGCTGAAGATTATATAGAAGTAACTGATGACTTTGAAATCACATCATTGACAGGAACAGTGTCACATGGCAAGTGTCATATTCATGGTTGTTTTTCGGATAACAAGGGGAATACTATTGGTGGTCACATATGTGAAGGATGCCTAATAAACACGACATGTGAGTTAGTTATAGGTATCTTAGAAGACTACGATTCTGCTCGAGAGTTTGATGAAAAGACAGGTTATAATGAAATCGTCTTTAGGAGAATAAAAAATGATTAATGTTTACATTGTGTCAGGTTTTTTAGGATCTGGCAAAACAACTTTTATTAAGAAACTATTAGAGGAAAAGCATTTTGAAAAATTGATGCTTATTGAAAATGAATTTGGTGAAGTTGGCGTTGATGGCGCTTTCTTTGAAGAAGGTTTAAAAATTAGAGAAATCAATAATGGATGTATTTGTTGTTCATTACAAGGTGATTTTGCTGATGCTTTAGAAGAAATAGAAGATATGGGTGTTTCTGATTTGATTATTGAACCAAGTGGCGTAGGTAAATTATCAGAAATAATTAATGTTGTAAAAGATGATCCTGATTTTAGAATTGTCTCTCATATTTGTATAGTTGATGTTAAAACATGCAAAAAATATCATACTAATTTTAAAGAATATTTTGATGATCAAGTTAAAGCAGCAAACGCAATCATTCTTTCGCACTTAGATGTTGCCAGTGATGAAAATAAACAGACAGCTATTGAGATTATAAAAGAAATCAATGATGATTGTTACATCTCTACTAAACCAATAGCTGAGTATAGTATTGATGAATTGTTAGATATTATTGTTAATGGTGGAGATATTCTTCCTGATTTTGATGAAGGAGAGCATCATCATGATGAGTGTCATCATTGCCATCACGATGAAGAGCACGAACATCATCATCACCATCACGATGAAGAACATGAACACCATCATGAACATCATCATCACCATCATGATGACGATGATGAAGATGAATTGTTTAAGAATCATATAATTCGTACAGACTATGTATTTACTAAGGATGAATTAGTAGAAATATTGAATAATGTTGATGAAGATATTATTAGAATAAAAGGCTATGTTTTTGGTAAAGAAGGTATGTTGTATTTTAACTATGTACTAAATGAATACAATATTTATGTTGGTAATCAAAGACAAGAGGCTTTAGTTTCGATAATTGGCACATCAATTGATGCTGAACATTTCGAGGAAGTATTCCATGGTTAAACCTGTTTATGTTTTCTCTGGTTTTTTAGATTCAGGAAAAACTCGCGCAATTAAAGAATCATTATGTAACCCTAATTTTAATGATGGCGAGTCAACTTTAATTATTGCTTTCGAACAAGGCGATGAAGAGTATGATGAAAAGTTTTTGAAAGCCTGTAATTGTGAGGTTCTATATTTAGATTCAATTAACGAATTAACAATTGCTAAACAAAAACAAATAGATCATCAATATCCTGTGGAAAGAATTTTTATTGAGTTCAATGGTATGGAAGATGACAATATTCTATATGAAACAGGATTTATATCTAATTGGGAATTAGCACAAACACTTACGACAATTGATGCTTCAAGTTTTAATTTATACATGACAAATATGCGTCAGTTTATGTTTAATCATATCGTTAACGCTGAAGTTGTTATCTTAAATAGAGCTGATAATGTTGATCGCCGATATCTTCGAAATAATATTAAGTCAATTAATCAAATGGTTGAAATCATTTATGAAGATAAAGATGGCAATGTCACAAATAAGATTGATGATGATATGTTTGATGTTTCAAAAGATTTAGTGATTGATGATATTGATTATGGTTTGTGGTATATGGATGCGGTAGATAATCCAACTAAATATGACAACAAGGTTATTACTATCAAGGTTAAATATGTTGAAGAAGTTACTGAATATGATAATGTCTTAATAATGGGTAGAAAAGCAATGGTATGTTGTGCAAATGATATCCAGGATATTGCTTTAACTATTGTCAACATCAGAAAGAAAGATATTGATATTAATAAATACTATTTAATAAAAGGAAATGTTCATTGTCTACAAGCTACTGATGGCAACAAGACTTGTGTGCTATACGCAAAAGAATATAAAGAAGCAGAGACACCAAAAGAAGAATTGGTAACTTTTAATTAAAATGGTAGATTCACATGTTCATTTAGAAAACGGCCCTTTGACTGTTGAATATGTTAAGGAATTTGTAGATAGTGCTATAGCTCATAACGTTGATGAACTACATATTTTAGATCACACTCATCGCTTTAAAGAGTTTGCGCCGATATATCTTGAACATCGAAAAATAGATGTCCAAAACGATTGGTTTTCTAAACGTTTTAAAAATACAATTTGTGAATATCTTGAATTGATTGAGGAATGTAAGAAGAATACATTTCCTATTAAAGTTACTTTTGGTTTGGAAGTGTGCTACCAAAGAAGAGAAGAACGGCTAATTAAAGATATTCTCAGTAATTATCATTTTGATTTTTTAATCGGATCAGTTCACGCTGTTAATTATCGTAATTATGACTGTAGTTTTTCTGATGATATATTATGGAATGTCTATGATGTAGATACTATTTATAAAGAATTTTATGAGGAAGAATTCTCTATCATTAAATCTGGAATTTTTGACCAAATAGGTCATCCTGATCAGATAAAGATTAGGGGTTTACATCCTAGTTTTGATTTGAAACCAATCTATGAAGAGTTTTCGGAATTAGCTAAAAAGTACGATATCTATGTTGAAAATAATAGTGGTTGTCATTATCGATATAATCACTCTGATATTGGAATTAATGAAGAATTTCTAGAAATATTGAACAATAACGGATGTAAAATAACATCCGCATCTGATGCTCATTATCCTAAAGATGTAGGTAAGCTTATAGATAAGATGTAAATATTTACATAATATTGTAAAAATTTCATATATTTGTGAAAAATTTGTGAAAATTGTCTTTTATTTGTATTTTTTTAGTGATAAACTTTATTTGTAAATTAAAGAAAAGGAGGGAATTATGAATTATTTAAATCGAAAATTCAATGATTGCATCTTTTCTTTAGTTAATGGTATGGATATTATAATTAACATCTTAGATTTACGACTACGTGGCTTACGTAGCATTATTATTGTGGGTTGTTAATTATAATAGATATCATTCACGTACATTTACTTAATATAGATGAGCTGAATGTTATCACGTGAGCTCATCTTTTATTTAAGGGGGAAAAACATGAAAAAATTATTAGTGGTACTTCTTTCCATATTCTGCGTATTTAGTTTAGTAGGATGTGGTGGTTCTTCAAATGAAGAAGGAACTGGTGATGTTGAATCCGATGTCATCACAATTAAACTAGGTTGTTCTGGACCATTAACTGGCGATGCTGCTGTTTATGGTAAGGCTGTTGAAAATGCTGCAAAACTAGCTGTTCAAGAAATCAACGATTCAGATTCTAAGATTAAGTTTGATTTTAAGATGGAAGATGATGAAGCTGATACTGAAAAAGCTGCAACTGCTTATTCTGCTTTATATGACTGGGGTATGCAAGTATCATTATTCACAGTAACTTCTGGATCAGGAGCTAACGTTGCTACATTATATGATGAAGATAAGATTTTTGCTTTGACACCATCTGGTTCTTCAACTGCTTTAGTTTATACTGATACAACAAACTATAAAGGCAATTTCCAAATGTGCTTCACAGATCCCAACCAAGGTGTTGCTTCTGCTGATTACATGAAAGATAAATTTGCTGACAAGAAGATAGCTGTTATCTATAAGAATGATGATGTTTATTCTGCAGGTGTTTATGAGAAATTTGATTCACAATCAAAAGCTAATGGATTAAATGTTGTTTATGTTGGTTCATTTACTGATGATACTTCTACAGATTTCTCTTCACAAATTCAAGGTGCTAAAGATGCAGGTGCAGATTTAGTTTACTTACCAATTTATTATCAACCAGCTTCAATCATTCTAAAACAAGCTAGTGATAAAGATTATGCACCAATATATTTTGGTATTGATGGTATGGATGGTATCTTAACTCTTGAAAACTTTGATACATCATTAGCAGAAGGTGTATATCTATTAACACCATTTGCTGCTGATGCTACAGATGATGCAACAGTACATTTCGTTAATGCATTTGAAAATGCATATGGTGAAGAACCTAACCAATTCGCTGCTGATGCATATGACTGTGTTTACGCAATTAAACAAGCATTGGATAATATTGGTTTAGATAATATAGATCCAGATAATTTATATGATGCCATGATTGAACAATTCACAACAATGACATTTGATGGAATTACTGGTACAAGTGTTACTTGGGCTGAGAACGGTGAAGTTTCAAAAGCTCCAAAAGCTGTTGTAATTAATAACGGCGTATACGTATCTGCTGATTAATCGTGTATAATTAAGGTTGCTGGAATTTCCGGCAACCTTAATTTGTTTGTAGGGGAAATATGTCTTTTTTATCTTATTTACTTTCAGGCCTAGGATTAGGTAGTGTATATGCAATCGTTGCGATTGGATATACCATGGTCTACGGTATCGCAAAAATGTTGAACTTTGCCCATGGCGACATCATTATGGTTGGTGGCTATGTGGCTTTTTATGCATTTGTTAGATTTGGAATACCAGCCTGGATAAGTATTATTTTATCTGTTGTTGTTTGTACTATTTTAGGTGTAACAATTGAAAAGCTTGCTTATAAGCCTTTAAGAAAAGCTTCGTCATTGTCAGTGTTGATTACGGCTATTGGTGTAAGTTATTTCTTAGAGAATGGTGCACAATTATTATTTGGTACTGATACAAAGATATTCCCATCTTTAATTACTGAAGGATCATTAAAACTATTTGATGGTCAATTAATTATTTCTTATTTAAATATCATAACTATTGTATGTTGCCTATTAATTATGGCGTTACTTACAATCTTTATTAATAAAACAAAAATTGGTAAAGCAATGAGAGCGTGTGCCGAAGATAAAGATGCTGCTAAACTTATGGGTATCAATGTTGATTCAACAATATCATTTACCTTTGCGATTGGCTCTGGTTTAGCTGCTGTTGCGGCAATACTTCTTTGTTCAACATATCCATCTTTATCACCAACTCTGGGTTCAATGCCTGGAATTAAAGCTTTTACAGCGGCTGTATTCGGTGGTATTGGTTCAATTCCTGGAGCGTTGTTAGGTGGCTTGTTGTTGGGTATTATTGAAACATTTACTAAAGCTTATATTTCAACACAATTATCTGATGCAATTGTATTTGCTGTCTTGATTATTGTTTTATTAATAAAGCCAACTGGTTTACTTGGAAAGAAAGAGAATGTGAAGGTATAAAGATATGAAAAACTTCATAGATATTCTTTTTGGAAAGAAAAATATTAAACGTACTATCAGTTTTGCGATAGTAATTTTGGCATATGTTATCATTACCGTTCTAACGAATACAATTAGAGTTTCTAGATTGTTTTCTAGTATTCTAGTACCTGTATGTTGTTATATTGTTTTAGCATTATCACTAAACCTTTGCGTTGGTTTTTCTGGTGAACTGTCATTAGGACATGCCGGTTTCATGGCTGTAGGCGGTTTTACTGCGATTGTTGTTTCAGGTATTTTATCTTACAGCATTCCTAATACGATTATAAGATTACTAATTGCGATTATAGCTGGTGGATTGGTTTCTGGCTTATTTGGTTTAGTAATTTCTATTCCAGTTCTTAAATTGTCGGGTGATTATCTTGCGATTGTTACGTTGGCGTTTGGTCAAATAATTAAATCGATTATTAATAATGTTTATTTAGGTTATGATGCTCAAGGCATACATTTTTCATTTGTTACTAATACAATTGAATTAGCTGAGGGTGGAAGAATGTTGTTGCTTGGTCCTATGGGATCAGTTGATGTTGAAAAGATTTCATCATTTACTGCTGGGTTTATTTTGATTCTTTTTGTTTTATTTGTAATTTATACATTAATTGGTAGTAAAAATGGTAGGGCTATTACTGCTGCTAGAGATAATAGAATAGCTGCTGAATCAATTGGTATTAATATTACTAAGACAAAGACTTTGGCGTTTGTTGTATCAGCTGTTTTAGCTGGTATGGGTGGTGCATTATACGCATTGAATAATACTTCATTACAACCTTCGAAGTTTGATTTTAATACTTCTATTTCGATTTTGGTTTATGTTGTATTTGGTGGTTTGGGTAATATTACTGGAACAATTATCGCTACTTCAATTTTGTATGTGCTTCCTGAATTATTAAGATCTTTACAAGATTATCGTATGTTGATTTATTCAGTTGTTTTAATTGCTATTATGTTAATTACAAACAATACTTATTTAGGACAAGTAATTCAAAAAGTGAAGTTAATATTTATGAAGAAAGGAGATAGCCATGAGTGAACATGTATTAGAGACTAAATCCTTAGGTATCGATTTTGGTGGTCTAACTGCTGTTAATAATTTAAATATCTATGTTGATGCTCATGAAATTGTTGGTTTAATTGGACCAAATGGTGCAGGCAAAACAACAGTCTTCAATCTTCTAACAAAAGTTTATGAACCTTCTAGAGGCGCTATTTATTTGGATGGTGAAGATATTAAGAAGCTTGATACCGTTGGTGTTAATAAAAGTGGTATCGCTAGAACTTTCCAAAATATAAGATTATTTAGCAACATGAGTGTTATTGATAACGTTAAGGTTGCCATGAATAATGAAAGTAATTATTCATTCTTTGATAGTTTGTTACATGATCTTAAATATTTTAATGAAGAAAAATCGATTGAAGAAAAAGCTTTAAAATTATTAGATATCTTTGATTTAAAGAATGAGAAAGATACTTTAGCTGGTTCTTTACCATATGGTGCTCAAAGAAGATTAGAGATTGCAAGAGCTTTAGCTACTTCACCAAAAGTATTGTTATTAGATGAACCAGCAGCTGGTATGAATCCTCAAGAAACTGAGGAATTAATGAATACTATTAGATTTGTAAGAGAGAATTTTGATGTTTGTATCTTATTGATTGAACATGATATGTCATTAGTTATGGGCATATGTCAGAGAATATATGTATTGAATTACGGCATGTTGTTAGCGAAAGGAAGCCCTGATGAAATCAAGAATAACAAAGAAGTAATCGCGGCTTATTTAGGTGAATAGTATGTTAAAAGTTACAGATTTAGTTGTTCGCTATGGCATGATAGAAGCTATTAAAGGTATTTCTTTTGAAGTTAATGATGGAGAAATCATAACTTTAATCGGTGCTAATGGTGCAGGTAAAACTACAACGATGCATACATTATCAGGATTATTAAAACCACATAGTGGCACGATTGAATTCGATGGAAAGAATCTTTTAAAAGTTCCTGCTCATAAAATTGTTGAAATGGGCATTGCACAATGTCCTGAAAGAAGAAGAATATTTGCTTCTCAATCCGTTGAAGATAATTTAATCCTTGGTGCATATACAAGAAAAGATAAAGATGTTGAAAAAGATTTAATAAATGTTTATCAACTTTTCCCAAGATTATTAGAAAGAAAAAAACAGTTAGCTGGAACATTATCTGGTGGTGAACAACAGATGTTGGCTATGGCTAGAGCCTTAATGGCTAAACCAAAAATTATGTTATTAGATGAACCTAGTATGGGTTTATCGCCATTACTTGTTAAAGAAATATTTAATATTATTAAGGATATTAACTCAACAGGTGTTACAGTATTATTAGTAGAACAAAATGCCAGAATGGCTTTGAATATCGCCTCAAGAGCATATGTACTTGAATCAGGTAAAATAGTTTTATCTGGTACTGGTAAAGAGTTGCTTAACTCAGAAAGCGTAAAGAAAGCTTACTTAGGAGGATAAATCATGTACGTTAAAGACAAAATGAGCAAAGAATTACAAGTTGCCTTTGCAAAGATGACTATTTCTGAAGTATTAGAATTGATTAAGGATTCTGATCTTCACCGTTTGCCTGTTGTAGATAGTAAGAACAATTTGATTGGTCTTATTACAAAGGGTTCAATAAAAAGAGATACTAAGAGTTCTACATTGTCTGTATTTGAATTAAATTATCTTTTCAATAGTTTAAAAGTTGAAGATGTAATGATTAAAGGAGAAGACCTTCATACTATTTCTCCAGATGCTTTATTAGAAGAAGCCGCTTCAATTCTTCGTGAATATAAAGTAGGATGTCTTCCAGTTGTTGATAATGGCAACAAAGTAGTAGGTATCATTACACAAAACGATATTTTTGATGCCTTTATAGATATCTTGGGTTATCACAAAGATGGCACAAGATATGTTATTGAGATTGCTGAAGATAAACCAGGTGTGCTGAATGCTATATCTAAGTGTTTCTTAGATATTAATGTATCTATTTCAAATCTTGCTGTTTATAATACTGAAAGAGGTATTGAGCTTGTCGCTATTGCCGTAGGTGAGGGATCAGATAATTGTGATGATATCCTTGCGAAGAACGGATATAAAGTTACAAGTAAAATTAGATTACAAAATAAAGAAGCTTAGCCAAGCTTCTTTATTTTTTCTAAATAGTCTTTTAATTCATTTTCACTGGTGCATATTTTTTCCAGTGCCATTTTTATCATGAGGTTGTCATCACCACATAAACTTCTGATGTCAGTTTTGTAACCAATACAATGTTTGTGATTGGCATAGCAATTTCCTAAAGCGACACACGCTCCCTCATCAGGAACTCTTCCATCTAATAAGAATAAGAAGACTTCTGATTCTGCCATATTTTTGATATCTGTTTTAAATACATATTCTTCTTTAGGCATTCCTTCTACGATATCTGGCATTAAGGCAACGATACCACCATCTCTTTGTGGAAGGAATGTATCATATCCCCAACTTCTAATTAGTGTATCAATCTTTAGATTGAAATCTTTTTCGCCTTGTGAATATAAAGGAGCTGCAATATATATTTTCATAGTATTTCCTTTCAATACCTAAATTATAGCAAACAAAAAGCTCTGACTTAATCAGAGCTTATGTTGTAAACAATTAATCAGTTATTATTTAACAATCTTAGTTACTGAACCTGAACCAACTGTTCTACCACCTTCACGAATAGAGAACTTAGTTCCTTCTTCGATAGCGATAGGAGAAATTAGTGAAACTGTCATTTCTACGTGGTCACCAGGCATAACCATTTCAGCACCACCTAATTCCTTAACAACACCTGTAACGTCTGTTGTACGGAAATAGAATTGTGGACGATAGTTAGCTACGAATGGAGTATGTCTTCCACCTTCATCCTTAGTTAATACGTAAACTTGAGCTAAGAAATCAGTATGAGGAGTAACTGAACCAGGTTTAGCTAGAACTTGTCCTCTTTCGATTTCATCACGGTTAACACCACGAAGTAATGCACCGATGTTATCACCAGCTTCAGCTTGATCTAGTTGTTTATGGAACATTTCTAGACCAGTGATAACTGTTTTTCTAGTTTCTCTAATACCAACGATTTCAACATCATCGTTTAAGTGAGCAACACCACGCTCAACTCTACCTGTAGCAACTGTACCACGACCAGAGATTGTGAATACATCTTCTACTGACATTAAGAATGGCTTATCCATTTCTCTTGCTGGAGAAGGGATATATTCATCAACAGCTTCCATTAATTCATCGATAGCTTTTTGATATTCAGGATCGCCTTCTAGAGCCTTTAGAGCAGAACCTCTAATGATTGGAGCGTTATCACCATCGAAACCATATTCAGATAGTAATTCACGAACTTCCATTTCAACTAAGTCGATTAATTCTGGATCATCAACTTGGTCAATCTTATTTAAGAATACTACGATATAAGGAACACCAACTTGTCTAGCAAGTAGGATATGTTCTCTTGTTTGAGGCATTGGTCCATCTGTTGAAGCAACAACTAGGATTGCTCCATCCATTTGAGCAGCACCAGTAATCATGTTTTTAACATAGTCGGCATGTCCTGGGCAGTCTACGTGAGCATAGTGTCTCTTTGCTGTCTTGTACTCAACGTGTGCAGTATTAATAGTGATACCACGAGCCTTCTCTTCAGGGGCTCCATCGATTTGGTCGTAAGCTTTGAATTCAGCTTGACCTTGTTCTGCTAATCTCTTAGTGATAGCAGCAGTTAAAGTAGTTTTACCATGGTCAACGTGACC
>JAUNNY010000039.1 GCA_030531215.1 Erysipelotrichaceae bacterium
TTAAATCAAGATTCAATAAATCATCATATGTAATAGTCATAGGATTATTTTCAATATCTACTTCATCTTGAGACATTAAACTACTAATGATTGTTTTTAATTCAGAAGTATCTCTTAATCCTAATGAATATACTAGTAAATCAGATATAGAATTTGGCTCAGATAAAACTATTATCATTTCATCATAGCTACTAGGCCATCTTCCCTTTAATACATCATATTGATCTTTATACGTTTCAACATCATCACTCATTTCAGAGAAAATCATTCCTCCACTAGCGCTTGAGAAAGAACTCATGAATGATGAAGCACTATTAGAATAAAGCATATTCCACATTGAGCTTGGATATAACTTAACAAGATTATCAGCAGCATCAATTGAATATATTGTTGGTGATACAGAATATGAATATTTTATATCTGAAACATCATTTTTATATTTATCTTCATTATCTTCTAAATAAGCTTTAAATGATTTTAGATCGTTTGTGCCAATAGATGAAAACATTGTTGTTAAGTATTGTCTTTCATAAACGTTTTCACCTTCAGCTTGATTTTCTTTTCTATCAGTGACCATTGATAAAATAGCACTTGTCATATCAGCTGTATCTGATGTGATTGTTAATGGATAACTAGATAAAGTATCTTCTTGTATCTTATCAATATAGTTTTGGAATCCTTGAGATAAAGAAAGAATTAAAGCAATTCCAATAATACCAATGCTACCTGCAAAAGCAGTTAAGATTGTTCTTCCTTTTTTAGTTAATAAGTTATTAAAAGATAATGATAAAGCAGTAAAGAATCCCATTCTTGCTTTACCAAGTTTCATATGTTTAATCTTTTCAGGTTTTGTTTCTACAACAAATGGATTTGTATCTGAAATAATATGACCGTCTTGCAATTTAACAATTCTATTTGCATACTCAGTAGCAAGTTCTGGGTTGTGCGTAACCATAACAACAAGTCTATCTTTTGCTACACTCTTTAATAGATCCATAACTTGGATAGATGTTTTTGTATCTAAGGCACCAGTAGGTTCATCAGCTAACAAAATATCAGGATTGTTTACTAAAGCTCTAGCAATAGCAACTCTTTGCATTTGTCCACCTGACATTTGATTAGGTTTTTTGTGTGCTTGATCTTTTAACCCTACTTCATCAAGTGCAGCTAATGCTCTTCTTTTTCTTTCTTTAGCTGATACACCAGATATAGTTAAAGCAAGTTCAACGTTTGCAAGTATTGTTTGGTGAGGAATTAAATTATAAGATTGGAAAACAAAACCAATGGTATGGTTTCTATATGCATCCCAATCTCTATCTTTATATTTCTTAGTAGATACATTATTGATGATTAAATCACCTTCATCATATCTATCTAAACCACCGATAATATTTAATAATGTTGTCTTCCCTGAACCTGATGGACCAAGGATAGCAACAAATTCATTATCTCTAAGATTTAAAGATACATCATCTAATGCAACTTGTACTAAATCGCCTGTTTTATATGTTTTTGATATATTTTTTACTTGCAACATGTAAATTAATTATATCTTAATAATAGTTTGAACGCTCAAACTACCTTTAATTTAGCACTTTGTAAGCATTTACATAATTGTCGACATAATTGGTATAATAAAGGCATGAATAATTTACTATATAATGATGCACAAAAAATAATCGACTTTTCTATTAAGGAAGTATTACCAGGTGCAGCTGTAAGGAAAGCCCTAGAGAACTATAAGGAGCCAAAAGGAAAAACAATAATGATCGCTCTAGGTAAGGCAGCTTACACTATGGCAAAAGAGACACTTTCTCAAATTAAAGTTGATAAAGGCCTTGTTGTTACAAAATATGGCCATTCTCAAGGACCATTAGAGAACACTCAAATCATTGAAGCTGGTCACCCAATTCTTGATGATAATTCAGTATTAGGTGCAAACACTGCAATTGAAATGTGTTCTAACTTAACTGAAGATGATACAGTAATAATTCTTGTATCTGGTGGAGGTTCTGCACTATTTGAAGCACCACTTGTTACACTTGAAGAATTACAAGATGTAAACTCTCAATTATTAAAATGTGGAGCTAACATTAATGAAATTAATACTATCCGTAAGAGATTATCAAAAGTTAAAGGTGGTAGATTCGCAGAAATCTGTGCCCCTGCTAAAGTTATTGATATTATCTTATCTGATATTATTAATGATCCATTAGATATGATTGCTTCAGGTCCTGCTTACCCTGATGCTTCTACTACTGAAGATGCATTAAACATCGTTAAGAAATATGATCTTAAACTAAATGATAAGATTATGGAATTATTACATCATGATACAGTTAAACATTTAGATAATGTTGAAACATATATCACAGGTAATAACGAAGAATTAAAACGTGCTGCTAAAAAGAAAGCTGAAGAGTTAGGATATAAAGTTGTTTATATAGAACCTGCTTTAACATCAGAAGTTAAAGATGCAGCTAAATATATGGAAACATTAATTGATGAACATCTAAATGATAATGAAGATGTTTGTATCGTAACAGGTGGTGAACTTGTTGTTGAAGTTAAAGGCGATGGCTTAGGTGGAAGAAACCAAGAAATGGCATGTCGTATGGCTGCTTACTTATCAGACAAAAATGCTGCAGTATTCGCAGTTGGATCTGATGGAACTGATGGTCCTACTGATGCTGCTGGTGGATATGCTGATAAAGATTCTTGGAATGCTGAAATTGATGCATACCTAGCAATTAACGATTCATATCATTACTTAGAAAAACATGGTGGACTAATTAAAACTGGTCCAACAGGTACTAACGTTTGTGATTTGTATTGTGCTTTAATTAAAAAGTAATAATAAAAAGATTACCGTAAGTGTAGTGACCCCCAAAAGTTAGACCAACTTTAGGAGGTCACTTTTTATATGAAG
>JAUNNY010000008.1 GCA_030531215.1 Erysipelotrichaceae bacterium
GATATTTTTTTAATATCGAGGAGTACCATATCCCATGATGTCGTATTCGCCTATATCATAAACATTTTCTCTAACCATATCATGAGAATTTCCATCAATTACATATATGTAATTTCCTTCGACTTTTTCAACTATGCCAACATGGTTTGCTTCACTAGCTGTACCGCTATAATCAAAGAAGATTAACATACCAGGTTCTGGTGTAGCTGAACCACCTAACCACAAACCTTGTTCCATAAACCACACGGCACCATTTTGACATAAAGCAAATTTAGGAATGATGCCTGCATCAATATAACCACATTGATTAGCACACCAAGATACAAAGCATGCACACCATGCCGCATGAGAATCAAAACCATACCATGACCAGAACTTGTCACCACCCTCATTACCAAGTTGTGACAATGCCACATCTACGATGCTACCATTAGGAACATAATCATAATTACTGTAACCACTACTACGATGAACTACAGGTTTAGCGAATCTGTTAGCATCATCTTCTCTAATTACTCTAATATTTTTTAATGGAACTATCTTAGTAGGTTCAACGTACCTAATTTGTTCTTTGCTTATCTCATCTTCTATTACTACATCTCCTCTTACTTGAAAACAAGCCATTGAGAAGATCGCTATAACAACTAATATCTTATAAAACATAAAAACTCCTATCTAGTTGTTTTTTCAAAAAACACAAATATGATTATACCTAAAACAATATGGTTTTTCTATATTTTTTTGGTTATCTAAACGATGTAAGCACTAACAAGTTTATGTAAGCACTATCAATTTAAGTTTTGGTATAATTAAGAGGCTGTATATTGGAGGTAACTATGAATCAAGAAATCAATAATAAAATTGCTAAAGAGCTAAAAGTTAGCCTTAAACAAGTTGAAACAACTTTAGCTATGTTACAAGATGGCAACACTGTTCCGTTTATTGCTAGGTATCGTAAAGAAGCAACTGGCAATTTAGACGAAGAACAAATTCTATATATTGAGAAACAATATAAATATCAATTAAATCTAGAGGAAAGAAAACAAGCCGTAATAGCATTGATTGAACAACAAGGTAAATTAACAGATGAAATTAAAAATTCAATTTTAGCTTGTGAAAAATTATCAGCTGTTGAAGACTTGTATAAGCCATATAAACAAAAGAAGAAAACAAGAGCTGCTGAAGCAATTAGAAAAGGATTGCAACCTCTTAGCGACTACTTATTATCTTTGCCAGCTGAAGGCAATTTAAACGAAGTTGCGAAAGCATATATCAATGAAGAAGTAAAAGATGAAGCTCAAGCAATCCAAGGAGCTTTAGATATAATTGCTGAAAACGTTTCTGATAACGCTAAATTAAGATGGAAATTAAAAGACTACATCAATGCAACATCAGCTATCGTAACTAAGTTAAAGAAAGATGCTGTTGATGAAAAGAAAGTATATGAGATGTACTATGACTATTCAGAAAAAACATCTAATATAGCTAATCATCGTGTTATGGCAATTGATCGTGCTGAAAAAGAAAAAGTAATCACCGTGTCTTTCTCATATGATCATGGACATGTCTTTGATGAAACGGTCAATACATATCTTCAAGCTAAAAAGACATATGTAGAAAACGAATTAAGACAAGCAATATCTGATGGCCTAGAAAGATTACTACTACCATCTATTGAAAACGAAATAAGAAGCGACTTATCTGATAAAGCTCACGATGCATCAATCGAAGTATTCTCTTTAAATCTAGAAAAATTATTATCACAACCACCTCTATTAGGAAGAACCGTTTTAGGCTTTGACCCTGGTTTCTATAATGGCTGCAAACTTGCAATTGTTGATGCAACAGGAAAAATGATTACAGTTGAAAAAGTATATCCATTTAGAAAAGATGGTGAAATAGAAAAAACAAAGACTAAACTATTAGATATGATTAATAAATATCATGTTGAAACAATAGCTATTGGAAATGGCACAGCATCTAGAGAAAGTGAAAAGTTGTGTTCAGAATTAATCAAAGATAATAACTTAGATGTAACTTATTGTCTTGTTTCCGAAGCAGGTGCATCAGTGTGGTCAGCACAAGATGATGCAAGAGCTGAATTCCCTGATTTACAAGTTGAAGAAAGATCTGCTGTTTCTATCGCTAGAAGATTGTTAGACCCATTAGCTGAATTAATAAAGATAGATCCTAAATCAATCGGCGTTGGTCAATATCAACATGATTTACCAGAAAAACAGTTATCAGAAAGATTAGACGAAGCAACTATGAAAGTTGTTAACCGTGTTGGTGCAGATTTAAACACAGCTTCTGTTGAACTATTAAAGAACATATCCGGTCTAAACGCTGGCATCGCAAAAGAAATCATTAACTATCGAAATGAAAATGGTAAGTTCACAAATAGAACACAATTATTAAAAGTAAAGAAACTAGGAGAAAAAGCCTTTACTCAATGTGCAGGTTTCTTAAGAATTATTGATGGTGATGAACCACTAGATGCCACAAGCATTCACCCAGAAAGCTATGATTTAGCAAAACAAATTATGAAGGCATCTAACATTCAAAAATTAGGTGATAATGATGTTAGTTTTAACGAAGAAGAAATCGCGAAACTTAATATCGATGAGTACACGCTAAACGATATTAAAGAAAATATAAAGGCTCCATTAAGAGATTATCGTGATCAATTTGAAGGTGCTATCTTAAAGAGCAACATTCTTGAACTAAAAGACCTTAAAGTTGGTGACGAATTATCAGGAACTGTTAGAAACGTTGTTGACTTTGGTGCTTTCATCGATATAGGTTTGCACGAAGATGGTCTAGTTCATATCTCTAGGATGTCAACCAAACGAATCAATACTCCATTAGATGTGGTAAATGTTAACGACATCGTAAAAGTGTATGTCTATGAAATAGATGAAGCAAAATCAAGAGTTCAATTATCTTTACTTCCTCTAGATGTCTTAGCAAAAAGAGATGTGGATCAAAAAGCATTTAAATCTCGTAAAAAAGCTTACAACAAGGAATACCATAAAGAAAAACCAATCTCCGAAGAAGATGCTATGAAACGTCTTCTTGAAAGATTTGGCTCTAAATACTAAAAGAAATGAGCATACGCTCATTTCTTTTTAACATTGACTCATTAATCTAATAAAGAATTCTACTGAATGTTTAACAGTTGATAATCTTACATGTTCATCGTTGCCGTGAATTCCTTTTAATTCTTCACTAGTTACATCCATTGCTGAGAATCTAAATACACGTTCAGATATGGAATCGTAGTGCCTTGAATCAGAACATTGAATCATCAAGTATGGTGCAACAACAGTTCCTTGCCATGTATCTTCAATTGCTTTTTTAATATATCTATATCCATCACAGTCTGTTCTTGAAACATGACTTGGTTCTGCATTCGCTCTACCAGTAACTTCTATATTTTCGTCATTAATTATTTGCTTAAAATAATTAACTACTGTTTCAGAACTATCTGATGGATTAATTCTTACATTAGCAACCATACTAGCGGTTGGTGGAACAACATTAGAAGCCACAGAACCCTTCATTTGTGTAAAAGCAACTGTAGTTCTAACTAAAGCATTCATTTGACCGCCTGTTTTTTTACATAACAAATCAAGTATCCAAGAGAAGCACCACATATTCGCAAAAATCATTCGATATAAGAAAGTCGATCTTCTTCCAAGCTGATCAAACATTCCTCCTGCAGGACCATCAAAATGAGCTTTAAAAGGATGTTCTTCCATCTTTACACAAGCTTTAGATAACAAACCAACTGGTGTATGTGCAGAAGGCGCGCTTGCATGTCCACCATTAGATTTACAAGTTAACACAACATCCATCGAACCCTTTTCAGCAATACCGACAAGGCCACATGCTTCAGAGACGCCAGGGAATATATCCTTTACAACTGCTCCACCTTCATCTATAACAAAACTAGGGGTGATTCCTTTCTCTTTAAAATAATTAACAATTTCATTAGCACCAGGACCGCCAATTTCTTCGCCACCAGAAAAAGCGAAATAAACGTCATGTTTTGGTGTAAAGCCTTTTGATAAAAGATGCTCTCCAGCAGCCAAAACGCCATTAAATGTAATCTTTGTATCAAGTGTTCCTCTACCCCACATTACATCGTTTTCAATTAGAGCTTCAAAAGCAGGCTTTGTCCAGTTTTCTTCTTCAACTGGCACAACATCATAATGAGCCATAAACACAGCAGGTTCACCATCTTCTTGGCCCTTCCAATGGAACAACAAAGCTCGACCTTCAAATCTTTTTAATTCTAATTTTTCTGTTACATTAGGAAATAATTCTGGAAGCTTATCAACTAACTTTTCAAATTCTTTATCGTCTTCTAAACTATTGTCATCATATGAAATAGTTTTGCATTTTATTATTTCTGCAAGAGTTTGAACATATCTATCACCATCAAACTCTATAGTTTCATGATTACTAGAAATTTGATCTTGAGGTTTGAATAATAATGTTCTAATCAAAATTACTGCGACAAACAAAATTAAAATAATTAATACTACCATAAGTGCTCCTAGTCTCTAGAGAAAATATCTCTAGTATAAACTTTATTCCTTACATCATTTAAACATTCATCATAACGATTTGCGATAATCGCATTAGATTCTTTTTTAAACTTCTTCAAATTATTAACTACCTTAGAACCGAAGAAAGTAGTACCATCTTCTAAAGTTGGTTCATAAATAATGACTTCAGCACCTTTAGCTTTGATACGTTTCATAATTCCTTGAATAGAAGATTGCCTAAAGTTATCTGAGTTAGATTTCATCGTTAAACGATAAACACCAACAACTCCTTGTTTTTCTTTGTTGACATCATACTGACCGTTAGATTCATAACATCCAGCAATCTCTAATACTTTATCAGCGATGTAATCTTTTCTTGTTCTATTTGATTCAACAATTGCTTCAATTAAATTTTCAGGAACATCTTTAAAGTTAGCTAGTAGTTGTTTTGTATCTTTAGGTAAGCAATAACCTCCATATCCAAATGACGGATTATTGTAGTGAGTGCCAATACGTGGGTCTAAACATACACCATCGATAATAGATTTCGTATCTAAGCCTTTTGTTTCAGCGTAAGTATCTAATTCATTGAAATAAGATACTCTTAATGCTAAATATGTATTTGCAAATAACTTAACAGCTTCAGCTTCAGTTACGCCCATAATTAATGTATCGATGTTCTCTTTAATAGCTGCATCTTTTAATAAATCCGCAAAAGTATTAGCAGCGTCTATTTCTTCTTTACTATTTAAATCACAACCAACAATAATTCTTGAAGGATAAAGATTGTCGTATAGTGCTTTTGATTCTCTTAAAAATTCTGGTGAGAATAAAATTTTGTTTGTCTTTTTTTCTTTTCTTATTCTTTCTGTAAAACCAACAGGAATAGTTGATTTAATTACAATATAAGCTTTCGGATTTATATTCATAACTAAATCTATAACTGCCTCAACAGCACTGGTATCAAAGAAATTCTTCTTAGGATCATAATTAGTAGGTGCTGCAACAACAACATAATCAGCATCTTTGTAAGCATAATTTGCATCTAGGGTTGCTTCAAGATTTAATTCTTTATTTGCAAGATAATCTTCAATATAATCATCTTGAATTGGCGATTTACGGTTATTAATTAAATCCACTTTTTCTTTAATGATATCAACAGCCTTTACTTCATTATGTTGAGAAAGCAAGGTTGCAATAGACAAACCAACATAACCCGTTCCTGCAACTGCTACTTTATATTTACGTAAAGTTTTTTTATTCTTTTTTGTTTCAACTTTTTCGTAGATGTCTTCTAATTCAAATTTAAGAACTTCACTTAATGAACCAAGTTGTTCAATTGATGGAATAAATAAGCCGTTTTCTAATTTTGAAATAAGAGCTCTATTAATTCCTGTTTGTTTTGATAATTCTTCTTGAGATACCTTTAGTTTCTTTCTGTTATTTTTAACAACATTTTTTAATAATTCTTTAGATATTTTATTCATATTTTGTTACCTCAAATAATATTTTAATATATAAAGCCGTTTATAGCAAAATAAAACCTCAATTAAATTGAGGTTTTAAATAATTTGTTCGTTTCTATAAATTAATAGTTTTCGCAATTAATTTCGAAATAGCTTTGAGGATGATTGCATGTTGGGCATAATTCTGGAGCTTTTTCGCCAACTACGATATGACCACAGTTTCTACATTCCCAAACTTTTACTTCTGATTTAGCGAATACTTCTTGAGCTTCTACGTTATGTAATAATGCTCTATATCTTTCTTCGTGATGCTTTTCAATTGCGGCAACTAGTCTAAATTTAGCAGCTAATTCTGTAAAACCTTCTTCTTCAGCAGTCTTTGCGAAACCATCATACATATCAGTCCATTCGTAGTTCTCGCCTTCAGCAGCAGCTTGTAGGTTTTCAGCAGTTGTGCCGATACCATCTAATTCTTTGAACCAAAGTTTAGCATGTTCTTTTTCATTGTCAGCAGTCTTTAAGAATAAAGCACTGATTTGTTCAAAACCTTCTTTCTTAGCTTTTGAAGCAAAATAAGTATATTTATTTCTTGCTTGAGATTCGCCTGCAAACGCAGCTTGTAGATTTTTTTCTGTTTGTGTTCCTGAATATTTGCTCATATTATTTAACCTCCTCTAAATTTTCACCTTTAGCATGGCAAACTGGGCATTCTGCCTCTTTGCCTTCTTCAACTTCAAATTCTACACCACAAATTTTGCATTTGTACTTCATTATTTTCTCTCCTTTTTATAGAATCATTCTTGATAAAAATAAGAACTATTCTTAATTTTATTATAACATTTATAGATAATTACAAATGATTGAATGGATGATATTTGGAACAGTTTCAAAAGTATGCTTCTTATTAACACGTTCACTAAATTTATGTCCATCTTTACCATATGTTCCAACATTAATAACTGGGATATTTAACTCTTTGATCAGCTTATATGGATATACATATTTTATGTTGTGTTGAGGACAATTATGTAACATCATCTCTATTTCTTCTTCACTATTATCATTAGCTAGAAAACTCATGTCAGAGATGTATGGATAAAACATCTTCATATCGACATTATTATCAACTTCCTTTATTGATTTGTTTACTATATTTATCAATTTAGTATCTTTGCATTCAACTGGCGAATAAAACATCGTACCAAAGAACAAGACAACAACAGGATCTTTATCTTTATAGTAGCTATATGATTTTTTAATCATTTCGTATCCAAATAATCTTAGATCCATATTAGGATTTTCTTTATTTAATTTCAAAGCATAGTCACTGATTTCTTTTTCGAAATTTTGATCACATGAACTCAAATATTTATACCATTCTTCATAGGTATACACCTTATTAGTCCAAGGCAAAGGACTATACTCACATTTATTTAATTCGCAATACTTTTTATATTGATTATTTAAATAATTAATAATCTCATCAAAACTATCAGATGCAATCTTCTTACAATTATTAATGACTTTACCTATTGATGAATTATAAATTAAGTAATTATAATAACCCAAGCTGCACAATGATGTTTGTACCGAATATGAATCTTTATCATCCATTTGTTTTAATGATATAGGCGGAACAGTAGAACCATCTTCACATACATCGCACAAATCAACATTCATTGAAATGCGTCTACTGATTTCTGATAACAACAAGTTTGGATCAAAACAGTTAAATGAATCACCTACATGAGCTTCTTTACCAAATACCGCAAAACAAGGAAGAAGTTTCCCTATTGTACCAATATGTACACAAGGTTTATCTTTGCCATTACTTGGTGTGTGGAAATCTGTATTGATACAGGTGATGTATTCAAATTTTTCTTTTTCTTTAATTTCTATCAATTTGTCTAAACAAGAAATAATGCCTAATGAACTACCTTCTTCATCACATTCACCTATAAATAATAAGTTTCCATTTAATTCATCAAGATGCTCAGCAAAATATTTCATAATGCACATATGAACAGCAACACCAGATTTCATATCTAATGCGCCTCTACCAAATAAGTATTCATTAGAATCAATATCATTTATTATTTCTTCATCTAAGTTGAAGTATTCTTTTAACTTGCTAGGAAGCTCGTCACACTTATATGCATAATCCTCTATTGGACCATAGTCTTTGGTATCAACCGTATCAATATGTCCCATCAAAATAATTGTTTTATTGCCTTTACCTTTAATATAAGAAATTATTGAATGTCTATCTAAAGTATCATCTTTTGTTTTAACTAAACATAATTGCTCAGGATTATTTTTGAAATAAGATAAATTATTAAAATAATCAACAATATAATTTGCTAAATTAGTTTCTCCATTTTGAAAACCATCAACACTTTTAATAGATACTAACGTCTTAGTTAATTGTTCAATATCATTTTTTAATAATAGTTTTTTCATCAACTTAATTATACAATGTTAATATGGCTGAAAAGAGTAATCGTATAGGTCAAGACTTTACAACTTTAGAATTAATTAAATTTACTTTGCCTGCATTCTTAATGAATGTCTTCACTCAGGTATTTAGATCACTTGATGATGCTTTATTTATTTCAAGATTTGTTGGTGAAAAAGCGTTAGCCGCAATCAACCTAGTTAATCCTGTTGTGTGCATTCAATTAGGATTAGGGCACTTGTTCTCTTTGGGTTCCGCAAACATCTCTGCTAGATTGATGGGTGAAGGAAAACAAAAAGATGCAAAATTAGTATTTACTAAAATTATCATTGCAGCATTAGTTGTAGGCTCTGTGTTTTCTTTAGTTGTAAATATCTTTGGCAAACAAATATTATTTGCCCTTGGTGCTGATGAAGAATTGTTATCCTATGGTATCTGGCAAATTCGTCTTGTTTTAGCTATTACTCCTATCGCATTAATGAATGCTGTTTTCTCCACTTATTTTGCTACAGCAGGTAAACCTAAGATGGGTATGA
The DNA here is from genome assembly GCA_030531215.1 of Erysipelotrichaceae bacterium. Classification (GTDB taxonomy): domain Bacteria; phylum Bacillota_I; class Bacilli_A; order Erysipelotrichales; family Erysipelotrichaceae; genus Colivicinus. The sequence goes on from JAUNNY010000008.1 coordinate 9,011, forward strand.
TATGTTCAATCATCAATGGTATAACTAATGTTTTATTAGATTTATTATTAGTTGCTAAATTAGGTTTAGGTGTAAAAGGTGCAGCTATAGCAACAGTGCTTGGAGAATTATTTATATTTATTGTTGGCTTAATCTTCTTCATCAATCCCAAAAGTGAGATTCATTTTATTAAACCTGAAGGAGAATATATCAATACTTGCTTAGAAAGTTTTAAATATGCTTTGCCTCAATTTGTTAATAGCCTATCAATAAGCGTAACTACTTTACTTACAAATAATGCATTATTAAATCTACTGGGATCAGATGGTGTTGCAGCGAATGCTATTATCACCGATATTCGTTCCATTATTACTGCAGGTCTTGTAGGCATTGCCGCGAGTATAAGTCCTATCATTTCTTATAACTATGGTAACAAGAACCCAAAACGTTTAAAGAAGATCCTAAGCTCGACATTAAAGATTTGGGCTTGTGTTTCTATTATGATGATGGTTGCTGGTTTTATTTTAAGAACGCCATTAATCAAAGTATTTATGAATGATAATTCTAGTGAGATGTTTTATAATCTTGCCTTCTTTGGTTTAACAATCGAAATATTCTCTGTACCATTTACTTCTGGTTGCATAACAATTTCAAGAATGTTTATCGCTCTAGCAAACACAAAAACTTCGACAATTATTTCAATCTTTAGAAATTTAATTATCAAGATTGTTGCTTTATTATCTTTGCCAACGTTATTTAAACAAACAGGTATTTGGTTAGTTGTACCAGTTGGTGAAGCACTATCATTCGTGCTTGGCTTATATTTTGTTTATATAAACAGAAACAATTATGGCTATGGTAAATCAGGTCAAGCAAAATTGATTGATTCTATTTAATATATACATCTTCTAGTGAATCGCCCATTAACTAAATTCCTTTGCTTTTTCTAAATCTTGTACGCAGTAAAAACCTTGACCAAAATCGTTATTAATTTTTCCAAATATTAATTTCGGGTTTTTAATTATTTGTATAGAACCGTGATATATTATCATAATGTCATTATATTATTACAATGATATAGTTACTATATTTGTTATTAGTTTTAGATATTGATACTATGTACTTATGAAAAAAACTATAATTATCAATATTCTAGGTGGGCCAGGTGTAGGCAAAACAACAATCGCAAATGAAATATTTGTAAATCTAAAAAAGATGGGTAAAGATGTTGAAGCTGTTTCAGAGTTTGCCAAGGAATTAGTTTGGGAAAAACGAAACGAAGCATTTGATGATCGTCTGTATATGCATGCAGAACAAAATCATCGATTAATGATGATGAATGGTAATTTAGATTACATTATTACCGATAGCCCTTTGATATTAACATCGATATATAATAAATTTTACTTAAAAGATAAGTTTCCTAAATCTTACAATAAAATGATTGATGAAATGACGATGCAAACCTGGAACTTATATAATAATCAAACTTTCTATATTGAAAGAAAGGTTGATTACAATACGCTCGGAAGAAGAGAATCAGAAACAGAAGCTTTACAAATAGATAAGCGCATAAAAAAATATCTATCTGACAACAAGATTAACTATCATAAAATTGTAGATCGTGATGATGCTGCCAAACAGATATTGTCTATTATTTTAGAAGATCTTCATCAGTAATCTTTCTGATTACTTTACAAGGATTACCATAAGCTAAACTATTAGCTTCGATATCTTTTGTAACAACGCTTCCTGCGCCAATTACACAATTCTCATTAATTGTCACGCCAGGGCAAACTGTTACATTAGCACCTATCCAACAATTATCCTTAATGATAATAGGTTTGGTTGATTCAATAGTGTATGAATTACCACTATTATCTTTTTTTATATTTCTATCCAAATAATGTAAAGGATGAATAGCAGTAGTTAAACAACAATTAGGACCAAACATCACATTATTACCTATTGTAATTGGGCCATTATCCATAGCCACAAAATTGAAGTTGGCATAACAATTCTCACCAAAAATTAAATTGCACCCATAAGTAATATTGATTGGACCTTGTAAATTAACATCTTTAGAATCATCATTTAACAATTCTTTGCTGATTTGTTTTCTTATTTCAACGTCCAAACATTCGTTATATTTATGGCACAACTCTTGTGCTTTGTTTCTACGTTTTATTAGCTCTTCATCTAAACAGCTGTAATATTCACCCTTAATCATTTTTTCAAATTCCATTATGACCTCACAAATAGGTATTCGTAACCTTGACGATAATATTCTAATTTTAATAGTTCATCTTCTTCGATATATCCTACGACATTAACTCTATCATCTTTAGGATTGTCTTTTAGAACAACTTGTAACTCTCCTGAATATCTTAAATATAATTCATTATCAATAGTGATGGAACCTTTAGTTCTCTCAACACAGTTATCTTTTTCGATCTTTGTAGAAAATTCTGCCATCTTCCTACTAGATAATGAACGTAAATAATTAGAATTAGAATCATATCTAAATTTTTGTTTTTGTAGAACAATATCTTCATATTTATTTGATAATAATCTAACTTTTATCGGTATTATTTTATTATCTTCAACATCTTTGAATGCTTTGAATTCGTCTTCTAGATAAAATTCATCAGAGAACAAGATATTTGTCACATGATATTTATTGATTAATTCTAAAGCACAATAATATATATCTTTGTTACGATGCGATTCTATGGTAGGAAGTCCTTCATGTAAAGGGCCACGTAGATTTTGAATTGATGGTAAACAATAATATATTTCAACATTTAATTTATTAAATATATTTTCTTGTTTATAAATAAATTCTTCATCTAAACCAGTTTCTTTTCTTGGATAGAAGTTATGACATGCGATTACATTGCTATTGGTACATCTTAATTGTTCAACTTCTTTAGTTGCATCAACTTCATTAAATGTTGAAGCGTTTATCATAAAGCCTTTAATTTTTATCTTGTTTGTAAATAAAATAACTGTAGTTAAATCATAGTTACAATCTAAACGTAAAATAAAAGGCTTAATATTGCTTACTTTATCAAATAGTTTTTTATCATCAAGAATTGTTTTTAAGCTATTTCCTGCAACATCCACAATAAGTTCATAGTTATAATTAAGTGCTAAGGAATTTAAAAATACCAGCGTATCTATTTGTTTATGAATATCAATTTCTGGCAAGTGAATACTTGTAAACAACGTATTAAAGCCATAAGTATTGGCTAACTTAAGATACGTTTCACATTTTAATAAATAATCCTCACTTAACTCATGAGGATATATTGATATGGCTTTATTCATCTTTTTATTCTTTTTCTAATAGCGATACTTAATGTCGTGCCTATGATAATTGTTAATGTCGCATTAACTAATGTTGTTATCCATTTAGCCATCGTTAGATAACTAGTAGCTTTATCAGAATTATTAAGAATCAAATCATAGTATAAGAATGACAGTAATGGTTCAGCTACAACATTGAACATCATACCTACAAAAATTGACATCATTATTTCTTTTTCACAGTTTTCTTTTTCGTCTATTTTGAAAACTTTGTGAGCCATCGTTCCTGTAATGAAACCAATTAAAAATTTAATGATGATGGTCTTAGGTACAGTAAGCACATATGCTGGATCAAATAAATCCGCAATACCCATGCCTATTGCTCCTGCAATACCACCAGAAACACCATCAATCAAAATAGCTGCTACAACACAAAAGACATTTCCTAAATGGAATGAGGTATAGCCAGCAGGAGTTGGTATTTTAATTTGTAGGAAAGTAAACGCAACATAACATAATGCAGCCATCAAAGCTGTCATAGTAATGCGCAATAACTTGTTATTGTTTTTCACTAGAAAATTCCTTGTTCAAGCATAGCTGTCGCAACTTTTTTAAAACCGGCGATATTAGCTCCAGCTACTAAATCATAGCCTAAACCATATTCTTCAGCCGCTTTAGCTGACACGTCGTGGATATTAATCATCATCTTTTTAAGCTGTTCATCAACTTCTTCTTTACTCCAAGATAATCTTTCTGAGTTTTGTGACATTTCTAAAGCAGAAACACCAACACCACCCGCATTAACTGCTTTAGATGGAGCAACAATAATGTTCTTATTTTCTCTTAACAAATCAAGAGCTTCATTTGTTGTAGGCATATTCGCAACTTCGATATAGTACTTAACTCCTGATTCATTAATCTTTTTAGCAGATTCAATATTTACATCATTTTGCGTTGCAGCAGGCATATAGATATCAACATCCTTTACACCCCAAAATTTTTCGTTTGGTACAAATTCGCAACCAAATTTGTCTGCATATGGCTTACAATGCATTGGATCAGTTTTTCTCATTTCAAGAATATAGTTTAATTTTTCTTCAGTATTGATACCATCTTCATCATGAACATATCCATCAGGTCCAGCCATATAAGTAACTTTAGCACCTAATTCAGCAGCTTTCTTCATAATTCCCCAAGCTACATTGCCATAACCAGATACACCAATACGTTTACCAACTATCGTATCGTTTTCGTGTTTTAATACTTCGTTTAAATAATAGATAGCACCAAAACCGGTTGCTTCAGGTCTGATTAAAGAGCCACCATAAGATAAGCCTTTACCAGTCAAGACACCATTTTCATAGTTGCCCTTTAAACGACGATATTGACCAAATAGATAGCCAATTTCTCTGCCACCGACACCCATGTCTCCAGCAGGAACATCAATATCTGGGCCAATGTATCTATATAATGCGCTCATATAACTCTGACAGAATCTCATTACTTCACCATCTGATTTACCAGCTGGATCAAAATCAGAGCCACCTTTACCTCCACCAATAGGAAGACCGGTTAAACTATTTTTAAAAGTTTGTTCAAAACCTAAGAACTTAATGATTGATAAATTGACATTAGGTTGGAATCTTAAACCGCCCTTATATGGGCCAATAGCGCCATTAAACTGGCATCTATAACCAGTATTTGTATGAACTTCGCCATTATCATCAGTCCAAACAACTCTAAAAGTGAAAGTCCTTTCAGGTGTAACCATTCTATTCAAGATATCAGCCTTTTCATATTCAGGATGTTTGTCCACAACTGGCGATATCGAAGTAAAAACTTCCTTTACAGTTTGAACAAATTCAGGTTCATTTGCGTATTTCTTTGCTACATTATCTATTACTTGAGCTACATAAGCATTCATATTATATGTCCCCCTATCCTAATTATATATATTAATTATATCAGTTATAATTATGAAAATATTTTCATAATTATGTAAAAAAATGTAATTTTGTGAAATTTTTGTGAAAATTAATTGAAACAAACGTTCAAATAAACGTATAATTTATTCATACATATTAATTTATGTATGCAGAAAGGGAAAATATTATGAAAAAATTATTAAACTTATTGCTTGTTGTAGCAATGGTTCTATGTCTAGTAGCATGTGGTGGTAATGATACTCCGGCTGCTGATGTAGAAGATGGTGGCGAAGATACTGCTGAAGCTACATTTAAGATTGGTATCGTAACTGGTTCAGTTACTCAATCAGAAGATGATAGACGTGGCGCAGAAGCTTTCCAAGCCAAATATGGTGAAGATAGAGTTGTTCTAGCTACTTACCCAGATAACTTTGGTGAAGAACTAGAAACTACTATTCAAACTATGGTTAACTTAGCAGATGATCCTGATATCAAGGCTATCGTTGTAAACCAAGGTGTTCCTGGAACAAACGAAGCATTCAGACAAATCAGAGAAAAAAGAGATGATATGATCCTATTAGTTGGTGAAGATCATAACTTCCCAGAGTGTCTAGAAACTGCTGATGTAGCTGTAAATAATGACTTCGTAGCTCGTGGCTACTTAATGATTAAGACAGCTCATGACTTAGGTTGTGATACATTTGTTCACATCTCATTCCCAAGACACTTATCTTACTATTCTATGCAAAGAAGAATTGCTTGTATGCAAGCTGCTTGTGAAGAATTCGGTATGACTTTCGTTTCAGAAACTGCTCCAGACCCAACTGATACTTCAGCTGGTGGTACTGCAGGTGCTGTAGCATATGTTCAAGAAAATATCCCTCTATGGGTTGAAAAGTATGGACAAAACGCTGCATTCTTCTGTACAAATGATGCTCATACAGAACCATTACTTGCTGGTCTATTAAAATATGGTGGTTACTTCATTGAAGCCGATCTACCTTCTCCATTAATGGGTTACCCTGGTGCTTTAGGTCTAGATCTTACTAATGAAGCTGGTGACTTCGACGCTATCTTAAAGAAGGTTGAAGCTGCTGTTGTTGAAGCTGGTGGCGAAGGAAGGTTCGGTACTTGGGCTTGTTCTTATGGCTACACATTATCTAATGGTTTAGCACAACATGCTTGGAACGTTCTATCTGGTGAAAGCGAAATCCAAAACATGAAAGACATCTCTAAAGCATTTGAAGAAGCTTCAGGTGTTACATGGTCTGGTTCAGGTTATGTAGATGAATCTACAGGCGTTAAAGCTGACAACGGATTCCTAGTATACCAAGATACATACATCATGGGCAAAGGCTTCATGGGTGTTACAGATGTTGAAGTTCCTGAAAAGTACTTCACATTACAACCAGTTGATCTTAACTAATTTATAGTAAAAAAGATTATAAATTAAGGGGAGGATTTTCCTCCCCTTATATTCGTAAGAGGTTCGATTATGGAAAATAATTTTGCTCCGTTACTGGAGATGAAAAATATCAAGAAAAATTTCTTTGGTAATCAAGTATTAAATGATATCAACATCACATTAAAACCAGGTGATGTTTTAGGTCTTTGTGGTGAAAACGGTGCTGGTAAAACCACATTAATGAAGATCTTATTTGGTATGGAAGAAATAGCTCAAACAGGTGGTTTTGAAGGTGAAGTATTTATTGATGGTGAAAAGGTTGAATTCAAAACTCCATTTGATGCATTAAATGCTGGAATTGGTATGGTTCATCAAGAATTCTCACTAATTCCTGGATTTACAACAACTGAGAATATCCTTCTTAACCGTGAACCTAGTAAACGTAATATCATTTCTGAGATTTTCGGTGAAAGATTAAATACATTAAATTATAACGAAATGACTGGCAGAGCAGAAAATGCTATTGAAAAAATGGGTGTAAAAATTGATCCAAATATGGTCATTTCAGAAATGCCAGTTGGACATAAACAATTTACAGAAATAGCTAGAGAATTATCAAAAGATAATCTTAAACTGTTAATTCTAGATGAGCCTACTGCAGTATTAACTGAATCAGAAGCAAAAGCATTATTAGAATCAATTAAAAACATGTCTAATAATGGTGTCGCAGTTATATTCGTTACACATAGACTAGAAGAAATCATGGCAGTATGCAATAAAGTTGTTGTCATGAGAGATGGCTACGTTGTATTAGATAAAAATGCAAACGAAACAAACATCAAAGAAATCACAAGATTCATGGTTGGTAGAGATGTAAAAGTTGCGGAAAGTCATAGTGAATTAAATCTTGATGAAAACGCAGATATCATCATGTCAATTAAACGACTATGGGTTGATATGCCAGGTGAAACAGTAAGAGATGTTTCTTTAGATGTTAGAAAAGGTGAAATCCTAGGCATTGGTGGACTTGCTGGTCAAGGCAAACTAGGTATACCAAATGGTGTTATGGGATTATATGAAGCAGGTGGCAATGTTATATTTAATGGCCAACCTATTGAATTAAATAATCCAAGAAAATGTCTTGATTCAAAGCTTGCGTTCGTATCTGAAGATAGACGTGGCGTAGGTCTACTATTAAATGAAAGTTTGGAATGGAATATCTCCTTCCCAGCTATGCAAATTCAAGATAAATTCTTAAAACCATTATTAGGTGGACTAATTAAATGGAGAGATGAAAAAGCAATTAAAGAAGTCACTGATAAATACATTGATTTACTAAATATCAAATGTACAAGTTCAAAACAAAAAGCAAAAGAATTATCAGGTGGTAATCAACAAAAAATTTGTCTAGCTAAAGCATTTGCACTAGAACCTGACTTCTTATTTGTATCTGAACCAACTAGAGGAATTGATGTTGGTGCTAAAGCATTAGTCTTAGAAGCAATAAGACAATTAAATAAAGAAAAAGGTGTAACTGTCGTTATCTGTTCTTCAGAACTAGAAGAATTAAGAGGTGTGTGTGATCGTATCGCTATCATCTCTGGTGGTGAAGTTGCGGGAATCTTACCCGCAAATGAATCTAGTGAAGAATTTGGTCAATTGATGGTATCTAAAGTTAAGTAAAGGAGGTCGCAATGCAAAAAATTAAAAGTATAATTGAAAGCTATGGGCTTCCTAGAACAATCATTACATGTTTCATTATCTTGATGTTCTGCTTAGCTCCAGTTGCTCAAATTAATATGGGTGCCTTAATGTCAAACGTTCTTAACCGTTTTGTCATGAACGCTATCTTGGTACTCGCAATGGTACCAATGGTACATTCTGGATGTGGTCTTAACTTCGGTTTGCCACTAGGTATTGAAGCAGGACTATTGGGTGCTACATTATCTGTTGAATTTGGTTTCACAGGTGTTACTTCGTTTGTAATGGCGATTGTGTTCGCTATTCCAATCGCAACTGTCTTTGGCTTAATCTATGGTTTATTACTAAATAAGATTAAGGGTGGTGAAATGATGATTGCAACCTATGTTGGTTTCTCTATCGTTTCCCTGATGTGTATCATGTGGTTGATTCTTCCATATCATTCTCCAAATATGGTATGGGGATATTCAGGTAATGGTTTAAGAACAACTATTACTCTAGAAGGATATTACTCAAGAATCTTATCTGACTTATTCAAGATTGAAATTGGTAAGTTAGTTATCCCTACTGGTGCAATATTATTCTTTGCATTATTAGCATTAATTATTTGGGCATTCCTACATACTAAAACTGGTACAGCAATGACTGCAGTTGGATCTAACCCAACTTTCGCAAAAGCAGCTGGTATCAATATAGATAAGATAAGAACCTTATCTGTAGTTATGTCTACAATCTTAGGTGCTATAGGTATTATTGTTTATGAACAAGCATTTGGATATATCCAACTATATACAGCTCCAATATCAATGGCTATGCCTGCTGTAGCAGCAATACTATTGGGTGGTGCTAGTGTAAATAAAGCAACTATTTTCAATGTTGTAATTGGTACAATCTTATATCAAGGTATTGTTACCGTTACTCCTGCTGTAATGAATGCATTAATTGCTCTAGATATCTCAGATGTTATAAGAAATATCGTTTCTAATGGTGTAATCTTATACGCCTTAACTAGAAAGATAGAGGAGGGCAAGAAAAGAAGATGAAAAAGGTCTTAGAATTATTAAAGAATAATCTAGTACCAATAATGTTTATCATTATTTGTGCTATCAGTATTCCTATTTCAGGTTTCTCAACAAGCTATATCCTAAATGAATTAATGTCTCGTTTAGGAAGAAATGCCTTCTTGATATTGTCGCTACTAATTCCAATTATGGCTGGTATGGGTTTAAACTTCGGTATGACTCTAGGAGCTATGGCTGGAGAGATTGCTCTAATTCTTGTCTATGATTGGCAAATTTGGGGTATTCCAAATCTTATATTATCTTGTATTATTTCTATTCCTATTTCAGTAGTTCTTGGCTGGTTCTGTGGTAAGATGCTTAACTTGGCTAAGAATAGAGAAATGGTTACAAGTTATATTATTTCTTACTTCATGAATGGTATATACATTCTAGTAGTTCTATATTTAATGGGAAGCGTAATTCCTATCAAACACTCTGACTTATTATTAGCTAGAGGATATGGTATTAGAAACGCGGTTAACTTAACTACTTCTAGACAATGCCTAGATAATGCCATCTCATTCAAAATTGGCGGAATTAAGATTCCAGTATTAACACTAATTATTATCTTCTTGATGTGTCTATTCATTGTTTGGTTTAGAAAAACAAAACTTGGACAAGACATGAGAGCTGTTGGTCAAGATATGGAAGTTGCTAGAGAAGCTGGTATTGATGTAGAAAAAACAAGAATAATCGCTATGATTATGTCAACAGTAATGGCTGGCTTCGGTATGGTAATCTATCTACAAAATCTAGGTACAATCGAAACATACTCATCACACTCAAATGTTGGTATGTTTGCGATAGCTGCCTTACTAGTAGGTGGTGCTTCAGTAGATAAAGCATCTATTGGAAATGTCTTTGTCGGAGTTGTCTTATTCCATACCCTATTCATTGTTGCACCAACTGTAGCTACAAAGATTACAGGTGACTCAATGATTGGTGAATACTTTAGAGTATTCGTATCATATGCTGTAATAACGATTGCATTGATTATGTACGAAATTAAAAAACGTCGACAGAAATCTGATGCAGGAAGATTATTAGCTGAAGCTCAACAAAATAAGGAGGAAAATAAATAATGAAAAAAATGCGTAAAATCCTCTTTATTTCAGGATTAGTAATAATCCTAGCAGCAATATGTGTTCTATGCTTCATCTTTGGCAGAGGGCACACAGTATATCTAGACAACAAAACAACTGATAATACTAAAGCATATGAATATATCGAAGTATATTATCAAGGTGAAGAAGTTACAACTCTAGCCAAAAACGAAAGAACAGTAGTATCAGTTATTGGCCAAAAATTAGAACTTGATCTAGTAGTAACAGAAAAAAGAAATAGTTCTGATGAAGATGTACATATTGAAATAGAGTTACCATACGATATGGACAATATCGTGGTAAGTCTAAATGGATATCTAGCTGGTGAAGATGAATACATTTCAGAATTCGTATCATTATTAGAAACAAATACTGATGATGCAGCAGATGAAGAAATTAACACTGGTGATGAATTCAACATCGAAGGACTTGAAGGATAGCAAAAGCTATCCTTTTTGTTACAATAAGATAGAACAAAAGGAGAAATAAATGGAAACAATAAACATTAAAATTGAAATGGAAAATGGCAAAGTTATGGAAACAGAACTTTATCCAGAAGTTGCCCCAATTACAGTTGAAAACTTTGTCGAACTAATTAAAGAAAATTATTTTGATGGAATAATCTTCCATCGTGTAATTCCTGGGTTTATGATTCAAGGTGGTGATCCAACAGGAACTGGTATGGGCGGATCAGAAAAAACTATTAAAGGTGAATTCTTATCAAATGGTGTAGTTAATAATCTTAAACATACACGTGGCGTTCTTTCAATGGCAAGAACAATGGACCCAAATTCAGCATCTTCACAATTCTTTATCATGCATCAAGATGCGCCACATCTAGATGGCCAATACGCAGCCTTTGGGAAAGTTACAAAAGGTATAGAAACAGTTGATGAAATCGCGAGCGTTAAAACAGATTTCCGTGATAAACCATTAACACCACAAGTAATCAAACATATATCATTGATATAGTACTTAACCAATATATTAAGCAAAAATACTACACTCAAAGTGCAGTATTTTTTTTACACATAAATAAAAGACCGTCTGTAATAAAATAACATTCGGTCTTATTGGTATTATAATAACTAATTATTGATTTATTAGTCTTTTTTATATTCTATTTCTACAGCTGGTACTTTTGCTGCAAGAAGCTGATCAAATAAAAGGTATTGTATTCCATAAATATACGCAACGCATGCACCCGAACCACCAGTTACATAGTTTAGTTCATCTTCAGATAATTCTTGAGCTTTTGTAGTGAAAGATTCACATTCTTGTTTTAAAGCTTTTAATTCTTCTTTAGTCTTTGCCATAATTTTACTTCCTTGTTAAACAAAACTCTTTTATTTAACTCTATTTTTAAATAGTTGATTTAATCTTGTTGAAGAAACACGAAGCACAGAACGAACTCTTTTTTCTTCTTTTAATGCATAATTAAATCTACCTTCCTTAAGTGCAGCTATATCTTCTTGTTCTTCTGACCTAAAAGCTTTTGCAATATAAGCTGAACCACCAAATGCTTGTGGATGTGATACACTTTCACTTAATACCTCTTCAGGTGAAACATTTGGAAGCATTCCACCATTGATTTCTTTTAATTCTTCATCTGATATTATATGCTCTCTTGACATAATTATTTCTCCTCAATTCCAAATATTCTATAAGCAAGTGAGATAGCTGGTCTAATTCTACTGAATCTTTGATTCTTTTGAACATCAGCAACCCCTGCTTTCGCAAATGATTCTGAATTCATTTCTTCACCAGCTACTGCAGCTCTTCTTACATCTGCTTCAGCAAAATCTTCTACTAAAACATCGCGTATTCTACGATAACCAGATGCTTTTTCAGAATCAATTTTTGCAACACCACCATTGATTTCATTTAATTCTTGATCTTTTAATTCTTTTGTCATGAGATTTTCCTCCCTTTACACAATAATATACGTTAGATTGAAACAAAGGCTACAAAAAAACACGTATTTTTTAAAAACGTGCTTTTTATTTTGAATGGCAATGGTATGATTATTATTCCTTATGGCTTGTGCCTAGCATAGCCCATCTAGCATGAATCGTTTCAACCACTCTATTATTGATGAATCTATTGCTTCTTCTAACATTACCAACAGCTGCTTTAGCAGATGTTTCTGCATTTAGATTCTCTTTTTTATATCCGATAGAAGCTAAATCTAATTCATCCTTAGTCAAAATTGCACGATTCATTTCTTCTGCTTCACGTTCAGCTTTAGCAATAACACCACCATTGATCTCGTTTAATTCTTGATCTTTTAATTCTTTTGCCATATTATTTATTTTCTCCTTTCAAAGCAACAAGTCTTCCTAAAATTGGAAGTTCAGCAATTATACGAATAAAAACGCCATGTTCACTTCTTTTAACATCGCTTTCCCCTAATCTTACGAAGTGATGTTTTGAAACTACTTCAGAATTCATTTCTTCTTTAATCAATTCTCTAGTAAAATGTTGATTTGCTACTTCAACACCACCATTGATCTCGTTTAATTCATTATCTAATAATTCAACTTTTGCCATAATATTGACTCCTTTACGCATTTATATACGTAGTTTTTATAAAAAGGCTACAAAATGTAGCCATTATAAGTAACAAAATTAGTTATTTTTAGATAATTTTGAACTTTTTTAATCCATTTTGAACATCTTCTTCTATATAATCAATGCTTCCCATCTTTACTGCTGGTTTACATTTACCATGATAATCACTACCAACGGTCTTAATTAAACCAAATAGATCAGCTTTTTGATTATAAAAGTCAGTGTCCTGTTTATTATGATACGAACTAAATACTTCAATTCCATCTAGACCATATTCCATAATTTTGGTCAATTTATCTACATCGTGTTTTATGTTGTGTCCAGGATGAGCCAATACCATAAAACCTCCTGTTGAATGAATTAGTTCACTTGCTTCAGATAAAGGCATATTTACACCTTTAGATTCCACATAACACAAGCCGCCTTGATGACAGAACTCCTTATAGAAGTTAAATCCAGGGTTATCAGACTTGTTTCCACCTGGTCTATATTCTAATAGTCTAGAATCATTATCGTTTCTAGAATCGGATAAAATAGCTTCTCCTATCATTTCTTCAGTAACGATATTGTCTACAGCTACTTTTAAAACATCTTCTTTATTAAATTTAAAACCAACTGATAAAGCTTTATTCATATAAGCATCAGAATACTTAACATATAATGATTTGACATATTTTTCTCTATCAATATATCTTTGATCTTTATAATCGATATTATAGCCGAGGATATGTATTCCTGTGCCATCATCCATTTCAGCACATATCTCCGTAGCAGGAATACAAATAATATTGTTTTGTTTTGCATGATATAAAGCTTTTTCAATACTACTTACACCATCATGGTCTGCAATAGCCATTATTTTTATACCAGCTTCTTTAGCTTGATTAACAAGCTCTTCAGGCGTAAACTCCCCATCAGCAGAAGCTATTGAATGCATATGTAAATCTATCGTGTTCATCTTTCAATTAACTCTCTAAATGTATTGTCTTCATGACTTGATGGCAAATTAATATCGCCAGGATAAGCAAATAAAGAAATTTCTTGGAATCTTGTCGCCCATCTACCCCAACTTTTAGAACTAGTGCCATATGCATAGCCAATCATTAATTCATCTTCTATGTTAATATGACCATTCGATCTTTTAGCAATTCCAACATTATGACAATAACGGCTGATACCTTTCTTAACAATATCAGTCATTGTAAAAGTAATGCCATCATATGATTCTAAAACACAGATCCCTGAATTTTCTGTAAATCTATGGATTGAAGATACCGCAATAAACATATCATAGTAATCTAGATATACAACATCACATGAATCTTGAGCTTCAGTTCTTGCATAACATATTTCGCTGTGACTTAAACTATCAGGCCAATTCTCACACACATCTCCAACTCTTACTTTAGTGTATTCACCTTCTTGAGAAACATCGGTATAGTATAGATAAATCTTGTCGCCCACTACAACAAAACTTCCTTCACCAATTCCCCAATATCCAGGATCGCCTTTATATTCAACAATTGGATAAGGATCTCCTCCCCAACCATTACCATTCCATTTTTCAAAAGGTCCATCAGGATTCTCGCTTCTTGCGACATATAAACAATTTTCAATTCCTTCAGAATTAAGTGTCGAAGTATAAGCAATAAAATAATAACCATCAAAATAAATAACACCAGGATCACAAACGGAATAAGCATCATTTCCACCATCTGTAGGTTTTAAAACAATCTGTTCGCTTCCCCAATTTTCACCATCATAATGCTTATAAGAAATCCAATCCCATTGTCGACCATTTCCTTGATGAGAGAACCACGCATCTTTAGTTCCGTCTTCATAATAGATGATCGATGGGCCATAACGATAACCCATATTTGTAGGAGAATACACATTATAACCATCGCCTTCTGTTTTAAAACTAACGTGTAGTGCCACCGGTTCTTCTTCTTCGGGTTCTTCTTCTGGTATATCCTCTTCAACTACTTCTTCTTCAATAATAGGTTCTGCTGGTTCAACTATTTCTTCTTCTTGATTTTTTTGTACTCTAAAAATATTATTGTTGAAAACACAAACAAGTAAAATAATAATAACTACAAATAACTGATATTTATTTTTCATTTAATTCTTAATGTTCGTAAATAATCTTTCTTATCATCAGAAATACGATAAGACTCAATTGCTTTTTGAATGGTCTTGTTATGTGACCATTTATCTAATTTGTGCTTTTCTATATAAGTGATTGCATCATCATACTGTTTAGCCAAAGCTGTCGCAAAGTACCAAGCAATCATCATATTTACATAATATTCATCACTTCTAATTTTACTAACTAATTCTAAATAATCTTTTTTATAATCTTCATCTAAATATAAACTCATGAGTTGTCCTATACCATAACGAATAGTATAAGTCTTATCATCTTTAAGCCATCTCTTTATGTGTTTTAGATATTCATTTTTATATTTTTTAAATACTTTAGGTTTACAAGTATCACATACTGACCAATTATCAATATATGGTATAAACTTTTCTAGTTCATATAAACATTTATCATAATCTTTAATCTGTTCAATTAAAAACCCATGAAGCAAGTTTTCCTCATAGTACTTATGAGGTAGGCTATTTAAAAATTTAGAATTATCGTTCTTACAAATACTCTTAGCGTATTTTCTGATCTTAGGTATTCTTACTCCGATAATACTCTTGGGGTTGATACCAGGAGTTAAATTAAAACAAAATTCAGCATACGCTTGTTCGGATAAAGCGAATAAGTCTTTTTGAATTTTGTTCATAATATAATTATACAGGTTAGTGATGGAATAATCTCATACCTGTGAATGCCATGACCATATTATATTTATCACAAGTTTCAATGACTAGATCATCTCTTTTTGAGCCACCAGGTTCAACTACATAGCTTACTCCTGATTTATGTGCACGCTCAATGTTGTCACCGAATGGGAAGAAAGCATCAGAGCCTAAACTTACGCCTTTAATCTTTGACATATATTCTTGTTTATACTCTTCACTTAAGACAGGTGGTTTACTTGTGAAATATTTTTCCCAAATACCATCAGCAGTAACATCTTCTTCGTTCTTGTTGATATAACCATCAATGATGTTATCTCTATCAACTCTTTTTATATCAGCTTTAAATGGAAGATTTAATACTAAATCAGATTGTCTCAAGAACCAATTGTCAGCTTTAGTTCCCGCAAGTCTTGTGCAATGGATTCTTGATTGTTGCCCCGCACCAACACCGATTGCTTGGCCATCATATGCATAAGCAACCGAATTAGATTGTGTATATTTCAATGTAATTAAAGATACAATCAAGTCTCTTTTGGCATCATCACTTAAATCCTTATTTTTAGTGACAATATTATTCAATAAATCATTATCGATTTTAAAATTGTTATGACCTTGTTCAAAGGTTACACCAAATACTTGTTTACACTCTTGAGCTTCTGGTTCATAATCTTTATCAATCTTGATGATGTTGTAATTACCATTCTTTTTACTCTTTAATATTTCTAAAGCTTTTTCACTATAACCTGGGGCAATGATGCCATCAGATACTTCTCTTTTAATTAAAGTTGCAGTAAGCTCATCGCATTCATCAGATAAGGCAACAAAATCACCAAACGATGACATACGGTCTGTGCCTCTAGCTCTAGCATATGCACAAGCTAGTGGATTATCATTGATATTTTCAATATCATCAACCATAACAGCTTTCTTTAATTTATCACTAAGAGGTAAACCTAGTGCCGCACTAGTTGGTGAAACATGTTTAAAACTAGTTGCGCATACTATACCGGTTGCTTGTTTTAGTTCTTTGACTAATTGCCAAGCATTTAAGGCATCTAAGAAATTAATATAACCTGGTCTACCATTTAGTATTTCTAATGGTAAATCTTGTCCATTATGCATATAAATTTTGGCAGGCTTTTGATTAGGATTACATCCATACTTAAGTTCAAATTCTTTCATCTTAGTCTCCATTTTTATTTTTAATAATTTGTTGATATGAATAATCATCTAAGTTGATATAACGAACACACAACGAAATTTTATTATCATAATTTAGACTATTCCAAATTAGTTCAGTGTATTCTTGAATATCCAAATCAACATCTATTTCAATAGGTTCACCATCAAAACTAGGCAATGGATTACCATCATCTACATATGTTGAAACGAAGTGACCTTTATTAGTTATAGCCTTGTAGTGATAATAATACCTAGCACATTCATCATTAATCTTTTTTAAGACGCCAATATCATAACGATAATCATCTAAAAATAATAAACTAGATATTCTTGGCGTGAAATTAGGACTATCAGGTTCATATTCTCTAGTATCTAAAGCTTCTAAGAAAGTTTTACCATCTTTTAGATAATCATAAATTGTATCTGTTTGATCGCCATTAGTAACAATAACTTTATCATCAATTGTTCTTACAGCATTATAGATAATTAATGAAGGATCTTTTACTTTAGATTCATCATATGCTTTTGTGAAAACAATATCGTCTTTACTCATAAAAATACGATTTCTACTATTCTCACTTCGGCCCATAATAAAGTAAGCAAATACAGCATAATTGTCATATTTGCCTACCAATATTCCTCTACCTGGATATGTTTTATTTTCTAATAATTCTTTAATTTTCATTTAATATATGTTTTTCTACAAATTTCGCAAAACCATCATCTTCAATAGATTCTTCAGTAATAATATCTGCTACAGCTTTGGCATCATCACTACCATTTTCTAGACATACACCAACACCAGCTTCTTTGATTAAACTAATGTCGTTAGTCATATCGCCAAAGGCCCATGCGTCTTTAATTGGAATGTTATGAGATTTACAGAATCTGATTAACATATCACCTTTTTCACAATTTACAGGCGTAAATTCAAACATCGTAAACTCTGTCTTAAAACCTTTAAAACGCGTACTAGGATGTTTAGCAACTTCAGCTTCAACATCTTTCATAATTTCAGCAGGAGTTCTAAAACCAACTTTATACGCAGGTCTAGACCAGAATACCGATTCATCAGAAACCACTACTGGCATTGGCATATGACGATAGCGAACTGACTCCATTGTAGCTTCATCTAATCTTCTGACATAACGAACATCATTGACAAACATTTGAACATTAACTTGATCTTTGAATGGTTCCATAATCTTGAATATTTCTTCAAGATCTTCACAAGTTAATTTAGGAAAAATATCATGTTCGCCAGTAATTTCATCTTGATATTCACCACCATTGTTTCCAATTAGGATATCACAACGCACATTCCATTGTTTAGCCAAATCTCTTAACATGTCTGTGCTTCTACCAGAAGCGAAACCAAACATGATACCTCTTTTATTAAATTCTCTGATGCATCTAATTGTTCCTTCGCTTGGCTGTTTATGTTTTGGAACAATCGTATTATCTATATCACAAACCACTAATCTAACCATATATATTTGTCTCCCCAAGAACGATTATATCACTAGATTCGATAGTCGTTTCTTAATTTCTTTTGCGGCATTTTTGCCAGCGGACATTGCGCTAATAACTGTTGCCGAACCAGTTACAGCATCTCCTCCTGCAAACACATTATCTATGCTAGTCATGCCACTATCATCGATAATAATGCCTCCCCTACTAGAAACATTTAATTTCTCGCATGAGTTCTTAAGTAATGGATTAGGAGAGGTTCCGATAGCCATTATTACAACATCAACATCTAGTTCAAATTCACTTCCCTCTATCGGATAAGGTTTTCTTCTGCCTCTTTCATCTGGTTCGCCAAGTTGCATCTTGATACATTTGATTGCTTTGACATGGCCATTTTCACCAATTATTTCAACAGGGTTATTTAATAATTTAAAATCTATGCCCTCTTCTATAGAGTGCTCAACCTCTTCTTTTCTTGCAGGCAATTCTTCCATTGAACGACGATAAATAATGTAAACGCGCTTAGCGTCAAGTCTAAGCGCTGATCTTGCGGCATCCATTGCCACATTGCCTCCACCTACTACAGCAACGTTGTCCCCTTTCATAATAGGAGTGCTAGAACTATCCTTGTAAGCTTTCATCAAATTGGTTCTAGTTAAAAACTCATTAGCACTATAAACGCCATTCAACATCTCACCATCTATATCCATAAAATTAGGCAAGCCAGCACCTGTGCCCAAATATAGAGCTTCATATTCTTGCAACAATTCATCGATAGAAATACTCTTGCCTACGACAACATTAGTGTTAATCTTTACACCAAGTTTAACTAATCTATCTATTTCTTTTTGAACAATCTTTTTAGGAAGTCTGAACTCAGGAATACCATACATCAAAACACCGCCAGCAACATGTAAAGCTTCATAAATCGTCACATCATAACCATCTTTACTTAATTCATAAGCGCATGCAAGTCCCGATGGCCCAGAACCAACTATCGCAACTTTATGGCCATTGCTGACAGGTTTATTAATTTCTTCATCAACATGATTATCCGCAACAAATCTTTCAAGTCTACCAATACCAACTGGTTCACCTTTTATTCCTCTAACACATTTGCTTTCACATTGTGATTCTTGAGGACAAACTCTTCCACAAATTGCAGGTAGTGAAGAGTTTAAACTTATGACACGATATGCTGATTCATAATCTTTGTTTTTAATATGTTCAATGAAATTAGGAATATCAATATTTACTGGACATCCTTCAACACAAGGATGATTAGGACAATGTAGACATCTATTTGCTTCTAATACAGCAACTTCTTCACTATATCCTAAAGCAACTTCATCAAAACTATGAATTCTATCATTCGCTTCTAACATCGGCATCTTATTTTTTTCTAAAGACATATTAGGCATAATTATTCCTTGTTTAGAAGATTGCATGTTTCTTCTCTTCTTGTTTTTTCAAAATCTTTATAGATATTGTTTCTGCTTATTGCTTCATCAAAATCAATTTCATAACCATTAAAATCAGGACCATCAACACATGCAAACTTAGTTACTTTCTTGCCATCAATATTTAACGACAATCTACAACCACCACACATACCTGTGCCATCAATCATAATAGGGTTCATTGATACATCGCATGGCATATTATATTTCTTACATGTTTCAACTACATATTTCATCATGATAAGTGGTCCAATAGTTATAACCTTATCAAATTTTCTACCACTAGCTAATAATTCATCTAATGGTAAAGTAACATTACCTTTCTTACCGTAACTGCCATCATCAGACATAATTATTAACTCATCACTACATTTATTAAATTCTTCTTCCAATATAACCAAGTCTTTATTTCTAAAACCAATGATCGAAGTTACTTTCTTATTTTCTTTCTTTAAACTCTCACACACATTCAAAGCTATGGCACATCCTACACCACCCGCAACAATACATACATCATTTAAATTATCAATCTCTGTTGGTTTCCCTAATGGTCCGACAAAATCTTGAATATATTCATCTTGTTTCTTATCGCCAAGAAGCATCGTTGTTTCTCCAACTATTTGAAAGATAATTTTTACATTATTATCAATAACTCCAGCTATAGTCAAAGGAATTCTTTCGCCATCTTCATTTACTCTTAAAATGATGAACTGACCAGCTTTAGCTTTTTTAGCTACTAAAGGAGCATCAATCAACATTTGACACACTGTATCATTAAGCATTTTCTTACTAATAATCTTGTACATAATTAACCTTTTCTAAATATAATTATAATTGTGAAAGCACTTAAAAAGATATTTATTATTCTTGAAACTATAATATTCTTATCTTTTATCATTATGGATATTAATAATATAGATTCTTCTTATTTAAAATATACAGGCATTATCCTATGTTTTATCTATAATATCGTTAGTAAAAATGTAATTTTATCATTAGCCCTATTATTTACATTAATATCTGACTATTTCTTATTATTAACAAATAATCATATTTTGATAGGACTATTAACATTCATAATTGTTCAACTTTTATATATGTATTTTTTATCTACGAAGAATATCAATAATTTATATTCAATTAGAATTGGTTTATATTTGTTGTTGACAATAATATGCATCATTCTTAAGACAAACCTAGAAACAATATTAGCGTTATTGTATTTTTCAAGCTTAGTAATGAATACTATTTGTTCATACCAAAATAAGAAACTACTAATCTATTCAATTGGTTTAACATTATTCATAGGATGTGATATTAATGTTGGTCTACATAATATAATGAATGTAGGAACAATATATCAAATCGCAACAATAATGATGTGGATTTTCTATCTACCATCACAAGTGTTAATAAGTATAGGAGGAAACAAAAATGTTGAAAGTTGAAGAACTTGAAAAGATGATTGATCAAACATTATTAAAGCCTTATGTAACAGATGAAGAATTAATTACATTCGCAAATGAAGTCAAAAAATATAATTTTAAAACTGCAGCCATCAACAATGCCCCAGTAGAAACGATTAAACATGTTTTTGAAGATACAGACATTTTATTAGATGCCGCAATATCTTTCCCGCTTGGACAAGCAACCATTGAAGCAAAAGTATTTGAAGCTCAAGATGTTATCGATAAAGGAGCAGGAGAAATTGATTATGTTGTAAATGTTGGCAAACTTAAATCAAAAGACTACGATTATGTATTAAAAGAAATGAAAGCCATGGTAGAAGTATGCCACAAGAACAATAGAATTTGTAAAGTTATTTTTGAGAATTGTTATCTTACTGATGATGAAAAAAGAAAGCTATGTGAAATAGCTTTACAAACAGATATCGATTTTATAAAAACGTCAACTGGTTTTGGCCCATCAGGAGCGACTATAGATGATGTGAAATTAATGAAAGAATGTGTTCAAGACAAAATCAAAATAAAAGCTGCTGGAGGTATTAGATCAGCTGAAGATGCTTTGGCATTCATTGAAGCAGGTGCTTCTAGAATCGGCACTAGTGCAGGACCTAAAATTATCGAAGAATATAAAATGATGTTATATAAATAAGAAACCAAACAAAAAGCACTATTTGTATGAATAGTGCTTTTTATATTTGAACAATTATTCTTCTGGCAACGAGAATGCATCTGACCAGTTATATGTATCAGCTGTATTTACGTTTTCATTGAACCAACGTGTTACACAGTGATGCTCAGGGTCAGCAATAACTCTAAAGTATGTTTGCCAAGCAGAGTTTGTTGACTTAATTTCTGATGAAGATAAACGATTATAGAAACAACCAGACCATCTGATAAAGTTCATTACTTCATCTCTATTTTCTTCGGCTAAAACATAATTCATATCGTAGATACATTGAAGATGATCTGCGTTAGCTTTATATTCATCATAAGAATTTATCAATACTATTTGATTAGTATTTGTATCCAAATAATGAGCATATAATGGATATCTTTCATCAGCTACACTTGTATCTAGATGCAAGATATTGTGATATTTATTATAAGCCGCAAAGACATCAGTTCCTGTATATTCACTTCTCCAGTCAACAGGTTTGCCATGATAATCATAACCGATATAATCTGTCTCTTCTTCGTAGAATGTCATATGTGAATAAGAAACGCCTTCCATCAAAGCAACGTGTTCAGCAATCGTACCTATTTCATCTAAATAAGGAACAGTAGCTTGATATCTGCCGATACCTGCACCGTGTTGTTCTTTGAATGAGCCATCTTCATTGTATAGATAATCTTCTTGTAGGAAGAAATTGAATGAATAATCTATACCTTCATGCCATATAGCATAATTATCAATGAATTCTAAAACACCATGTCTACCAGTTGCATCTTCCATTGCAACAACTTCAAACCAGTGATTAGATGTAGTTTCTGTTTCAATATTAAATGTATAAACATCTAATGTTGGTTCAATTGATGGGAATATACGATTATATGTTTCATCAACGGCACCAGTATAAGCTAAAGCTTGATCTATTGTTACACAATTTGATGCAATCAAAACTGAAGCAGAATGAGTCGAACATCTAATAGGTGCACCAGGGTTTGTACCTGAACATACCCAATTATAACCACCATTACCATCTGGTTCATCAGATCTCATTAATACAGCACAATATAATGATGCTCTATCACCTTGGCCATCATAACCAAATGACATTACATCAGTAGCAGTAAATGGTAATTGATTAAATCTCTCAATCGAAATACCTTCTTGTTCAACTTCATATGATGACTTTTCATCCATACCAGTATAAGCAATAGCCCAAGTTGGATAAGTAACATTTTTACCAGGATTGATGAATAATTCATAAGCACAGAATTTAGATAATTGTAAATCCATGTTTCTTACTGCACCAGTAGTTCCATCAATATATGTCGCAAACGTTATTGAACAACCACCATCGATTACAGCATCACCATAGCCATCAGAACCATAACGCTTATTCATATCTTCTAGACCTTGTAAGTCTAAACCATCATAAATAAGATCACCAAATACATCAGCATACTCATATAATCTAGTTGCAAAAATTGTATTTGTTTCTTCGTTTGGTTTTGTTGCGGCTTTCGCAATATAGTTCTCTAATTCGCTTTTAACGTCGCCGTAAACATCATTTTGATTTTCTTGTTGTTTACAACCACCTAAACAAGCAATAAGTAATAAAGAAAGACATAAAACAAAAATCTTCTTCATAAATAACACCTCCGTTAACTACATAGATAGTATATCATTTATATTTAAGCAATACCCTATTAACGAATATTGGGGCTAAAGACAAAGTAATCACAGCTACTTTTAAATAAACGTCTTCACTCATTATTTTTGAACATAAAATAATAAAACCCATACCAATACATCTTGATATCGACAGTACTGTTTCTCTTGCGACAACTCGAGCTGTCATCTCGTCAGGGAATCTACCTATTGCACAAGCAGAAAGATAATTATATGAATTATCATAGAAAGCTTGAGCTAAAGCATTCACAATACCATAATAAATAGCGCCATACATATTGTTTGATAAAACTAAAACGATCGTTGCGGAAGACTTTAAAAAGACACCCACATTAAATATTTTATTGATATTTTTGCGATCTAATTTTCTCGTTACACAAAAATAAGATAAAGCCGTAAATAACGCAAAGAAGGTTTGTAGTTTAGAGTAAGTACCACCTGTACCAGCAGCTTTAAAGACAATTAGATTAATCAATATTAATGATAAAGAATTGTGTAAACCATAGAAGAAAACACCAATCTGATGTCCACGCCATTTTTCATCATCTAATTTAAAACATTCAATAAGCTTAACATCTTTATCATCAGACTTCTTGTGTAAAGTTATCGCTAAACAAACTACCGCAATAAAAATACATACAGTTAAATATAAGATTCTACGATAACCAAGCATATCATCATGAGCTGAATTGATGATAAAAGTCGCAATGAATGGAGCGATGAAATTGGAGATATTACCAAATGTACCAAAATATGAAAAGAATCTAGCTCTAGTCTCGGCTGAAGAAACAATCTGTATACAAGTATTGGAACTAAAGTAATAAAAACCCTCACCAATACCTGTAATTAGTGCAGCAATTAAAACATAATATTTATTAATCTCAAATAGATGTGTCGCTGTTAACGCATAAACAAGTGAACAAGTAATTAAACACAAGCCGATTGAAAACGTAATTGTAAATGGCACCTTTTTCGCAATCTTAGAACCAATCATAAAGAATGGTGGAAACATACTGATTCTAATGATTGTATATAAAGCCATAATTACTAAAGAATCTGCATATACAAATAAATATACCGAGACAAAACTCGATACTAATGTTGAAGCAATATTAAATAAAGAGGTTAAACATATCGTTTTAATTTCTAACTTGCTCATTATCTACCCACTTATTAGAAAAATAATAAATAATAAAGGCTATAGCCGTAATTATCCAAGAAATAGGATAACAATATAAAGCTTCATTAACACTCTTAAAATCATATAACGATAACCATAACATTCTTACTACACATATTCCAACTGCTGAAATAACCATCGACTGTAATGAATGGCCTGTTGATTTGATTGTTGAAGAATATACTTCCACAAACGCAAATATCCACCAAGTTAAAGTTAAGAATCTTGTAATCTTTAAACCAATCGCTACAACATTTGCATCATCAGTAAATAAACCTAAGATAGGTTCCGCAAATATATAAGAACCACCAGAAATAATTATTGCGAATACAAGATAGAACAGTAATGATATATTCGCTATCTTCTTAACTCTGCCAACATTACCAGCACCATAATTTTGTGCCACCATGGTCATTACTGCTACACCAACTGCTGCTTCAAAATTCCAATACAAAGCATCTATCTTACCAAAGGCAGTATAAGCCGCAATCGTATCTGTTCCAAAAGAATTTACAGCAGCCTGTACAGAAACATTAGAAATACTATACAAAACAGATTGAATGCCAGAAGGTAAACCAATCTTTAAGATATCTTTAAGCATCTGTCCATCAAAACCAAATTCTTTTAAAGAATAGTGATAATACTCTGGCGTTTTATAGAACACCAACAATATCAACACAGCACTGACAATTTGTGAAATTACTGTAGATATTCCAACACCAACAATACCGAGATCAAACACTCTCACTAACAAGATATCTAATTCAATATTGGTTAAACATGCACAAATCAAAAAATATAAAGGTCTTTTAGTATCACCTATCGCCCTTAAAATAGAAGCACCAACATTATAGATTAGTGTTGGAATCATACCTACAAAATAAATACGCATATAAGTTAAAGAATAAGGTAATACTTCGCTTGGCACGTTCATCAAAGATAACATCCAATTAGATAAACCAATACCGCCAATAGTAATGACAAAACCAAGCACAATGGCCAAGAAAAAGCCTGTTTTTACACAGACTGAAACTCGATCATATTGTCTTCTAACAAAATACTTAGCGATGATGATTGTTACACCAGCTGCTAGTCCAACAACGAAATTAACTAACAAGTTAATTAATGTACTAGTAGACCCTCCGACAGCTGCTAAAGCTTGTTTACCAATATATTTACCAACAACTATCGCATCAACTGTATTGTATAGTTGTTGACATAAATAACCTAGGAATACAGGCAAAAATAAAAGCACTAACTGCTTTAAGATATTACCTTCTAATATATCTTTAGTCTTTACTGCCACAGTAATAGTGTACACCTATTCATCTTCAATAGATGTAATATTTATACTATTTTCACTGTTTTGAATAATATTATTATATTTTCTAAAGCAATCTCTATTACATATGAGTAAGTAAACGATTTTATCATTTTATTAACATATGTTTTTTAGCATCATATCCTAGATTGTTGGACATTCTACTTTTCCAAGCAGCCTGCAACGGATTAAAAACTTTCTTTCTTGAATATCTACTTACTATTTCTTTTCAATTATATCCTCTAATGCGTTTTCATCTAATTCATTAATTTTGGACTTCTTTTCTTATCTAACTAATAATTCAATCAGTTTTTCAAAAAATTAATAGGAACAACATACACACCTTCTTCACTCTTGTAGCATGCTCCATGACTTGTGACTACCATTTTGAATAGAGGTGTTTGCAAATTATTATCTAACATTTTCTTTTCGAATGAGCACAAAGATTTTATACCATCATTTATATTTTCTTCGCTAGCTATCTTTATTTCGATAGCTGCATAAGTTCCGTTTTCAATTTCTATAATTGCATCTACTTCTTGACCGTTGCTATCACGATAATGTTTTAGTTCGCCATTATTTGTTTCAGAGTAGATAGATAGATCTCTAACAACCATATCTTCAAAGAATAAACCTAGTGATTTTAAATCCTTCAACAAATCTGCGGGTCTAATTCCCAAAGCAGCCGTCGCAATTGATGTATCATAAAAATGATGTGTAGGAGCACTTCTTACTGCTACAGATGTTCTTAAATTTTGATTCCACGCAGGCATATCATAAATAATAAACAAGTTCTTAAGTACTTTTTCATATGAATTAAAAGTATCTTCATCTAATGTGCTTCTTATTCCTGATTCTAATATTCCTGCTATCATCTTGGTTTTTTTTGTTTGTGTAGAAATGTTACGTGCAAATGATTTCAATATTATCTGTAATAATTCAATGTCTTTGTTTTTTAAAAATAACGCAAAGTCATCGTTTTCATCCTCAACTACAAACAAACCATCATAATAGTTTTTAGTTACATCGACAGCATACTTCTTATCAGCCATTACCGCCATCGGCCAACCACCACGACAAATGCAGTGGCAGATATCTTGTAAACTAACATTATTATCCTGTTCAAATACAGTTGGTATATCTTTATTAGGATTTTCAAACATTTCTTTTAAAGAGATTGCACCATTAGATTCACCAGATTCAAATAATGAAAATGGTTTTAGAATCATTCTTGTAATGCGTCCTGCACCTGAATGTTGAATCTTTGATGAATCTATTGGCGTTACACTTCCAGTTAATATATACTTTCCAAATTGGTAATCTTCATCTAAATCGTTTTTTATATAATTCCATATCTCAGTCACTTTTTGCCACTCATCAATTAAATGCGGAGTTTCTCCCATTAATGCTGATTTGACATCTGCTTTTGCCAAAGCAATCGTATTAGTGTCTTTTAATGCGAAAGATGATTTCGCATACTCTTTACACATCGTTGTTTTGCCACAAAATTTAGGGCCACTGACTAAAACACATCCAGAAGAATGTAGTTTTCTAATTAGAACAGATTCGGCCAAACGTTTTATATATTTTTCGTTCATATCAATACCTTATAATCACATTATACCTATTTTTGTGTTTATTTTATATAATTTTCGGTGTTTTGAATAAATTATTTTCGGTGTTTTGAATAATTCTTGTATTTCTTTGCTATCTACGCCCAACATGTTTAATCTCTTAAGAAGAGTTTTGCCATTACATTTGCCTAAGTGATAGCGTCTGGCAATCTCTTCCCTCTTCTTATCAGAATCATCCTGACCACATAAGCCTAACTCATATAGTTCTTGCATCGTGATACTGTTTTTACTATCACAATACGTCACGAGGTTGTTTAGCGCTTGCTCTAATACTTGTTTGTCAGCGTGTTCTACACCAACCTTTTTAGTTGTTCTAGCATCTTGTTTTAAGACAAAAGCGTTTTTCAAATTAGGTATTTGTTTATTGATTCTTTCTCTTATCTTTTCTCCTGGTGTATCTGGATCAAAAAATAAAATGACTCCTCTATTATCATTAACTTGTTTAATTAATTCTATTGTTTCTTTCTTTAATCCTAGACCATGAGTCTCAATAGTATCACAATCAAAAAAAGACTTTAGTCTTTTTGTGTCATTTGTTCCTTCTACTACAATAACTTCCTTAATCATTCAAAGTCTTCTTTATATGTAAACTTCTTGTTGTTATATTCATCATTAACAATATAAACATCATAACCTAATGATTCCACAAGTGAAGCATCATCAGTAAATTCAATATTTTCACAATGTTCATAACAATACTTTATAAACTCTGTTTTAAATCCTTGTGGTGTTTCAGCTAGATAGATATTTTTACGATCAAGTGTTTTCACAATCTTTTCATTAACAACTTCTTTAACAGTATCGATTGCTTGATGAGCTAGGATTACATTGCCCTTACTAACTAATACGTCTTTTAATTTATTTAGAGCATTAATATTTAGATTTGGTCTAGCGCCATCGTGTATCAAGACATATTCACTAGTAACATTCTTCAAACCATTATAGACAGAGTCTTTTCTTAAACTGCCACCTAAACAAGTAATAACTTTATTATGTTTAAATACTTTATCTAAATATTCTTCACTTGTTACAACGATAACCTTTTGACAATCTTCATCCTCTATAAATAACTTACAAGAGTTCTCTAATAAAGTTTTATTATTGTCCATAACAAAAAAGGCTTTGTTGTAATTTAAACCTGATCTTATGCCTTTTCCTGCCGCAACTACTACAACATCATACTTCATGACATCTATCCAAAAAATATTTAATTATCTTACTACCATCAACAATTTCATCTTTATAGAAATCAAAGCACATTCTTTCTGGATGGAATTGTATAGTAAAGATTGGTAATGATTCGTGTTCTAAAGCTTCAACTACATTATCACAATATGCACTTACGTGTAGGCCCTCACCAGCCTTATCTACAGCTTGATGATGAGAACTATTAGACTTAAAGTTCGCACCATATAAATTAGCTAAGATTGAACCTTCTAAAGCATTAATATCATTTACATTATCAACACCTTTAGATATTTGGACATGGTCTTTAGCATTATTTAAATCTTGAATTAGTGTGCCACCAAAATAAACATTGATTAATTGATGACCACGACATATTCCAAGTATTGGTTTATTTGCTTTGACAAACTTGTCTAAAACTTTGAATTGTCTTTCGTCTAAATTATCATCAATACCATAACTGCCATTGTTATCTTGATGATAATATTTAGGATCAACATCACCACCGCCAGGCATCAATAGTCCAGAGTATTTATTGGCATCGACATCTGCAAAAACCAGTTCATAATTAGCACCTAGTTCTTGTAAAGCTCTAATATAATCTTTAACGTTTTCTAATTCAGCTGGTATTGCAATCTTAAGCATTGTCTCTTCTTTCGATAGATTCTTTCAAATCTTGTTTAGTATCTAATTTTCTAGAAATAATAGCGATACCTGCGAAAAGAAGTGCAGGTGCTAAACCTAACATGATTTCGATTGTGGTTAAGGTTGCACTAGTTTGGTTGACGCCTAAAGCTTCACTATATCCTGCAAAAGCTAAAGCAACTGACATAATTTCAATTGCTAGAGACTCTGATAATTTCGCAATCATGTTGTCGCAACCTGATACTAAAGTATCAATTCTACGACCATTTTGTACTTCTAAGATATCTGTAATATTATTTCTATTTGTATTGAAAATAATATAAGTCATTGTCATACCAAAACCAATAGATAGTGCATTAACATAAATGAATGGTAAGAAATCAGGTTTGATGATAAATGGAATCTTGCCAACAATAGACACGATAGCCGCAAGCAATAAAGCATTCTTTCTACCAAGCTTTCTATCAATTGCAGGACCAACTAAAGAAATAATAATCGCAATAACTAGATATACCGCAAGTATTGGAGTTGCTGCAGAGCTATCACCAATGACATATGCTGCATAGTAATTGATATTCTGCATAACTATCGTATTTGTAATGCCATACAACACAATAAGAACCATGTTGTAAACCCATGATTTACATTTAAATAACATCTTATACCCAGATATTACTGATACATTATCTTCTTCTTCATTTTCTGGTTTAACTCTTTCCTTACAAGTAAAGTAATGAGTCAAAGCACCAGTGATACAAATAATACCCATAACGATAGCTGTCTTAAATAGTGCAGGTGCGTCAGTATAATTAATAATTAAATGATCATTTAAACCACCAAATAACTTAACTAAAGGAAGAATTGCAACTGAACCAATACCAGTACCAAGACATGCACCAAGCGATCTAAAACCATTAATTGATTTTCGACCCTCATCATCTTTAGTAGCTAGAGAAGCCATTGTATTATATGGCATATCTAAGAATGTATATAAAGCTTCAAAAATAAAATATATTATTAGACCAATAATAATAGTCATCACAATATTAAGTTTTAAATTAGTAAACAATAAAACAATTGAAATAGCCCAAGGAACACACATATATAAAGTATATGGTCTAACCTTCTCACCAGATTTAAAACGATGATTTGCACAGAATACCGCAATCAAAGAATCGTTAATCGCATCCCATACAGTACCAATCGCTAACATCGCACCAGCGATCGCAACATCAATCTGTAAAACCATTGTTAAGAACGTTAAATAATACATGTTCTTAAAAGTATGGACAATGTTGATTGATGAAGAATACAACATAAATCCTAATTTTTCACTTAATTTTACTTTTTCATTCATAATGATCACCTATATGTTTATAATTTTATCAAACTTGATGATATATACAAAACATAGTTACTTAAAAAATTGGTGCATCAATTAAAGAGACGATCAATTTAATCAACAACAAGTGTCCAGGATAAAAGAAATAATAAAATAATTTAGGTAACTGTTTACCTTTTTGTTTGTTATATAAAAATATAAATGGTAATGATAATAATCCGTGTGCTTCTAATAATCCATATTCAATTACATAATCATAGAAATACTTTCTTTGAAGAAGAATACTATAACCAGGTCTAATAAGATATATCACAATATACAACAACGTTGAAAGAAAAATACTGATAGGTATACCATATATCACTAATTTCTTCTTATCGTTATTACATATATAGAACATCAAAGGTAATAATGCACCTAAGATGCTATAACCAAAACATAAAACACAATCGAGAACACAAATACATGTAATTGATATAAATCCTAAT
This sequence comes from Erysipelotrichaceae bacterium, assembly GCA_030531215.1. Lineage (GTDB taxonomy): Bacteria > Bacillota_I > Bacilli_A > Erysipelotrichales > Erysipelotrichaceae > Colivicinus. Next base: position 40,608 of record JAUNNY010000008.1, read on the forward strand.
ATTCTATCATCTTTAAAATAATCATAAATATAGATAATTAGTGCACCCGCAAACAAATCAAATAATGAATTTTGACTATAAATATATATCAATTGACCCCTTGTCACATAATCATAGATAAGTTCAGAACTAAGCGCGAATAATAATAATCTTAATATATATTTCTTACGACCTCTTGTATATCTCATACCTTCAGATATTAAGAAACAAAAGATGAAGAAAGAAGGTCTTGTTAAATACAATTGAAAATTATCTAATGAAACGTTAGTATTAGGAAATTTATCAAAATAGACATTAAAAAAATGATTAATAAACATTAATATCATAGCGATATATTTTAATGTTGAAGTAGATAATCCTTTGTTTGAGTTTAACATAATTAAATATCTATCAATTTAAGCCTACCACAAATAATGCTTATTAAACTATATATACCCTTCGTCTTACTTATACCCAGTATTACAAAAACAAATAAAATTTAAGCATTTTTTATACGCTTTTCCAATATTTTTTAGGCATAAAATACACGCTTTTCCAAAAAATATATGAATATGGTGTTAAATGTGAATATACAATATCATATTAGTAGAGGTCCTATTATGAAAATACTATTGTTATTATTAATTATTATTATCACTTTGTTATTGATTGCGGTAGTTAGAACACTGTTAATTGGTTCTAAGACAGCTACATATGTTTATTCAAAAGATACTGAAAGAATTGATGAATATTCTAATAAGTTATCTAAGATGATTCAATATGAAACTGTATCTAATCCAGATAATCCTGAAATAGATAAGTTTAGAGGTTTTCATAAACTATTAGAAGAGTTGTTCCCTAATGTTTTTTCTAAATTAGAAAAGATTGAAATAGATGGAAACTTGTTGATGAAGTGGAAAGGTGAAACAGATTTAGATCCAATCATCTTAACCTCACACCTAGATGTGGTACCAGCTGAGGGTGAATGGAAATATCCACCATTTTCTGGAACAATAGCAGATGGCAAGATATGGGGTCGAGGTGCTGGAGATATAAAGTGTGGAGTTTTAGCTTTTTATCAGGCAGTAGAAGAATTGTTGATAGCTGGTTATACACCAAAATGTGATGTTTATTTAGGCTCTAGTTGTACAGAAGAAATTGGTGGAGATGGTGCACCTAAATTAGCTAAGTATTTCAAAGATAGAAATATTAAATTATACATGTTGTCAGACGAAGGTGGTGGTATTACCAAAGATCCTATTGGTGGTATCAAAGGTGCCTTTGCGGCTGTTGGTATATTTGAGAAAGGTTATGGAGATTTAAAGTTCTCTGCCAAATCTAATGGTGGTCATTCATCAACACCACCTAAGAATACACCAATTGTAAGACTAGCTAAATTTGAAAGCTATGTAGAAAAACACAATCCATTCAAAGTAGCCTTTTCTGAGGCCGTAGAAGCGATGTTTAATAATCTAGCACCATATTCCTCAAACTTTGCATTAAAGCTTGTCATGGCCAATCTATGGCTATTCAAACCAATATTAAAAAGGATAATGCCAGCAATATCCTCAGAAGCAGCAGCTATGTTACAAACGACCATAGCCTTCACTATGCAGAAAGGCTCAGATGGCTATAATGTAATACCACAAGAAGCATATGTAACAGGAAATCTAAGATACATACCACACGAAAATAAAGATGAAGCAAACAAGAAGATAATCGAAATAGCTAAACGCTACGATATCGAAACAACCATCATTAAATCTTCACCATCATCAAAACCATTAGATCTAAACTCTAAGCAATATAAACAAACAATAGAATGTATCAATACAATCTTCCCTAATGTAGGAATTATGCCATATGTTGTAACCGGAGGAACAGATTCAAGATTTTATAGTGAAGTATGTGATCACTGTATAAGATTCTCACCAGTAATGTTTGGACCTGAACAAAATAAAGGTATGCATGGTATTGATGAAAACATTGAACAAGGATGTCTACCACCAGCAGTAGATTATTATAAACAATTAATTAGATTACAAGAACATCGAGCATAATACTATTCAAACATTAAAACCTCCTGTAAACTAAAGTTGAAGGAGGTTTTAATTATGAGAATCGCATTCTTTGATTCTAAAAATTATGATATAGAATCATTCAAACAATATGACACAAATAATGAATTTAAATATTATGATACAAGACTAACTATAGATACAGTAGACCTAGTAAAGGGTTATGATACAATCTGTATCTTTGTCAACGATGTCGTAAATAAACAAGTAATAGATAAGTTAGTAGGATACAATGTAAAGCTAATATTATTAAGATGTGCAGGCTACAACAATGTTGACCTAGAATATTGCCACAATAAGATTCATGTCTTTAGAGTACCAGCTTATTCTCCATATGCTGTAGCAGAACACGCTATGGCCCTATTACTAACCTTAGTAAGAAATACACACAAAGCCTACATCAGAACAAGAAACTACAATTTCTCTTTAGATAAACTTGAAGGCTTCGATTTACACAACAAGACAATCGGTGTAATTGGTACAGGTAAAATAGGCAAAGCCTTTATCGATATCTGTAAAGGCTTTGGCATGAAAGTAATAGCCTACGATATCTATAAACAAGATAATATCGATTATGTATCACTAGATGAACTATATGAGAAAGCAGATATAATCTCTCTACATTGTCCATTAACAAAAGATTCATATCATATGATCAACAATGAATCTATAAGTAAGATGGCAAGAAAACCAATCATCATCAACACCTCTAGAGGTGGACTAATAGATGCCAAAGACTTATTACATTCTTTAAGAAGTAAACAATTATTAGGAGCTTGCCTAGATGTCTACGAAGAAGAATCAAGCATCTTCTACAAAGACTACTCTTCAGAAATAATAGAAGATGACATCTTACAAGGATTAATCGCTTTACCAAATGTCATCTTAACATCACATCAAGCATATCTAACTAAAGATGCATTAGATAATATTGCGCAAACAACCATAAGCAATTACAACGACTACATCAAACAAGGATATGGTGAAAATGAATTATGTTATGGCTGCGGTAAAGTAGATGAATGTATGAAAAATAGAAATAAGAAATGCTTCTAATAAAAAGAGTACTACTTATAGTACTCTTTATACCATTTAGCGAATTTAGATAAACCATCTTTTAAACTAGTACTTGGTTTAAAACCAAAGTCTTTTTCTAGTTCGCTTACATCTGCATATGTAATAGGTACATCACCCTTTGCCATCTCTACTAACTCCATATGTTCATCAATATCAAACGAACTATCTAAGACACCTTCAACAATTAAGCATTCACTAAGCGTCTTCACAAAATCCATTAGATTCTCAGGATGATTATTACCAATGTTATAAATCTTATAATTGTCTACAGGCTTAGAATCCATAACCCTAACAATACCCTCAACAATATCATCTATATAAGTAAAGTCTCTTTTACAATTACCATAATTAAAGATCTTAATCTTATCATCATTAACTAACTTATTAGTAAAAGAGAAATAAGCCATATCAGGTCTACCCATAGGACCATAAACAGTAAAGAATCTAAGTCCTGTACAAGCAATGCCATATAACTTACTATACGCATGAGCTAATAATTCATCACACTTCTTAGTAGCAGCATATAAAGAAACAGGATTATCAACCTTATCATCTGTAGAGAATGGGATCTTTTCGTTACCACCATATACTGAACTACTAGAAGCATAAACAAAATGTTCTACAGGATTATATCTAATAGCCTCTAACAAGTTATAGAACCCAATAATATTAGACTCAATATAAACATCAGGATGATCTATAGAATATCTAACCCCAGCCTGTGCTGCAAGATTAACTACAATATCAAACTTGTAATCTTTAAATAATCTATCAACATCATCTTTATTAGAAATATCTAATTTAATAAATGTAAATCTATCTTTACCAATATAATCTAATCTATCTTCTTTTAAAGATACATCATAATAATCATTAAGATTGTCAACACCAATTACTTCACACTTAAAATCATTTATTAATCTCTTACATAAGTAAGAACCAATAAATCCACAAGCACCAGTAACTAATATTTTCTTATTATTCAACATGACTTAATTATATTACATTAACTCTCATACTAAAAAGCTAACAACCTCAGTCATTAGCTTTCTCTTCATTTTCTATTACTTCAGGAACAACTTCTTCTTCCTTTGTTTCTTCTTCTACTATTTCTTGTTCAGGAAGTACTTCTTCTTGTTTACTTTCTTCTTCATCATTAGGTAATTCTTCTTCCTCTATAGTAGGTTCTTCTATAATAGGGGTTTCTTCAACAGATTGTTCTTCAATTGAAGTTGCTGTTGTCCATTTAGCATAAAGCACCATATCACCAAAAGCTATTTCTTCAACTTTGTTTTCAAAGGTGCCTTCTTTATACCAACCACCAAAATCGCAACCATCTTTAACTGGAGTTGGAAGAATAACTGTATCTTCAACTGTATATGTCTGTTTGTACTCTGAATTTTCTGTAACACATTCAACATCTGAAGATGTTAAGATACCGCCATCAGTATAATACGTAATATCATATTCATTATATTTAGGCTCAAAACTAAATGTAATAGTATCAGTATATGTTCCAGCATATTCATAAGAATCATCTATATGAATTCTATACTGATGAGAAAAACTACGTGGAGGATCCTTTTCAAGATTAATAATATTAGCGATGTGATATCCTATCTTTACTCCTTCATTGCTAACTAATGAATATTCATTTTTACTTGATGCATCAATATCAATATCATCGATACCTTCACCCCATTGGGCTGATATTGTAAATACATCAACATCAGCATCACCTTTTACTTGTAATGTAGCAGGTATTGTTACAGTATAAACACCTGGAGCTAAGCCCTCATCCTTAGCTTCAATTATATTCACCCCTATCATCGATAAGGACATAAGAACAGTTAAGGTAATAGAGAATAAC
>JAUNNY010000009.1 GCA_030531215.1 Erysipelotrichaceae bacterium
TTATAGTTCTCAAATTCATTCCACGTTTTTCCACGCTAGAATTTAGAGACCCAAAAGTCTTCTGAATCAAGAAGACTTTTTAATATGATAATAATTTGTTTTTATTCAATTCCAGTCTTTGGAATAATATGACTAGGTTCTGGTGATGGTTTTGATTTAATCACAAACTTTTGACTAATTGTTTGATATCCTTTAGCAACTATAGTAATCGTATGTGTTCCAGACTTTAAGGTCTTAAGATAATCATTGTGTAGTGCGACATGAATTGAGCCATGTGCTAAATCGTAATTTGATGAATCTATTTCAACATCATCAACTTTAACAACAACGTCTTCATCATATACATATTCACCATCTGTAACAAACTCTAAATCATCATCATAGTTATAAGCAATCGTATGTTCCTCATTAGTAAATTTGTGTTTATCTACTAATCTATATGTATATGCTTTAACTAATTTATCTTCATCTAAATAATATGTTTCAGCTTTTTCAATAAATAATTTTGTATCACCAGCAACTATTATACCTTCATCATATTTTGCATCCGCTGAAAGAGTAAGTACACCAGTTCTATTTAAGATAATCTTCTTGCCGTCAGCGATGATTGTTGCGACATTATCTTCATCCATTGTTTCTACAAATAATGTTGCGACGCCATCTTTTAAGTTATTGCTTCCAATCCGAATATCTTCGGCTAACTTTAAATTAGTAGTAGTTACCTTTGTATCAGCAACTTTAGATTTTTCCTTCTTATCAGGTGCAATAATATTTCCACCTAAAATTAATTCATAAATTGCTTTAAGTTTTGTTCCTGAATGAACGTCGCCATACCATCCTAGATAGTCTTCCAAAGCGAAACTTAAATCCGAAGTATAAGGATTTATTTCAGTTGCATAAGTGAAGAAAGTATCCTTTGGAACAACGTATTTTGAGCCTTTATATTCAATGCTTAAATTATCTGAAGTGTAATAAGTGCCCACTATCTTTTCTTCTATTATTTTTTTAATCAAAGGATAGTTTTGTTCATACAAATATACAGAACCATTATTTTCTATCTTTCCTGATGTCTCAAGATTATGGTGATTCAAATCAAGATAAGTCAAATCATTGATTACTATATCACTTTTTATTTCTAAATCTTTTAATAAATATATAGTGTTAAATGCTTCAGCATCTTTTAATGCGTTCAATAAATTATCGTAATGATAGTAAACTATTCTACTTTCATCTTCGCTAATCGCATAAAAACTTTGCCTTGCAGCAACAGAATGTTTATCTTTCTTCCAATGTGCATATAAGCTATCAATAGTGCCTTTTACTATGCTATCGCCAGTAATTTTGTATCCTTCTTCTTTTTGCGTATACCAACCATCAAATCTATATCCTAATCTAGTTGGATTTTGCTCTGGTAATTTATAATTAGATTCGTATGTTTCTTCAATTGTTTCAACATAATCTGAATCTTCAAAATTTCCATAGAATGTAACTTCGCATGTGTGTCTATGCTTTTCGATAGCATCATCTTGAATTTCATTAGTGTCTTCATCAAGTTCATCAGTAACAACATCTTCAATAAGATTATCAGTTATGTCTAGATTTTGTAGATTTTCTTGTTCGACATCAGCAAATATTACTTGAGGCATTGCGACCACAATTAATAAAACCGAGATCAATATTGTCAATAATTTCTTTTTCATATTGAACCCCTCCTCTGTAATCTATAATACTATTTTATCATTAATATATATTCGTATAAAAAGAGAAAGAATTTAGTGCAGTTAACCTATATGATGATTGAAAAAATAGGTTAACTTTTTTATACTTATGATATGTCACGAATCTCTGAAATAATTAACGAATTAAACAACCTAGCTAATGGCTATATATCGGTCAAAACTATAAAAGGAAGGAAATATTATTACCTTCAATTTTTAGAAAACGGCAAATTAAAAAGCAAATATATAAAAAAAGAAAATCTTATTGAAATAAAAAAACAACTTGCTAGAAGAAAAGTATTAGAAAATGAGTTACAAAAAATAACTTCCGTTGGTAGATCTCTTCCTAAATTGTCTAAAACAATTAGGAAGCTTTCTGGCTATTTAATGATGGGTGATGTTGTTGTTGCTATTTTTGATAATGGCATCTGTACATATTATCACGAAAAACTATGCCCTATCTTAATTAAACGAACTAAAAACATTTCATCTTTTCTTTCTTCTAGAGTTATTGATGCATCAAGAACCAATGCACATCTTTTAAAAAAAGCGTTACAGATAATAGATGAAAGCGATGAAATGATTAGTTTATATGCTCATAGTGCTACTATTACAGATAACTATTGGTTTAAATCTTTTAAATCTAAGTTAAAATATAAAGATATTTCTTTTGATGGAGACACTTATAGCGATTTAGCACTTAATGGTGAATTAATTGCCTATCCCAAGGTTCCCAAAACAACACCTGAACTTACAACACCTGGCAGTTTTGAAAAATGTTGGAAAAGAATAAATGATGAATGGTGGTTATATAAAAAAGGAAGTGAAAACGAGATATATTCAGAGCTATTTTGTGCAAAAGTATGTGAAGCTTTAAAAATACCTACTGCAAAGTATGAATATATAGATGGATATATAAGAACAAAAAACTTTGCTGACAAATATAATTTTGAACCAATGTATTCATTGGCCGGGGATGATGATTCATATGAAAATGTCTTCAATAAATTAAATGAACTTTGTCCTGATTTCGCAAAAGAATATTTACTTCTAATATGGTTTGACACAATCGTTAATAATGTTGATAGACATAATGAAAATTGTGGTTTTTTAAGAAATAAGAAAAATGGTTTTATTTATTCTTTAGCACCAAATTTTGACAATAATCTTGCTTTAATTTCAAGAAATGAAACTTTGAATACTAGGCCTAATAAAGATGGCTTTATGAGATATTTTGTAAACTTTATTGGTAATAATGATGATGCTAGAAAATATTATAAAACACTTAAGTTACCCAAATTAACTGCTAAGATGATTAGTGATTGTTTTAAGAAGCTGCCTTATAAAAAAGATGAAAAACTAATTACTAATTACGTTATGGGAAGATACGAATATTTGCTATCACTTCAAAAGAAAATATAGGTCATATTTAAGTTATAATTAAGATAATGAAAAGCAATTACGATGTAATAGTAATAGGTGGCGGTCCAGCTGGTTTGGCAAGCGGCATTTCAAGTAAAGAAAATGGCGCTGACACTTTAATAATTGAAAGAGAAGCTAAACTTGGTGGTATTCTTAAACAATGTATTCATGATGGCTTTGGCTTAACTAGATACGGCCAAAGACTTACTGGACCTGAATATGCATACAAGGACATTGAAAAAGTTGAAGAGTTAAATATCGATTTAGCTCTAAGCACTTTTGTTTTAGATATTAAAAAGAAAGATAATCAATATACTCTAATACTTTCTAATTGCGAAGGCATTCATTATGTATCTAGTAAAGCAATTGTTTTAGCAATGGGATGTAGAGAAAGAACAGCTAAACAAGTATTCATTCATGGTGATAGACCTTCGGGTATATTTACTGCTGGAACAGCTCAATATCTAGTTAATATCATGGGCAAGATGCCTGCTAAAAAATGTGTCATTTTAGGTTCTGGCGACATTGGTTTAATTATGGCAAGAAGATTAACACTCGAAGGTGCAGAAGTATTAGGCGTCTATGAAGCTAAAAATAAGCCTAGTGGTTTAAATAGAAATATTGCTCAATGCTTAAATGACTTCAATATTCCTCTATATTTATCAAAAACCGTCACGAGAACATTTGGCAAAGATCGCTTAGAGAAAGTCGAAATCATGGATGTAGATGAAAAGATGCAACCAATTGAAGGTAGTGAACAAATCATTGAATGCGATACGTTAATTCTTTCTGTTGGTTTAATTCCTGAAAATGAAATAAGTGAAAAACTAAATATAAAATTATCAAATAAGACTAAAGGTGCATATGTCGACAATAATTTACAATCATTGACTGATGGTGTTTTTGCCTCGGGCAATTGTCTAAGCGTAAATGATTTGGTTGACTATGTATCAGAGAATGGATTTATTGCTGGCAAAGCTGCAAGTGAATATGTAAAGAATAATAAAACGAGAGATCTTGTAGAAGTAAAGAATAGTAAAGGAATCTTAACATGTGTTCCTCAATATTTAGATTTAAATAGTAACTTATCAAAAGTTAACTTCTATTTACGTAGTGATAATAACTATAAAGACGCAAAGATAATTGTAAAAGAAAATGAAAGAGTTTTATTTGAAAGGTTATATAAGACAATTAATCAAACTGAAACACAAAAAATAATCTTAGATCTAAGTGATATTAAACATGGAATCGAGGTTGACATCATATGAAAGAACTAACTTGTATAATTTGTCCTAATGGTTGCCAACTGGTGATTGATGATAATTTAAATGTCACAGGTAATATGTGTAATAGAGGTTCAGAATTCGCAAAACAAGAATTAAGCAATCCTCAAAGATCAGTTACAACAACCTGCAAAACAACATTTAAAGATAATCCTGTTGTACCTGTAAAAACTAATGGAACAGTAAATAAAGATTTAGTAAAAGATATTGTTAAAGAAGTAAACAAAGTTACAATCGATAAACATCTAAATATTGGTGATGTCGTAATTAAAAATGTCTTGAATACAGACGTCGATATCATCATATGTACTAATGCAATTAAGGAAGGACAGTAAAGTATGGTAGAAAAATTCGCAAGAGGAAGATCATCGGAAGCATTCAAGTTAGAGGATGGTAAAGTTTTAAAACTATTCTTTGAAGATTATCCAGAAGAATATGCTAAAAAAGAATACCACAACACTAAAATAGCTTATGAAACTGGCTGCACCAAGATGAAAGTATATGAGATGACAAAACAAGATAATCGTAATGGTATCGTTATGGATTATATCAATGGCATTTCTCAAAATGATATGCCAACTAAGAATCCTTTATATATCTTTAAAGGTGGCAAAGATTTAGCTAGATGCCACTATCTAGTACATAATAAAAAATCTCATGATTTAGTTGATGTGCGTGATATGGTGTGTTCAATGTTGGATGAAGAAACATTAAATGTATTAACTGATGAAGAAAAACAAAAAGCTAAAACATACGTTATGTCTTTGCCAGAAGATGATACAATCATTCATCTAGATTTCCATACTGGCAATGTCTTAGTTGACGATAAAGGAGAATGCACAGTAATAGACTGGATGACTGCTGCTAGAGGAAACAGAGCTGTTGAAGTCGCAATGATGGAATTCTTATTCTCTGAAGCTGAGCTATTCCCAGGTTCAAGTAAATTACAACTAGCATTCTATAGTGGCGTTAGAGGAATGATTGGAAAACAATACTTCAAACTATATCAAAAACTTATGCCAATCAAAGCAGAAGAGATTGATAAATATCGTCTACTAGCTCTAATCATTAGAAGAAGTTGGGGCATTGAATTTGAAAAAGAAAATCTAACAAATAAGATAAAGAATTTGATTAAAAAGTACTGTTAATGAAACTAGAAAAACTACAAAAAGAATTATTAAAAATTGATTCAAACATTAAAGCATTTGAAAAAGATGATTGCATCTTTTTAAGTGGTGAAGTTGATGATTATTCTAAAGTAGTTAAAGCTGGTGAATTAGCAGTTGATAAGAAAAGATATTTAGGATTAGTAAATAATATAAAAGTTAAAGGTTTCACTCAAAAAGTGGTCTTGCCAAAAATCAATGATTTAAAATACGACAAACAAACATGCGATGTTTTGATTATTGGTGGTGGTGTAACAGGATGTGCAACCGCTAGAGAATTAGCTAAATATAATTTAAAAGTGATGTTGGTAGAAAAAGGACCAGATGTTGCAAGTGGCCAATCATCAAGAAATGGTGGTGTTGTCCATGTCGGTCTTAATTTTTCTACTAATTCATTGAAACTAAAATATTGTGTTCAAGGAAACAACATGTATGAACAACTATCTAAAGATTTACATGTGCCATTTGAACATAAAGGACAGGTAACATTCGCAAGAACTAAATTAGAGATGCTTGCTTTGTATATATTTAAGATGGGCGGCAAGAAAAAAGGCATCGATAAACTAGAATTAATGAACCGTGAAGATTTATTAAAAATAGAACCATCAGTTCCTGAATGGGCCGTTGGTGGTTTGTGGATGGGAACTGGTGGAATCACTTGCCCTCATAAGATGACTATTGCTTTAGCTGAAAATGCTGCTGAGAATGGTGCTGAAATATGTCTAAATACAGCTGTTCTTTCGATGAAACTCGAAAATGATTTAATTAAAGAAGTTGTTACAAATAGAGGAACAATATATCCAAAAGTTGTTGTGAATGCTTCTGGTGTCTATGCGGATGATATTGCCGAAATGGCAAACGATAGAACATTTACTATTCATCCAAGAATCGGCACGGATATGATTACTGATAAAAAAGTTGGATATATGGTAAACACTAGTATGGGCAAAACACCATTTACATTAAGTCCATCACAATTAAAAACAATTCCTAATAACCCTATCGCAAAGATTAAAGCGATGATTAAAAACTCAAAATCACATTCTAAAGGTGTTGGTTTAATACATTCTGTAGATGGCAATATGTTAGTTGGACCAAATGCAGATGAAACAATGGATAAAGAAGATACATCTACAAATCGCAAAGTCTTCAACAACATCATTAAAGTTCAACAGGAAGTTGCTCCAAACTTTAAAGCAAGTGATGTCATCGCTTATTTCACTGGTGTTAGAGCACCAACCTATGAAGAAGATTTTGTGGTTAGACAAGGAATCAAAACTAAAAACATCTTTGAAGCCGCTGGTATTCAATCACCAGGATTAACTGCTGCTCCTGCTATTGGCAAAGATTTAGCCACTTGGATTCATGACTATCTAATATCAATAGGTTTTGATGTTGAAGAGAACAAAAACTATAATCCTAAACGTCAATATAAACCTGTTTTATCTGAATTATCTTATGAAGAAAGAGATAAACTAATAAAACAAAATCCTGACTATGGTCAAATTATATGCCGATGCGAAGAAATATCTAAAGGTGAAATAATAGATGCTTTAAGATCGCCTCTTCCTGTATATACAGTAGATGGTATTAAGCGTAGAGTTCGTCCAGGAATGGGAAGATGCCAAGGCGGATTCTGTATGCCTTTAGTTATGAAAATAATATCCGAAGAGACAAACTTGCCACTAGAAGAAGTATATAAATCTACAAGCGAAAGCAAGATTATATACGGAAATACCAAGTAATATAACAATTTTATTAAAAATTAAGTTTTTTTAAGTTTATTTTTGTAGCCTTTTTTATTTAATCTACGTATAAAACTATGATAGGAGGAAATATTATGGCAAATTTTAGATTATTATCAGATGATGAATTAGAAAAAGTTAAAGGCGGATATAACTGGACGTCTTATAGTAAATGTTTATTAAACAATGGCGCTTCTGCAATTCCTGAATTAGCACCTGTAGTAATGGCTATTCTTAAGAAAGATTATGCAACGGTTGCTCAATTATCTGGCGATATTAAAATTAAAGCATTACCAATAGTTATGAAATGTTGGGGTGAAGGTAAAAATTAACACTTTTGTGAAAGGCTAGAAAATATATGAAAAACTTTAGATTATTAACAGATGATGAATTAGATGAAATTAGAGGTGGAATTGATTGGAGTTCATACGGCAAGTGTTTAATTGATAATGATGCTGAAAAAATTCCTGAATTAGCTGAAATAGTACAATATGTTATAGCTAAAGAAAATTTCAAAGTTGCGACAGCTTCAATAGCTATTTTATCTAAGGGAAATCCGCTTGTTTTAAAGTGTTATAACGACAATAAATAATATGCTTAATAACAATATAATTGTTTAATAATATGGGCTAGTTCATATGAACTAGCCCTATTTTTATTTAAGATTATAATATTCTTTAACAAATTCTATGTAGGTGGCTACAGCAACATCTAAGCAATCTTCATCAATCTTAAATTTAGAACTATGATGAACCTTGTCTGCTCCTATTGTTTCGTTTCGACATCCGATAAAACCATATGCACATGGCGCAATATCGCAATATTCCGCAAAATCTTCGCTGCCCATTATTAACTCGGTGTTAATGAAGTTATCTTCACCAACCACTTTCTTATATGCACATGATGTAATTTCTGTTAGCCTATCATCTGTTCTTAAGGCAGAAATAGAACCGCCGTATTCTACAACAGCTTGGCATCCATATGCTTTAGCAGTATTTTCTGCTATCTCTTCAATTCTTGAACACATTGTTGCATCCATTTGTTTTGAAGTAAATCTTGTTGTACCTATTATTTTGCAATCATCACATATTGCATTGAATTGTTTACCACCATTGATTCCGCCAACACAGACAACAGCTGAATCCATAGCAGAAATATTATTACTAGTAATAGTTTGTAAAGCTAAGACAATAGCACTAGCAGCTACCAAAGGATTTTTTGTCGTTTCTAGCGTTGAGCCATGTCCGCCTTTACCGATGACATTAATATTGAAGATACGAGCCCCTGTCATAAATGAACCGGATTTTGTTCCAACTTTTCCTATATCATATGGTGACCAAACATGTTGACCATAAAATGCCTTAACATCATTTAATTTACCACTACCAATTACTGCTTTAGCACCGGCTGCAGTCTCTTCTCCTGGTTGGAATAGTAAATAGATTTTTCCAGGGAATTTGTGCTCATATTTTTGTTTTAGAATTATACCTGCTGATAAAAGTGTTGCAGTATGTGCATCGTGACCACATGCATGCATTAAACCCTCATTCTTAGAACGAAATTCAAAAGATTTTGGTTCAACAACATTTAAAGCATCAATATCACCTCTTAATGCAAGGATATTATCACTATTGCCATCGCCTTCGATAATACCAATTGTTCCTGTTTCAGAAGCTTCAATCCAAGCTATACCAGCTTTGTCTAATTCTTCTCTTATCTTTTTTGTTGTCTCATATTCTTTCAAACCAATCTCTGGATGTTCATGAAAATGACGTCTTAAATTAAGCGTGTAATCATGTTTTTCTAATACAAGTTTTTCTAATTCTTTATCTTTGATTTCAATCATTATTTTTTGAATGTCCTATTTACAAAATCTTTAACTAAAGGAAGTACTTGCTCTGGGAAATCAGCAAAGATTTCATGAGATGCATCTTTGATAGCGTGGAATTCACATCCAGGAATTGCATCAGCTATTTCTTTATTTGCTTCATAATCACAAATAAAATCTTTTTCACCACATAATTCTAAAACAGGAAGATTAACTTTCTTTAAGTCTTCACTGTAGTCATAGCATGTCATATCACCTTTAGCCATTTGATAATTGATAACATCGTTGCTCATTATGGCGCGCATATTACCATTACAATATGCTTCTGGATCATAATGACCTTTTGCATGATATAAACTACCCATTCTACTCATGTAGTCTTTAAGATCTAACTTGCCCATATATAAATCTTGATGCATCCATAAATCGTATTGTTCAGGTGTGCCAAACTCTTTAACATGTCCAGCAATTCTCATTGCATCTACGCATTTATAGCTAGGCGATGTGCACGCGATGATTGCACCATATAGATGCTCAGGATGATTAATTACATAATATTGTGCTTTCATACCACCATATGATTGGCCAATGATATAAATCTTATCTAATCCCAAATATTCTCTAAGTGCTTCTAAATCTTCAACATTTTGTTTCATTGAATTTGTTGTAGCATCAATGTGATTGCTCAAACCACAATTTCTATCATCAACATAAACTAGTTGAAATATTTCTTTTAAAAAAGCATATTGATCAACATATAATGAATGATCTCCACCAGGTCCACCGTGTAAAACAAAACACACTGGTTTTTCTTTCATCTTTGGACCATCTGGTTCATATTGAAGACCATCTACATCGAAATAAATCTTATATCCATTTACATTAGCGTACATAAACTAATTCTCCTTTTTTCTATATTAATATTATCACTGACGACAACAATGTAAATATAAATAATTAAAAACCTTGGATTATTCTTTTCCAAGGTTTACAAGAAAATTGAATAATGTTAAAACTCCTATGGTTTTAACTAATGTCTTCTATATTCTCATGGCAACTTCATAAGCACGCCATATTACAGTTCTTAAATTACCAATTTGTTTACAATCGCCAACTAATTTAACTTTCCTAGTTTCTTCTACTAGTGGTGTTGGAATATATCCGATAGAAGAAATTACGCTATCACATTTAATCGTGATATCGTTACCCTTCTTATCTGCACATATGATTTCATCATCTTTAACTTCTTTAATTTGTGTTTCTAAATATACAGGAACATTATTTAAAGCAAACCATTCCCTTAAGTATGATGAGTTAGCTAAACATACACCTTTTTGGGCAACTAAATCATCTTTCATTTCAACAATTATTGGTTTTTTATTTTGAAGTGCTAGTTCATATGCAATCTCACAACCAGTTAGTCCTCCGCCGATTACCGCAACAGTCTCGCCAACTTCTTTTCCATTTAAGTAATCACAAGCTTCGATTGTCTTTTCAAAACCAGGAATTGGAAGTTTGCGAGGTTTTGATCCAGTAGCAATTACAATATCTTTTCCTTCAAACTTTGATAAATCTTCTATCTTTTCATTAAAATGGATTTCAATATTCAAATCATTCATTTGTTTGATATACCACTTTAACAAATCTCTTAATTTTCCTTTATAACTTTCAGCAGAAGCTGGAATAAATGTTCCACCAAGTTTATCACTAGCTTCATAGATTATTGGTTTATGTCCTCTTAGTTTTAGTACTCTAGCGGTTTCCATACCGCCAATACCGCCACCAATAATAATTACTTCTTTAGGATTATCTGCCTTTTTGATGTAATGCTTTTCTTTTTGCATTGTTTCAGCATTTACAGCACATCTTGCAAGATGAAGTGAATCAGAAAGCTCTTGGTCGTTTGGTACGCCTTTATAATGACACATGTTGAAACAACCATTATGGCATAAGATGCATGGACGAATATCATCCATTTGATCATTGATTAGTTTCGTTACCCATGATGTATCTGCTAAAAATTGTCTCGCAAATCCAGCGCCGTCTAATTTTCCATCAGCAATTTCTTTTGCAGCAACTGCAGGATCCATTCTTCCAGCACAAACAACTGGAATATCTACAAAATTCTTAATATGTTCTACATCTTCAAGATTACAGTTTTCAGGCATATAGATTGGTGGATGTGCCCAATACCAAGCATCATAAGTACCGTTGTCACAATTCAACATATCATATCCTGCATCTTGT
Organism: Erysipelotrichaceae bacterium; assembly: GCA_030531215.1. GTDB lineage: Bacteria > Bacillota_I > Bacilli_A > Erysipelotrichales > Erysipelotrichaceae > Colivicinus. The sequence goes on from JAUNNY010000009.1 coordinate 11,410, forward strand.
AGATACTTAGCAGCTTTTTCTGATTCGGCCATATCTCGGCCAACCTCAACATAATCTTCACCAGGCAAAGCTCCTTCTCTAAAACCTTTAGTTTTTGATACTACCGAATACCTTAATGAAACCGGAAAATCATCACCACATTCTTTTTTAATTGCTTTAACAATTTCAACAGCGAACCTATACTTATTTTCAAAAGATCCACCATATTCATCGGTTCTCTTATTTACATAATTCAATGTAAATTGATCTAGAAGATATCCTTCATGAACAGCATGAACTTCAACACCATCAACACCAGCGTCTTTCAATTTTTTACTAGTCTTTCCAAACGCATCAATAAATTCTTGAATCTCTTCTTTGCTCATAGCTCTAGATGGAACCTTATCAGACCATCTATTTGGGCTTTCGGATGCTGTAGCCGTTATCTTATCTAAATCCATAAAAGGTTTAGATATAACTCTTAATATAGGATTAGTATATAATTTTTCCATCATTCCACTAACTGTAAACGATCTACCAAACCCTGCAGTAAGTTGTACAAATAACTTAGCTCCTGTCTTATGAAATTCAGGCATCCATTTAGCTAAATCTTCATACATCTTATCTTTCTTATGAAGCCATTGGCCAAACATTGGATTATACACAGGTTGACAACCAGGCAGTACCAAACCACAATTATTTTTCGCAACTTCTAAAATAAAATCTGCACCAGCTTTATCAAAATGATTGTTTTCCATCCATCCTAATAAATTGGTACCACCCATAGAAGTCAAAACTATTCTATTTTTAATTTCACAATTACCTATTTTCCAAGGTGTAAATAAACCTTCATATTTTTTATCCATAACAAAACCTCACTTGTTAATATTTTAACATGTTATTGTTTTACAACGATGAATAATATTAAAATGGGATATTTATCTAGTGAAAAATAAATTCTAATATCGCATTTAAAGTCTGTTCTATCTGTTCTTCTTGACTAATCGTCGGTTCCAAATCTTCTGGCGCTAATCCATAATCACCAAAATAAGAATGACATCCACCTTCTATTACTATTTCTTGGTAATCTCTTGGTAGATATTTTTTATTTTCTTCATACTTTGTTTTATTCATTACACCATCTAATGAACCGTATATACTTAATGCTTTTAGATTTGTATTGGATAAGTCTTTTGCAGGATAACCTGCTAATAAAATAAGTCCTTTATAATCATCTACATGCTTTTCTAGATATTCAGTTGAAACATAAGCACCCATGGAATGTCCGCCAATATACCAATCGGATACATTAGGAAAATAATCACGCTTAGCATCTGCTACATTTGGGTCAAATAATGGCATATCAAAATTTGCTTTTAGTAAAATACACAATATACCATTATTAGCTAATTTATCCATCAAAGAAGAATATGACTTGTGGTCAACAAATCCACCCTGATAAAAAATAAATCCTGCTTTAGGATTGTTTGGCACAAAACACAATGAACCATCTTCTAATGTCTCTATTTGATAATCATGTTCTTCTTCAAGTATTTTATATGCTTCGTCACTACCTTTATATGTTTTGCGTAAGATACCTTTATAATAAAGAGCTCCACAGCTAATACTCGCAACAATCAACAATGATACTAATATTATTAAAATTGTTTTTTTGTTTTTCTTCATTGTGCAATCTTCCCTATTAATAAATCAATTTCTTCTAAACTCATACCACCATATTCTAAATATGCTTTAGCACCCTCAACTATATTTTCGTTGGTAATTAATTCTAATGAATCCTTACTAGTTAAGTAAGTTATAAAATCAGTAAATTTAATATCATAGTACGCATCATACATCTTTTCATTATTTTCCTTAGTTAAAAAGAACAAATTAGAATATGTAAGCATATAATCATATTCTAATTCTTCCATACTTGCGTTACATAAAGCTTCCAACAGCAAAGATACAAAGCCTGTTCTATCTTTGCCTTCAACACAATGTATCAAATATGGACCATCATTATTTATTATTTGTCTTAATCCATTTACTACTTTATTTGCATATTCTTGTTTACGATAATCTGAAGATATGTCTAAACCATAAACGTGTCCTGTATCATAAACACTACGCCAATAAGGAATATTTACATCTTTGTTATCATAGTGATTTTTGATTTCTTCTTCAGAATCTGACAAGTCAATAATTGTATTAATTTTATATTTTTCACATAGACCAGAAACGCACTCTGCTCTATTATATGTATTATCACAAGGAGTAGCTGATCGATAGATAATGTCAGAATTGATATTACCACCTGATAATGGCCTAAAGTTTCCAAATATCTCATCAGATTCGTACTTATTTCTGTCTAAAGATGTATAGACACTCATCGCATTTTGTATATCTAAATACTTACCTACTTCATTTAATTCAATAGTGGCAGTAACATTCTCATTTAATTTTCCTTCTTCATATGTTCCAATTCCATTATTGTAGTTTACTTCTATATATGGATAACCAGGATAAGCTATTAATAACGGCAAATCATTTCTTACAAAATAGCCCGTATAAAAAGGAATATCATAGAAACTATAACCATTGGAAAAGATAACATTAACTGAGTCTCCATATCTAAAACCAAGTTCGCAAAACTCATCAATAGTTTTGTGTATATATGTACCTCCAAACTTGGTATCTTCTTCAATGGTTAAATCAGTGACAACTAATTCATGATTACAACCGACCAAAGAAATAAGGAGTAAAACAATTACTAATATTTTATTAATCTTTTTTATTTTCATTTGGATTCTTGATTGTGCCTATAAATAAAGGCATACGATTATGCTCGACCGCAAACATAAATGGTCTATTAAAAATTAGGTCAATTTCTTCAGATGCCATAAATGGTATACCTTTTATTAAAATTGCCATTTCAACATAAGAAGCAGCTTCGATACCACTTTCATCAATCTTCAATCTAGATGCTTGATTAGCTTTCGCAAGACATACTTCTTTTTCATCAGTGATAGGAGCAAAATCTGCCTCATATATATCCATAGCTTTTCTAATTCCTAGTTTATTTAATTGAGCAAGCAAATCGCCATCTGCTTTAATATCGAATTTAGGTAATGATAAATTTATATGATAATCGTGCCCATATACACAATCTTCTTTGCCTTCTAACAAACAAATTAAATCTTCATCATTATTTATATCACTTGGTTTATATCCTTCGTTAGGCAAAATAAATAACATTGAGCCTATACCAAGTATAGGAAGTCTAATTGCTTTAAAATGTTCACCACACAATACGAAATCACTATATAATCTATTCATAAATTCGCATTCTATTTTTTCTTCTTCATTGATAAAAAATGTTCTATTTTCAGTTCTGTTCTTTTCAAAATTATCGGCCCATTTTCCTTTTAGATAGATGGCAGAAAACAATTCCATTATTGTATCAGCGCTCATTTGAATGTTTCCGACATTATCTTCTAATAAATTACCTGTATTTTTATTCAACCAATCATGTAGCTTATTATTAAAATCTTCATCGCCCATCGCACCTATTTCAATGGTACTATCGTTGTCTTTACATATTTGATTAACAACATCTTCTTTAAAACTACGGCTATTATTTAACCACAAAGAAGAATTTAGAGATAGCTTAGTTTCTTCTTCCTCTACATTAAAGGCATTACGTATTGCTTCAGTTCTAGATAATAATTCTTCTTCACTTACTTCTAATACATCTAATATTTCTTTTTTTGTCTCACCTGCTGCAGTTTGTGCCAACAAACATAAAGCATAGTATACAGCTATAGGAGAAAACACAAAATTTCTATCTGTTTCATTTATATTTGTAATTATGTTTCGCATATAAAACCTCCAAATACTCTTATATTATAACTAATCTAAACGATCAATAATATCCGGATATATCATTTTTATTATTTTAATTAATGGTTTTAGCTCTTTTGGTATATCTCCTGAATGATATTCTACAACTCTCGAAATTGCACCATCTAAATAAAAGATCTTATTAGTTGGTGTATCTAAAAATAATTGCGTGTCATCTTTTTCGATGGATGAAAAATCAGTTTGTTCAAGTAAACGTATAGCTCTTTTGGTTTGTTTATCATCTAAGGTAAATTCTTCTTCTTTTTTTCCTAGTTCGGGATAAAATACTTCATATTTGCCTCTTCCGCCATCATCTAAATCTAAAAATAAACTAAAATAACCTATATAACTGATATTACTAATTATTAATTTTTTCATTTTTCCTCCTTAATAAAATGTAATTGCTTAACGCAATTACATAGTATAAGAAATAATCATATGATATGTCTCTTTAGAAACGACATTTAATATTTAGATATAGGTTTCAAATTGAAAGACATTAGTGCATCATCTACATCAAATAAGGTATAATCTTTTTTCTTCTCTAAAAATAAACGAATTATTAAATCGGAATTAGTACTGTGACCCAAGGCATAGCCAGCTCTTTCAAGTAAATCTTCTGCGGTATCTATGTCTAAATTTAAGGCGATACAAAAAGCTAAAACGGTATTCCTTGAAGGATTATAGTTTTTATTACTTCTAATCTTTGAAAACAACCTTCTATCTATATTAGCTTTACCATATGCTTGAGAATCACTTAGTTTTCTTTCGTCAATTAATTTTAATAAAGTTTCAGAAAAAGTAGCTTCTGGTTTTAAATCAATATCAAGCGCCTGACCACAAACACACAAAAAATCATTTGGATAATATAGATCTTCTTCGACATAGTTATCCTTAATGTATTTTTCTATTTCTTTATATAATTCTTTACTAATCATTTTTTACTAAAATATGTTTCTTAATATATTCATTAAGTGCTTTATCTTCGCAATAAACAAAACAACCTTTTTGTCCTCTTGTTAATAAGACTTTATAAGTGTTTCTTATCAACCTGTCAGCTAGTTCTTCGTTTTTGCAACCTCTTATACCACTAGAATGATCATCTTTGCTTATTGCGTATTTATTTGTTTTTACACTACTGCCATCATAATATAAATCTTTGCCAATGAATACGCCGACATAATCAAATTCCATACCTTGAACTGTATGAATACATCCTACTTGTTCAAAAGAGTTTTTGTTGATAGCGAAAATAGCATCTTTTTCCAAATTCCATTTAGCCTTAAATTCATCTCCAATGATGACGTCCCAGTCACCACGTTTATTTTTGACATTCCAATCATAACAATATCCAGCTACCATTCTGGCCTTATTATTTACTTTATTTATCTTCCTTAATTCATCTCTTAGTTCATTAGGATTATCAAACACTTTAAATATAAAGTCTTTATTACTAATGGTTGTATTTGCGGTTTTAGAAATACCTAATAAATTATTGATAAAGGAAATATAGCTATCTGAACCATTGCATCTAAATTGTGATGTTAATTCGTATGGCTCATCAAAATCAAGAATAGCTCCTTGTCTTTTCGCCATATCTTCTATATCTTTGATGTCATAACAATCCTTAGTTGTTACTCGCTGATCAAGGTCAATAAAAAATATTGATACTTTGCACGCATTTATGGCATCGAAAAGCATGTCATCACCTTTATACATATATGGTTTTTGTTGCATTCTGTGTGACTCATCAAATAAACCAACATCAATTCCGTTTATTGGTGTAGATGGCAAGGTATGTGGTGATTTAATTGCCATTTTTAAATCAACAATCTTTTTTGAATTTCCATTTGTCAATAAATATGTATAGCAATCTCTTGGCGTTTTATTCTTAGTAATATAAGAAGCGTTTAAAGACAACTTACTTATACAATTAGCTAAGACATTAATTGCTAATACCGATTTGCCAGTACCTGGACCACCAGAAATAATCATCACATGTTTTTTATTATCTTTTCTAGCATTGTCTATGGTCTTCATTATCATGTCATATGCAACAATTTGCTCGTCGATTAATTTAAATTCTTCATTGCCACACAACATTGAATCTATAGAATCTTGCAAAGCCTTTTGTGGTTTTATTCTTCCATAATCGATCTTATATAACAACTTATTATCACTTGATTTTGCTGTTATATATTTCTCAATAAAGTCTCTTAATTTCAATACATCTCTTTGTAAAAAGACCGGCGCCTCTGATGTCCACTCAGAATAAATATCATCTTCTATAACTTCACGATAGCTTTCATTCAAATTATGTAAATAAGCGCACGGATGCAAATCATCTTTTTCAAGATTAACTTCATCACAATAATTAAGTATTAATGACTTATACGAATATGCTTGATAGCTTGGATGTGCAACAGGACTATTGCCTCTTAAATCAGACATAATAGAATGTTTGAATACATCATCAATTTTATTAACTCTTGACCATTGCTTAAGTTCAACGATTACCACATTATCTCTGTTATTCTTATCAGAACCAAGAATCATAAAATCGACTCTTTTAGAAGTCTGAGGAATATTGTATTCTATTGCCACTTCACAATCATCGGGAATACTAGGGCAATCTAAAACATCTTTCATAAAATGCAAAGAATTGTTCCATGAATTTATCTCGCTTCTTGCTCCACCGCTTATTTTTTTCTCTCTAAGAGATTCAAGTATCTCGTCAGAAATAGAATTTAATAAAACAGCTTCCTTAAAATTCTTTAATGAATTATCATAAACTATCATAATATTCACTGACTCCCAATATCATTATACAGTTAGTAATTATATGAATAAATATATATTCTTTGATACAAATAATAAAAAAGATATGTTTCCATATCTCTTAGTGTCTTCTAACAAGTAACCAAATTACAACAATAGCAACTAATACCAATGTGATTATTTCGATTATAGTTTTCTTTTGTAGATCTTTTCTAACATTTACTCTCGATTGTTCAAGTGCGGCATTAATATCAACTTTCTTTAACTTAAACCCTTTTGGTGCATTGTTAGAATTGCTATTACCATATCTATTTAAATATAAAGTCGCAGCTATATCGTCACCATCTTCTTTCCTGATGATGTATTCATCAACGATTCCTTCTACGCCTTCAACAGTCAACGAATCTTTATATTCATATAGTAATTCTTCATCTGTATCTGATATCAAAGTAGAAAAATATAAATCAGTTCCTGTTTGACCATGAGTGTAAATTGGTTTTTCTTTTACTAAACCATATTCTTCGTCTCGCAAATACTTGTTTTCTTTTCCTTCGTTTAATTCCATAAACTTAAACGAATCTAAATACATAGTTGATAACTCATTTAGATTTTCATCATTTAAATCTCTTAATACAAGGTTTGTATCTTGAGAATGAAGTACTAAATATGCCATAACTTTACTAGCAGTGTTAATATCTTTTACATAATCACAATGCTTCTTAGGCATATCTAAAATAATATCTAATTCTTCGTCTCTCGCAGTTTTTCTAACGCAAGTATCAACATAGATATCGGCAAGACCTTTCATAACATCATAATCGATACTTTCGCTTGGAATTTGGCATATTAAAGAGACAGAAGAAGTGATTGACTCTAATTCGTTTTTACCATTAGGAAAAAGATAACTTCGTGTATCCTTTGAATATGATTTATATAATTTTTGGATTGCGTTTTGATTCATACTATTGATATTTCTTTTCTAATACTGAAGGATTTAAAACCATCTTATCAATATTAGAATCATATACCTTTCTTCCTTCTACATAAGTTTCATAAACATTAAAGTCATCATCAATTACAACATAATCTGCATAATTGCCCACTTCTAGCGATCCTTTATCGTTGAAGCCATATTTCAAACAAGGAACTCTACAAGCCATATGCAAAGCATCTAATAAATCGATACCACAGTTTCTTACTAAGTTTCTAACACCGAAGATAACGCCTTTAGAAGAACCATTTAATGCAGTACCTACTAAAACTCTTCCTTCTTCATCTAGATGAACAGTGTGATCTCCAAGGTCATAATGACCACTAGGGAATCCTACAAATCTACTAGAATCAGAAATCAACATTACTTTATTGTGATCTTTTAATCTTAAAACTAGTTTTAACATATCGTTACATACATGAAGACCATCGCATATTAATTCACAATATACTCTATCATCCATTAATGAAGCACCCAAAGCTCCGATATTACGATGATGAATTCCTGTCATTACATTACATGTATGAGTTGCGACAGTTATTCCATTATCAAATGCTTCAAATGCTTCTTTTGATTTACTGTCCGTATGAGCCATTGCTGGAACGACACCATTCTTTAATAATAATTCAATTGCCTCTTTACCTTGAGGAAGTTCAGGAGCTAATCCCATTTCGGCTATTGTATAATCTGATATATCTATAAACTCTTGAATATCATCTAAATTGATTGGATCTGGAACATAGCGCGGATCACCTTCGCCAGTTCTATTTAGAAATGGTCCTTCAAAGTTAATTCCTAATGCCTTAGCACCATCAACGTCTTTACCAATATAATTCTTACAAGAACTTATTACATCTTTTTCTTCTTGAGCCACTACGGTTGCAAATAAAGTTGGGAAAACAGAAGTTACACCCAAAGAAGCCAATACTTTTAAATACTTCTCTGTGCATTCATTTCTGTTTTCAATTAGATTTCTAGATTCTTTGTCACCATAAACTGAATACCCACCTGATGCATGATTGTGTGTATCAAAAATACCAGGAATGATGTATTTATCGCCATAATCTCTAGTAGCTTCTAATTCTTTTGTAGTTATTTCGATAATCTTTTTATCTTCAACTACTAAATAACCATCAATTATTCCATCTGGTGTACAAATGTGCTTTGCTTTAATTATTTCTTTCATATTAGTATTTTATATCTAACTCCTTTAACACAAGTTTAAGATTTCCATCATGTTTAGCTAATGCTTCTCTAGCTTTATCAGCACTAAGTTTTGTGAAGCACATCGTGCAAGCTACTTTGAAGTCATGCTCTGTTCCTCTTACTTCATAGTAAGCATCATGAGCTTCTTGTTCGCTACAACCGGTCATTTCCATAATTTGTCTAACTGATCTTGCCCAACCTTTTTCATTAGTGTCATAACCATCAATCAAATAATTAGAAAAGACATGACCTAATTTTATCATTGCTGTAGAACTAACCATATTAAGAACTAATTTAGTAGTTGTTCCACCTTTCATTCTTGTTGAACCCAACACTATTTCTGGTCCAGTAGGAATATCAACAGGGTAATCAGCAAACTCAGAAAATTCAGATTTAGCAGCTGAAGAAATTGAACCAACTTTACAACCTAAAGATTGTGCATATTTCATTGCACCAATTACATATGGAGTTCTACCACTAGCAGCTACACCAATAACCATGTCTTTAGAATTGATGCCAAGTTTCTTAACATCTTCTTCACCGAGTTCAGCATGATCTTCTAAACCTTCAGCAGGTCTAACTACAGCTTCTAATCCGCCACCCATAACACCAATTACTTGGCCATAAGGAATTCCATACGTACAAGGAAGTTCTGCTGCATCTACTAATGCAAGTCTACCAGAAGTGCCACATCCAACTTGAAAGATTCTGCCACCATTTTTAATCGTGTCGACATACGCATCAGTAAGTTTTACTATATCATCCATTTTAGATGCAATATTACTCGCAACAGTTGCATCTTCCTTATTGATTATTTCTAATACATCTCTTGTAGGTAATATATCAATATCTTTTGTATTTTGATTTCTTTGTTCAGTTCCTAAATTCGCAAGTTTTGTAACCAAATTTTCCATGTTTGCCTCTCCAAAAAAATAAGGTGGGACCAATGGTCCCACCTATATGTGTTAATTAAGCTAAAATGCCTAAAGCACCACCAACGAAACCGATAACTAATAGAATTAGTATAGTCTTAGTTGGAGTGAACTTCTTAACTTTAATGCACCAGTAGCATAGATAAACAATAAGAACTGGAAGTAATGCTGGGAAAGCTTTATCAAGAGTATCTTGAATAGCAACTGATTTCTCAACACCATCGATTTCCTTAGTGTAAGTTAATGCTAGAGATACACCAACCATTGAAGGAACGAAACCACCAACAACGGTTAAACCAACGATTTGTGCACCCTTAGTAAATTTAGCAAGAGCACTATTAGTATTTAAGTCTTCAATTAATGCAGCTGATTTCTTGTAACCATACCAGAATAGTGGATACTTAGCTAAATAGAATAGTAAGAATGGAACAATCATTACTACTAATGATAAGTAAGAACCTTCATTAGCTAATGCAGTAGCAACGATATAAGTGATAGGTTTAATTAATACTGCGAATACAGCATCACCAATACCTGCTAGAGGACCCATTAATGCAACTTTGATTGAATCAGAAGCTTCTGTTTGATATTGTTCTTCAAGAGCAATAGAAGCACCTAGAATAGCATTAGATGGAGTTGGGTTTGTGTTATAGAATTGAAGATGTCTCTTTAATTGTTCACAAACTTCTTCTTCTGTATCATATAATTCTCTAATTACTGGAGCGATAGAGTAAGCGAAACCAGTGGCTTGCATTCTTTCATAGTTCCAGCAGTGTTGCAATGTATTAGCATGTCTAGAACAAGCAGTCTTTAAGGCTTTTTTAGAAACTTTTGCATTTGTACGTGCCATCTTTATTCACCCTCCTTGTCAATCTTAGTAACATAAACGAAAGCTACAACGATACCAAGTAAACATAGACCCATAGTACCTAAACCTAAGTAACCATAGAAAATGTAACCTAATAACATAGCCCACCAGAAATTCTTTACATCCATGAAAGATAGTAATAGAGCGAAACCAACTGCTGGAAGGATATTACCAACAACAGTTAAACCAGCTTCAGCCCAAGCGAATTTCTCAACGAAATCAGTGATAATTTGATATTTATCAATGATTAATAAACCTAAGAATGTTGGAACGAAATCTGTGATCGCAATAGTAATGAAACCAAATAGATGCCAGAATTCCATCTTCTTAGAATTGTTTTGTTCCAAAGCTTTATCAGCTTGGTGGATGAATAAGTTAGCCCATAGACCTTGAATAATATCTGCCCAAGAACCTAATAGAGCAACTACTGAACCTACAACGATACCTTGTGCATAGTCACCAGTTTGAGAAGCAACTACAACACCAAATACGGCACCCATATTGTAGTTTGGCACTGTTGCACCGCCATAAGTATGGAAACCTACAGACATCATTGAGCAAGCAGCACCAACTGTTAATCCTAATTCAGGATTACCAATAACTAAACCAGTTACAACACCCATTAATAATGGAGATTTTAAACCGGAAATGTGGTAAGCGCCCCAACAAACAATAGTACCTGTTAAAGCGATTATAAATGCTGTACCAATATTCATTATTATTCCCCTTTCTATTGGCTATAGAAATACCACGTGAATATTTCTATACATATAATTATAAATCATAGTAATATCATTATCTCAATTGTGAACACTGTTTTTGATACATTTATGTATCATATCAAATAAAAATGTAAATATTTACATGTTACAATTTAGATATGAAAAAAGAAAAAAAGGAATTAAAAGTTTCAGATCTTAATGACATCTTCGTATATAAAGTTGATAAGAATTATATTTACTGCGCGCCTTTTTCAAAAACAGGATATATTTTATCAAATAAAGAAGCTAAACCATTTAGTGTTTATTCAACGAGATATTATCTACCACTAAGCATAGCTATACTTGCATTCCTAATTAGCAAATCAATCATTATTTCCATAATAGCTTTAGTAGGATTATTTATTATTATGGAATTAATGTTTAGAAAAAATGTCTTAGCAAATTGCCCTGTTATAGAAAACTTTGAAAGACCTACTAAAAACTCTATCTTCGAAAAGGCCGCTAATAAATTTCAACATAACGAATTATTTGTTCCATTAGTATTATTGATAGTTTTAGCAATCGCAATTCCAATCAACGCAAAAAGCAATAATTATGAAGGAGCTGTGTTAATTGGTAATTATGTTGTTGCGGGATTGGCGTTTGCCTTAGCTATATTTATATTAATGTGTATTATATACATCAAAAATCATAAAAAGAAATAGATCTATCACTATATTTACGCTTTGATTTTATTTGTCTGTAAATGTAGCAATTCCTTCAGCATTGAAACCATACAAATATCTGCTCTTATACAAGCTCTCTGCTGAGAAGAAGAACGTAATAAATTCAACAACTAATAAGGTATACCATATCGCTGTCACGCCAAAAATTCTTGGCAAGATAATAACGCTTAAATTTGATAATATAACATTTTCTATAACAGATAAGGTTGTTGCAACTTTTGTATTTGCACAAGCATTGAAAAAGTCTTGAATGAAAACGTTGTATGCGATAAAGATAAATGCAAATGGTGCAACTTTCATACCATAATCAGCCATCTGTCTAACCTCTTCTGCAGAACCTTCTTTTAGATACAAACTAATAATGATATTTCTGCCAAAGAAATAGATACATGCAATAATAACAATCAAGACGCCAATTAGAATTGCCACTTGTTTAACTGTTTTTGTTAAACGTTTTGAATTTTTCTCACCAAAAGCATATGAAATTATTGGTGAAGTAGCACCAACTAATCCAAACAACGAATTCAAGAACATAAAGAATACATTGTTAACTATGGTATGTGCTGCAACTAATTGTTCACCCGCAAGTCCAAGCATAACATTATTAACTATGAAACTATGTAATGAAATAGCGATTGAGGTGATAGCCTGAGTTCTTCCTAACCTAAAGACACTCTTCAATAATGGTTTGATATTGTTATGTGGTTTACCAAAGCACATTTCTCTTCTCTTATCAGAAAAGAATATTAAGCCAAACAATACAACACAAGCGAAGCCAATCGCATTCGCATAAGCAGCACCAACAATTCCTGTATTAAGTTTTACAATGAAAAGCCAATCAAAGAAAATATTACAGAATGTTTGAATAACATTTACATACATTGAACATTTAGGTTTGCCAGAAATAACATAGAAATTATTAAATACAGCAGATAGTAAAACCAATGGAGCGTAGAATCTTGACACATCCATATATTGTTTTGCATATGGAAGAAGCGCTGGGGTTTCACCTAAAATTACAAGGATCTTATCTCTAAATAAAGTAAGAATTAAAGTAAATACTAAACCAACACAGAAAGTAATAATACACATTGTTGTGAAATCACTCTTAGCCTCTTCTTGTTTCTTTTGACCCATTTTAATAGAACAACTAATAGAAACAGCGCCACACAACATAGATACAGCATCCACAAGCATGAACCAAGGAAGCGCAACAGAAAAGGCAGCCAAAGCATTCTGACCACAATATCTAGAAATAAATAAACTATCATCTAAAGTTTGAAAAACTGACACCAAAAGACGTGTTAACACTGGTGCCGCAACAAACTTAGCTAATTGTTTTAAGGTAAAATCCTTACCAATAGTATTTGTTTTTATCTCATTATCCATACTATGGTATTTTAACGAATTAACATAAGTAAGTCAAAGAAAACGATGTGTATTATTGCACACATCGTTTTAGAAATTATTTTGTAAGTTTATCTATTAACTTATCTAACAAGTTACTATCATAAGATTCAATATCACCATCATCAGATAAGTTAGCAAGTACAGGATCGATTGGTAATTTACCAACAACATCTAATCCGTATTTATCAGCAATCTCTTGTGTAACATCATCTTTGTAGATATTTATTTCGTGACCACATTCATCACATTTAACATAAGCCATATTTTCTACTAAACCAATTATTTGTTTATTAACTTGTTTAGCCATATTGATAGCTTTGCCCACAACCATCGAAACTAATTTTGATGGAGTAGTTACCATAACGAATGAATCAACAGGAATTTGTTGAATGATTGAAATCGCAACATCACTAGTTCCTGGAGGCATATCGATTAATAGATAATCTAATTCACCCCAATGTACTTCACTATAAAATTGTTTAATCACTCCACCTAAAATTGGTCCTCTCCACAATACAGGAACATCTTCATTTTCAAGCATCATGTTAATAGACACAACCTCAATTCCTAATGTTGATATTGCTGGGAAAATACCAGTTTCATCACCATATAATTGATTATTTAAATTAAACATCTTTGGAATACTTGGGCCAGTTATATCAGCGTCCATAATTCCAACCTTATATCCTTTTTGTGCAAGCTCAACAGCTAATAAACTAGTTACCATTGATTTACCTACACCACCTTTACCAGATAATACCGCAACAATTTTGCCTATCTTAACATCTTCTAAAGGTTTTGCCATTTCTATTCTTTCACTACAATTTTGTCCGCAACTTGAGCAATCATGGCTACAGCCTTGTCTCTCATCACATTCTTCATTGCATGAATTACAATCATGATTACATTCTGCCATATCATTTACCTCCATCAATATGATAGCACATAGTATAATTGAGTCATGAAAATAGGAATCTCCGCATGTTTGTTAGGATACAACGTTAGATACAATGGAACAAACAAATTAAATGACAAATTATTAGATATTTTAAAAGATCACGAATTAATACCTATTTGTCCTGAACAATTAGCAACTTTTCCCATTCCTCATTTACCATTAGAAATAAAAAACAATAAAGTTTTTGATGAAAGTGGTAAAGATGTAACCAAACAATTACAAGAAGGATCAATAAAAGCATACGAATTAATTAAAGATTGTGATTTTTTAGTTTTGAAAACAAAATCCCCTTCTTGTGGTTATCGCAAAATATATGATGGTACTTTTTCTGGAAAAATAATAAATGGGAATGGCGTGTTCACTGATATAGCATTAAAAAATAATAAAAAAGTCTTCAGTGAAGAAGACTTGGAGTTAATTATTACTTACCTAACAAGAAGTGTTTGTAACCATTAACACGATCAGTGTATGCATCTAATATTTCGTTTTCAAATTTCAAGTTTGGTTCTATGCCAAACTTTTTTAATAGATTTTTAACAAACAAAGGATTTTGAATAAATAATGGCCCCAATAAATAAGTACCCATAAAATTATTTTTTCTGATACCTTCTATATTTTCTTTAGGATTATTTCCGGTTCCCTTTACAATCTCAAATAATCCTTTTTCTTTTGAATCATAAATCATGCCAAACTGAGTTTTGAAACCGATGATTTCTAAATCTTCAAACTTACCTAAAAAATGAGAATTATGTCTAGTATTGTAATCATATTTAGAATAAAAATCTAAAATACCAAGACATTCTATTTTATTTCCACTTCTTTCAATATAATTTCCAAATACCTCAACAGCATTATAGGTCATCAAAAAATAAGTATTATTATCTATTAATTCTTTAAGACGTTTTTTATATGGCATCAATTTTTCAATAACAGCATTCTGTGAGAATTCAGTCATCGCACCCATATATATCATGTCGACATCATGATTGACAAAATATGGCTCTTCATCAAAATCGTCATTGATAACTTCAATGTTGTCGCTGCACATTGCCATATATTTAACATTTGCAGCATCACCATAGATACCACATATTTCTGGGAATAAGAATTCTAGTTTCATCCTAATTCCTCCATTTTAGTTCCGATTGATTTTCTTAATTCTAAAGCTAAATCACAAGAATAGATATCGTAAGACAAGAAAATATTATTGACATCTTTATAGGCAATTTTATCAATTACCTTATGTTCCTCATCGACAATAATTATTTTTTCTTTATCTACTCCTGCGATAAGTAATCTTACTAAGTAATATTTACTACGTGGTCCGCCAATAATAATCTTATTGATATATTTATCGTTTGCCAGTAACTCAAAATCAACATCATAAATCCAATGTTCTGTTTCAACTTCATATTTTCTTCTTTGCAAATCATCGAAAACAAAAACTATATCTTTGCTATCCTTGCAATCATTAATTGTTTTAAGCATTGGATATAAAGTATTCGGATTTGAACCTTTAATCATTATTGAGGTCAAATTCTTGCCCTTAACTTGTTGATTCGCAAAACGTGAATCAAGAATTTTAATCTTTTCAAAAGATTCGTTTATTGATGCGGTAGAATAACCTAATTCTTTTAGAACAGAAATAACAGCTAATACGTTGTAGGTGTTTGGAATATTATTAAAGTTAATATCGTATTTCTCTCTATTCATTAAGAAATAATTGTTTTTGAAATTAATCATATTAATTTCATACTTACACTCAGGTCTCTTAAAACCACAGCTACATTCATAATTACCAATGTTATTATATTTAACATAATTGTATTTAAGTTTATGATGACACTTAGGACACAAGACCATATCATTAACAATATTGAATATATCATCATGGTCTTCATCTAATTTTTCCATACCATAATAAATTGAATTATTATTTCCTAAAGTTACACACAACGCATCATCGGCATTAATCACTAAGGTGGTATCTTCAGGAATTGCTTCAGCTATTCTATCTCTAACATAATCAGGTGTTGAATTAGCTTTAATTGAATCTCTCATTAAATTATTAACAATCATATAATTTGGTGTGATGTTTTTAAAGATTGAGGAACTAGAAATTTCATCAATTTCTAAAATTGCTACATCAGCTGTAACCATATTAAAAATATTTACACAGTCAGCTAAATATGCAATTACACCAGGTGCAGTATTAAAACCATCATTGTTAACAACTTTTAAATAATTCTTCTTAAAAAAATCAACAAACATTTGGCAAATTGTCGATTTACCATTTGTTCCTGTGATTGCGATAATTAGCTTTGGCTTATTTAGATAATAACGAAAATTAGGACATATCTTAGCAGCAACATTGCCCGCAAAATAAGGCACATGTTTGCGTGCTAATTTCATAGCAACTTGTGTTAATTTACATGCCCATAAGGCGATAAAAAAGAAAAACTTGTTATCTCTTTTATATTTCATATTTATTCAAATAAATTCTCTTCCTCATCTCTATTTGAGAATTCAGGTAAATCTGGAAGTTCATTTAATGTATATAGTTTAAATGAGTCCATAAATTCTTCTGTTACTTCATATAGAATTGGCTTACCTGGAGCATCTGATCTTCCGACTTCTCTGATTAAATTTCTTGCTTGAAGTTTTCTAAGCATCATTTCAGCGCCAACTCCTCTTAATTCTTCTATTTCAACTCTAGTGATTGGTTGCTTATATGCAATGATTGCTAAAGTCTCTAAGGCAGCTTGTGATAAAGCGTTGGTCTTTGTTGTTTGGAAAAGTTTTTGTGCATATGGATATACATCTTTTTTAGAAACAAATTTATATACTGAACCATAACCAACTAATTCGATGCCGAACACTTCACTAGCATATTTATGTTGGATATTTTCTAAAATAATTTTTGTATCTTCTAAAGATTTTTCAATAGTTGAGGCAATTTGTTCAAGCTTAACGCCATCTTCACCAACTATGTATAGAAGGCCTTCTACAATAGCTTCAATATTTGTAGGTTCTTTAACCTCTTCTCTTTCAATGACGTTGCTATCTTTAATTTCATCTTTTTGTTCAGTTACAACTTCGGTTTGTGGTTCTTCGTTTTCAGAAATTGTTTCTTCTACATCGTCATTTACAGCTGTCTCAGCATTATCGATTACAGCTTCTTCTTGTATGTTTTCAACTACTTCTTCAATATTATTATCATTATTCATTGTTGCTTCCCCTTCTAAACCAAATTTCTTCTTTTTCATTTACACTAAATACTAAATAATGGTTTTTAGCCATATCTAAAATCGCTAAGAATGTAACGATGTATTGCTGAATATCTGTACAATCATCAATTAATGTATCAAATGAGAATGTTTCTGGTAAATCTTTTAATCTAGCTTTAATTTGTAAAATTCTATCTTCTGGTGACAATTCAGTCTTCGTAAATTTAACATCCATCGGTTTAGATAGTTGTATTCTACGAAGCACCTTACTCATAGCCTTCAATAAATCGTAAGGGTCACCTTCAAGCTTTTGTGTTTCTATTTCATCTTTATGTTTTACTACCTCATCATATGATGTTGGCTTTGAAAGTTGGTCTTGTCTATCAATATATGAATCGTACAAAGTTTTTGATACTTCTTTGTATTTTTGATATTCCAACAATCTTCTTACTAGTTTATCCTTAGGATCTTCGTAATCATCTTCAATTTCATCACTTCTTTGTGGAAGTAATTTCTTTGATTTATATTCAATTAATGTAGCTAGTTCAACTAGGTATTCACTTTCAATCTCTAGATGCAAATCTTCCATCTTGTGAAGATATTCTATATATTGGTCAGTTAGAACTACCATATCCAAATCAAAAATATCTAATTCTTGTTCACGAATTAGATGAAGCATTAAGTCTAAAGGACCTTCAAATTTAAGTGTTTCTACCTCGAATGCCATCGCAATGATTATACCATTATGTGCTATCATAAATGAAGAGGTACAAAGACATGAAAATAGGTATAACTAATGACCATGCTGCAGTTGAATTGAAAAAAAGTGTAGCTGGATATTTGAGGGATAAAGGCTTTGAAGTGGTCAATTATGGCACTAATAAAACCGAAGCATTTGATTATCCCGTTGCTGCAAAAGCACTATGTAAAGGACTGCAAATTGGCGAAGTCGACTTAGGTATAGCAATTTGTGGAACAGGTGTTGGCATATCTATTGCTTGTAACAAACACAAAGGTATTAGAGCTTGTTGTTGTTCTGAACCTACATCAGCTAAATTATCAAGGCAACACAACAATGCCAACGTTATATGCTTCGGCGCTAGAATCATTTCTAACGAACTTGCAGATGATATTGTAGATGCATTTATCAATACTCCTTTTTCTGAAGGAGAAAGACATATTAATAGAATAAATATGTTGAAAGAAATAGAGGACGAACAATAACCATGGTTACAATGTTAGACTACATCAAAGAAACACCACAAGTTGTCAACAACATAATAGATAATTCTTATGAATATACTAAGGATTTAGTAAATTCATATATAAACAATAAATATGAAGGTTTATATTTTATAGCATCTGGTTCTTCATACAACGGTTCGCTTTGTGCAAAAGCATTTATTCAACACGTTCTAGGATTAGAAGTTAAAATAGTAACACCTTTCACTTTCACTAATCACGAATTTAAATATATGAAAAAGGAAATGCCAATTTGTGTTTCACAATCTGGATGTTCGACTAACACTTTAGATGTTTTAAAATTGTTAAAAGATAATAACATAAAGAGTGCTTGCTTAGTTGGCAGAGATGATTGCGATGCTAAAGAATATACTGATTTATTAGTAAATTGGCATGTTGGTGAAGAACAAATTGGTTTTGTTACAAAAGGCGTAACATCATTAGCTTGTTTTGAAATGATCTTTGCTTTAGAACTTGGCAAAGCGTTAGGAATGATAAATGACTTTAAATATGACAAAATCAAAACAAATTTAAAGAAATCACAATTAATTCAACCAGAAATGGTCCAAAACACAATTGAGTTGTTTAATAAGCATACAGAAGATTTTACTTCCAAAAATAAAGTAATCTTCATATCAAGTGGCCCAGGACTTGCTGTAGCAACTGAAGCAGCTTTAAAAATAACCGAGACATCTTGCATAGATACAGCCGTATGCGAAGCAGAGGAATATCTTCATGGACCACTATATTCAGCAAATCCAAATAATTTATTTATTGCTATAGACAACAATGATGATGAAAGTAGCAAGAGAATAATCGCAATAGCTGATGCCCTAAAAGATATTTCAGAAAAAGTATACGTTATATCTAACTCACAAGTCTTTGATGATGAACATGCATTTAGAACGAGCGATGAAAACTGTCTACATATAGCTCCGCTATATAAATTATCTTGTATTCAAACCTTGGCATATTTAATGAGCGAAGCAACTAATAAATATAAGCCACACGAAAACATTATTAAGTTTAAAGAATTGAATAAAGTCGCAAGCAAATCTCGACCAGATTTATATCTAGATCTACAAGAACAAAAATAGGATTCACTGAATCCTATTTCTTTTTATAGATTTTCCTTTTAATAAATTACCTGTAACAATTATATTTTCTTTTATAACATTTTGATCTTCGATTTGTTCAATCAATTTTTTTGCCGCCATCCTTCCAAGTGATTCCTTGTCTTGTTGATAGGTTGTCAAACCCAAAGTTCTAGCCATTTCAATTCCATCATATCCTGCAAAAGAGACTTTCTTTTTAGATGATAAAATAGTTTGAATGCAACCTATCGCCGTATAATCATCTGGAAAGAAAATGCATGTTGGATAATTTTTTAATTTTAAAAGCTGATTAAGTTTGTCGTTTGTTAACTTTATATTGTGATATCTACTTTCCAATACATACTCGTTAGGAATATCGATATTATTCTTTCTTAATGCCCCATAAAAACTAGATAATCTAGCATTGGTTACTTTCTTATCAGATTTGCCATGGATATAGGCAATGCGTCTATGTCCCATCTTAATTGCATATTCGACAAGTTCAACCATTCCATCGTAGTTATTAGACATAATAGATGAACAATTCTCAAATTGGTAATCTAATGAAACAACTGGGATTGAAGATTTTGTAAGATCAATTATGTCTTTGCTTTCAAAATCAGCACATATGATTGCGACACCATCATATTTACGATACTCACAATGTTTACGATAAGAAGCTTTTTTACCTGCGATTAAATCATTAATAAAAGATATGTTGTAACCATGGTCTTCTGCTTCCGACTTAAAGCCATCCAAAACATTAGTAAAATATTCGTTTGATAATCCTGGTTCAGAATCTTTGAACAAAACACCAATACTATATGTTCTATTTGTTTTTAGGGCACGCGCAGAAACATTAGCCATATATCCCATGTCTTCCGCAACCTTTATTATTCTTGCTTTTGTTGCGCTTCCAATATCTTTTTGATTATTCAAAGCTTTAGAAACTGTCGCAACAGAAACGTTACATTTTTTTGCAATATCCTTTATTGATACCATACTTTTATTTTACTTTACTGCTATATTCTTAGCCAATAGTAACTAATTAAAAAACCGCACATTTATTATAATGTGCGGTTAAAGAAGTTAATTGAAACAGATTTATCTTAGTACTCCAAATTCTTATCGTCGGCTTTTGAGAACACATGAGCAACATTACCATTAAATGAGATATGAATATCTTTGCCCATATAGTTAACTGTCTCGCCATTGTTTGGAATAATAGCTATACAATCTTTGCCCATAACAGTCATATGTAAATGACTAGAAGTACCCATTAATTCAGATACATCAACCTTACCAGAAATTCCTTTATCAGTAATTTGAATATGATCAGGTCTAATACCTAAAATAACATCTTGAGATTCTACGTTGTTTGCTAGTAATCTCTCTTCTTTTTCTTTAGATAATTCAACTTTTTCATTTTCGATTTCTACATAGTATTTATCGCCTTCTTTAACAAGCTTTGCATCGAATGTATTCATAGCAGGAGTACCAATGAATCCAGCAACGAATAAATTTCTTGGATGGTCAAATACTTCTTGAGGTGTACCAATTTGTTGAATATATCCATCTTTCATAACAACGATTCTATCACCAAGAGTCATAGCTTCTGTTTGGTCGTGAGTTACATAAATGAAAGTTGTATTTATTCTTTGTCTTAACTTGATAATCTCAGCTCTCATTTGGTTACGTAATTTAGCATCTAGGTTAGATAAAGGTTCATCCATCAATAATACTTTAGGATCTCTAACGATTGCTCTACCGATAGCTACACGTTGTCTTTGACCACCTGATAATGCTTTTGGTTTTCTGTCTAAATATTGAGTAATGTCTAAGATTTCAGCAGCTTCTCTAACTTTCCTATCAATTTCATCTTTAGGAAGTTTCTTAATCTTTAAAGAATATGCCATGTTATCATAGACAGTCATATGTGGATATAATGCATAGTTTTGGAAAACCATAGCAATATCTCTATCCTTAGGCTCTACGACATTTACTAGTTCACCATCAATATATAATTCACCCTCAGATATTTCTTCTAGACCAGCAACCATTCTTAGAGTAGTTGATTTACCACATCCAGATGGACCAACAAGAACGATGAATTCTTTGTCTTTAATGTCAAGATTGAATTGTTGTACAGCAATTACGCCTTTTTCAGTCTTTTGAAGATGAGCGGTATGATGCTCAGGTTTTTCTTCTTTCTTTTTTCCAAATAGAGACTTCTTTTCTTTTTTAGCCTCAGTATATGGATATATCTTCATTATGTTTTTTAATTGAACGTCTGACATATTTTTCTCCTTTATCCTTTAACACTTCCTGAAGTAACACCTTTAATAATAGATTTAGATAGGATGATATATACAATCATAACTGGTAAGATAGCCAACATGATAAACATATACATCTTTCCTAAGTCAAATTTAGAATAATCGGCACTTCTCAATTGAGCTATCATAATTGGAACTGTCTTATATTCAGCTTTAGTCAACAATAGTGATGGTGTGAAATAGTTGTTCCAAGAAGCAATGAATGAGAAAATCATCTGTACAGCAATAGCTGGTTTCATAACTGGAAGAACTATTCTATTAAATGTTACAAATTCATTTGATCCATCAATTCTTGCAGCCTCAACAATCTCTAGAGGAAGCGTAGCCTTTAGATACTGCTTCATATAGAAATATGTTGCTGGACCAGCAATAGAAGGAACAATTAACAACCATAGTTTATTAGTTAAATTATATTTGTAAGCTAACTGAATAAAACCAACAGTAGAAACTTGTGATGGAATCATCATTACAGCAATGATAAAAGCATCAGCAATCTTCTTTAATTTGAAGTCATAAGCATAAATTCCATAAGCAGTTAATGCTGAGAAATAAACATTCAATACTGCAGAAATGATAGCAATCAAGAAACTGTTCAGCATACCACGAGGTATTTTTATCGATGCGTCATTCCATGCGTTGTTAAAGTTATCAGCAAAGAACTTACCAAATTTGAATGTGAATGATCCTTGTAGTTCGAAATTAGAGTGAGATGAATTTAAAATCATCAAATAGAAGAAGAACAAACACAAAACACTCAAGAAAATAAGAACTAAATAAGCAACTGTTCTAGATAATAATAATTTTGATTTTGCTTTAGCATTATTATTCATATCGTTCTCCTTCCTAGTCTTCTTTGTTTGTTGCCTTCAAGACAATCAAACTCAAGATACCTGTAATAGCAAACAAGATAACTGAAATAGCACCAGACATACCATAGTTCCTTGATGGATTTAGATACTTATTCAGCAACATAACCATTGTTGAAGATGTATTATCTGGCATACCATAGCCATTAGTTAATACTTGTGGAACATCGTACATCTGCATACCACCAATCATTGATGTAATAGCAACATATACTAGTATTGGTTTTAATAGTGGAAGAGTTACATCAAAGAATACTCTGGTTGAAGAAGCACCATCTATTCTTGCGGATTCAAATAAGCATTCATCAATGCCCTGAATACCAGCCATCAACAATATTGTCGTGTTACCAAACCACATTAAGAAGTTCATCAACGCAATCAAACCTCTTACAGAAATCTTTTCTGCTAAGAAATCAAATGTTGGCATATTTGCAGCAACTAGCATCTTATTAATAGGACCAGTGTTACCAAACAAACCAAATATCAACATCGCAAAAGCTGCAGCCATGATTAAGTTTGGCATATAGATAACGGCCTTAAAGAATCCCTGACCCTTAATTTTTAATCTTGTACTTGTAAAGAATAAAGCAAGTATTAATGCAAATATAAATTGTGGAAGAGCACCTAATATCCATAGAACAACCGTGTTTCCAAAATACTTAATTATTGTAATCGAACCTGTTGCATCAGGTGAGAACAATTTAACAAAATTACCTAGACCCACAAAATTAGGACCAACATGAGTTAATCCATCCATGTAATTCTCAAATAGCGAATTATAGAAAGTTAATAATTGTGGATATAATGTAAAGACGAAATAAACAAGAAAAAATGGAAGTATAAATAAATAACCCCATTTTGCGTAACTAACAGATTTTCTCTTGCTTAATTTTGCAGCCTTGTCCATACGCATTCCCCTTTCATAATATTTTTTATTAGAAGGCTGAACATACCTCTAATAAAAAACTAAGGCAGGTAAAAACCCGCCTTAGTTAAATTTTAATTGTTCCTATATTACTCAGTAACAATTGATGGATAAGTTTCATTAACGTACTTAATGAAGTTAGCCATAGCTTCGTCTCTAGTAACAGTACCCTTTAGATATTGTTGGAATTGAGCTTGTAGACCTTCGTTTAATAGTTGGTCATAAATTGTTTGATTTTGGAACTTGATATTATCAGCCATTGCTGAGAATACTGCAGTAGCGTTTTGGCCACCTAATAATTCGTTAGCACCTAATTCATCATCAGCAGCACATTTAGCATTTACAGCCTTGTTGTTAGAGAATTGAGCATCTTGAACAACTAGATTAGTACATACTTCTTCATCATTGATGAATGTGTTCATGATATCAGCTAACATTGTAGGGTTATCTGTGCCTTCAGGAGCAAGTAACCAAGTACCACCCCAGAAGTGAGCAGCTGGACCTTCGATTAATGCCCAGTCACCTAGAGAACCAGTACCTTCTTCCCAAGCTGGACCCATACAGAAGTTGAAGTACCAAGCAGGACCGAATAAGCAGAATGATTTAGCTTCAGCAAGCATAGAAGCTTCGTTCTTTTCTGCATCCAAGATACCAGCAGGAATAGTTTCACCAGCAGCATTCATTCTGTCAGTTAAATCTAACCATTCAGTAATCTTAGCATCAAAATTTAATTTGCCATCTACAACCCATGGAGATGAAACGTTGTTAGAGAAAGGTCTATAAGTTTCAGCAAATGATGGAGTCATGTAGTAACCAGCTTCTTTCATTTGACCAGCAACTTCTTCGAACTTAGTCCAATCAGATAATAAAGCTTGAACTTCAGTTGGATCATCAGTGCCTAGAACTTCCTTAGCAACTGAACGTCTGTAAACTAATCCAGATGGACAGCATTGGAATGAAACACCCTTAACAACACCGTTTGTATCAGTACATGCTTCAACAGTGTATTTGTAAGTGTTAGACATATCAGTAACGCCGATTTGAGTAATGTCTTGAGTAGCTTCAGAATTTACATACTTCAAGATGTAGTCAGCTTCAGCAAGGAACATATCTACCTTGTCATCAGCATCAGCATTAGCTTGATTTAATAGAGCTTCATCTAGAGCAGCTTGGTAAGCGCCGCCATCAGATGGAACGATAATCCAGTTAACAGTTACGCCTTCTGGAACAGTATAGTATTTTTCAAAGAAGCCTTTGATATTCTTCATTCCAGGCATAAATGTTAAATACTGTACCTTCTGCAGCTTCTTCTGTAGGTTCTTCAGCTGGAGTGCCTTCGTTAGAAGAACAGCCAACTAGAGCGAATACCATAAGAAGAGCTAATAAAATACTTAAAAGCTTTTTCATTTTTTCTCCCTTCGCTTTTAAACTCGTATGATACGAGTACAAGAAAACTTAAACGTTTTCGTAATTTAAGTATAGCACGTTTTCACAAATTCAACACATTAATTTGAAAGCGTTTGCAATTGCCATTTATTTGCCTTGAAATCGCTTTCTAAAAAAGATATTCTAAAAATATAGGCAAACTTTAAACTTAAACGTTTAAGAAAGAGAGAAAGACTATGAAATATGGGCATTTCAATGATCAAAAAAGAGAATATGTAATTAATAAGTATGAAACACCCCTTCCATGGATTAACTATTTAGGAAGCGATGACTTTTTCACTTTATTATCTAATACTGCTGGTGGATATGCCTTCTATAAGGATGCAAAATTAAGAAGACTAACTAGATATAGATATAATAATTTACCTCTAGATCAAGATGGATTCCACATCTACATTAAAGATAAGAAAACGGTATGGAACCCTGGTTGGCAACCCACAAAAACCAAATTAGATAAATATGAATGCCGTCATGGTATGGGATATTCTGTTATTTCGGGAACAAAAAATAAGATCAATGTTAAACAAGAGATGTATGTTCCAAAATACGATAATATTCTATTGAACAGAATTACTGTAACTAATAATGACACAAAGACAAGAAAACTAGATTTATTTTCTTTTGTTGAATTCTGTTTGTGGGATGCACAAGATGATTCAACTAACTTCCAAAGAAATTACTCTTGTGGTGAAGTTGAAGTAGTTGGTTCCAAAATATTCCATAAGACTGAATATCGTGAAAGAAGAAATCATTATGCTGTATTCTATGCAAATAAGGATATAACTTCATTTGATACATCTCGCGATGCATTCATGGGTGTTTATGGTACACCAATTAGTCCTAAAGCAATTGAAAATGGTAAATGTAGCAACTCAATCGCTCATGGTTGGCAACCAGTTGGTGCTCATCATATTTCTATAACTCTAAAAGCAAAACAAAGTTACGATGTAATCTTTGGTTTAGCATATGTTGAAGTACCAGAAGATGAAAAATTCGTAAAGAAAAATGTTATCAACAAAAAATACGCAAATCAATTAATCAATAAATATAAGACAAATAAACAATTTGATGATGGATT
The DNA here is from genome assembly GCA_030531215.1 of Erysipelotrichaceae bacterium. Classification (GTDB taxonomy): domain Bacteria; phylum Bacillota_I; class Bacilli_A; order Erysipelotrichales; family Erysipelotrichaceae; genus Colivicinus. Next base: position 38,096 of record JAUNNY010000009.1, read on the forward strand.
AACAAAATTAAATAAATTCTGGGATGAATTATTATCAGGATTTGAAGTTAACACTAAAGAAAAGAACGTAAACCGCATGGTAAACATATGGAACGCTTATCAATGCATGGTTACTTTCAATATGTCTAGGTCAGCATCATATTTTGAATCAGGTATTGGAAGAGGCATGGGCTTTAGAGATTCTTGCCAAGACTTATTAGGCTTTGTGCATATGATTCCGACTCGTGCTAGACAAAGAATATTAGATATTGCCGCGACGCAAAAAGAAGATGGTGGTGCATATCACCAATATCAACCATTAACTAAGAAAGGTAACTCTGATATTGGTGGTGGTTTCAATGATGATCCACTATGGTTAATTGCGGCTGTTGATGCCTATATCAAAGAAACTGGTGACTATGACATTTTAAAAGAGAAAGTAGACTTTGATAATAAACCTGAACTAGCTGATTCTCTATTAGAACATTTAAGAAGAAGCTTTAACTATACACTAAATAATTTAGGACCACACAAGTTACCACTAATCGGTAGAGCAGACTGGAATGATTGCCTAAATTTAAATTGTTTCAGTGCTCATCCAGGAGAATCTTTCCAAATTACCGGTCCAAGTGAAGGACCAGTAGCAGAATCAGTATTCATTGCAGGAATGTTTGTAAAGTATGGCAAGGGATATAGTCAAATACTAAAGAAACTTGGTTTGCTAAATGAAGCTAAGAAAGCTGACAAAGCAATCAAGAACATGGAAAAAGCAATCCTTAAAGATGGCTATGATGGCAATTGGTTTATAAGAGCATACGATGCATTTGGTAAGAAAGTTGGTTCAAAAGAATGTGATGAAGGAAAGATCTTCATCGAACCACAAGGTATGTGTATCATGGCTGAAGTCGGTGTAGAAACTGGCGAAGCACAAAAGGCTTTAGATTCTGTACAAAAATATCTTGAATGTAAATATGGCATTGTTTTATTGAACCCACCATATACAACTTATCGCTTAAATCTAGGTGAAATATCTTCATATCCTCCAGGATATAAAGAAAATGCTGGTATTTTCTGTCACAATAACCCTTGGATTATTTTTGCTGAAACAATTATGGGCCATGGCGATAGAGCATTTGAGTTATATAAGAAAACATGCCCTGCTTACTTAGAAGACATTGGTGAAATCCATCGTACTGAACCATATGTATATTGCCAAATGGTTGCAGGAAAAGATGCAATAAATCCAGGTGAAGGTAAAAACTCATGGTTAACTGGTACAGCAGCATGGACATTTACTGTTTTATCTCAAGCAATATTGGGCATTAAACCTGATTATGATGGTTTGTTAATTGATCCATGTATTCCAAAACATTTTGGTGACTATACGGTAAATAGAAAATTCAGAGGAACTATGTATCATATCACTATTAAAAATCCTAACCACGTTTCTAAAGGTGTTAAGGCATTAATCGTTGATGGAAAACAAATTAAAGTTGGAACTATTCCTTTTGAAAACAAAAAAGATGTTCACGTTGAAGTGATAATGGGATAATATACAAGGTGCAATATGCACCTTGTTTTATGAAAGGATAAAATATGAAATACGGCTATTTTGATGACAAAAATAAAGAATATGTTATTACTAATCCAGCAACGCCATCCGCTTGGGCGAACTATTTAGGCGATCCAAACTATGGAGCTATCATTTCTAATAATGCAGGTGGATACTCATTTGAAAAATCTGGCGCAAACGGAAGAATCTTAAGATATGTCTTCAATAGTTTTGATGAACCTGGAAGATATATTTACATAAGAGACAATAAAACTAAAGATTATTTTTCTAATACCTGGGGTCCAGTTCACAAAGATTTAAAACAATATAAAAATGAATGCCATCACGGTTTAGGATATTCAACTTTTATCACAAAATATAAAGGTTTAAAAACAGAAACAACATACTATGTTCCATTAAATAAAGAATATGAAGTATGGTACCTAAAAATAACTAATAACACAAAACAAAATAAAGATTTAACTATTACTGGATATTGTGAATTTACCAATAACTGTAACTATGAACAAGACCAAGTAAATCTTCAATATTCATTATTTACTTCAAAAACATTCTTCAAAGGAAATCGTATTAGACAAACTTGTGATGGCAATTTAGAAATCGGAAGACCTTCAGGAGTATCTGAAAGATTCTTTGGTTTAATTAATAGCAAAGTCGATTCTTATTGTGGTGATAAAGAAAAATTCTTAGGAAGATACAATCACTATGACAAGCCACTAGGAGTCACTTCAGGAAAATTAAATAATGAACTTAATTACTGCATGAATTCTTGTGGTGCATTAGCTACAAAAGTTTCATTAAAACCAAACGAAACAAAATGTTTAGCCTTCATCCTAGGAATGAAAAAAGATAAAGAAGCATCTAGGATAATCAACTCATATAAATCAATCAATAAAGTCGAAAAAGAAATATCTGAATTAAAGAAACATTGGCGTAATAAACTAGATGCTTTCCAAGTTAATACTCCAAGCAAAGAATTCAATTCAATGATTAATACTTGGCACTCATATAATTGCTTCATGACCTTCATTTGGTCTAGAGCAGCTTCATTTATTTATTGTGGTTTAAGAAATGGTTATGGATATAGAGACACTGTTCAAGATATTCAAGGAATCATTCATCTTGATCCAAAAATGGCCAAGGAAAAATTGAATTTTATGTTATCTGCCCAAGTAAATAATGGTGCTGGACTTCCTCTAGTAAAATTCAATCATAATCCAGGACACGAAGATACACCTGATGATGATTCGTATGTTGCAGCAACTGGTCATCCTGCCTATCGTGCTGATGATGCGATGTGGTTATTCCCTACGGTATATAAATATATTGCCGAAACCGGAGATGTTAAATATCTTGATGAAATCATCTTGTACGCCAACAAAGGAAAAGACAGTGTATACAATCATTTAAAGAAGGCCTTAGAATTTACAAACAATAATTTGGGCAAACATAAAATGCCTGTAGGTCTATATGCTGATTGGAACGATTGCTTAAGATTGGGCAAAACAGGTGAATCAACATTCCTAGCGTTCCAATACTACTACGCTTTAAAAATAACAAAGGAATTCGCTGAATATAAAAAGGATAAAAAGTATATAGCATATCTAGACAATACTATTACTAAACTAGAAAAAGCATTAACTAAATGTTACAAACAAGGAAGATTTATTAGAGGATACAAAGAAGATGGCACCATCATTGGTAATCCGACAGATAAAGAAGCGAATATGTGGTTGAACCCACAAAGCTGGTCTATAATTTCTGGCTTCGCAAATAAAAAACAAGCTGATTCATCAATGGAACTAGTTCATTCGCGTCTTAATACAAAATATGGCGCCAAATTAATGGATCCACCATATTATGCACATTCATTCCCTGGTGCTTTATCCTTAACTTTCAATAAAGGCACAAAAGAAAATTCAAGTATTTTCCTACAAACTCAAGGTTGGTTAATACTTGCGGAATCATTATTAGGACATGGTGATAGAGCGTTTGAATACTATAAAGAATCTTGCCCTGCTTATCAAAATGAGATTGCCGAAATAAGAACGCTAGAACCATATTGTTATGGACAATTCACTGAAAGCAATGATTCAAACAGATATGGTAGATCACATACTCATTGGTTAACCGGAACCGCATCAACAGTAATGGTTGGATGTGTTGAAGGAATATTGGGTATTAGACCAGATATAAATGGATTAAGATTGTCTCCTACGATTCCAACTGATTGGAAACATGTCGAAGTAAACAAAGTATTTAGAAATAAAAAACTTCATATTACTATTACCAACAATTCAAAAGCTCAATCAGGATACAAAAAAATAATCCTTAATGGTAAAGAATTAAAAGATAATTATTTACCTCAAGAATTATTAACGAAAAACAATACTGTAGAAATAATAATGTAATAACAATTCTAATTAATGTAAAAACGTCTTTACTACAAAGACGTTTTTAAATAATTATTCTGACCAGTTTAAATGTTTTGAAGCTACGCCTAAACTAGTGCATACCTTGCAGATATCTTCTTTTTCTTTTTGATTTCCCAAATGATATTTAAGTACATAATCTTTTAAGACAATATATTTAAAGTTGTTGTCTTTAAAATCTACAAACCATGAATTACCATCTATATCATGTTTTAAGCATTTTGATAATGTTTCAGGAAATTCTCTATCCCTGGCAATAAAAGAAATTGCAGTCCATTGTCCTAATGAATCATCTGTTTTCCAAACTTCAGTATCGATTATTTCAATATGCTTAAAGATATCATCGTTTACTAAGCTTTCTTTAAAAAGCAGGCCTTGATAAACACCATCGATAACTTCGCTTCTAACATCATCATATCTTGAATTCACAAAATCAAAATCCATTTCTCTATAAGACCACAAAGCATGTCCTATTCCATATTTACTTAATACAGAATTAATGTCTTGATACCATTTTTTAAGTTCATTTGGTTCAACATATTCAATAACTCCATATTCACCACAATATAGATAAACACCTTTTTCTTCAGCTGCCACTATTGCGCTTTTAAATATTGTTTCAAAATAATTAGTACCAACAACTTCGTTTTCATTCATAAATGAATAATCTAATGCAGGATTGCCACAATACTTTTTAGTTAATTCACTTATTTCTTTGAATGTTAATTTATATTTTGTTCTAAAATTAACATCCATCTTATCTATCCAATATGCGCCTTGGTGAGTAAAAATTAAAGGTTCATAACAATGAAAATTAAATACGATATTATCATCAATTGGAACATCAATATCTTTAACAGCACTTACAGCGTTGTTATAATAACCGCCAACTAATATTTTAATTGTTGGAGATACTTCTCTAATTCTTCTAATGCACTCTGAAGCAATTCTATTCCAAGCATCTTTATAATCGTAATTTGTAACTTCATTTAAAAGTTCAATAGCTAACATATCTTCATATTTAGAAAAACGTTTAACTATTTCTAACCATAAATTATAGAAATTATCCTGATATTCTTTATTATGAAAGAAACCTAATTCTCCTTCTTTTTTATCAAAACTAAAGCCTATGGTTTTATGTAAATCAAGAATCATATTTAGTTTGTATTTTTTACAATTTAATATGCACTTCTCAATTCTATTAAAACCATCTTCAATAAAACTGTAGTCGTTGTTTTGAACTAAATTATAATCAAACGGGATACGGATATGATCCATGCCCCATTCACTCACCTTCTTAAAATCATCTTCATTTATAAAATTATCAAATCTATCTAATGAATAATCACATTGTGAAAACCAACCGCCAAAATTGATGCCATTTAAATAACCAATTAATTTTTTCATATCTTTTGTCCTCTAAAAAACATTATAATACAAATATGAAAACGTTAAGAAAAATGCTATTAGTATCTATTATCTTTTGCCTACTTTTTGGTTGCGGCAAAAAAACAGATGGCAGAACAAGGCCTTCTACAGATGGAAAACTTCAAGTGATAGATGGACAACTATGTAATAAGAAAGGAAATCCTGTACAGCTACAAGGTATAAGCATGTACAATATCAACTGGTATTTTTCCTTCATAAATGAAGATTGTTATAATCAAGTTTCTAATGATTGGCATTCTAATGTTATTAGATTAGCGATGTATACCAGTGGTTCTATGGGTTATTGCAAAGATGGACACAAAGATCAAATTGAAGAAAGAATTGATAATGGTATAAATTATGCCACAAACGCTGACATGTACGTAATAATAGACTGGCATATATTAGATGACTATAATCCAAATATGTATATCGAAGACGCAAAGGATTTCTTTGATAGAATGTCATTAAAATATAAAGATCACGATAATGTAATTTATGAAATTTGTAATGAGCCTAACAAAACAGAATGGGAAGATATAAAGAAGTATGCAAACACCATTATTCCTATTATTCGAAATAATGATGAAGATGCATTAATTATAGTCGGAACTCCTGTATGGTCATCCGATTTAGACGCTCCACTTAATGACCCTTTGGATTACGATAACATAATGTATACTTTCCATTTCTATGCAGCGAGCCATAGGCAGGAAAAACGTGATGTACTAATTAGAGCTTGTGAAGCAAAACTTCCAGTATTTGTTACTGAATATGGAGTATGTGCTGATACAGGAAATTATCCTTATGACTTTGACGAAGCTGATATTTGGTGGGATACATTAAACAAGTATAAAATATCTAGTTGTATGTGGGACTTATCAAGTTGTCCTGAGGGTGCTTCTATGATTAAATACGGCATTTTAAAGACATCGGGATTTGAATACGAAGAACTAACCGATGGCGGTAAATGGTTAGTTGGTAAATTGGCTATTGAACAATAAAAAATGTCCAATAATATTGCGAAAGAATTTATATTATGGTAATATATTAAAGCGCAAGTTCTAAAACTGGCGCTGCAATAAGTTGATGGAGAGGTAGCGAAGTGGCTAAACGCGGCTGACTGTAAATCAGCTCTCTACGAGTTCGACAGTTCGAATCTGCCCCTCTCCACCACTTTGGGATGTAGCCAAGTGGTAAGGCAACAGACTTTGACTCTGTCATTTCGCTGGTTCGATCCCAGCCATCCCAGCCAATGACTCGGTAGCTCAGGCGGTAGAGCATCTGACTTTTAATCAGAGGGTCCCGGGTTCGATTCCCGGTCGAGTCACCACTGCATGCAGGTGTAGTTCAGTGGTAGAACTTCAGCCCTCCAAGCTGACTATGTGGGTTCGATTCCCATCACCTGCTCCAGAATGACAATTCCTCATCGCAAGATGAGTTTTTTTATACAAAAAAAGAGAAGTTAATTCTCTTTTATCTCACAAGCATTATCACAACCCTGTTCATCTATTTGTTTCTTAATTTGAGATATGGCTTGCGACCAATCATTAAGTTTTAAAGCTAGAATATCTTTGGGTCTCTAAATTCTAGCGTGGAAAAACGTGGAATGAATTTGAGAACTATAA
>JAUNNY010000004.1 GCA_030531215.1 Erysipelotrichaceae bacterium
GTGAACTTGTAAGATAAAAGTAGACAAATTAAAAAAGTCTACTTTTTCTTTTATCATAGTCTTAAAGGAGGTGATTCTATGGGAAGACCTAAAGGCGGAAAGAATAGAAAATATTCTTATGAATTTAAATTAAAAGCTGTTCAAGACCTTTTTGATAGACATTTGTCTTTAAATGAAGTGTGCTTGAAACATGACATTAGTATGGGAACTTTACAAGTATGGCAGCGTTTATATAAAGAAGGGTCATTAAAAGAAGGAAGGGTTCGTAATAGAGGTAATAAATTCTCGGCTCTTCATTTATCTGAACATTTAACCAAAGAACAGCGTTTAGAACTAGAGAATCTTAAACTAAGAATCGAAAATGAAAGATTAAAAAAAGGATACCAAGTCAAAGGAGGTGGTGTAAACAAGGAGTACGTTACTTTAAACGATGTGAATATGAAATCATTAGATCATTAAGTAGCGAATTTCCTATTACTACATTATGTAAGCTTATGGATATAAATAGATCTGGCTATTATAAGTGGCTTAATAGAGATATAAACCAATATGAAAGAGATAGAAATGAATTAGCAGAGCTTATTAAAGCTAAGCACAAAGATAAACCATCATATGGATATCACGCTCTAGCTAAGTCTATAAGAGATGATATAGGTTGGATATTTAGTGATAATTTATGTCATAAAGTGTGTAAATACTTAGGTATTAAATCTAAAGCTAAACACTATCAATATAAAAAGCCAGGTCAAGAACACGTTATATATGAAAACATTATTCACAACAACTGGAAGACAACTGGTCCACTACAAAAGATAGTATCTGATATGACAGTTATTAAACACAGAGGAATATATTATGAATGGACATTCTTCCTAGATACATATAACAATTCAATCGTTACATGGGATATATCTTCTAGGCATATGGATCCAAAACCTTATTTTAACTGTAGAGATAACTTACTTAAAATCATTAAAAAAGAAGAATTATCTGAGCCCATCTATTTCCACACAGACCAAGGCGCAGTATATTCTTCAATAAGCTTTAACCAAGCTTTACTTAATTCTAACATAATACGTTCTATGTCACGTGCCGGAACACCAACTGATAATCCAATAATAGAATCAATGAATGGTTGGATTAAAGCTCAAATTAAGTGTGACTATAGAATAAACGATTATGATGATATTAGAGATTTCATTAAACAATACGTTCATTACTATAACTATGAAAGACCTATGTATAAACTAAACTATAAAAGCCCCGCAGAGTATACACTCCAACAGGGCTTCATTCCTACTTTTTAAACATGTCTACTTTCGTTTGACAAGTTCACGCTAAACGTTCTCATTTTATTTTTGCTTCAAGCCAATTATATAAATCATCATATACTTTATCTCTATCTAATTCATTTAATATTTCATGACGATCATTTGGATATAATTTTATCGCGACATCTTTTACGCCGACATCTACTAATGATTGGTGCGATTGCTTTACCTGTTTGCCAAAGTCTCCGACTGGATCATCCATTCCTGAAACAAATAAGATAGGTAACTCCTTTGGCACTTTAGACAAAATATTCTTGTCATGCAATTTGCCAATTCCTTTAAACATATTGTAATAACCATTCACTGTAAATAAATAACTACATTTAGGTTCTTTTACATACCAATCTACAATCTTTTCATCTTTTGTTAACCAATCAGCTCTTGTTCTGGCTGGTTCAAATTTTTTATTATATGAACCACACGCCATATTATTTACTAATTCACTACGATAACGCCATCCTTTAAACAAAGCGATAACATTGCATACAAACATACCAGCTTTAACAGCTGCCATTGGCGCAAAACCTGTGCCCATTATTATTGCTGCATCAAGTTCATTACCATATTCACATAAATATTGTCTTGCATAGAACGATCCCATAGAATGTCCTAACAAAAAATAAGGAACACCAGGATATAACTCTTTAGTAATCTTGGTTATCTCGTGCAAATCAGCTAACACATATTCGTTACCATTATGATCCGAGAAATAGCCCCAATCATCTTTGCTATTAACAGATTCCCCATGCCCTAAATGGTCATTGCCCGTTACAAGAAAACCTTTTGAACATAAGAAATTGGCAAAATCTTCATAACGATCTATAAACTCGACCATTCCATGAGATATCTGCAATATAGCGATTGGATCTTTATCAGGAATCCATCTTACTCCTCTAATATCACATACATCACTTGTTGATCTAAATTTAAACTCCTCTTTTTTCATAACTAACACCTTTCATTTTTTAGATAATCAGCTATACTTATCAAGCATATTGCACAATTTAAATCATTTTCGTTTTCATGAATGTTTAAAACATAACAATCATTTTCTTCTTTAACATTCATGATTTCTTTGCCGCCACTATCAACTATGCGATAATTCTCATCTGCTAATATTCTCCAATCTATAAAAGATGTAACGAATTCGTTTCCAGTTAAATTGATACTGCCAAATAATTTATCATTCGAATCATAAATATCAACATGATCATGTTTTATATTTAGTTGAGCATACATAACTTTATTATCTAAACTATCGTATAGATATTTTCGATTTTTATATGAAAAGTCATTTTGTGTCCAACAAAACAATATATTTTCTTCATTAAAAATATCTATGCGATGAGAATCGGTTATTAGACTTTTGTTAAACTTCAATATCATCATTTATATTTTATCAAATACAACAACAATAGAATAAAAATCATCATTGTATTCCAATGATGATTTACTACTTAGTCTTTGAATTTTAGTATATTCTTCTCAAAAAGTAGAGGATATAAACCAAAAGTTGCGAAGACACCTAGTCCATATCTAAGTGATTCAAATAAATAAGAAACAATACTTCCACTAACAATAGAAGAAGGAATAATCAACTTAAAAACCTCAATCAAAACAAGAAATATTATTACACCAAACGACAATCTAACTGCTATTCTAATAGGATTGTGTGTTTCCTTAAAATTAACGTATTTTTCTTCAAATAAATCAGAAAAGAAGAATCCTGACATTATTCCATAGGATAAATATAGGTCTTTGGCTCTGCAATAAATAAAACAACAAAGGAATATAATCATAAAGGCGAAATAGAATTTTCTCTTGCCGAGCTTCTTTTCCAAAATAGGAATTAGCTCTAAAGCAATTATTCCTATTATCCAACCAGTCAAAACATCAGTTGGAAAATGATTTGCAGTAACTATTCTAGTCAAACCTATGCCCATAGAAAAAACAATCGCAAAAATAAGCAAAATATTCTTCTTAGTGAATTTATATAATGAGCCAGTTACACAAATAGCATTTAAAGAATGCAAACTTGGAAATGAATATCCCTGAGCAGAAATATCATACATATCAGCGCTATTATCTACGGGTACTAAGCATTTTACTTCGTCTGTCACAAAATATGGCCGAAGTCTTCTAATAACGCTTTTTAATGCACAGCCAAAGTTTAATGCTATGGTCGTGTTTATCATTATCTTTCTTCCTAAGTTTTTATCTATTCCAAGATAAACAACCATAATAATAGCAGTAAGCACAATCTCGGAACCAAGCACAGAAAAAAACTTCGAAATTAAAATAGTCAAATCGTTGGCATTATATTGCATCCATTTTGTTAAAGCTATTTCCCATTGAAAATAGAAAACATTGCCCATTAACAAACCTTACTTCCGATGTCTAAATTTGAAGATAATAGTTCTAATGTTTGCTTACCGTTTTCTTCTTTGACAGCACTTAATAACATTCCATTAGAATCTAATCCTCTAATCTTACGTGGTTTTAAATTAAGTACAGCAATCACTTTTCTACCAACTAAATCTTCAGGCTTATAATACTCAGCGACGCCTGACAAGATTTGTCTAACTTCGCCACCAAAGTCAATCTTAAACACCAAAATTTTATCTGCATCTGGGTGTTTACAACATTCTTTAACTTCACCAACCAGCATTTCTACTTTATCAAAATCTTCAAAAGCAATTTCTGGTTTATGTTCAATTTTCTTAGTTTCAGCTCCATACTTCTCATCAAGATAAGCATGAACCTCATCCATCTTCTTTGCAGAATCTATTCTTTGGAATAATGGAGTCGGAGTTTCTGTAACTTTATTAAGTTCTAATTGTCCCCATGTTTGAATTGAATCATAATCAGTCTTATTAGTATTTATTTGATTAAACACATTTTGACTTGTTTCAGGCATAAATGGTGATATCAAAACAGATGCAAACCTGATACCCTCTAAAAGATTGTAAAGAACTGTATTTAATTTTGTCTTGTTTGCTTCATCTTTCGCAAGAGCCCAAGGAGCAGTTTCATCTATATATTTATTCAATCTTCTTAACAAGTCTAAGATTGCTTCAATAGCATCAGCCACTCTTAAGTCATCCATCTTTTTGTCAACTAAAGCAACTGTATCTAGCGCACATTTCTTAACATCTTCAGAATACTCATCTTCAATTAATTCATTAGTTAATTGGCCATTAAAGTATTTATTAGTCATAGCTATAGTTCTATTAACCAAATTGCCAAACACATTTGCTAAATCAGAATTGATTCTTTCAATAACTAATTCCCAAGTGATTGAACCATCTTGTGCAAATGGCATTTCGTGAAGTGAGAAATATCTAACAGCATCTACACCAAAGAAATTAACTAAATCATCAGCATAAATTGCGTTTCCTCTAGACTTAGAAATCTTGTCTTCACCAACCAACATCCAAGGGTGTCCAAATACCTGTTTAGGTAAAGGCTCACCTAATGCAAGCAACATAATAGGCCAATAAATGGTATGGAATCTAATAATATCTTTACCAATTAAATGCAAATCTGCAGGCCATAGTTTGTTATATTGATCGCTTGATCCATCTGGATCATAGCCAATACCAGTAATATAGTTAGACAAGGCATCTATCCAAACATAAATAACATGTTTGTCATCAAATGTTACAGGAACACCCCATTTAAAGCTTGTACGAGAAACACATAAATCTTGTAAACCAGGTTTCAAGAAATTATTAATCATTTCATTCTTTCTAGATTCTGGTTGAATAAACTCTGGATGATCTTCGATATACTTCATCAACTGATCTGCATATTTGCTCATCTTAAAGAAATATGATTCTTCCTTTTCACGATGAACTTCTCTACCACAGTCTGGACATTTTCCATCAACTAATTGAGCATCAGTCCAAAATGATTCGCATGGCGTACAATACCAACCTTCATATTGAGATTTATAAATATCACCTTGATCATATAGTTTCTTAAATATTTTTTGAACAGTCTTTTCATGATAATCATCAGTTGTTCTAATAAATTTATCATATGATGTATTCATTAAATCCCAAATATCTTTAATGGTTCCAGCTGTCTTATCAACATATGCCTTTGGACTCATACCTGCTGCATTAGCTTTCTCCTCAATCTTTTGGCCATGTTCATCAGTACCGGTCATGAAGAAAACATCATAGCCTACCATTCTCTTGTATCTAGCTATAGCGTCGGCCATAATAATTTCATATGTGTTGCCAATATGTGGTTTGGCACTAGCATACGCAATAGCAGTTGTAATGTAATATTTTCCTTTTGATTCCATATAAATTACCTCCATAAAAATAAAAAGGTAGCACAAGGGCGCTAATGCGCGGTACCACCTTAATTTCTCACTTAACTCTTAACGCGAGCTTCACGTCATTAGCTAATTATCACTAACGAGGTTCAAGATCCATGTTCATTAACCTTTATTCACCTTTTTCCACCAACGAGGCTCTCTATTAAACAAGTATTAACTACTCTATCTATCAAAACCACATTCATTTTATCATATTCTACTTAATAACAATAGTTGTTTCTATATCATTTATTTCGACATCAAGACTTAATGTTTCGATATCATATTTTGTTACTTCATTTGTTTCACTATTGTAGTTGTAATTGTAGATTGGTAATAAAACAAACATATCGTCATTAGCTTTAATAACCATCTCAAAAAAATCACTATAATCATTAACTACACCATTAACTATAACGTCATCTATTTCAAATTCGATATTAGTAGCGTTGTTATTTTTGATATATAAATAAGCATTGGTATTGCTTGATGCTTCAACGAATTGATTAGATAATTCTATACCATTGTCATTGTAAACAATGCTATCATTATTTACTTGTGCGCTAGATGCTACACCAAGTTCATAAGTTGCAGGTTCTGACTTGCAAATAAAATCACCTGCATCATGATCTTCTTCCATTTCAAATACATTAACAACATATTCTAATTTTCCAATTTCATCAATGCCATATGTTTTTAATATTGAAGTTGGAATGCTGTAATAATAACCAATTTCGTTATTTGCATATACACCAAGTTGTTGATAACCAAAGATATCATAGCCATCAACATTTGCATCTATTGTTAACACGATATCTCTAGGCAAATTATTAACTGCATATATTTCTAAAGATATATCGTCTTCCTGTAGCTGGACACTATTTTGACTAATCACTATGTCGTTACTATCTAAAATAACAAGACTGTCCTCAGGAATTGATTGTTCATTTTCAGCTATTAATTCATTAGCATAATTCATAAAGCCTTCATAATTAATTAATTTATAATAATTAACATTGCCGTCTTTGTCATATAGTTCTACGACATCACCATAGAAAACAAAACTATCTATATCATTTTCATAAGAAATATTTAATGATATTGTAGGTGTTTCGATGCTATCAACTTTGTCGCCAATTTCGATAGCCTTAAACAAATTAACTAGTTCAGTAATTTGCGTTTCATCATAAATGTCTGCACTATTATAATTTTCTTCATCAAAAAGATAAATATTAACAGGGTTATTGTTGTCTATATCGTTTGTACTTGGACAAACTGATTTTTTATATAATTGAGAACTTTCTTTGGTTCCACACCCAACAATTAGAACTAGTATACAAATTAAACTTAGTAATTTTTTCATTTTTTCCTCCTAACCTATTTTATGTTCTTTTAAAAAGGCGCCTTTACATTTTATTTCATCTTTATTTATATCATAAATTTTTCTTCCTTCTGAGTATGTTGCTAATGCTTTATAGTCGTCCGAAATCACAACAAAGTCAGCATCTTTTCCTTTTGCTAAAGCACCCTTCTTATTTGGATCGCTATATTTTCTTATTGGATTATAGCAGAAGAACTTGCAGCACTCTTCCATTGGCACATGAAGTTTTTCTACCAAATTCATGATACCAAACAAAACCGGTTTAGATGAGCCAGATAATCTACCAGTATCACTTAACACAAAACCATCTTCTGAAATATTAATAAATGCTCTATCGGATTTTGTATCAAAACCAACATAACGGCCAACAGGAAGATTAGCATATACAACATTATCAGAAACCATCATCAGTTGATCATGATTCTTTGCACGCAAATATATTTCAATCATTGGAAGGCTAATATGTAATCCATCACAAATCATTTCGCAATCAACTTCATCTCTTAACAAACAAGCACCTAATGTTCCAACATCACGATGATGTAACCCGGTCATAACGTTTCCTAAATGAGTAGCTACACTTGCACCAGCATCAATACCTTTATTTGCTTCTTGATAATTTGCATTCGTGTGGTATAAACCAACTTTTAACCCTTGCGATACAAAATATTTAATTACATCTAATGCTCCTTCTACTTCGGGAGCAACATCAACTAGTTTAAAACCATCTTTACCTGCTTCAACCATTTGTCTTGCTATTTCCATATCAGGTTTTGGATAGCCTAGATTAATACCTTTTTCACCAACTCTAGAACCCCACGGTCCTTCGGAATGAATACCTAGGATTCTTGTTCCATCTTGGTCAATGCCAACCTCATCACTTAATATATCAATGTTTATAGGACCGCTAGTAGTAGTAAACATATTAACAACACCTAATGATGCTTCCGCCTTCAAAAATGCCTTTATATCTTCTTTTGTAGTGGGCCTAATAAAATCATAACCAAAACCACCATGATTGTGTGTATCGAAAATACCAGGAATGATACGGTCATTACCATAATCTACATCTGCAACAACATCTGCTCCTTCAGGATAAAAATCTACAATTTTTCGATCTTCAATTTTTAAATAACCTGCTTTTAAACCATCTTCCATATAAATACGTTTTGAATGGATTATCATTTGTTTTCCTTCTTTCTATGAAAATAATTAATTATAACGTTAGATGCAATATCATCTGTAACGTTTAATGAAGTATAAATCATATCTAATAATTTATATATGCCGCTGTAGAAGCCAATGAAATCTAATGGGATTCCCAGAAGCTGTAGATATGTTGCGCCTATTGCAACTCCACCATTTGGAATACCAGGTGCAGCCATATTAATCAATATTGCATAAATAAGCATCAATAAATATTTGCTAAAAGTTATTTCAACATTGAATAACTTACTACAAAATAAACCCAATAGCGCAAATGATACAGCACCACCACACATATGAATGGTCGTACCAAGTGGAACAACCACATCAGTTACTTCATCAGGAATATTAAATTCATCATGACAAGTTTTAATTGTATATGGTAATGTTGCAGCACTTGAACAAGTACTTAGCGTTATCATCCAAATCTTGTACACTTTTTTTACAAAGGTTACAGGTGACATCTTTGTAATCAATAAGATTGGAAGAATCATTACAAATATTAACGCAAAGATAGCGCATATATATGCTGTAAGAATATATTTAGCACCCAGGCCTAATATGATAGGACCATATTCAACTATAGTGTTGCTTATTAATGATAAAACCGCAAATGGTGTAACATACATATAAATATTTAAAACTTTAAATAAAAAGTCTTTTATTTTTTCAATAACATTAATAACTTTATCGCCTTTAGAAACTATACTGCACAACTTACCGATTAATGCTGCTATTAATATGACTGTAAATAAATAACCACCTGTCAAAAATTTACTTATATCTTTAGGGATTAAATTAAGCAACATTCCCTTTATTCCTAAATCGCTAGTTGAACCACTCCAATCAATTGTGTTTAAAATAAAACCGCTACTAGGATTAATAATGGTGACAATTAGTGAAGATAATAAGAACGTAGCAGAAAACATTAATACAAAAACAAGTAATGTCAAAGGCACCATCTTGCTTTTTAGTTTAGATGAATTGTATATTGACACAGAAATTGTTGTTACCACTACTGGAACCACCATATATTTCAATATAGTTATGTAATAAGTTCCTATGAATTTAATGTATGGTGCATATTGGGGAAGAACTAGCCCCAATATAATTCCTAACAATAAACCAATTAAAGTGAATAGACTAAGTTTATTTTTCATAATATTTTTTAAACCTTTCTATCGCAATCTTGCTATCTTCAAGTTTACCAAGAGCGCTTATTCTAACGTGATATTCCCCATTGGCTCCAAAAATAACACCAGGAATAACAACAACATTGAGTTTGTTTAAACAAAAATCAAAGAACTTCCAAGACTTTTCTTTAATCTTTAGCCACATGAACGGAGCGTCGTCTCCACCGATTACTTCAAAACCTAATTCGATGAATGATTTCTTTAAGAATCTCGCGTTCTTTTTATATTCATTAATATTTTGTTTTTGAATTTTCTTAGCTTGTTTACTATACGTCGCAATTGCGCCAGCCTGAGCAACGTAACTAGCACCATTAAATCTATTTAATGTTCTTTCTTTCCAATAATAATTAACATTTTTATCAAGCTGCTTTGGAATAATAAAGTAGCTACACCTCAAACCAGTGAATGAGGCTTTCTTAGAGAAAGATCTAAATTCTATCGCACATTTTTTAGCGCCTTTTATTTCATATATGCTATGTGGTACATCCTTGCTTGAAATAAATGGTTCATATACATTGTCAAATAGAATAACGCTTTTATTTTTTAACGCATATTTTATCCATCTAGTTAATTCATCATATGTATATGCATTCCCAATAGGATTGTTTGGAGAACATAGATAAATAATATCAAAATGTTTATTCGGAACAGATAATTTATAGTCTTTATTTAATGGCAACTCTTCTATATTTTTGTTTAATGCTAAACAACCATTTTTATATATTGGATATAAAGGATTTCCTAATAATATTTTTGCATCTTTATCAAACAACTCTAAGATTGATGTGCTATCAGTTTTGGTACCATCAGAAACATAAACTTCATCTATTGAAAAACCAAAATCTTTATAATCATTTTTGATGATAACATCTCTTAATTTTTCGATGCCATAATAATTGCCATATCCAGAAAATGTTTTCATATCAGCTAATTCATCAACAGCTTTATGCATTGCGTCAATAACTGGCTTGCATATAGGCTTACTAACGTCACCAATTCCTAACGAAACGACTTTTTTGTTTGGATTAGCTATTTTAAAAGCCTTTAGTTTTTTGTTAACTAATGAAAACGTGTTATCTTTATCTAATTTGTCTAAATTTTTATTTATCATTGCTCACCTATATTTGTGATGTTAAATATTCAAATAAGAAATTATTAATTTCACCATCCATAACTTTTGCGACATTGCCCTCTTCATAATTGGTTCGATGATCTTTAACCATTGTATAAGGACAGAAAACGTATGATCTAATTTGTGAACCCCATTCTATTTTCTTCTGTTCACCTTTTAATGCTCGTTTCTCGTTTTCTCTTTCTTCGATTGCGCGTTGATATAGTTTTGATTTTAATACTTGTAGACATTTCTCTCTGTTTAAAATCTGGCTTCTTTCAGACTGAGAAAATGCCATTAGTCCAGTAGGGATATGTTTCATCCTAACTGCGCTATCGGTCTTATTGATGTGCTGACCTCCAGCACCTGATGAACGCATTGTGTCTACTTCTAAATCTTCTTCTTTAATTTCAATATCAATTTCATCATTAAATTCAGGCAAAACTTCTACAGAAGCAAATGAAGTATGTCTTCTTCCGGATGCATCAAATGGTGAAATTCTAACAAGACGATGAACACCTGATTCACCTTTTAAATATCCGTATGCTAAATCACCTTTAATTAAAACACTACAAGATTTGATTCCGGCATCAATAGCTTCTTCATAATCAATAACTTCAAAACCATAGCCATTTGCTTGCGCATATCTTTGATACATCCTAAACAACATATTGGCCCAATCTTGTGACTCGGTGCCACCGGCTCCTGGGTGAATTTCAATAATGGCATTGGAGTGATCATAGTCGTTAGAAAGCAAAACCTTCATTTCAAATTCTTCAAAGTTTTTGCTAGCATCTATATACTCATCATTTAATAACTCAAAAAGTTCTTGATCATAATTTTTACTTAATTCATCAAGTTCATCTAATAAAGATGTTATATTTTTTTCATTAGAAAAATACTTGGATTTTAAATCTTTTTTTGTATTGTATTCTTTAATAATATTTTGTGCCTTTTTTTGGTCGGACCAAAAATCTGCTTCAGTTTGTTGTTGCTCTAATTCTTCTATTCGCTTATCTATACAAGCTAAGTCAAAGCGAATCGCCTAAATCTTTCAACTTCTTTAAGGAAGTGTTTAGGCCTTGTTTCATTTCAAATATTTCCATTATCTCTTTTCCTTTATTACAACACGTAAGTTATTGCAGAAAGTTACAACATCATTAGAGATTGTTGTCATCATCGAATCAAATAATTCATAACCTTCTTCAATATATGCCTGTAATGGATTGTTTTGTGCATAAGATCTTAAATGAATACCTTCTCTTAATTTAGACATGATATCAATGTGATTTTGCCATGCACGATCCATTAATCGTAAAACCATCGTTTTTTCAACAGGTTGAATTTGTGATTTTACTGGCTCAATTTTATTTTCATAAGCTCCAAAAGATGAAGATAAACACTTATCTATGGTTGCTTGTTTATCTAATCCTTCAATCATCTCTTTCTTGAAAGATGATACACCCATGTTATTTAAACGTTTAGTTATTGATTCATAATCTATCGTAGTTTGTTTATCATTAATAGTATTTGCTTCAACAGTATTTTCTATTACACGTTTGAACATGTTTTCAACAACTGTATGAATGTCTTCGTTTTCTAAAATGAAGTTACGTTGTGCATACATTGTTTCTCTTTGTTGGCGCATAACATCATCATAATCTAATAAAGCTTTACGTACATCAAAGTTAATTCCTTCAACTCTTTGTTGAGCGGAAGATATTGCTTTTGAAACCATTTTGTTCTCAATTGGAATATCACCCATTTGATCAAATAAAGCCGTAACTCTATCGCTGCCGAATCTTACCATCAAATCATCTTGTAAAGAAACATAGAATCTTGAGTAACCAGGATCTCCCTGTCTTCCTGAACGTCCTCTTAATTGGTTATCAATACGTCTAGACTCATGCCTTTCTGAACCCAAGACAACTAAACCGCCTAACTCTCTAGATTTATCTGTAAGTTTGATATCGGTTCCTCTACCAGCCATATTAGTAGCTATAGTAACAGAGCCTTCTCTTCCGGCTTTTGCGATTATATCTGCTTCTCTAGCATGGTTCTTTGCATTCAATACTTCATGCCTTATTCTTGCTTGTTTAAATAATTTAGATAAGTATTCAGAAGTTTCAACTGAAATTGTACCAACTAGAACTGGTTGTCCTTTGGCATATAATTCTTTTACTTCTTCTAGTAATGCTTCAAATTTAGCTTTCTTTGTGCCAAATACCAAATCAGGATAATCTACTCTAGCAACTGGTTTATTTGTCGGAATTTCTACAACACGCATATTATATATTGATAAGAATTCTTCTTCTTCAGTTTTAGCAGTACCAGTCATACCAGCCAACTTATTGTATAACCTAAAGAAGTTTTGGTATGTGATTGTTGCCATAGTTGTTGTTTCTTGTTTAATAGGAACGTTTTCTTTTGCCTGAATAGCTTGATGTAAACCATCAGAGTATTCTCTACCTGGCATTTTACGACCAGTGTTTTGATCGACAATTATTACTTCGCCTTCTTCAACAACATATTCAATATCTCTATGCATGATATAGTTAGCTTTTAATGCTTGATTAATATAGTGAACTAAACTTGTATTTTCAATATCAAATAAGTTTTCAACGCCAAAAGCTCTTTCGCCTTTATGAACACCTTCTTCGGTTAATTGAACATTTCTATCTTTAACATCAATTACATAATCTTCTTCTTTCTTTAATCGTTTAACAAAACGATCGGCATTTATGTATTGATTAGCTGTTTTTCTTTCACCACCAGAAATGATCAATGGTGTTCGAGATTCATCAACCAAAATAGAGTCAACTTCATCTACTAATGCGAAGTTCAATTCTCTTAATACACGGTCTTCAACTCTTGTTACCATGTTATCTCTTAAATAATCGAATCCAACTTCAGAGTTTGTTGTGTATGTAATATCACATTCATAAGCAGCTCTTTTTTGAGCAGGAGTTAATTGTCTCAAATTTAAGCCGACTGTTAATCCTAAAAATCTGTGTATTTGGCCCATCCATTCACTATCTCTTTGTGCCAAATATTCATTAACTGTAATTACGTGAACACCCTTGCCAGTTAAAGCATTAAGATAGACAGCCATTACTGATGTTAAGGTCTTCCCTTCACCGGTTTTCATCTCAGCAATATCGCCACGATGTAAAACTAATGCGCCTTCTAATTGGCAAAAGAACGGATACTCACCAATGACTCTTTTAGCTGCTTCTCTTGCTACTGCAAAAGCTTCAACCATAATGTCATCCAATGTTTCACCATTAGCTAATCTCTCTCTAAATTCTACTGTTTTATGTTTAAGTTCTTCGTCACTTAGATTTTGCATTGTTTGAGCCAAATCTAAAATAGGCTTAGCAGCTTTTTCAATACCATCTAGTATTTTTTTATCTGTATTAAATAGTTTATCTAAAAAACCCATATTAAAACCTCCAATACGTTATTAATTTTAACATAAAAAAAGTTAGTACTTAATGACTAACCTTTTTATTTTGAAGCATCTTCTTGAGAAATCTCTTTTATATTATGTGCTTGGAGACCTCTGTCACCTTCAACTAATTCGAATTCAACTGGTGCACCCTCATCGATAGTTTTGTAACCATCCATAAGCAACTGAGAATAATGGAAAAAGACGTCACGACCATCATCAGCTGTAATGAAGCCAAATCCCTTTACCTTATTGAATCTTTTAACCTTTCCTAACATCTATTATTCTCCTTTGTAAATTAATTGTAACATTATTAATTTAAATGTGAAAGCGTTTTCTTTTGCTAGCTAAAACCAAACATTTTATTTTATTAGCATAAGGAAAAATTGTTTCATATACGCCTCTAATGCTTGAACCAGTTGTTAGAACATCGTCCACTATAAGAACTTTATTTTGTCTAGAACCCTCATAAATATAATTATTTATCATTTGTTTTCTTTCCTTGGCGTTTTTACCTTCTTGTATCAAATCTTCTTTTATTCTTAACCCCTCAACTTTTTTAAAATTAAGTGATTCAAACATTAACTCTAAATGATTATATCCTCTTTCTTTTATTTTTTTGTTACTACTTGGAACATATAATATTTTGTAACCTAAATATTTAAATGCAATATATTCTTTTAAATCGTATATAAAAACATTTTTTAATGCTTCATCATAACATTCTTTATATTGAATAAGTAAACTTCGATATATTCCGTCATAATCAAAAAATGTTTCAACCTTGAGCTTGTCAACAGAGACTGTTCTTCTATTTACTTTAAGTAAGCGACGGCACTCTGGACAAAGCTCATCTTCGTAAAGAAGTATTGATTTAATACTATATTTTGTTATTTCTTTGTCGCAAAATAAACATCTCATAAATAACTGTTCGCCTTATTTATATATTCGATTGCGTTTATAACATTTTTATTTTTATAGGAAGTCAAAACATATGCTTCACCATTTGGATTATCAATTCCTCTTCCCACTCTACCCAGCATTTGGATATAACTACTTTCGTCAAATCTGTTTTTAATGAAATCAATTATGATGACGTTAACATTTTTAATGGTAATTCCACGTTCTAACACGGTAGTAGAAAAAATAAATTGATATTGTTTATTTTTAAAATTGCTTATATTTTCATTTCGTTTATTTAAATCTGAATAAACATAGGTTGAAGAAAAAAATTTTGAATATAATATGTACAATAATTTGCATAGTTTCTTGCTCTGCACAAAAATAATAGCTTGGTTAGTCATATTACGCATTATTTTGTACATTCGCATTAGACATAACAATTTTATGTTTCTATATGTCATAGGGACAATGAGTGGTTTATTGCTAGGACGAGTATACAAACTTATTTTTTGGTATTTTCTTTTTGATAACACTCGTTTCAAATCTGAATCTATAGTTGCGGTTGAAAATATGATGTGCCCTTTGGAGCTTTTTAGTGCTATGTCCATTAGCGTTTCGTTTCCTTTTAAAGGGAATGCATCTACCTCATCTAAAATCAATAAATCAAAGGAGTTGTGATATCGATATAGTTGATGAGTAGTGCACACTATTAAGTCACCATATATTTCATCATGATGGCTTCCGTAGACAGCCGTTACTTTTGCTTTTGGAAAAATGCTAGTAAATCTTTCAGCTAGTTCTATGACAACTTCTTTTCTAGAAATTGCATAACAAACTTTCAGTCCTTTAGCTAAATAAGAACTAATACTTTCCACACATATTTCCGTTTTGCCAGCTCCACATACACAATATAGCAAGACATCTTCGTTTGTAATTAAACCATTTGCTTTTTTTGAAACCTCAACTTGCGCAGGGGTTAATTCATAATTAAATTCATAATCAAAAGAAGCTGAATTAACATCATAGTTTATCTCCGATATATCTTCATCAATAAGAACACGCTTAAATTTTATGCATCGTCGGCAATAATAACCACGATGTCCTTTATAAAAATAAGTTGGATCTTTATTTCCACATCTTTTGCATTCCATTATTGTCCCTATATATATTTATTCCGAGCAAAAATCAAAAATCTTAAAAAATATACTAAAATATTGATATATGAACATTTTTCCTGAACTTTTCACAAAAAATATGGAACATTTGTTAGGAAATGAATGCCAAAACTACTTTGATAGTTTTGATAATCCTAGAGTATATGGGCTAAGAATTAATACATTAAAAATATCTGTAAAAGACTTTTTAGCTATCAATCCTTTCGATTTGACTCCGATACCTTGGACTTCAGATGGTTTTTATTACACCGATAAAGATCAACCATCTAAACATCCGTATTACTTTGCGGGTTTATATTACTTACAAGAGCCAAGCGCCATGTTACCAGCTGAAGTGTTGCCTATCGAAGAAAATGATGTTGTTTTAGATGCTTGTGCAGCTCCTGGTGGCAAGTCAACAAAACTTGCTTGTAAACTAAATAACACAGGTTCTTTATTTTCTAATGATATTTCTGTTTCTAGATGCCAAGCGTTGTTAAAAAACATAGAAAACTTTGGGATTAAAAATAGCTTTGTCATATCGAATGACATTAATAAACTGACAAACTATTTTCCGAATTATTTTGACAAGATTCTAATTGATGCGCCTTGCTCAGGTGAAGGAATGTTTAGAAAAGAACCAAGTCTAATAAAGTCATGGATTGAAAAAGGTAACGATTACTATTCACCTATTCAAAAACAAATACTTGATGATGCAGTAAAAATGTTAAAAGATGGCGGCAAATTAGTATATAGTACTTGCACATTTTCTCCTAAGGAAGATGAAGATGTTATTGAATACGTTCTAAATAAATATCCCGATTTACATGTTTTACCAATTAAACAGTATCCTGGATTCTCAAATGGTTTAACTGATAACACAAAAGACGCTGTAAGATTATATCCTCACAAAGTAAAAGGTGAAGGACATTTTGTTTGTTTATTACAAAAAGGTGAAAAACAAAACAATAAAGTTACAACGATAAACAAAGCTAATTGTACTGAGCAATTTATCAACAATACAAAAATGTCTTTTAACAACGGAAAATTTATTCAAAGAGATACGCGTTTATATTTTGAACCAAATGTTGATATCGATTTAAATGGATTAAGAATAATGAGATCAGGATTATTGTTGGGAGAATATAAACACGATAAATTTGAACCATCTATTGCTCTAGCGCTTGCTTTGAAAAAAGATGAGTATAATAATGTCGTTAATTTCGACGTTGATGATTTGCGTGTGTATAAATATTTAAAATGTGAAACTTTAGATGTTAAAGATAAACATATTGATGGTTATGTTCTAGTTTGTGTCGACAACTATCCCTTGGGTTTTGGCTATGTAAATAAAGGGATACTTAAGAATAAGTATCCCGCTAACTATCGTTATCAATAATCTTTAATTACCAATTGTTTATATGGCAATACAATTTTTTTCTTTTTAAGTTCTTCAGCAATTAACAATTGAAGTTGTTTTTGAACATCCCAGAATTTAAGTGGTTTTGTTTCTATCCTAACTGATACAGTAGCAACATTATAATCCAACGAATCAATGCCATTAATTACTGGCTTGTTTTCAGTTAAAATATCTTGGTTATCCTCATAATATTTATCAACAACTTTTTGAATGATGTCTATTACTTTTCTAATATCATTTTCATATGAAATAGGGATTTCAATTACAGCAAGATTGTTGCATCTAGAATAGTTTACTACATCCTCAATAGAACCGTTTGGAATAATAACTTTCTTACCAGCGCAATCTAAATAAGTAACTCTTAAAGCAATAGATTTAACTACTCCTTCGTAATCGCCTATCTTCACATAATCACCAACATAGAATTGTCTTTCAAATAATAAGAACAATCCAGCTATCATATCTTTAACAATAGATTGAGCACCTAACGAAATAACTAAACCACCGATTCCAGCTGCAACCATGGCACTAGAAACTTGATCACCTAAACCTAATACTTTTAGTGAAAGAATTATGGCTATTAAATATATAAGGTAACGATTTGCGCTATGTGTTACCGTCATTGAAGTTTTAATCTTCTGTGTTTTAGTTTTATCATCGAGTTTCTCGGCTTTTTTCATTGTTGCGCCAGTAATTTTAGAAATAGCATTTACAACAAGTTTTGCAATAACAAAAATTGCAATGATGATCGCTAATTCAAAACCAATAGTGATTAATGCATCTAATATTCTTGACCATTCGCTTGAAATGATTTCCATATTTCCATTATATAAGAAAAGCACTCCAATATGGAGTGCTTTAACGTAATTGTAATAAGATTAACGTTTAGAGAATTGAGGAGCACGTCTAGCACCCTTCAAACCATATTTCTTACGTTCTTTACTACGAGAATCACGTGTTAAGAAACCTGCTTTCTTCAATGCTGGTCTGAAGTCTTCGCCGACTTCTAGTAATGCTCTAGAGATACCATGTCTCATAGCATAAGCTTGACCAGTTAATCCGCCACCGTATACGTTAATAACGATATCATATTGACCTTCAGTTTGAGTCAATACTAGTGGAGATTTTACAACCATTCTAAGTATTTCTTGTGGTAAGTATTCTTCGAGAGTCTTTTCACCAATTGTGAATTTGCCAGTACCTGGTGTTAAGTAAACACGAGCTACTGAAGATTTACGTCTTCCTGTTCCAAGGTAAGTTACATTTGTTTTCTTTTTAGGCATAGCTTACTCCTTACTTAAGCTCGATTGGCTTTTGAGCTGCATGAGGATGCTCAGCACCTTCGTAAACATATAGATGACCTCTAATTTGGTCGCCTAATTTGTTGTGTGGAAGCATACCTTTAACTGCTTTTTCCACTAACTCTACTGGATGCTCTCTTTTCATCTCACCGATACTTTTTGCTTTTAGACCGCCTGGATACATTGAATGGTGGTAGTAGTATTTCTTTTCTTCTTGGTCACCTGTATAAGTAACCTTTGCTGCATTGACTATGATTACATAATCACCGCAGTCTACGTTTGGTGTGTATGTTGGCTTGTTCTTTCCTCTTAAGATAGTTGCACATTGTGTAGCTAATCTACCAAGAGTCTTTCCACTAGCATCAACTACATACCAGTCTTTTTTAACTTCTGCTGGTTTCAGCATAGTTGTTTGTCTCATATTTTTCTCCTTTGAGTTTCCGGGGCTCAATCAAAAAATAAGGCACTTATAATTGTATGGTATTTTGTTTCTATTTTCAATAAAAAGCAGTTATTTTAATATAATTAATTATCATTTATCTAACATATGCTTTAATATACTTTATTTCTCCACTTGTTGGCTTTATTGAATATTTGCCAACACAAGCTGGAACAATGAATGTTTCTGCGTAATGAATCTCAAATGGTTCAAACTCGTTATTAATGCTTTCTATAATTGCACCTTGGCCATCTACAAGATTAAACATATTAACTGTTCCTCTAGTGTCATGAATAACTTTGTTCCTAGAAGTATAAACGTGAGTTTCTATAAATTCTAGTTCATGTAAGCCTGTCTTAACTTCTTTGTAGTCACTTTCATCATGAAGAGTTTCAAAATGATTAACTAAATTGTCTTTAACCCATTGTGTTGTTCGCGAATAATCAATAACTTTTTCGCCATCTTCAATGTGAATAGGACGTGGTCTACCATCTAATCCTAAACGATCCCAATCCCATAATTTAAAGGTAAAAATATATGGTGTGGCACTGATTTCTAAAACCATTGTGTTATAGCTTGAACAGTGAATTGTACCAGCCGGAATTAAAAAGTGATCATGTTTTTTAGCAGGAAAACGATTGATATATTTTTCGTGATTAAATTTATTTGTTTTTTGTGCTTGTCTTAATGCACCAATGAATTCTTCTTTATTTACACCATCTTTAAGTCCTAAGAATACACCGCCATCTTGTTTAGCATCTAAAATATAGTATGATTCATCTTGAGTGTATGGCATGTTAAATTTTTCATAGATGTATTTTGTGGTTGGGTGTACTTGCAAGGATAAATTTTGGCCATCCATCGTATCTAAAAAATCAAAACGAATTGGGAATTCCACTCCAAATTTTTTATATATGTTTTCTCCTAACAAATTTAATGGTTGATATTTAACTAGATTCATTGCAGGCGTTTCAATAACAATGTCATCAAACTTAAAACGTAGAGAGTTTTCTTCAGGAACACCATCAAAACTCCATGCATAGTTTTTTTCATTAGGATTTAAACCACAGACTTCTTTCATCCATTGTCCACCCCAAACACCAGGATCGAAGTATGGAACCAACCTAAAAGGCTTTGTTGAAAGCTCGCTAATCGCAAATCTTAGTCCAGAACCTTCAACCATCTTTGGTTCTTCGATAATTGTTGTGTCAACATAATAATCAATGTCTTCAAATATATTGAATTTTAACTTGTCGGCAATACGCCACTCAATAAAGTAACCTCGTTTATACTTTCTTAAAACATCCTCATTATAATTGTCACATTTATAATTCGGCATTCCTTTTCTATACCTTAATTGTATTTCCCATCTAGTCAGTTCTGCATATATTAATATATCGCCTTTATTGATAAGTGATGAACCAAAACCATAAATCAAGATTGTTCCATTATAGTTATTAACTTCACTAATAAATGCAGCCAATTTATCTTGATTTATATATTCTAAAACATCGCCATAAAACATCTTGCCTCTAACACGATCATCAGTTAAATATTCGGCCATCTTTTCTGTTAGAGCATCGCAGTCTAAAAACATATCAATGCTTTTAATTGTTTTACTTGGTTTAAGACCTTTCACGAATTCTTCTAGCAAACTATCATCCACACCTGGATAAGTCTCTACACAAATAATTCGTACTTGCTTACTTTTTATTTCGTTAATGATATTGTCATAACCTGAAAAAACCTTGAAGTATTTACTTACAACATTTGTTGGAAAACGATCGTAATTTGTTTCTCTATTTATATAATTCATTGATTATCTCTACCATTATTTTACCAACAAAAAAAGCTTACTATCACTATTACTGATAATAAGCTTAGTAATTAGATACTCTTTCTTAATTCTTTAATGACTTTGGCTCTTGTAACGATACCCATCAAGATATTACGGTCATCAACTACAGGCACAAAGTTCTGTTTTGTAATGGTGATTATAACATCATTGATACCTGCGTTAACTGATATTGCGGGATGAAAATCTTTACGTATAATTTGCTTAATATTTGTTTTTTGTAAATCTAGTAAATTATATTCTTGCTTATCCGCTATGTACCACAGAAGGTCGCCTTCCGATAATGTGCCTACATATTCACCTTCTTTACTAATTACCGGAATTTGCGTATAGGAATGAGCACGCATTTTTTCTAAAGCCTGTCTAATAGACATCGTATCTTCTAAATAAGCCAAATCTTTTTTTGGAGTCAATAATAATAAAACATTCATCTTTTCCATATCTTTATTTTACAAATCTATTATGTTAGAAATGTGAACACGATAATCTATAATAAAAGTATGAAAAATAAAAAATATTTTTTCTTTGATATTGATGGAACATTAACTGATAAACAAACAGGAATAATCGTACCTTCAGCTAGAGAAACATTAACAAAACTTCAAGAAAATGGTCATTTTGTAGCGTTGTGTTCAGGTAGAGCTCAATATAAAGCAAGAATTATATTAAAAGAATTAGGCTTATCAAATATGGTGTGTTGTGGTGGCGGTGGCATTGTAATAGATGATGTAATTATCAAAAACGAACCACTGGATAATAATAAAGTTAGAGCGCTCATAAAAGAATGTGAAGCAAATGATATTGGTTATCTAATTACAAAAGATGATACCGAAAAAGTTTATCGCAAAGATGATTTATTTATGGAACAAAGTGGTGGCAGATACGAACCAACGCAATATATAGTTGATAAAGAATTAGATGTTAACAATGTTAATACAATATATAAAGCATATGTATCAGTAAAACCTGAAGATGAACATCTTTTACCTTCATTACAAAATATAGGCCATTTAAGATTTGTCCCTCAATATTTAATAATCCAGCACGATAAAAAAGATAAAGGAATAATAGAAACTATGAAATTATTAAATGCCGACATTAAAGATGTCGTGGTGTTTGGCGATGATACTAACGACTTAATCATGTTTGATGAAAGGTGGACATCAATCGCCATGGGTAATGCGACAGATAACAAACTAAAAGAAAAGGCCAACTATGTGACCGATACCAGTGTTAATGACGGCGTCATGAAAGCGTGTCAGCATTTTGGCTGGATTTAAAACAAAGAAAGAGCAATTAGTAATTGTCCAACATAATACAAGAAAGAATAAACAGGGTGCATCCACCCTTTTCTGTTGCCAAAATTATAAAAAGATAAAACAGTATCAGAACAAGCAAACATAATAGCGCCAATCATAAACGCCAAGTTATTTGTGCTGCTGACATTCAAATAATTATAAATACCGAAAACCATTATTCCATATATCATCAGAGCGTATATCGGAAGAATAAAATACTGTATCTTTTTCAGTTTGCAATGATGATATGTGAAATAAAAATATATGCAAGTTAATATAGCGGCTATCAATAGTATTAAAGCTATATTAGACCAGTCTTTGTAAATTAAAGCAGCAAGGTAGAAAATATGACCAATCATGAATGAATAAGTACCAAATAAAAACATTTTCTCTTTAAATGCTATATTTCTTATTCCTAGCAATACATCTCCAAGTCCATCGAACAACATGCCAATTACAAAAAGCAATAATATTTTGGAGTTATTAATTAAATAAGCTTTTACACCCAAAACAATAAAGCACAGTGAAGCTACCGTTTTAAAAATTAAGGCTATTTTTTGTTTTTTAAGATTCAAAAAATAAATGTAGCCAAATTGACATATAATACATAAGATTGAAATAATGATACTCACAACTAAATATTACCATAAGAAAAAGCACTTTCGTGCTTAATCCTTTTAAATAACAATGTTTACCATCTTTCCTTTTATAACGAAATGCTTTTTGATTTCGTTATCGGCAACAAACTTGATTACGTTTTCCTGTTTCAATGCCGTCTCGTAAAGTTCATCATCACTTGCATCAGCATTGGCCATAAACTTAGCTCTAAGTTTACCATTGACTTGAACTACTACTTCTTTTTCCGCAACTACTAATTTACTTTCATCATATGTTGGCCATAAACGATAATCTAAATCAGTCTTTCCAGTTAAGATTTCATACATCTCTGAACAAACATGCGGAGCAAATACCGACAACATTTGAATAAAGTTTATCGCATATTCTTTATAGATTTTTTCTTCTTTATAACAATCGTTGATAAAGATCATCATTTGAGAAATAGCTGTATTCAAACGCAAGTTTTCAATATCCTCAGAAACTTTCTTAACTGTGAAGTTATATGAATAATCTAACTTGCCATCATTTGTATCAACTAACTTATCTTTTTGTTCGATAAATAGACGCCATACCCTTTCAAGCCATCTATGAGCACCTTCAATACCTTGTGTAGACCATGGCTTATCAGCTTCTAAAGGTCCCATAAACATTTCATATAGTCTTAAAGTATCTGCACCATAATCTCTAACGATATCACTTGGATTTACAACATATTCAGGATACCTCTTACCCATCTTGATGCCATTTGATCCCAAAATGTATCCTTGGTGAACTAATTTTTGGAAAGGTTCTTTTACTGGAACGTAGCCCTTATCATAAAGATAATTATTCCACATTCTTGAATACAACAAGTGACCAACAGCATGCTCAGGACCGCCAATATATAAATCAACAGGAAGCCAATGCTTTAATAATTCATAATCAGCGAATTCCTTATCATTTTCTGGATCGATATACCTCAAGAAATACCAACTTGAACCTGCTGATCCAGGCATTGTAGAAGTTTCACGTTTGCCCTTCTTTCCTTTATATTCGATATTAACCCAATCAGTTGCTTTATCTAATGGTGCACCAGTTTTGCTTGGACCATAATCTTCTAGTTCAGGTAACACTAACGGCAAGTCCTCATCAGCTAGAACACCGATTGTACCATCTTCATAATGAATAACCGGAATTGGTTCACCCCAATATCTTTGTCTAGCAAATATCCATTCCCTAATCTTATAGTTTATTTTTTTCTTACCAATATTCTTTTGTTCAAGCCATTCTATCATTTTATTAATGGCATCAGCCTTCCCTAATCCGTTTAAGAAATCAGAATTTATATGAACACCATCTTGAGTCCACGCTTCTTTTGAAATATCTCCACCTTCTAATACTTGAATAATGTCAATATTAAATTTCTTCGCAAATTCATAGTCACGATCATCGTGAGCAGGAACAGCCATAATAGCTCCTGTTCCATAAGTCATTAATACATAATCAGAAATCCAAATAGGAATCTTCTTTTCATTTACAGGATTAATTGCATAAGCACCAGTCCAAACACCAGTCTTATCTTTATTTAATTCTGTTCTTTCCATTTCTGATTTTGAAGCACATACTTTCTTGTATTCTTCAACATCGGTTTTTTGAGCATCAGTCGTAATCTTATCAACTAAAGGATGTTCAGGAGATAATACGCAATATGTTGCACCGAATAAAGTATCGCAACGAGTTGTGAAAACCGTAAATGATTCTTCACATCCGTCAACTTTAAATTCAACTTCAGCACCTATTGATTTACCGATCCAGTTTCTTTGCATATCTTTAGTAGACTCTGGCCAATCGATTGTCTCTAAGCCTTCTAGTAATCTTTCGGCGAAAGCTGGAATATCAATAATCCATTGTTTCATATTCTTTCTGATAACAGGATATCCGCCTCTTTCAGATTTACCATCAACAACTTCATCGTTTGCTAAAACACAGCCAAGTTCTTCACACCAGTTTACTGGCATTTCAATACACTTTGCATAGCCATCTTCAAATAGTTTCTTAAAAATCCATTGTGTCCATTTATAATAGCTTGGATCAGAAGTTGAGACCTTCTTAGACCAATCATAAGAAAAACCTAAACCCTTTAATTGTTCAATAAAATGGTCAATATTTTTATTAGTAAAACCAGCAGGATGATTACCAGTTTGAATTGCATATTGTTCAGCAGGTAAACCAAAAGAGTCAAAACCCATTGGATGAAGTACATTAAAACCATTCATCCTTTTATATCTACTTACTACATCAGTTGCAGTATAGCCCTCTGGATGTCCTGCGTGTAAACCAACGCCACTTGGATATGGAAACATATCAAGGGCATAAAACTTTGGTTTTGAAAAATCGTGAGTATCAGTTTTGAAAGTCTCATTTTCATCCCAAAATTTTTGCCATTTCTTTTCAATTGTTTGATAATCAAAAACGCTCATTTTAAAATCCTCCAAAAATAAAAGGTGCTACACAAAGGGCGCGGATGCGCGGTACCACCTTAATTTCTTACTTATACCCTTATCGCGAGTAACACGATTAATCATCAATTTAAGCAAGTTCATCAAGCCATTCGACAATTTTCACCAACCATTGCCTCTCTAAAGAACTTAATTGATTACTACTCTTAAAGATTACTATTTAATCTTAGCCTTTAATAAAATATTTTTCAATAAACTACTTATCTAAATATCTTTCGACTTTAATATCTTCACTAATCAATTCCGCAAAGCTTTGACCATCTGTTTTGTTTCCAACAACATCACCATAATGAGTAGGAATAACGACACTTGGTTTAATTACATTAATGTAATTTGCTGCTTCTTTATAATCCATCGTATATTTACCGCCGATTGGAACAAAACAAATATCACACTTAACATTTTTATTGTCGTCGTTTTGATCACAATCGCCACAAACATATATTCTCTTTCCTTCAATAGTCACGATATATGCAAGATATCCTTTGTCCTTGGTATGAAATTCTTTACCTAGATTATAAGAAGGAATTGTTTCAACTTCATATCCTTCAATTTCTGTTTTTTCATACGGAAATAAAGTTACAACATTTTCTCCACCTAACAAATTATACATACTATCAGGAATAACATAGACTGTATTTTCTTTTTCTATTTTTTTGATATCCTCAATTGAGAAATGATCGAAATGATCATGAGTCACAAAAATGATGTCTGCATCATGAGCTTCTTTTTCGATTTTGAAAGGATCAAAATAAATAATCTTATCACTTGCTATTTTGATACTACTTTGAGCATTAACTTCAATCTTCATGGATTACCTCTATAGCTTTAGCCATTTGCGTATCATAACTATCATCAGTTGAACAAACGTGAATCGCAACAGAACATATTGATTCATATGTATCAGCATCTAAGATACTATCGTCTTTTAGATTATTGTCTTTTTTAAACTGTCTTAATGCATTTGCAAACGATTCATCAAAATAACCATCAGTCCTTTCGACATCGTAATTTAAGAAAGCTAAACATTCCTGTGACAGCTTAACATATTGAGAAACTGAGTCCAACTCATATACATCATCTTCAGGCATATCATATAATCTTTCATACATAATGTCTGGAAGAAGTACTTCGATATCTGGCTCAACACCTATCTTATTTATTGACACTCCATTAGGTGATAACCACTCACTAGTTGTTACTTTGACAGAACTTCCATCACTTAATCCGATATTAGATTGAACAACACCTTTACCATAAGTTGTTGTGCCAACTTGTATAGTGTTAGGGAATTGTTCTTTTAAACATATTGTCAAGACTTCTGCAGCAGATGCGGTTGAAGAATTAGTTATAATTGCAATCTTTTTAAAATTGCCATATGTCTTTTCACACTTCGTATTATCTACAACTTCATTTTTATTTTTATCAATTTGTTTCATATAAACTTTGTCATTGCCGATAAACAAACCAGCTATTTCTTGAACTGCAGATTGATAACCACCAGAATTGTCTCTTAAATCAATTATAATTTTTTCATAATCTGTATAGTTGTCCAAATAAGACATTATAGCCTTTGCGGTATCAGAGCCAAAACTACTAAGTTCCATCACTACATAATCGTCTTTTGCATAACAATATACTGAAGTACTTACTTGTTTTCTTATGGCAGTAATATCTAATAGTTCTGTTCCTCTTAACACAGTGATAACTACTTCGGTATTTTCAGGACCCAAAACCATAGCTTTTAAACTATCAGAATCGAGATTTTCACAGCTTGTATGGTCAACGGCTTTAATAATGTCTCCAGGAAGAATTCCGGCTTCTTCAGCTGGTGATTGCTTGAAGACACGCGATACAGTAAATATATTGTCATTAGTTGTGTATTGAACTCCAATACCAACATAATCCATATTGATTGAAGAGCTGAATTCTTCATAAACATCTGGAGACATATACATCGTATATGGATCCTCAGCAAAAGTAGTCATGCCATATAAAGCACGATTATTTAATTCACTATTCAAATCTTCATATTCATCGCCATAATACCAATAGTTTTCGATAATATATCTAACATCATCAATATTATTTTGACCACTAGACGTGTTGATAAAATTATTTCTAAAAATAAGATAGCCTAATGAAATTCCGCTCATTAAAAAAATGACGCATATAAGAATTATTGATATGATACGTCTTCTTTTTTGTTCTATTTCTTTTCTTTCCGATGCAAGTGGCTGTTTATGCAACGAAACAATTACTTTTTCTTCTTCTTCCATAATTAACTTAGATAATATTCAGGATTTAAAATACATGGAGCGTTGCTTCCTGTAGAATTACACATATGATTTTGTATACAGCTTTCACCTCTTCCACATAAGAAAGTTCCATCATAATTTATATCAAGATAATCGACGATTTCGCCTTCACCTAAATAATACATTTCTATATGACAGTGTGGACCAGTTGAAGAACCAGAAGAGCCAACATAACCAATAACTTGATCTTGCTCAACAACCTCACCAGACTCTACAGCGACATCGGACATGTGCATCATAATAAAACCATAAACACCATCATCAACTTGGCACATTAAATAAACTTGATTACCTGCGCCGTATAAACCTTCAGAATCGCCAGCACCACACCAGCTTCCATAATATCCTGTACCTTCACAACCATTATAAGAGAAGATACAAATGCCATTTGCTGGAGCGTGAATTTCTTCACCATAGCTAGCCGCATAATCAATGCCTAAATGAACTTGACCATAATTAAAACTAGTATCACGATATGGGAAACCAGATGAAATATAAGAATTATGAACACATGGAACAAAACCACCAGAAGAGATAACCATTCTAGCTTGGTCATAGTATTTTGATAAAGAATCCCAAGGTGCTAAGTTATTATTTAATTCTTCTAATTCCGCTTCGATTTGTCTAACTTCTTCTTCGACAGCTTCTTTCATATAAATAAAGCTAATTTGCTTATCTTCTAATTCTTCTTCAGATTTATCAAGTTCTGCTTTTGATTCATCTAATTCTGCTTTATCAGAATTAAGTTGATTAATTAACTCAATTAATTTTTCTCTATCATCAGAATCTTTGCTTAACAAAGCATTAACACCATATATTCTTCTTAACAAATCAGAAAAAGATTTAGAACCACAAATAAAATCTAGATATCCAGAGAAATGCATAGTCTTTTGCGAAGAAATCATACGTGATTTTACACGATCGTTTAATTCACCAACCTCTTCTTCATTCTTATCTATGCTTTCTTGAAGTTCGTCAATCTTAACTTGAAGAGCATCTATATCAACTTGAAGATCATCAATCTCGTATTGCAATGATTCTATTTCGGCTTCATATTCTGAAATCAAAGCACCCTTTTCTTCTTTAGAAGCTTCGGCTGCATCCATTTGTTCTTGGATTTCTCTTTTTATCTTGCCAATTTTTTGTGATTGTATTTTACATGCTTGTTCATCATATTTATCTGATTCTTTATCACATACCTCGACATCATAATTATCAATATCGTAGTCATCATCATCTAAATCACCATCTTCAGCATAAATAAAAGTAGTTTTTCCAATAAAACAACTTGGGAAAACTATAAATAACACTAATAAAACTGACAATACTTTTTTAAACATTATCGTTTTAACCTCAAATACTTACAAACACTGATATATGATCCTATGAAACCAACAAAAATACCAATGCCTACTAATCCTAATGACAAATATAACAAGAACGGATATGAAGGATACAAATTGATAATTCCTAAAATATTACCATTAGATAAATTGAATAAATAAACATAAGCCCAAATAATCAAACCAATAGGAATGATGGAACCCATAATTCCTATGATTATTCCTTCAACAAGGAATGGTGCACGAATATAACCATTTTTAGCACCAACATTTCTCATAATCCAAATCTCATCTTTTCTTGAAGCGATCGTAATTTTAATAGTGTTATATATCAAATAAATAGCTAGAAGAACCAAAGCTGAAACTAATATTAAGCCAGCAAATCTAACGCTATGCAAAATATTAACGAACTTGTAAGTGTTACTTCCACCATCTTCTACAGAATCTATACCATTGATACTAGCAATCTTTTCTTTTAGTTCTGAAAGCTTACTGCCATCTTTCGCATATATCATAAATGTGTCGTGGAATGGATTGTCTTCACGATATGTTTCTGAGAATTCAATCATCTCAGGATACATTTCATTATAGAAGTCGAACTCTTCATCTTTAGTACGATATTCAACAGTATCAACATTATCTAATTCAGCAATATTATTCTCAATTATTTTTATTTCACTACTAGAACAATCGTAATCAATAAGCGCAACTAAAGATATTGATTTTTCAACTTCACTAGTCATGTAAGCCATATTAAACATCAAGACAGCAAAGAAGCCAACCAAAGTTAGCGTAACAGTAACGGCAGAAGCACTAGAAATAGCCATTGAAAAATGACGTCTAATACCTACAAAACCTTCTTTAATGTGCTTAAAAAATCTATGAAACATCTTTTTTAATTGCTTCCTTTACTTCTTGAACAGGAATCTCTCCTGTGATTTCTTCAACCTTTATCTCTTTTGAATTATCGGCTTGGCGATCATAAGTTATATGACCAGCTTCAATAGTAATTGTACGTTTTGGATGTTCTTTTACCATAATAGGATTATGTGTAACAACCAAGATTGTAGTCTTTTCTTCAAGATTAATTCTCTCCAACATATCAACGATTTCGTTAGTCATCTCAGGATCTAGGTTTCCTGTAGGCTCATCCGCAATTA
Source organism: Erysipelotrichaceae bacterium (assembly GCA_030531215.1). GTDB lineage: Bacteria > Bacillota_I > Bacilli_A > Erysipelotrichales > Erysipelotrichaceae > Colivicinus. The sequence goes on from JAUNNY010000004.1 coordinate 30,305, forward strand.
GAATATTAGGCCTTTTAGAAATTGCACGTGCAATGGCAGCTCTTTGTTGTTGCCCGCCAGATAATTCGTTAGGGAATGAATTAGCTTTATCCGCTAAATCTACAAGTCTTAATACTTCTCTTGTTCTTCTTCTAATTTTGTCTTTAGGCCAATCTAATACTTCCAAAGCGTAAGCAACATTTTCAAAAACAGTCTTATTTGGAAGAAGACGATAATCTTGGAAAACAACACCTATTTTTCTTCTATATAGATATACTTTTGAATTTCTTATCTTACCAACATTAGTCTTATTAACGATGACATTCCCTCCAGTAGGAATTTCTTCACCATCTAATAATTTAATTAATGTTGATTTACCAGAACCAGTAGGCCCAATAATATAAACAAACTCACCATCATGTATTTGTAGATTCACATCATACAAGGCGTGAGTTCCGTTTTTGTACTTTTTAGAAACATTTTTAAATTCTATCATACCTTAAAATTATAACATCATTATAGACGTCCCTCAAATGTGAAACCTTCACCGTGAACATCATAAGTTTGCGAAACTATAATGAAAGCAGATTTATCATATTTATTAACTATATCAATGACTTTTTGATAATCTTTCTCTGGCACTACACATAAAATGACCTTCTTTGGCTTGTAAGTGTATCCTCCAGAAGCATCAAGTAATGTTGTGCCTCTATCTACAGTTATATGAATATCGCTTATAATTTCGTCATAGTGATCAGAAATTATTTCTATACGCTTAGAAGCAAGCCTGCCATCATATAAAGACATAAATTTTTCAACACCAAAACTATATAAAAAGACACAGATTAATCCAATAAGAACTGGTTCGATACCATATATCCATAAACCACACGAAACTGTCAAAGCATCACAAACCATAATCTCTTTAGATACATCAAAATTAAAATATTTTTCTATAATCAGTGGTGGGATATCCATACCACCAGTAGAACCACCATTATGAATACAAATCGCAGTTCCAATACCGCCAAGCAAGCCACCATAAATTGCAGCGATTAATGGTTCAACCTCAAAACTAGGAATTATTTTTTCAGCAACAACCAAACATATAGGATAAGCTGCAGTAGCAACTACAGTATTAATCGCAAATTCTCTTCCTAAAAACGCCGTTCCTAAAGCAAATAAAAGAATATTCAAAACAACTACTACTGTTTCTTCACTAATAGGAATAAACGGCTTTAATAATACAGCAATACCTGCAACACCACCCGAAAGAATGTTATATGGAAGGATAAATGATTCAACACCAACAGCTAATACAAAGCATCCTAGGATAATACACAAGATATTTTTGATTTTCTTTAACATATCATTATATTATCACAATATGGTAGAATAACTTAAAGGAGGTATAAGCATGAAAATTATACTTGCAATAATCTCAGATGACGATACAAAATCTTGCATAACCGCATTAAATAAAGCATCATATCACGTTACACGTTTATCAACGACAGGTGGCTTCCTTTCTTCAGGAAACACTACATTGATTATCGGATGTGAAGATGATGAAGTTGACCAAGCAATTAGCATTATAGGTAAAGAATCACAAAGAAGAACTGAAGCTATTCCATCTTCTCTATCTTCAGAAATGAACAGTTTTATTTCTTTCCCTATGCAGGTCGAAATAGGCGGTGCAACAATCTTCGTAATTAATGTTGATCAATTTATCAAACTATAAGAACTAGAAATAGTTCTTTTTTTATATGAACAAAGAATATTTTATTAAAGGAATTAAAGATGGTATACCAATTGGACTAGGCTATTTTGCTGTAGCTTTTTCCTTAGGCATAGCAGCATCTAATGCAGGGCTCACTCCATTTGAAAGCCTTTTATCAGCAATGCTTCTACACGCTTCCGCTGGCCAATCTGCCGGCTATACAGCAATCCAAGAACAAATACCTTATTTAGAGATAATCATCGTTACAATCGTCGCGAATGCCCGTTATATTTTAATGTCATTTGCCCTAAGCCAAAAAATAAATCCTAAGGAGAGCACACTTCATAGAATGATACTTGGCTATTATTTAACTGATGAATTCTTTGGCCTAGCAATATCCCAAGAATCATATTGTAATCCGTATTATGTCTTTGGTGCTGCTAGTTTTGCCGGACCATGTTGGTCGCTTGGTATCTTATTTGGAACAATTATGGGTAATATTTTGCCAAACAATATTGTTAGTTGTTTATCAGTCGCATTATACGCGATGTTTCTTGCGATATTTATACCACCCGCAAAAAAAGATCGTGCTGTAGCTTTACTAGTAATTTTAAGTTTTATTTCAAGTTTTGTATTATATAAGTTCGTTAATATTTCAACTAGTACAATAACAATCATTCTTACAATACTAATATCTTCATTTGGAGCAATACTGTTCCCAAGAGGCATCGAAAATGAAGAATAATTACATATATATTTTTATAATGGCTATCACTCTATATCTAATTAGAGTTTTACCATTAACCATTATTAGAAAACCAATCAAGAATAAATATATCAAATCATTCTTATACTATATTCCTTATGTAACTTTGGCGGTTATGACGTTCCCTTCTATTATCTATTCAACAGAATCTACTATCTCTGGAATAATCGCTTTAGTAATAGGTCTAATAGTTTCGTATAGAGGAATGGATTTATTTAAGGTTACGGTAATTTGTTGTTTATCAGTATTTATAGTTGAGTTATTCATATGAAAAAAAGATATCACATTATATACACAGGTTATGTTCAAGGCGTTGGTTTTAGATGGACTCTTATGATGATTGCTAGATCATTAGGAATTGTTGGCTATGCAAAGAATCTATCTAATGGCAATGTTGAAGTTGAAATTGAAGGTGATGAGTATTCACTTGATGCTTTCAATAAAAAAGTCCTAGAAGAACAGGACGGTTATATTCATATTGAAGATTACGCTATTAAAGAAATACCGATAAAAGAGGACGAGCCTAGTTTCGGTGTTAAATTTTAAACTGATACATAACAATAGAACCAGCCATGGCAACATTTAAAGAATCGATATTGACCATGGCTATTTTTACGATTTCATCGCATATATCCATAATCTCACTAGTAACTCCACTTCCTTCGTTGCCTAAAACAAAGGCCATTTTTTCTGTTGGCTCGACTTCATATAACTCTAAAGTATTATCTCTCAATCCTGTTGCACAAACTTTGTAGCCATCTTGTTGCAAAGCTTTTATTTCATCTTTTAATTCTTTAACACAAATATTAAGTTTATAAATAGCACCTTTAGAAGCTTTCAAACATTTTTCATTATAAATATCTGCACTATCATCAGAAATAATAATAGAATCAAATCCAAAGATATAAGCACTTTCCATTATGCGCCCAACATTCAACGGATCTTGCAGATGATCAAGAATCATTACTCTATTTCCGTATTTAGAGCTTTCTTTTATCTTTGTGCCTACGCCAATATATTTGTAACCATCTTGTCTAGCAATTTTATCCATAACCTCTTGAGATACTTCTATACTATTTGCGAAATCAAAAGGTAATTCACCAACATATAATAAAGTTTGAAGATAACCACTATCTTTTGCAGCTAAAATTAATGTCTCATCTAATAATAAATATCTATCATCGCGATATTTCTTTTGATGGAGTTTATTAAATTCTTTTACTTTTTTATTATCTAGTGAGGTAATCATTTTGTTCTTCTTTGTTTATACAACAACGTCACAACAACATCTAATGCTGCACACGCATTCAGTGAATTGCGGAAATCAGAACCATACGAAATATATAAATGTTCATCACACATAGCCAATATGTCGCTTGAGATTCCTCTTTTCTCACCGCCTAAAATAAATAACGCATTGTCTTTAAATGCCTCATCAAAAACATCTTTTGAATCTTCACCACGATATAAACTATATAAATAATAGCCAGCATCTTTATAAGTTTTTAAATCTACTAGAGGATTTTTACATATTTTGATATTAAGCATATCGTATGCTCCGGCACTTGATTTGAGTAATTGAGCTTCCATCATAGAATAATCTCTATTGGATAAAAGAACATTTTTAATTCCAAATGCATATAAAGTTCTTAGAGCGTATCCCAAATTAAAAGGATCCTCAATACCATCTAAATAAAAAATATCTCCGTCAACAAATTCATCAGTAAATCTATTACTTACCTCAGCTAAAATACCACCATGGCTTTTCCCAATAGCTAAGGAACTAATAACATCATCACCAACTTCTTTAAACGGGATATTATTTATCTTTCCGATTTTTCTAATATAATTGAAATCTTTTGTTTTTTTATTCGCGTTTATATAAACGCAATCAATGTTTCTCTTATGAAAATTAATAGCTGCCTTAACAGCTATTGCACCTTCGATGATCATTGCTTATTAACCTTTCTGATCATATCTCCGTTATGAACAACGAAAGGAATACGTACTAATAATAATTCTGTAGGTTTATTAGCTGATTCGACATATTGCCATTCAGTGTTGTACATCATTTCATTAACAAAATTATGGTTATCTATTTCTGGACCAAATACTTCTAAAGTGTCACCAACATTAAAGACATTCTTTACTTCAACTAAAGCTATTGACTTAAGATAATCGTAATCCTTGATGTAGGCAACATAATCGTGAGTTACACCAGCGCCATTTACGCCATATAGATGCTTAGTATTATCACAACTGCCGGATAAGAAACCGTCATCGCTTGGTCTATTTTCTGCCTTATTTAATTCTGAATCATAATATCTTAATCTTTCATAAGGCATTTCACTAGTTTCATATATTTCATCAATCATATTGCGATAAGTTTTTACAACTTGGCCAATATAATATTCAGACTTCATACGACCCTCAATTTTTAACGAAGCAACATTTGCTCTAATCAGTTTTTCAACATAGGCACTAGCTCTTAAGTCTTTTGAAGACATCGATAGTAAACAATCAGGATTACTTATTTCAGTTTCACCTTCATATAAACGATATTTCCAACGACAAGAATGAGCACAGCCACCACGATTAGCATCTCTCAATGTCATTCTATTCGAAAGAACACATCTACCAGAATAGTTTGAACACATACCACCATGAATGAATACTTCTACAGGAAGTGAACACTTACGTGTAATATCTCTGATTTGATCCATACTAGCCTCTCTAGCTAGAACGACTCTATCAGCGCCCCAAGTCTTTAAAACATTAATTGCACTAGAATTATTAGCTGATAATTGTGTTGAAATGTGGCACTCAAGTCTAGGAGCAACTTTCTTGACAAGTGGAATCAACGAGATATTAGAAATAATTACGGCATCAATACCTATTTCGTTTAATTGGCTTAGATATTCTTTAATACCTACGAAATCTTCATCATGGAAAACAATATTGACAGTAACATAAACTTTGCAATTATATTGTTTGCCATATTCAACTAACTGTTTTAAATCTCCCATTGAAAAATTAGAAGCACGGGAACGTAATGAAAAAGACTTGCCACCTACATAAACGGCATCGGCACCATACATCATCGCAATTTTGGCCTTTGCTAAATCTTTAGCAGGCGCTAATAACTCAATCTTATTCATCTTTTGTAATGTTTGTCTTCATGTATAAATAACCTGAACTATACTTGTTAGGGAAATTATAATTTAATCTTTCTTTTAAGAATAAACAATTATCTTGAGAAACTTTACGATAATCTCTCACAACTTGTAAAACCTCTGCATCATTAATAAACAAGGTATCAATTATTCCTCTTTTAGCATAAGATTTAAACATATTTATTTCTTCATACATTTCAAGAATATAATCACTATATACTCTTGTGCCGTTTTCATCTTCAATAACAGGAAGCTTGTAATCACGAAGTTCTTCTTTTAAAAACAAATCATCTTTTCCAGAAATGTCATATGATTTATTTATTTGTTTTAAATAATTAGAAACAAAACGACGTTTAGAATAAGATAATCTTAAATGGCCAAAAATTTGTAAATCTACTTTATTAGGGTTACTAGTAAGGATTGACATTACTTCTTCCTTAGTTAACTCTCTAGAAATAACAACTCCTTCTAATCCCTTTGATAAATAATAAGCTGACTCTAAAGAATTACATAGAACTGTTTTGCCATCATAAATAAGTTTATTCTTTAAACCAAAAGTACTTGCAGCATCATATACTGCTAAATCATGGAAATAGATACCATCCACATCTAAAGTTGAAATAAATTCTAAATAAGAATTAAGTTCAATTAATTCATCTTCAGAAATAAAATCATCCATGACAATATATGCTTTTTTATTTACCTTTTGGCAATATCTAACAATCTTAGTTATGTCATCTAGAGAATAATTAAAACCAACAGTAAACTTATTGCCTACGATGACACCATCTACAGACCCTAATATTTTTTCAATGTTGTGTGTGTTTCTAAGGGTAACTAATAATTCCATATTACTAATATTTTAACTTATTTTTTATCATTTATAAAAAAACCGTACTAAGTACGGTTATTTTGCTTCAGCTTTATTGACTTCACGCATATGTTTGCGACGATCTAAATTGGTTAAATATTTCTTTCTTAGACGAATATCACTAGGTGTAATTTCAACAAGTTCATCTTCGTTAATAAATTCTAGAGCTTCTTCTAATGAGAAAATTCTAGGTGGAACTAACTTCATTGCTTCATCATTACCAGTAGATCTAACTGCTGTCATATGCTTATTAATTGTCGGATTTACTTCGATGTCTTGAGTCTTGCTAGAAACACCAACTATCATGCCTTCATAAACATCAGTTGCAGGCGAAACAAATAATTGTCCACGATCTTGTAAATTCCACAATGCATAAGTCATTGCTTTACCAGTAGCCATAGAGATTAATGCGCCATTTGGACGTTCAGGAATTTCGCCAGAGAATGGTGAATATTCAATGAACTTCCTTACCATAACGCCTTCACCTTTAGTATCATTTATAAATTCGCTGCGATAACCTAATAATCCTCTAGTTGGCACATGATAAATAACTTTTGTGTATGTTCCTTCATCTTGAATATCAATCATTTGGCCTTTACGCAAATTCAGTTTATTGATCACAGAACCTGAGTATTCATTAGGAACCGAGCATACGACTTCTTCTACGGGCTCACATAATTCATGATCGATAGTTTTAAATATTACTTCAGGTTTAGAAACAGCAACCTCATATCCTTCTCTACGCATATTTTCCAAAAGAATAGAAAGATGTAGTTCGCCTCTACCAGACACTTTAAAACAATCTGTTGTATCTGTAGATTCAACTTTTAAACCGACATTAACTTCTAATTCCTTCTCTAATCTTTCTTTAATATTTCTAGAAGTAACATACTTTCCAGATTTTCCTTGGAATGGCGAAGTATTTACCATGAAGTTCATACTTAAAGTTGGTTCTTCAATTTCGATTTGTGGTAATGGACTAGGCGCATTAACCGGACAAATTGTGTCACCTATTTCAATATTTTCTATACCAGAAATTAGAACAATATCACCGCATTGTGCTTCTGAAACAGCCGTTCTCTTTAAACCTTCATAATGATATAGATTTGCAATCTTTCGCGTTTCTGTTTTGCCTAAATTATTACATACACAAATTGATTCGTTTGCTTTAATAACGCCCGAATATACTCTACCAACACCAATTCTGCCGATATAATCATCATATGCTAAAGCACTAACTTGCATTTGAACTGGTTCATCCATCATATTTGGATAAGCATCAACATGTTTAACGATTGTTTCAAACAATGGATTAATATCGCAATTTGTATCATCAGGATTATATCTAACGATGCCATCTCTAGCTATACCATATAGAATTGGGAAGTCTAGTTGATCATCATTGGCACTTAAGTCTAAGAATAAATCATATACTTCATCAATTACTTCGTTAATTCTTGCATCCCTTTTATCTATCTTATTGATTAACAAGATAGGTCTTAAACCCGCCTCTAATGATTTCTTCAAAACGAAACGTGTTTGAGGCATAGGCCCTTCAGATGAGTCTACTAACAAGATTACTGTATCAACAGTTTTGATGATACGCTCAACTTCACTTGAAAAATCAGCATGCCCTGGAGTATCAACTATATTTATCTTGTAATCTTTGTAGTTAATTGAACAATTCTTTGAATAAATTGTTATTCCTCTTTCTCTTTCTAGATCATTTGAATCCATAACTTGAGCTACGATTTCTTCATGATCTGAAAAAACATGAGATTGTGCTAAAAAAGCATCAACAAGTGTTGATTTTCCAGCATCGACGTGAGCTATAACAGCTACATTTATAATCTTTCTAAATTCCATACTTACTTATTCTAATCGTAATGAAAAAATGTTTCAAGTAACTTATAACTATTTTCATACTATAATATTTATACGCACTAGTGGCGGAACTGGCAGACGCGTACGATTCAGATTCGTATGGGATACCGTGCAGGTTCAAATCCTGTCTAGTGCACCATCACAAAAAAGAGCGCTAGCTCTTCTTATATACAACAACTGGAATCATCAATTCGTCATCACATATGCCTGCGTGATGACCTTTTATTTGAGCTTCCTCATCAATATTGACAAAGACCAAATCACTTTTAGCAATTGCAAGATAATCACCTAAAAAAGAAGCAAAACGTTCATGGTCTTGATGTTCACCGAATATTTTTTCTTTGATAACTTCTTGTTTATTCTTTAAGATAAAATCATCTTTAAATTCCTCAACAAACATCTTTTCAAACTCTTGTTTAAATTCATCTTTGATATAAAAGAATTGGGATCTAGTTTCGCCAGCTGGCAATCTTAAGAAACATTTTTCGAACTTACTTCCACGAAAATCATAATAACGTTTAACATCAATTTGGCCATGATCAGCAACGACTACAAGCATCGTATCTGAAGATAACCTTTCACACATATGTTCTATTTCATAATTGATATGAGCTAAATAAGCTTTACAAATATTGCTTGATGGACCGTATTCATGACAATATGTATCGTATTTATCCCAATAAGCATAGATATATCTATAATCATCTTTATTTGAATAATTAACTAGACGATTACACATGCTATCGAAATCTTCACAACCATCCTTTTCAAAACTTGGAAACAAGATTCTTGATTTGATTCCTTGTTCATTTAGTTCATCAGTCGTATCCTTAAAAGGAACAATTGATTCGTAGAATTCTCTGCCACCATAATTGTTTTTGTGATAATAACTATCACCTTTAAATGGGATGATTATGTCATCAACTTCTTTACAATATTGTGTCCATGCTAACCATGCATTTTCGTTTGGCGATTTTCCATTTCTAATAGAAGTTGTTGCTGCAGTTGTGGTAGTAGGAAAAACCGTTGGAACTCTAGTAATCATATTCTTTCTTAAAAACGAATCATCAGAAAGATATTTTTCAATCAAATTAGCTCCCATCGCATCAATCAACATCAATATTATCTTTTTAGGTTTTTCATTATTAATGTAATTTAAAAACTTTTCATCTGCTGAATAGCTAGATGATAAACCAAAATAGTTCCTTATTGATGAAACATAACTCAATATTGATTTATTGTAATCTATAAAACTCATTTAAAATCCTTTAGGAAAGCTTTATATGCAAGATATGACTCATAGATATCGACTTTTGAAGCTGTCTCATAACATGCATGCATATTTTGAATAGCAACACCTGCATCTATTACTTCCATGTTCTTATTAGCAAAAGTATAGGCAACTGTTCCTCCGCCACCTTGATTAACTTTACCAAGTTCAGCAGTTTGAAATGATACATCATTGTCTTCTAGAACTTTTCTTAATTTAGCAATATATTCAGGGTTTGCATCATTAGTTCCGGATTTGCCTCTAGCGCCAACATATTTGTTGATACTAATACCCTTACCAAAATATGCGGTATTCTTAGGTTCGTTTACTGAAGGATAATTTGGATCAAAAGCAGCAGATACATCAGAAGAAATCATGTGCGAATTTTCAAATGCATGTCTTAACTTTAAATCATTATATGATGTTTGTTTATTAATTAACTCAGCGATACAATTCTCAAAGAATGTTGAATGAGCACTAGTTGAACCTACTGAGCCTATTTCTTCTTTATCAATAAAAATACAAGCAGAAGTTATTGATGGATTTTTCATTTCTAAAGTTGCCATCAATGATGCATAGGCACAAATTCTATCATCATGACCATAAGCCATTATCATACTTCTATCAAGGCCTAAATCTCTAGCTTTACCTGCAGGCACGATTTCTAATTCAGCAGAGATAAAATCTTCTTCCTCGATATTATATTCTTTCTTTAATATATCTAAGATATTTGCTTTAACAGGATTTTCTTTTGTTTTTGCTTTTGGAATCGATCCAAATAAAGCGTTAAGATCTTCGCCTTCAATAACATTTGTAGCCTTCTTTTGCATCTGATCATGTGCTAAATGTATCAATAAATCTGATATTTCAATAACAGGATCATTTTCGTTATCGCCAATTTTGATGTTTACAGTAGTACCATCTTTTTTACATACAACGCCATGTAAAGCCATTGGATGAGCTACCCATTGGTAATTTTTAACGCCACCATAATAATGAGTATCCAAAAGAACAAGACCATTATCTTCGTATAGTGGATGTTGCTTTAAATCTAGTCTAGGCGCGTCGATATGTGCACCCAAGATATTTATTCCTTCTTCTATATCTTTTTTTCCAATAACAAAAAAGGCAACATTCTTATCTCTATTGTTAGCATATAGTCTATCGCCAGGTTTAATCTTCTTTACACTATAAAGATCTTTAAAACCAGCCTTCTTTGCTAATTTGATTGCTTCTAAAGTTGCTTCTCTTTCTGTTTTGGCATTAGTAATGTAAGTTTTATACCCCTCACAAAAGTCCATTACTGGTTTAGTGTTTTTTAAATATTTTTCCCATGCAGTTTTCATAACATCTTACCCCTCGCATATTAAATTATATAGCAATTCTATTTATTCTTCTTTTTATCTATCAAATATTGATAACGCTCTGTTGCTTGGTTGATAATACTGTCCCATGAAACAGGAATGCTTTCTTTTGCTCTAATGCCTAATTCGATTAAATTATTGCGATCTTGAAGATTATTTTTTATTACTTCAAACAAGCTTTCATCAGTATCATCGCATAATAGACCATTTACTCCATCTTCTATTACTTCAGCTGGTGCACTATTTCTTAACACTACAGAGGCTGTTCTTGCATTTGCAGCTTCTCTAACTACCATTGAATAAGTGTCATAATTTGATGGGAAAACAAATAAATCTGCTAGCGCATATAAACCATTTAATAAATTTTCATCTTGAATGTGTCCGGTAAAAATCGTATTAGTTGAAATATCGAATTTCTGACATAAATTACGAATATCTTTTTCATGAGGGCCTTGACCGGCAAGAACCAATTGGAAAGGAATATTATTTTTTTTCAGCAATCCACAAGAATTAATTGTTCTTTCAATGTTCTTCTTAAAATTCAATTGACCAACATATAACAATACAGGTTCTTCTGTATTAAGATTAAAATGTTTCTTTGCATCAATAGCCAAAGTGTAATCAATATCTTTAATATCCATTCCGTTTTGAATAACATAAATAGGTTTATTGTAACCATATGAGTACAATGTATCAGCACTATTCTCACTTACAGTCCATACTTCATCACAATGGTTATAGAATTCTACAACAACATCAACGCCAAATTCTGCGATATATTTAGATCCTGTAATTTGTAAAAAATCATCATAATATTTTGAATGAAATGTACCAACTACAGGTATATTATGTTGACTTCCATATCTAATGCCATCAAGTCCAGCTATAAAAGGCGTATGAACATGAACAATATCAAAATGTTTCATATCTAATATCTTGCGATAATGAGGATCTACAGTTAAACCGACATCATATGCTTTATTGATTGGTAATTCTGTAGATAAATAATCAACTATTTCAAAAGGATATTTACCACGATTACCCATATCGTTCATAGGAACCATTGCGCAAACATCATGTCCTTTATTTGCTAAAGTGTCGCAATACTTATATGCTACTCTGCCTACGCCATCAACAATAGGCAAAAATGAATCCGAAAATTGTCCAATCTTCATAATAATTCATCACCTTTCATACTAATAACAAATTAATTATACAATCTTGCGAAAAAACATTCTTTAAGATAAAATTAAAAAGCACGTAGGGGTGTCGTATAGTGGTAGTACATCGGTCTCCAAAACCGCTAGTGTGGGTTCAATTCCTACCACCCCTGCCAGTTAAGATTGCATGCAATCTTTTTTTTATGTATAAATAAAGCTAATAAAAATTTGAAAACGATTACGTTAGCGTTTACAGATAAGTTGATAACGCTTACGTATTGAAAGGCTTTTACAGACAACATAAACTTAAATTGTAAGAGCTATTCTTACAGAAAGAAGGTAACAAAATGATTAAATCTATCACAACAATTATGACTATGTTTGTTGGAATAATTCTTATGCATTTAACTGACAATAATAGAAAAAAATATACAGACTATCAAATCAACAGAATGCTAAGAGAAGCAAATATCTATGCATATAACGTGGTTAAATAATTGTACCCCTATTAAAAAGCTCGATTCATATGGATCGAGCTTTTATAATTTTGCAGTATATTCAGTTACATTAAGTTCCGTCTCACCATCTATCTGAGCAGCACATGGTCTAGAGAATTTAACATGAATATCGTTGCCAGATAGAACGGTCGTTAATTTTTTGTTCTTAATATGTTCGCCTTTAAATATAGATGGAAAATTTGCTAAAGCAACTAACTTAAATCTTGATTTATAAATAACAACTGAAAGTTTATCCGAATTACGATCTTGATCTGGGGCAACTTTCATACCCCCGCCATAATATCTACCTTTCATCGTTGGAGCTAACCAAACATTATCGTATTCGTATGTTTTTCCATCAACAGTAACACTAGCGTGACATGGCTTGAAGTGGAATAATAATCCTTTGATTGCTATTGCTGAATAATCGATTACTTTGTTTGGTTCTTTAGCTTTCATTTGATCAGCAACTTCGCAACAATATCCATCGATTCCAAAACCAACATTATTGATAAAAAACAAATTCTTACCATTAATGTTAACGCTAGGTAAATTCTTTAAATAAGGATTAAGCAATATTTCATCATTAACATTAGCTTCTATATCGTTTATAAAATCATTACCTGTTCCATTAGCTTTTAGATAAACATTGTTCTTTAATTCATTGACATTAATATTGTTTATCAAATAATTTACTGTACCATCACCACCTAGGAATACAACTTCATCTTCCTGATTAAGTTCTTCAAAAAACTTTTGATAATCAAGCCCGACTGCTTCCACCAATTTTATATCTTCACTAATTTTTGGAAGTATACCATTGTTTGAAAATTTATTATATACATAATATTTCATAGTTCTAGCCTCCTTTAGATTAGACCAAAGACAATTAAAAATTCAGCCAATGAATATGTAAGCATTACCCAGAAATGAGTTTTGAATCTACTATTCTTATTAAATCTTACAAAGAATAATATTGAATCAGAAATAAAGAACAAAGTTGCACCTACGAAGGTTAAGAAATTAGGCATGTTCATATTTGTATATAGTCTTAATATAGAGAAACAATTCATCAATCCATTTATTGATAAATAAAAGAACATAGGTATAAGTAACTTATCAGGTAAAAATGGTTTAAGTTCATTAAATATGAAAGTAACAAAAACCAAATAGAATGAGAACAAAGCTATAAAGTATAAAAAGTCTATCTCTTTAAATGCAATCTCATAACTATAAGAAATGATAAAGAATAGATGGCTTATCATAAACGAAATTCCACCTATTGAGAACCATTTAACACCCTTTCCAACTAAAAATAAGTCACCAATCCAACTGAATATTAAGGCAATTATAGTTGACCAAAGAACATGATCGGTTGAGAAAATATACATGCCTATCAAACTAGGAATTATAAATGGCTTAGAATAATTTCTAAGTTTAGTGTCCTTTTTTGATGAGGCGATTAGATGGATTATCGTTGCAATCCAAAATATTACTATAAAAAAATATTTCATATTACTAATATTTTATCATGAATGTTAATTTTACTTTTTATTAACCTTATTTCTTTTAGATCTTTTAGATTTTAACGCCATACTCTTATCTTCAGAAACACGTTCTATTTCTTCTAATATTTCTTCTTGTTTCATTTTAATTTGAGTAATGAAACTCTTTTGTTTTCCGATTAATTCTTTTTCTTTTGCAACTAAAATTTCCTTTAACTCTTCATATTTAATGACAACATGATGCAAATCACCATATTTTTTAATCTCTGCTGCATCTATCGCAGAAGATACTAAATCTATAATGAAGAAACCAAAAAATAAACCTATAACAAATGAAAAACTAAGATTTTGCGACAACCACGCTATTCCATCAATTGCGGAATCATGAATAAACAAATAATAAATAGCACCAATGCTACCCCATATCACAGAAAACAAAGGGCAGATTACGCCCATGATATTTCCGGGCCTATCACGATAATCCCACAATCTTAAATTTAATACTTTTAGCAAAAAAATACCGCCAATAAATTCAATGATAGTCATCGTTAAAGCAATAAGCAGGATGATAAGAATATCGCCCCATATCCCTTCAATGTTTATGCGATTAGATACTTCCCAGCAAATCACAAACATAAAAGATAAACCAATACCATATATAGGAAGCCATGGCCCTCTACAAAAACCAGGGTTAATGAAAATATATCCTCGAGGTCCACGATGAGAAATTAAATTACGATAAAAAAATTCAAGAACCCAGCCTTCAATTGCACCGCAATAAAATAAAAACGCTAAAGCCAATGGATAATTCATATTAGCACCTCTAATTTAATTTTATCATACAAAAATATGCCGTTTTTTAGCTAATTCGCGCCAAAAACATTCTCTAAATGGAGGTGATAGTATGCTAGCTATTATTACCCATATATTTGTTTGGGTCGTAGTACCATTTAAATTACTGATAAAGTTTTTTAAATGGCTATTCCTCAAATAGGTATATGAAAGGAGGCTCGTGCCTCCTTCTTATTTATTTTTGATTCGTGGTTATGCTTTTTACTTTTTCTTTCATTTCAATTAATTCATTCTTATTAATCTCTATTCCTAATAACAATTTTGTAATCCAAACAAAAGCTATTACTGTTAATACTGGTACCACACATGAAGTTACTATCATAACTGCAGTAGCCTCAATAAAATTGCTTAATAAAGTTTTGGCTTTAGCTACAGCTTCAGTGGTAGAAGTTGTTACAGCATCTTTAACATCTTCAACAGCATCAGCAAAATAATTATAAAGTTTTTCATACCAAGGAACATTATCTTGAGTAGATTCTTGTTGAGGCTGTTCTTCTATTTCGATTTCTTGATTAGCAACCGACAAAGTTTCATTTATACTGTCTTGATATGTTTTATCTATCATATCAGAAATTTTTACACTAGTTGGTATCAATAACACAAGAGCTAATGCAAATGCAGCAATCTTAATTCCTATTTTTTTCAAACTAAAATTCTTAGGGAATAACACATAAGAAATAAATAATGCACAAACAATAGGAACAATTATTTTAAACACCGCAAATCCAATTACTGTCAATAAATATTTCTCCAAATAAATAACCGTTAGAATCAATAATAAATATGAGCTCAAATCTGCTAACTGATTAGCAATTGGCGTACCAATATCATCGGGAATAACCGTTATAGCAATAGAAGCAGCTGATGTTGAAGCGGTCAAACCCATTACATTATCTTTCTTCTCATCAAGAATAGAAATAATATTTTCATATGTTTCTGGATTAGAAAACTTGTTTCCTAAATAAAAGAAAGAAAATAAGCCTAAGCATATAATAATAGCAACAATAAGAATCTTCTTTTTTGATTCTTTAGCAAGTTCCATAACAGCACCTCCTTATTGTTAAACATAATTATAAATTATTTTCTTTGACTATGAAATAATTGCGTAAATAGTTATAACTACAATCACAAACATCAATAGATAAAATCCTATCTTTCCAATAAACATTGTTGATTTAAAAATAAATTCCAAGATAGATTGTCCATAAGTGAAAATTACATAGATGAATATACATAGAAAGAATAATCCCATATAGGTCACCTCCACATTAGAAATAGATTTTCTCGCGAATCTTTAATTTTGATCAAAGGCAAATACTTGCAGCTTCTTCTGTTTCAAATAATCTTTCTTCTTTAAGTCTTATACCTCCATTTCTATTTATAAACTTTAATGTATATAATCCATAAGCATAATTAACTACAATCATTGGAATAATGAATCTATTATTCCCGACAATATATACGGTTTGTCCAATACAGTATTTACTTTTCATAGCATGTTAATAGTAAGAAAATAACTGTACATAAAAAATGCCACCACTTTTGACAGCATGAGTTTTTCAATTTATTAAAACGAAATAAATAAAACGCCGTAGAATTCTTCTTACGACGTTCGTTTTAGTTATTTCATCATCGTTTAAATATGCGAATATATAGTATTTAGCTATCAATAATTCTTATCAACATTTAATATTTTCTTAATTACTGCTATTTTTTAATCTTTCTTCTGCCTCTATTCTTTCCTTGCACACTTCAGTCCAACTCTTCGTCTTTGACAGCAAATCATTGAAATCGGCTAAAACCTTTGGAACATCTATTTTTTGTGGACACATCATGGCACATTGACCACAGTTTATGCATGCGCTTGGTTTCTTGTCTAAGCTAAGTGCATCCATTTGCATTGGTACAGTAAAGGCTTGAGCAAACTTTAAATCATTATATGCCGCAATTAACATAGGTATATCTAAACCCATTGGACAGCCTTGTGTACAATAATGACATTTTGTACAAGGTATTGAGCTCTTTAATCTTTCAGCTATTTCGAATAAATATGATTCTTCTATATCTGATAGAGGCTTATCTTCGTTAAATGTTTTTATATTATCTATCATCTGTTCCATATTAGACATACCAGACAAAATCATCTTGATATTTGGATATTTCATCAAAAACCTAAATCCAAATGACGCAACAGACTCATCAGGTCTAAAATCCTTTAACTTATTTTTTTCTTCATCGCTAATATCGTTAACTAATTTGCCACCTCTTAAAGGCTCCATTATCCAAATTGGGATATTATGTTTTGTTAAGACATCATATTTATCTTTACCATCTTGTAATGTCCAATCTAAATAATTTAGTTGTATTTGACAAAATTCAAATATTCCTTCATGTCTAGTCAAGAACTCATCCAAAGTTTCCACTCTAGCATGGCTTGAAAAACCAAGATGTTTAATTCTGCCTAATCTTTTTTGTTCAAGAAAATAATCGATAATGCCATATTTTGGATCTTCATAAATATGCATATCAGCTTCACACACATTGTGCAATAGATAATAGTCAAAGTAATCAATTTGACATTTGTCTAATTGATTTTCAAATACTTCCTTTGGGTTAGGTACTTTGATAACATTGTGGCCTGGAAACTTACTTGATATTTTAAAACTATCACGTGGATATTTTTTTAATGCTCTTCCTAAAGCCAATTCAGAATGACCATCATGATATGGATATGCAGTATCGAAATAATTAATTCCGTTATTTAAGGAATAATCGATCATTTTTTGAAACTCAACTTCATCTATGGTTTTGCCATCTTCCAATAATGGAAGCCTCATCGTTCCTAAACCCAAACGCGATAAATTGTCACCACAAACATTGTTATATAGCATATGTTGATACCTCTTCCTACTTATATCGTAGTATAGGAAGGCAAAAAAAGATATATCGGTATTCTTTACATATGTTAAAATTAAAGTAATATATGCCTACAACTTATACTCACAACAAATTTGGCAGCTTATGTATTGAAGTAATGCCTCCAGAATACAAAACAATTGTTGAAAAGTATCGTGAATTATTCGATATAGGCGTTCACGGACCTGATTTCTTTTTTTATAATCTTAAGGAACCTGAAGTATCAGCATACGGTTATGATATGCACTATGCTCCTGCAAGATCGTTTTTTGAAAGATGCCGCATTGTTTATAAGACTCATGAAGAAAAAGAAGCGATTTTAGCATATAGTTTAGGTTTCTTAACTCATTTTGCCTTAGATAGTACGTGCCATAGCTATGTCTATGCTAAACAGAATGCTTCTAACTTAACACATAGTAAAGTTGAGGCTGAGTTTGACCGTTACTTAATTGTTCAAGAAGGAAAGAAACCATATAAAGTTAGATTGGGAAAACTAATTAATCCAAGTAAAAATAATGCTAAAATAATATCATATTTCTTCCCACACAGCGAAGAAACAATACATAAAACATTAAAATATATGAGATTATTTGTCACCATATTATCTCCAAGTAATAAATTAAATAAAAAGATTATTCTTGGCATCTGTAAAATAACTAAAAACGATTATTACGCAGATATGATTATGGGTGATAAAGAAGATGAAGCATGTAAAGATTCTAATTTACGTTTAGAAAAATTAATGTATAAAGCTCAAGAATTATATTCAAAATTATTATCTAGTTTTATTGGCTACATAAAAAATAACAAAGAATTAATCGATTATTTTGACAGAACATATGATAAACAAAAAGATTACTATAAAATACCAGTTTTATCATATGATGAAGAAATAAATTATAAAGTTTAGGGAGATTACTATGAACAAATTATTTGAAAAACTAAACAAATCTAAAATTTTCCATGACTTATCTCCACAAGAATTTTCATGGGTAATGTACGATGTTGGCAATTCTGCCTTCACCATGTTAGGCTGTTCCTTAATTCCTATTTGGTTTAAGTCTCTTGCAATCGGAACAGAACCTGGCCAAATATCTGGTGATAATGCAACGGCTTATTGGGCATTGGCTACTTCTATTGTTACTGTTATAGTTGCCCTTATTGGTCCAGTATGCGGTGCTATTGCTGACCGCAAAGACAAAAAGAAGATTTTCTTTACAACCGCAGTTGCAATTGGTGTAATCGGCTGTGTCATTAATGGTTTTGCTTGGAGTTGGTTAATATTCCTAACAATTTATGTTCTTTCAAAGATTGCTTATTCTGCATCATTAACATTCTATGATTCAATGCTTAACGATGTTACTACCGACGATAGATCAGATGCTGTAAGTGCTTATGGTTATGCTTGGGGTTATATCGGTTCATGTATCCCATTCACTATTGCATTGATTGCCTACGTTTTAGGTCCTGATATGGTTGGGCTTATCTCTGGCGGATTAAGTAGATTTATAGGTTTTGGTGTAACTGCTGTTTGGTGGTGGATAGTTACTGTTCCACTAATTAAACACTATAAACAAATCAACTATGTTGATGATACTGCAGGAGCAATCAAAAATACTTTTGCGCAAATCATTCAATCAGTAAAAAGAATCGCTATTGAAGATAAAAAAGTTTTATATTTCTTAATCGCATTCTTCCTATACATTGATGGCGTTGGAACAATCATTGATAACTGCATCAATTTAGGAACAGATTTAGGTTTAGATACAGTTGGACAAGTCGTATTCTTGCTTCTTACTCAAGTAGTTGCTTGGGGTGGATCGCTAGTATTTGCTAAGTTATCTAAGAAGAAAGATACTGTATCATTAATCAAAATTTGTATCGTTGGTTATGCTGTAGTTTGCATCTACGCATTAACATTAAAAGAATTATGGCAATTCGCAGTAATGGCATTCGGCGTTGGATGTTTCCAAGGTTCAATTCAATCTTTATCTAGAAGTTATTATTCAAGAATTATTCCTGATGAAAATTCAGGTGAATACTTTGGCATATATGATATCTTCGCTAAAGGCGCTTCATTCCTAGGTTCATTTGTAATCTATATTGTTAAGAAGATTGGTATTGCTACAAATGGTGTATTTAATATCTTTGGTTTCCAAATAAAATCTATTAACGTTGCAATTGGTTGTCTAGCGTTATTCTTTATCATTGGTTATATCGTTATAGATGTCGCTGATAAGCTTCCTCAATCAGAAGCTTCTAAGAAAGATATACAATAAAATATCAAGCCGATTTGTAGTATCGGCTTTTTTTATGGAGACAATATGGAAATAGAAAGAAAATGGATAATTGATTTTGATGATATTCCTTATAATTTAAGTAATTATAATCAATTAGATATTGAACAAGCATACATCATGTCTAAGCCTACAATTAGGATTAGAAAGATAAGCAATCTAAATAAATATATACTTACTGTGAAATCTTCTTCCAAAGACAAAATATCTAGGCAGGAATACGAAATAGAAATCAATAAAGAATTATATGATGAATTGTTGACCAAAAAGAAGGGTCTAACAATATCTAAAACTAGATACTGTATTCCAGTGGACAAATACATATATGAAATTGATTTGTTCCATAACGAATACGAGGGCTTAGCTTATTTAGAAATTGAATTTTCCACTATAGAAGAAGCTAAAGAATATATAGAACCTTCATGGATAAAAAAAGAAGTAACCTTTTTAAAGGGCTACTCCAACTCTAGTTTAGCCAAAGGCAATAAGAAGTTATTCAAAAAATAACTTCTTTTTTATATAATTCCTAGTGGAATTAATGTTACTAACAAAACAGCTACTAGTGACCATAAACCAATCACAAATGCTTTACGATTCTTCATGAAAGGAACATAGTTACTAGCTAAGAAGAATGGTATATATGTTGTGATAAATACAGGAATTACGCCCCACCATTTATATACCCAAATAAACGAGTTGTTTGATGTTCCAGCCAGGAACGATTCAAATAAAGCAAACAACAAAGCCATTGATAAAGCACCAGCTAGTTTACATGGCATACCAAACATCTTTGAGTTTTTATCTTCTGGTAA
The DNA here is from genome assembly GCA_030531215.1 of Erysipelotrichaceae bacterium. Lineage (GTDB taxonomy): Bacteria > Bacillota_I > Bacilli_A > Erysipelotrichales > Erysipelotrichaceae > Colivicinus. Next base: position 51,371 of record JAUNNY010000004.1, read on the forward strand.
CATTTTATATGAAATGATACCGGCTAAGGAAAACATCATACTTAGTTCCCAACAAACACCAATTAATAAAATAAAAGTCGTTGATTCATTTGACACTGTCCACAAAGGATAACCAAAAAAATGGGCAATGATTGCATTTACTATTTCATATAGCCAATGAACACCATACAATGCTAGTCCAGCATATACTACATCCCAATTTTTCTTCTGAATTTCACTCCAATATACATAAAACACAACGGCCAAAATAAAGATAAAAGTCCAATTAAAATTAGCGGTACTTCTAACTACAACACTATCTACTAAACTTTTTGCTAAATCACTTCCATCGCCCCAAAACTTAAACATCGTTAATCTCCTTTTATTAATTCTATATAGAAATTATATCTTATTATTCATGTTAGAATGAAAACGTATGGACAACAAATTTAAATATTCATTTAATGAAAAACGTTATCACACTTTCAACTATTATTTGAAGAGCACTTATCACTGTAAGGTATCCAAGGTTATTTTAGATGCGGGCTTTACTTGCCCAAATAGGGATGGTACAAAAAGCTTTGGTGGCTGTACATTTTGCAGCGACAAGGGAAGTGGCGATTCTAATGCCGCTTTAAAAGAAGATTTAATCAATCAATATGAAGCTAATAAAAAGATTATGGATAACAAATGGCCTAATGCTTTATATATTCCTTATTTTCAATCTTTTTCAAATACATATGGCCCTTTATCAAAAATAAAAGAAATGCTTGATCCTTTTATTCACAATGATGAAGTGTGTGAAATTGCCATTGCAACAAGATGCGATTGTCTTGAAGATGATGTAATCAATTATCTGGATTCGCTTACTAACATCAAGACTATTTGGATAGAACTAGGCTTACAATCATCAAATGACAATACTGGCAAATTAACTAATAGAGGACATTCTTTTAAAGAATTTACTGATTGTATACACAAACTAGAAAAAACCAATTTAAAAGTATGCGTGCATATTTTAAATGGCATACCTTATGAAACCATTGAAGATATGATAAAAACAATAAAAGATATCAATCATCTGCCATTTGATGGAATTAAGATTCATATGTTACATATCATCAAAAATACTAAAATGGGAATACTCCATGAAATTAAACCATTCAAATTAATTACTAGAGAAGAATATATCAATTTGGTTGTCAAACAATTAGAATTATTAAGACCAGAAGTAGTTGTTCAAAGACTGACTGGCGATCCTATAAAAGAAAATCTATTGGCTCCTGAATGGGTTTTAAATAAAACTACTATTTTAAACGATGTCGATAAACTAATGCGTGAATTAGATACTTATCAAGGAAGTAAATATGAATAACAATACCTTTGTTCACAAATACATCAAACCATTAATTCATAACACTGATACCACTGTAGACATGACAGTTGGAAATGGAAATGATACTTTGTTACTATCTAATTTATCTAAAAAAGTATATGGCTTTGATATATCTATAGAAGCAATCAGAAAAACTGAAGCAAGACTTGAAAAGAATAATGTAATCTTGATTCATGATAATCATATTAATGTAGATAAATATGTAAAAGAAGATATTAAACTTTTTATCTTCAATTTAGGATATTTGCCTCATAGTGAAGACACTAGCTGTACCAAGGCAAAAGAAACCCTAGTTGCTTTCAAGAAAGCATATCAAATTTTATCTAATGGATATATTGTTATAACTTTCTATATAGGACATATAGGTGGTAAAGATGAATTCTATTTATTAGATAGTTATATAAAACAAAATAAGATCAAGATAATAGAAAAATATAGGCAAGACAAAATTAATTCACCAATCACTTACATAATAAAGAAGAAAAGCTCCTAACGGAGCTTCTCTATATGTTTAAGGGGATAAATATACGATACGATTTCGGGGATTAGTATCGGCAAGGTTATATGACTTCCTTGCGATATTATAGTAACAAAACACCTTCAAAATAATATGGTTTAATTATGTTAAATTATGTGAATTATTTTCGATATAATTATTAGTATGATAAAGAAAATTGTAATTATTTCTAGCGCCATTTTATGCCTGGTTGGTTTATGCTTATGTAACGCATATATTGTTAATCCCAAACAACTAAAAGTCAGAGAGGAAACATTATCATCAACTAAAATTGATAATGATCTTGATGGATTAATAATCGTTTATTTCTCTGATTTGTATTATGGTAAATTCGTTGATGATGATTATTTGAATAAACTAGTTGTAAAAATAAATAGATTTAATCCAGATGTTGTTATATATGGTGGAGATTTATTAGAAAATGATGAAGTTGAATCGTCAAAATTGTTACAAGCTCTTAGCAATATCAAAACAACTAATGGTAAATATTTTATCTTAGGTGACAATGATTCGCAAAAATCTAAAGATATCCTATTAGCAGCTGATTTTAAATTAATAGATAATTCTAGCAAAACTATTAATGTTGACTACAATAGTTTCATTAATCTCATCAACGTCAATTCTATTGACTCAAATGTTGAAGAAGCATTTAAAGATATTAGTGAAAATACATATAATATTCTTATCACTCATTATCCTGATACCTTCACCAATATAACAGATCAATATTTCGACTATTGCTTAGCCGGGCATAGCCTGGGTGGCCAAGTAAATATACCACTTATCAATTTATTTGATCGGCCTCATGGTGCAAGTAAATATTTAAATGGCATTCATAAATCCAATAATAAAACAATTGATGTTACAAATGGTACAGGTAGAAAATTAAACAACGTGAGATTCTTAGCCGATAATGAGATCGTGGTCTATCGTCTAGATTCAATATCGAAGATCGAGCCAAAAGAAAAGGATGTGGAATAACACATCCTTTGTTTTCGCTCATTAATCGAATACAATCGTGTCTACTAACTTACATACAATTACTTCACGATAATCAGGTTGTCCTGAGTAACATGTTTGCAATGTCAAGGTCTTATCACCTTTTTGAAGTTCGACACCAGTATCGTAGTAAGCTAATTCTTTAATTGTTTTGAAGTATTTTTCTGTGTATCCTGGATCTGGATCACCATTCAAATCAAATTCATATTCCGTACGATAATATTGTGAATCTTCTCCATTATATAAATCATATTTGAATACTACTGCTACTTCATATTTTCTGATTTCATTATCGAGAATTAAACTTAAGTATTTGTTGTCTTCATAATATTCTTCATTTACAAAGTTTTCTAAACAAGTAAATGCTCTGGTTCTTTCAGGATCAAATTCAGGAGAGAAATGGTGACCATAGATAATGATGTTTTCATCATCCAAAGTGTTACGATAATCCATAAATATGGAACCACCATGCTCCATTTTGTCATATTGCATAGTTTCCCAATATGTCCACAAATAGACATCATTACCAGTGCATGCATAATCATCACAACCATAATCTGCTTCTTCTTCTAAGATTTGATTTCCGTCTATGTCGTAGAATGTATAGAATTGGCCATCATCATCGTAGATATCTTCAGCTTGAACAAATGGTAAGTCGATAATGCCTGAATCAAATACAATATGTCCTAGATAATCATCGCTGATAGCTTTGTTATCTAAATATCTTTGCCTTAAATCGGCATCCATTTTATTCTCTTCTGGTTCAACAACTGGTGTAGGTTCTTCAGGTGTAGGAACTTCTTTATTGCTTGTATAAACAAACACTCCCAATACAGCACCTAAAACAGCTAGAACAGCTAGAAGAATAATTATCACCTTTTTCTTTTTGTTATTTTCCATTTTCTTATCTCATTATAAATGGTAATACTGATACAACGACCATCAATATTACTATCATTATAATTACAACCTTTCTTGTATTTTTAGACATTATTCTTTAACAGCTTCTAACGCAATCTTAATCATATTGATTAGCGCTACTCTTCTTTCTTCGTGAGTAGTTTCTTCTTTTGTTTCTAAATTATCAGATATGGTTAGTAAACATGCGGCTTTCTTTCCTAATACTTTTGCGTTGTGGAATAGACCAAATGATTCCATTTCAGCACAAACGACTCCAGCTTTCTTTGCTAGTTCAATATATTTTTCAGCAGCACCTGCCTCTGAATAGAATGCATCAGATGAATGAACTAAGCCAGGATGAAGCTCAATATTCAATCTCTTTGCTGCTTCAATTATATTATCGTTTAATTCTTTACTAGGATATTGAATCTTTTCATGGTCATCAGATTGTACAATTGCATATGTTGAATCTGAATAAGCGCCAGTAGCTAATACAACATCGTAAATCTTTAAATCTTTATAATAAGCTCCAGCTGAACCAATACGAATTATGCATTCAACACCATATTGAGTAAATAACTCATGAGTATAAATACCAATAGATGGGATACCCATTCCTGATGCCATTACAGATAACTTCTTTCCATTATATGTTCCTGTGTAGCCATAGATATTTCTTACACTGTTGAATTGAACAGGATTCTCTAAGAAAGTTTCAGCTATAAATTTAGCACGCAATGGATCTCCAGGCATTAATACTGTTTTTGCGATATCGCCCATTTCGGCTTGATTATGTGGTGTAGACATTTTTACTTCCTCCTATAATTGTCTAAAACGCTTGTTTCGAATGAATATGTCATTTTCTCTCTTTTTGCATATCTTCTTAATGCATTTTGAATCAATAACTCACATTCTTTATCAAATTCAATTCCGTTTTCTTTCCATAAATAGAAAGCTAATGAACCAGGAATTGTATTAATCTCATTACAATATACTTTGCCAGTAGACTTATCAATCATAAAATCGATTCTAACACAGCCATGAGCATTTAGTATCCTAAACACTTTAGTTGCGATATCTTCAATCTTAGCCCTTTGGACTTTGGTAATATTTGCTGGAATCTTTCTGGCTGTAGACGCCATTCCTTTGGAACCTGTTACCTTGCTTCCAACTTTTGAAGGTATCTTCTTGCCAGATTTACTTCCTCCCATATATTTCTTGTTGTAATCCAAGAAACCATTTGTAACTTCTTCAATAACAGACACTCTAGAATCTTCGATGCCACCAATAACAGATATATTAACCTCTTTAAGTTTATTAATCATCTTTTCAACCACAACCTTAAAGTCATAGGTTAAACAGTTTTCTATTTTTTCTTTAAATTCTTTCTTTGTTTTGATAACCTCAATGCCTATTGATGAACCTAAGTTCGCGGGTTTTGCAATTAATGGATAACCAATTTTATCAGCTTGTTTTTGATAGTCTTTAATTTTATCTCCGAAATCACTTTGATAAACCACAAAATAGTCAACCATTGGAACACCTTCGGCTTTAAAGATGTCTTTCATAACTACTTTATCTTGGCCAACGGCACCACCCAATACATCACAAGATGTATATGGAATATCTAGCATCTGTAAGAATCCAGCTAATGTTCCGTCTTCAACGTTTGTTCCGTGAACTACTGGGAAAGCGATATCAATATAGCCAATTTTGTTATTAAACAAAGATCTTTTGACTGGAGCAACTACAACTCTATTACCATCTTTATAGATAGTGACCTTTGTAAGAGATGCACCAGGGTCATTAATAAATTCGGGATAATTGCTTAAATCAAACAGTAAATCGGAACAATAAAATTCATTGTCTTTTGAAATATAGATAGGCAAAACATCATACTTATCTTGATTAATGGCATTAAGTACTTGATTCGCGCTTATACAACTTATTTCATGTTCGGTAGATTTTCCACCAAAAAAGACTCCAACGTTAATCTTCATATATCTAATTATACTATCTTATATAGAAAATGCATCAGGTAAGTCGTTCTCCAATAAAATGGTATCTTTATCAGAAAACTTACTATAAACGTGCGATAATGCTTCTTTTGCTGATTTAACTATAATCACATTTTTCATATTGAATTTGCTATCTTTTAAGCCATCATATATATATTGGGTTTGTTTTTCGCCAACTAATATTACATAATCAGCTTTATTTTTCATATATTTACCAAATTCATAATTAAAGTCATTTTCTTTTGCACCCAAATCAATCATTCCAGGTGTAACAATAACTCTCTCTCCAGGCATCATACTCAACACATCAAGAGCCATTTTTGAACCAACAGGATTTGAATTAAACGCATCATCTATAAATGTATAATTATTTATTTTTTTAACTTCAAGACGATGCTCAACTTGTTTAACAGCTTTTACATTTTTAACTATTTCTTTTGCGGAAATACCCAATTCATCTGCTAAAGCTATAGCTGCTAGTAAGTTAGTAACATTATGCTCGCCAAGCAAGCTCGTTTCAAAAGTACAATTTTTCTTTCCTAGTTTTACAGTAAATGAAGAACCATCTTTGCTATATTTGATGTTTTTTGCAACATAATCAGCATTCTTATTTTTAACACCAATTGATACAACTTTTACATCATTGTTGATCTTGTAATTTTGAATATATTCATTATCTAGATTGATGATTCCAAGTCCATCAGCAGGTAACATTTCTATCATTCTCATCTTTTCTTTAATAATGTTGTCCATGGATTTAAATGTCAATAAATGTTGAGGACCTATTGATGTTACGATGCCGTATTTTGGTTTCACAAAATCCATTAAATAAGAAACTTGCCCAACTCTAGTTGCACTTATTTCACAAACAAATACCTCGTGAATTGGTTTCATCATTTCTCTAATTGTTCTAGTGATACCCATTGGAGTGTTATAACTAGCTGGGGTCATTAAAGTATAGTATGTTTCACCCAAAACACTAGCAACGATATTCTTAGTACTAGTTTTCCCATATGAACCAGTGATACCTATTGTAATTAAATCTTTCATGCTATAAAGAGTTTTCTTGGCATCATCTTCATAATGCTTCTTTATTAGATTTTCAACAGGTTCACTAAGTGCTCCTACTAAAAAGATTAATAGATAAGGTCCATATATCGCGATGAATCCATCAGCCCAAATAGGCATAATTCTTGTATAAGCATAAGTTAGTATTATTGATAATATTGTTGTTAATACTATTTGTCTCTTTACTCTAGAGGTGATTACTAGTGGTTTTATATATTGTGTATCTAATTCAGATACAATCATGTAAATCGCAAAAATAATGCTCAATAATAATCCTATTAAAATCTCATATATTGCATCAAAAATAAGACATTCAACAATCATTAACGCAAAATAGACTAGCACCATTGAAAAATGAATATTGTTTTTGTTGAATAACCACTTTGCATAACGATATAACTCATAGTGATTTTGTTGAAACATATGCAAAGCATTCTTTATGAAAACAAAAGAAAGCGACAAGAAAACAATTACAAAGATTACACTAATAGTCATTAATAATCACTCCTTAAAAAAGCATCCAATACGTTCACAAATCTTATTGCCTCGTTAAAATAAGCAAAATGATCATCATTTTCAAAAACAACCAAGGCAGCATTAGGCATAAGCTTTTCCATAAGCTGTCCTTTAGTAACTGGTGTAGCTTTATCGTTTTCACCAAACACCAATAATGTTTCACATTCAATATCTTTAAGCAATGGCGTTGTATCTTCGTTGACCACTTTTACAAACGTTTTCTTCATTACGCCACTTGTATTTTTATAATCATCACTGCCAACTTTACTTTCAAACTTTTCCCTATATTTTTCAAATGGCTTTAAACTTAATATTTTCTTGCCAAGTTTATATGAATATGTTTTAAAATACCATTTTATTGTGCGCTTATCTCTGATGCCCGCCGCACCTGTTAAGCACATCTTATGAGCACTATATTTATATGCATATCTGACCGCGATTCTGCAACCAAAAGAATGAGCTATAATTATTGGATTTTTTATTTTGTTCTTTAAACAAAAATCGTGGATAAATTCAGTATAATCGTTAGTATCCCAAGCTACTTTTGGTTCATCAGACTGACCGAACCCGGGGAAATCAATATTGTAAACTATAAAATGTTTTTTTAAACTTTCAGCAATAAAAGACATCATCGAAGTGTTCTGTCCCCAACCATGAAGAAGAAGCACTTTTTTGCCTTTAGTCCCTGATTTTTCATAGTATATATTCAGTCCATTTACATTAGTTATCATGACTCAATTATACCCTTTTTGCTATTCTTTTTCTTTGATGGCTTTTTGAATTTTCTTACACCATATACTCTAAATACAACACCATCATCCATATTTTCACCCACAACATTATATCCGTAAGTTTCAGTTACCTTTTTAACGATTGATAGACCCAAACCAAATTTGCCTTTGGTTCCTTTTTCGTATGGCTTAAATAATTTGCTGATACGATCTTTGTCCATCAAATCGCCATCATTGTATACTTCTAATAAATCTTTGCTAAGAGAAATCCTGATTGTAGTTTTTGCATATCTGATTGCATTATCTAATAGATTTTCAACCACAACGCGCCAAGGCTCTTCTTCACCATGAAAGTAAACATCATCATCTATTTCAGTTTCAATACTTATATCGTTTCTTAGTACTTCACAAGATAGAATTGCTTTTCTAATAACCGGAGCCATTTGCAAATTAAGTATGTCCTCATTTTCATCAGTAAGGTAGCCTAACTTATTAAAAGTGATTAGACTATACACTTTCTTTTCTAATCTATTAGCATGTTCAATGATTACATCAACAGATTTTTCTAGAGTATCATAAGGATAAATTCCATCCTTAATTGATTCAGAATACGATTTGATAGTTGCGATTGGAGTTTTTAAATCATGAGAGATGTTTTGAATCATTTCTTGGCGGATATGTTCCTGCTGATCAAGTTCGTTCTGCATACTTACTAAAGCTTCAGCAACTTCACCTATTTCATCTCGCCTATTGATTTGCAATTCTGCATCTTCGCCAACTTTAATTTTATTAATATAGTTTCTAATAGAATTTAGTGGCCTAATTAAAGACACAACCCACATCATAATAAATACTACTAAGGCAACAACCACATACATGGTAACATTAACAACACCAGTAAAAAGAGCGTTTTTGAATTCATTACGATACCCTTGTTTAACGATTGATAATAAGTGGTAATTATTATTATATAATCTGATAGAGTACACAACATCATCGTCACGATATTCGATTTTACCATCATAGATATCTCCATCAATTATAGGATTTATTCTAGAAACAATAGTTCTATATTCTTCAGGAATTGTGTTTAAATATTTATTTGATGAATCACTATAAATGAAGTGAACAACATTAGTATCAGTATATTCATCATATTGATTGTTGACGGAATAAATATAATCTTCTTGTGCACGATGTATATATGAGTGCATTTGAGCATTAACGAAAGTATCAATATTATTTATTAAAGATGTAAAGATAAAGAATATTAAGGCAGCAATTGTTAAAAAACCAATTGTTAAAAATTGTTGCAATAGCGTAAAATTACTAAGCCAAATTCTTATTCTTTTCATCCAAGTCTATATCCGAATCCATATATTGTTTGTATATTCAATTCAGGCATTTTCTTTCTTAATCTTCTTAAAGTATCATCTACAACTCTATCAGATCCATAATAATTTTCATCCCAAATACGTTCAAGTATTTGATTGCGTAAGAATGCAGTGCCTTTATTTCTGACAAACAACATCATTAAATCAAATTCTTTTGTTGTAAGTTCAATCTGTTGATTTCCTTTATAGACAATTCTTTGTTGTTCATCTATTGAATATCCGTTTATTTCGATTCTGTTATCGTCTTTATAAACACGTTTCATAATAGCATTGATTCTAAGTACTAATTCTTTTGGTGAGAAAGGTTTTGTAATGTAATCATCGCTTCCTTTTTCTAACCCAATGATACGATCAAATTCTTTATCACGTGCCGACATAAATACTACAGGGGTGTTTTGATTGCGAGCCTTTATCTCTTCAATCAGATCAAAACCAGATTTATCATCAAGCATAATATCTAATATCCATAAATCACAATAATCATCTAGATGCGAATATGCTTCATCAAAAGTAAGATATGAATTAACGACATAGTCTTCTTTTTCCAAATAAGATTTCACAAGTTCATTTAAATCTTTTTCATCTTCAACAACATTGATTATTTTTTTCATAATTGTTCCCTCTAATTATATAAAGGCTATGATTCCGCATAGCCCTTTTCTTTAATCATATCTATAACTTGATAAACATATTTATTACATAGTTCATCATTTTCGGCTTCCACCATCACTCTAATTAACGGCTCAGTACCAGAAGGTCTAACCAAAATACGACCATTATTTCCTAACTCTTCCGCAATATTCGCAATTAATTTACTTATTTGTTCATCATTAAGAACTACATTTTTATCTTTTACTTTTTCATTTACAAGTAGTTGTGGATAAATTCTTAATTCTTTTACCGCCTCTTTAAGACTGCAATCAAAATGCTTTAACGCTTTTAATAACAGTAAGGCAGTTTTTAAACCATCACCAAAACATGAATCTTCAGAATATATAATATGTCCTGATTGTTCACCACCAATCACAAATTTATTTTTGATAATAGAATCTATTACACTCTTATCACCGACCGGTGTAATATCGTAATCAATTCCAACTTTAGTTAACGCTTTATACAAGCCGATATTAGACATTACGGTAGTAACTAATGTATTGCCTTTTAATTTGCCGATATCTTTTAAATATTTAGCCAACAAATACATAACGTTGTCACCGTCTACAACATCTCCATCTTGGTTTACAAACAGCACTCTATCGGCATCTCCATCGAATGCAAATCCTAAATCATATTGTCCTTCTTTGACTGCAGCAATTAAACTTTCAAGATGAGTTGAACCACAACCGTTATTTATATTTGTTCCGTTTGGATTATCGTTGATATAAGTAATTTGCGCATGAGTATTTGCTAAAACATCTTTTGCAGTATAGCAATTAGAACCATTACATAAATCTACAACTAATTTCATTTCTGATAAATCTAGTTGATATAATTCGTTTAGCCAGTTTTGATAAGATACTACTGCTTGTTTGTATTCTATTATTTTGCCTATTTGATCATCTTCTTTATATTTGATGGTTGTTGGATTATCGATATAGTCTTCTATTAAACCTTCTATATCATCTTTGATCTTTAGCCCATCAGGACCAAATATTTTTACACCATTATCATAATACGGATTGTGTGAAGCGCTTATCATAACACCGCATGAGAATTTTTCGTGCATAGTTGTATATGCTAAACATGGCGTTGAACAATAACCAACCAAATATACATCAGCTCCCGAACTAGACATTGCCGAAGCTAGAGCATATTCAAACATAGAACTAGATAATCTAGTATCCATGCCTATAACTATCTTTGCTTTTTTATTTTGACCATAATAATAACCAACAAATCTGCCGATATTATATACGGTTTCTATATTTAATGTTTTATTAGCACGGCCTCTAACACCATCGGTACCAAAGTAACGTCCCATTATTCACCAGCCTCAACAAAGGTAATATTTACAACGTTCTTTGATAACGCGAATGATACATATGGATTTGAATTACATTCAATAACAAGTGGAAGTTCATATGTTCCTGGTTCCAAACCGTCACAATCAAAGTATACTGATACACTTTCATCATCAAAAGCATCTAAATTAGCTTGTGAACCAGTAACAATGACATCAACCTTATCAACATCAATTTCAGATACAGCAAGATTATTATTGTTGTTCTTGTATAGTAACGAAACATCCTTGATTGTCTTTGTTGATACTTCTGCAAGTTCAACTTTTACATTAACCATTGTTACCTCAGAAGAAGAAACGTTGGCAGGAAGCGTTACTGGAAGCATTATTTCGGCTTCGTTAGTTATCGTTGATAAATCGAAATCAACATATACTTCTTCAATAGTTGCTAGAACAGCTTCAGAAGCATAGATTTCTGTTGTTTGATGATCCATAGAAACAGAATCTACAGCTAAACCTTCAGGTGCTTTACCAGTTGGGTTAAGTTTAATATTTACACTCTTATGTGGAGAAGATACTTTAACTTGAGCAGTAACTGTACTTGGCACAATTTCAGCATCAACAACTTTACCATTCTTGTCATAAGCTACTAGCGGCGCATCTATTTCAAAATCAGTGTTTTGACCTGAAACATCGATTAACGCTTTAACTAGAGATATAGAATTTAATGTATCTTGAGATGCACGAATATTAATTTTTGATCCCGATAAGAATGTTGGTTGAGATAAAATATATTTTGAATCTAATGCATTTTGATTAATGTAATCATATGATAAATCGAATTGCATCGTAGTCTTCTTCTTTAACGTCACCGATACTTCGCTAGGGTTTACAACTGCGTTTACACTGTCACCATATCCACTTGCAGTCATTTTTACAGTATGAGTTCCTTCTGTGTAACCTTCTAGGTTGATTGAGCAATAGCCTTTTTTTGTTGAAGCATTAGTAACATTTGCTGCTTCACCAGACAATATAACTTCACAACTACTAGGTGCACCTACTAGCTCAAATGATTCTGAATTATATCTAGCTGAGATAGAAACATTTGATAGCGTCTTAGAACTATTCAAGGCAGCCGCTGAAGAAGTATCATATGTTACTACAAAATATGATAAACATGCTAAAAGTAGAGCAAATAAACCGGTATATTTCTTTGAATAAAATAGACGATCAATAATTGATGATATCCATCTAAAGAATCTAAAAACTGTCTCCTCTATTGATTCGTATATGGTTCTAACTTCATTGCTAGATTTAGAGGCTATCTTTTTGGCTTGTTCAACTTTACGCTTATCTTCAGCCATTAGTCGTCCTCCCTTCTAGTGTTATCTTCAATGATAACTATTTCATCATCTTCAATTTCTGCTTCATTTTTATTGTTTGATACCACATTTTCTTCATTATGAAGATTATCGTATTTAATACGATTGTTTGTTGGCACTTTCATATCAAGTTCGTTTTCTTCATCTAACTCGATATTTTCGGTATCATCCTTTTCATTCTTTTTCTTTTTTAATCTTGAGAATATGCTACGATTTCCATCATCTTCTTTAGAAATTAACAAGCCCGATTCATCTTGAATTAATAAACTATTTCTTTGCTTAGAATGTTTCTCTATTGCGATTTCATCATTACAAATAACTCTTCTTAAATAATCCTTTAATTGTTGTTCATCAACAGAGAATATTTTGCCATTTTCAGCAATGGAAATAGCGCTGGTTTCTTCTGAAACAACAATTGTTAATGCGTCAGATACTTCAGCTATACCTAGAGCAGCACGATGTCTAGCACCATATCTTGAAGATAAATTAACATTTGTTGGAGGGAAATAAGCACTAGCACAGGCAACCTTATCACCTTGAATAATTACGGCACCATCATGTAAAGGTGTGGTGGTCATAAATATTGAACATAGCAGTTCTTTTGTGACATTAGCGTTAACATTTATACCTGTCTTTATATAGTCTTGTAATGATTGAGATTGTTCTATCGAAATTAAAGCTCCTGTTCTAGATTTAGATAATGTAATTGTAGCTTCATATAATTCTTCGACAAGCTTTTCTCTTTCATTTGATAATAATGATGATATTCGGGAAAAAGCGTTGGTTTTGCCTATCTTTTCTAAGAGCCTTCGTATTTCTGGCTGGAAAATGATAATACAAGCTAAAAGACCCCAATTAATAAACATATCTGTAAAATATGTGATGGTTTGTAATCCTAATAGCTTAGCTACACCATTTATTGCGACAATCGCTATAATTCCTTTAAATATTTGGATAGTTCTTGAATTATTACGTACAGCCTTAATAGTATAGTAAAAAACAAACCACATTACGGCTATATCTATCAAGACTCTAAAGACTGTCCATATATTTTGGATGGTCAGATTAATATTATAATCAGCCACGAATCCTCCTAACTAAAATACTCTTTATATTATAGCATAATCATCTCATATCAAAAAAACTGAGCAGGGCCAATTTCAAATAAATTTTAGGTTATGCTCAGTATATATTTAATGCTTTTTCTTACTATTTTCTTTGGCTATTATTTCAAATAGCTCATTCAGATTGCCAATTCGATATCCGCTATAGTATCTTGCTGGTCTTTCATAGTCTGTTGTTAACCAAACTGGTATCATTTCGGCTCTCAATGCACCCAAAATATCACTTGAGAATACATCTCCGACAAAAAGACATTCACTGCATTTTACAGATAGTCTATTTGCCATTATTTCAAAAATTCGTTTATCGGGCTTGTTGATACCAATATCGCCAGAAACCATAATATCATCAAAATATTTAGTAACTCCTACGTGATCAATCTTGTCATGTTGAGATTTTGATTGGCCGTTTGATAAAATAGCTAATTTGAAATGACCATATAATTTTTCTAATACTTCAATGGTTTCTTGCTTCGGTTCCACTGTTGTCCACATATTTTCATAATAGTAGTCAGTAAATTGTTGCTCAAAGTTTTCTGGGAATCGATTATCTTTGCTGTATTTATTCATGAATGGTTTTAATCTAAATTTAACATTAATAGTGCCGTTGCAATCATAGGTTAAAAAATCTTGCAGCATAGCTTCATATTCCATATCTGTAAAATCAGTAAAATATGGTTTTAAGTATTCATTAAAAATGTTATAAGCATTAATTTGCCTATTTGATATTGTTCCGTCAAAATCAAAGATAATCGCTTTAATCATTCTTTTCTGCCCTCTCAATCATTTTTTTGCATTTTCGTTCAAATTCGCTTCTTTCCATCATTACAATGGCTCCGCATCCTTCACACTTTATTTTAATATCAGCTCCAACTCTGACAATTTTCCAATAATGAGATTTTTTACAAGGATGATCTTTTTTCATTTGCACTATGTCATTTAATCCATATTGGTCTATCATAATAACTCCTTCGAATCTAAAATTATTGTAACTGGGCCATCATTTATTAGACTTATTTTCATATCAGCTCCAAATATACCTTCTTCAACTTGTATATTTAGTGAGCGCAAATATTCATTAAAGAAATGATATAGTTTTGTAGCATCTGAAGGCTGCATAGCGTTTACAAAGCTCGGTCTGTTCCCTTTTGTACAATCTGCATATAAAGTAAATTGTGAAATAGACAAAATCTTTCCTTTTACATCAGCCAATGAAAGATTGATTTTACCATTTTCATCATCGAAGATTCTTAGCTTGATAAGTTTATTTGCCATTTTAATTGCAATATCCTCGTTATCATCTTGGCCAAAGCCAACTAAAATCATATAACCTTTTTCAATTTCACCGGTGATTTGATTATCTACTTCGCATTTTGACTTTAAAACCCTTTGAACAACGATTCTCATGTCTTCATTTTATCATAAGATCATTACTCGTATTTGCTCATAAATTTCTTTAGTAGATATCTTAATCTGTTATAAACACTCTTTTGGGTGGTATTTAGTTTTTCGGCTATTTCTTTATTTGACATCTCTTGTTTTCGACACTCAATTATTAGCTTGTCTCTACTAGATAAACCGTTGATAAATTCGTTTATTGATTCTTCAAATTCTTTATTTTTGTGATAGATATATGCACTATCACATACTTTGTCTGCACGTTTATAAATGGCATAACGATCTGCGTTTAGCGAATAGTATTCCTTATTGTATACTTTTGCACGTCCTGAATAACACGTAGTAATTCGTGAACGTATAACCATGTATGCATATGATTTAAAACTCATGCCTTTGCTTTCGTCAAATTTCTTGCACGCCTCATACAAAGCGATGGTTGCAATTTGTTCCAATTCATCTTTGTCTATAGAATAATCGCCATATTCAGTAGTTTGCGCATTAACTACTTTCGTTATTAATGAACGATTTTCTTCTAAAACTGGTTCAAATGCAGTTGAATCTCCTTCCCTTATTCTTTTCAATAGATTATTATTCATAGATTCATTATGTAATAAAAAGGTGGGTAAAAATTCCCATCTTTCTATCATTTTATTGCCATTTTTTTCCACAAAAGTGGAAATTATTGTGGATTTCTTTTTGCTAAAACGTTATAAATCAAAATTCCAGCTGCTACAGAAGCATTTAAACTTGTAACGTGTCCATTCATTGGCAATTTAACTATAAAGTCGCATTCTTCTTTTACTAGTCTCGACATTCCTTCTCCCTCAGAGCCGATAACAAGCACAGTGTTCATATCATAATTAAGGTCTGTGTAATATTTATCGCTATTTGCATCACTGCCAACAATCCAATAACCACAGTCTTTTAATTTTTTAAGTGTATTTACTAAATTATTAACCTCTACAATTTTGGCATATTCTAATGCGCCACATGCAACCTTGGCCACAGTATCATTAACCTTAACACTATTGTGAGTTTTGTATATAATGCCATCGACTCCTGCACAATCACAAGTTCTGATGATAGCACCTAAATTATGAACATCTTTTAAACTATCCAAAACAACGATTAATCCATTTTTATCTTTGATTATTTCGTCAATTGTTGATAACCTAAATTCTTTCACTTCAGCCAGGTATCCTTGATGATTGCCTGATTTCGACATTTTATCAAGAGTTTTACGATCTACTATTTTATAAGGAATGTTTTCCTTTTTAAAACGTGAAATCATTTTATCATCTAAGACATAAGCACACTCTATGCGCTTGTTGTCCAAAGCCTCAAAGAAAGAATTTTTTCCATAAATAATTTCAGACATTTTCATCACCTTTTTCAAATATTTTCTCAAAGAATAACGCTAATCTTTCCCTATCTGTTAGATACAAATAGCCAGCTATAGCTTCTATACCTGAAGCGGTCTCATAAGACAAACGATCACCATTTTTTGGAATGTGTGTGATGTGATTGCGTCCTCTTTTAAACACTTCTAATTCGTTTGTAGTAAAGAAGCCTTCCTCATTTAGACGAGTAAATGCCAAGGTCTGTCCTCTAGCGCTATTGTATTTGTTACATAGTGATTGCAACGATTTAGAAGCTTGATGCTTATTTTCAACAAAATGTTTTCTCACTTCTAGTGTATAAACTGCATCCCCTATAAATGATAAAGAATTACTACTATATTCTCTTATATTCACTATAAGATTCCTTTTTCAATTAATGCTTGACGATATTCATCAGCTTTCGCGAAGTCTTTTGCAGCTTTGGCTTCATTCCACTTGGTATATAAAGATAAAGCTTCTTCATCTAGAACTACCTTATCTATGTAAATACCCAAGATATATAGCATCTTTATAATTGCATTATATTCAGTTGCCACAGCTTGCCAATCTATTTCTTTTGATCTAAGTGCTTGATTTAATAATTTTACAGTATCAAAGATTACCATATAGGCATTTGGAGTATTCAAGTCATCAGACATTTGATCTAAAAATTCTTGATATTTATTTATATCGTATTCATCAGTTAACGTGACATTATTGACTGCAGCTTTAACATCAACTTGTTTTAAGACTGTTTCGATCTTTCCAAGCTCAGTTCTTGCGGTTTCAAATGTTTCTGGAGAATAAATTAATGCATCTCTATATTTTGCTGATAGCAAAATCCATCTTGTTAAATTTGAGCCGTTTTCTGCAATAACATCTTTTGCCCATTCAGTATTGCCTAAAGACTTTGACATTTTGCCACCTGCAGTTTCTAACATTCCATTATGAACCCAATAATTTGCTAAACGGTGATTATTTACACATTCGGATTGAGCAACTTCGTTTTCGTGATGTGGGAATTTCAAATCTCTTCCTCCACCATGAATATCTATCATTTGATGATCAAATTCTTTGCCAATCATAACAACACATTCTGTATGCCATCCGGGTCTTCCTTCGCCCCATGGAGAATCCCATTTGATTCCTTTTTCAGTTTTTTTCCATAAAGCAAAATCTAGCGAATTACGTTTTTGGTTATTTTCTTCTACTCTAGCTCCAGCATCTAAATCTTCTAATTTTTGATGAGAAAGCTCGCCATATTTTGGATCAGATTCAACCGAAAAGTATACATCACCATTTACTTCGTAAGCATTTCCGTTTTTTACAAGCTTATCAATGAATTCAATAATATCGTCCATTGTTTCGGTTACTCTAGGTGTTGCATCTAATGGAATAACGTTCAAACTTTTTCTTACTTCGTTGTATGCTTCAATATATCTTTCGGCGATTATTTTTTCATTTACATTTTCTTCTAAAGCCTTATTGATAATCTTGTCATCAACATCTGTGAAATTTGAAACAAACTTTACTTTATATCCTAAAGCTTCAAGAGTTCTTCTTAATGTATCAAAAACAACAATAGGCCTAGCATTTCCAATGTGTGCATGATTATATACGGTTGGTCCGCAAACATACATCGAAACTTCGCCTTCCTTAATCGGCTTAAAATCTTCAACTTTTAATGAATAAGAATTATACAGTTTCATTTTTCTTAGTCTCCTTAAAATAAAAACGATAAATGCTGTTTCCTAGCTTAATGTGATGTTTCATATCTTTTGTTGCTACCGCAGCATTTTTGCTTATTTTTCCTTCTTTGATCATTTTGATCAATTCTTCATCAGAGAATAAATCATCAACACCTTTAATCTTCCATATCTTGTTCATCTGGTTCACTCTCCACTATTTTACAATATTTGTATTTTACTTTACGTTTGCTTATTTCGCTTCTTGTTACTTTTTCATCTTTTGAAATACCTGCTATTTCAACTACATAATCATTACTTCCATCGCACATTGGATCATCCGCTATTTCACTAGAACTGATGTTCTTTTCAGGGATGCCAAGATATGCTAAATAGCTATCAAACTGAGCCTTAGGTAATTTTTGAATTTCGCCAATTGTGATTATTTCTTCATCTTTATCATCTTTCTTATCATCATCTTTCTTAGAATCATCTGTTTCTGTTTTAAATAAATAATTTGTTTCATAAGGTGTTGAATCTAAATAATCATCATTGCCTAGAGCAACTATGGAAATTTTATAACTTGTATCTTCTTGCATATTTGTTACTTCAAATTTTACTGTTTCAACTTCTTCAATTGTTTTATTTAAACCCGTGCCTAAATCTATGCTTACAGAATATCCTGTGGCGTTTTTTACTCCATCAAACGAAACATACAAGTAATTCTCATCTTTACTGATTTTGACATTGCTTACTTGTGGAAGAATTTGCGTTTTTATTTCTTCGGTTTCAAATTGTTTATATTTATTTTTTCCTACACCATATATCTTTCTGCCGTCATATCCAACGAGATAGTCTTCCGATGCTGCGATACAAATGATGTTATTCCAACTTGATACTTCTTCTTTGTATTTCTCGTTTTCAATGTCGATGTGTACTTTACCATATTCATCTAATGCTGCAACAAAATCATTGCCACAGGCTACATCAACAATGCTATTCCAGCCTTCTGCATTTAAATAATTTTCGGTGTTCTTAGTATAAACATCAATAGTTTTATCAGTATTTAAAATAGTTAAAACATTGTCGCTTCCATCAATATCTAAAATATCATCATAATTTTTAAGGCTTGATGAGCCAATAAAAGAACCCGAATACATTATTCCGCCATCTTGGTTGATGACGATTGAGCCATTATCAAAAGCATATATCTTTTTGATGTTTCTTGTTCCTGCTAACTCGCATTGTTTATTGGTGTTATCTCCTGTAGAGAATACTCTGCCGCTTTTATCTAACGCTAGGATGTGGCTATCTCCACAAGCTATATCAGTTATGTTCGACCAACCTTCGACTTCATCAGCATATTTGCTTAGTAAACCAATCGAACTAACAGTTCCATCTTCTTTTAAAATGATTGTAAATCCTTCTCCTTCACAAACTTTCATCGCGCCACTGCTAGGGAGTAAAGAAATTTGGCCATTGCTATTGTCTCCAGTTCCAATTACGGCTCCCGAATCATCAATATATACAACGTTTGTGCTTGAAGATGATAAACGATTAATATTTTCTCTAACAATTTCTAGTGGGGTGTTGTTTTTGTTCAAAACAATAACAAGAACTATAATTATTACCAAAAGTGAAGCGATAATCCCTGTTACGAGTTTATTTCTTTTTATGAAATTTTGTATATCTCTAAAAATACTTTTCTTCGTAAAATAGGCAATATTCAAATCATCAGTAGTGTTTCCTGTTGCCTTATGAAGAGTTATCTTATCATCATTTCGAAATATTTCTTCTACCGGTACATGATATAAAGAAGCTATTCTTTTAATAACAGGATAATTAGGTATATCATTTCCGTTTTCATAATTCATATATTTTAGCGTATCCACACCACAAATGCTCGCAACTTTAGATTGCGAATATCCATAATGTTTGCGCAGTTTTAGCAACTTATTTGGTAGATAATTCATACATAAATTTTAACATAATCGCTTGAATTTCATTAATTAGCATGCTAAAATAAACAAGCAATGTGCCCGAATAGCTCAGTCGGTAGAGCAATCGGCTGTTAACCGATTTGTCACAGGTTCGAGTCCTGTTTCGGGCGCCATTGTGTGGTAGGTTGGTGAAGCGGCTTAACACACCGCCCTTTCACGGCGGCATTCACGGGTTCGAATCCCGTACCTATCACCACTTGCAGTTAGCGACTGGAAAAATGATTTCCAGTTTTTTTATTTCTAAATTATCATTTTGATTATTATTATTTAGATCATTTTTGTTTGCCACATATTGCGACAACTTATTATGTCTGTGCTATAATACTCTTGTTGGTCCCCTAGCTCAGCTGGCAGAGCAATTGACTCTTAATCAATGGGTCGAGGGTTCGAATCCCTCGGGGATCACCACTTAAAAAAATAAAGAGCATTAATTGAAATGCTCTTTTTTATTGTTCGAACTGAAGTTGATATAGTTTGTAATAATATCCTCTTTTTTTAAGCAATTCTTGGTGAGTTCCAGATTCAATTATTTTTCCTTTTTGAAGTACTATTATTTGATCTGAATGCTGAACGGTAGATAACCTGTGTGCAACTATAAGCATTGTTCCTATATTCTTCATCTTCTCTAGGGATGATTGAATTAATACCTCAGTCTCTGTATCAATATTTGCAGTTGCCTCGTCGAGTATCATTATCTGTGGCCTATGAATAACGGTTCGAGCAAAAGATAGAAGTTGCCTTTGCCCTTGTGATAGATTTTCGCCTTTTTGAATTAATTCTTCATTTATTCCGTTTGGCAACTTGTCAATGAAAGAATCAGCATTTACATATCTACACGCATCATTTACTTCATCATCACTAAATTGATCATCGTGCAAAGTAACATTATCTTTGATTGTTCCGCTGAACAAAAATACATCTTGTAACATTTGGCCAACCGCTCTTCTTAATGAAGATATTTTTATATCTTTGATATTGATTCCATCGATTAAAATTTCACCTTTTTGAATTTCGTAATTTCTTACTATCAACGATAAAATTGTTGTTTTACCAGCACCAGTTGCTCCAACAAAAGCACAAGTTTGACCTGGCATAATCTTGAAAGACGCATCTTTTAATATCCACTGATCTTTACGGTATGCGAACCAAACATGTTTAAATTCTATTTCTCCTTTTATGTTTTCAATCTCTTTAGCACTTGCTTTATCTATTACTTCAGGACTAACATCTAATAAATTAAATATTCTTTCTGATGCCGTAATTGCTTTTTGTAAATTATTCAATTGATCAGCTAGGTTTTGTATTGGATTGAAAAACTTTGATAAATATAAATAAAAAGCTACTATTTCACCGGCTGATAAACCAAACTTAATACCTAAGACAAAACATAGTGCTACTGTACAATTGAAAATTAAAGAAATAGTTGGCCTGTAAAGAGTGAAAGCCATAGTGACATTGAAACGTTGCTTTCTTAGAGCTTCATTCTTTTCGTTGAATTGTTCTTCCTTATATTTTTCTTGATTAAAGATTTGCGTTAATTTCATACCAGATAAGTTCTCTGACAAGAAAGTATTGATATCAGATTCACATGCTCTTTCTTTTCTAAAGATGTTCTTTATCTTGTGTGAGAACACAAAAGAGATAAAGAAGACGATGATAATAACAAACAATAAAGCATACGACAAAGATGGAGATATATATATCATAATGGTATAAACACCAACCAATGTTGATATATCTTTTAATATTCGAATTAATACGCCAGTAAACAAATCAGACATATTCGCAGTATATGAAGTTACTCTAGTCACTAATGATCCAACTGACATTTCATCAAATTGATTTAACGACATATTTTCAATATGTTCAAAAATCTCGTTTCTTAAACGATAAATAATCTTTTGACCACATTTTTGTAAAATGCGCCCTTCAGCGTATAAAAAAGCCTGATTGATTGCAACGATGATAAATGTTAAAACGCATAAAGTAATAATATATTTGATATTTATATTTGTTTCTACTAGTAAATCTGTTATTTTACTAGTGAATAATGGTGAAATTGAATCGAGAACGACATTTAAGATTAACAAAACTAGAGCAATTATGAAATTGTTCTTTTCTGGTTTGATGTACTCAAGAGTTCTTGAAATAACAACTCTTAGTGGTAACTTCCTGTCACCTTTTAGTTTTTGAAGTTCTTCGTTCATCTATAATTCGTTTTCTAATTTTTGCAAATAAACCATCTTCTTATAAGTTGGAGATGTTTTGAGCAAATCGTCAGGTTTTCCAAAGGCTTCAACTTTTCCAGCGTTAAGAACCAGTATTTTATCTAATGAAGATACGGTGGATACTCTAGATGCAATAATGATTGTGGTTTTGCCTTTTCGCTTTTCCTTTATGTTATTTAATATCGTTTCTTCTGTTTTCACATCAACCGCTGAAACAGAATCATCCAAAATCATAATTGGCGAATCTTTTATATATGCTCTTGCTATAGATATTCTTTGTTTTTGACCACCTGATAAAGCGACTCCTCTTTCACCAGTCATTGTGTAGTATCCTTCTGGGAATTCTTTGATATTATCATCTACAGCCGCAAATATCGCAGCTTCTTTTACTTTATTCACTTCAACTTTTTCATTTGAAAAAATAATATTGTTTTTTATATCATCTGAAAATAAAAAATTATCTTGAGGAACGTAAGCAATGTTTTCTCTCAAACTGTTTATATCGATATCCATTAAATCAATATCATCAATATAGATACACTCTTTGTCTATATTGTATAGATGCAACAATGAATTAACTAAAGTTGTTTTTCCTGAGCCAATTTTACCAACAATTCCAACCATTTCACCTGGAAGAATTTCAAAAGATATTTTATCCAAAATTATTTTGTCTTTCTTGGGATAGACAAAGCTAAAATTATTGAATGTGATTTTGCCTTTGCAATCAATTAATCTCGTTGCATTAGAACTTGAAGCGATTTCTTCTTCTTCGTTTAAAAAGTGAACGATTCTTATTAAACTTGCTTTAAAGCGAGAATGCATCTGCAAAATTTGCCCCATGGCTATCATTGGCCAAATTAATATGTCAACATATCCAATGAAAGCTATGAGCTGGCTAATGGTTAATGAAACTTGCCTGCCTAAAAAGAAAACGGGATTATTGATAGAATTTCGATATACAAAATATGATCCAAAGCCAAGCACCATACTCATTGCAATGCCGATAATAAGTTCAATACACACATCAAAAGAAATTGATAGATTTGCGAATTCTAAATTCTTGTCGCTATTTTCTTGTGCTATTCTTTTGAATGCTTTTTGTTCTTGCTTTTCCTTTACAAAAGCTTTTATAACACGAATTCCAGTGAAATTTTCTTGAGTAAAATCATATAGTTTATCATAATATCGTTGTTTTTCTTCCCACTTATCAGACATAGTTTTTTCAACTTTATTACCCCATACAATTAGTGCCAACATCGGAATAATTGCAATAACGCTTAATGTATAATCTAAAGAGCACATCTTATAAATTGCTAAAGATGAAAGAAATATAGCATCTACCATCATAATAGTGCCCCAACCGGTAAATTCTTCGACAGCTTCTAAATCACTAGAAAACCACGACATGATAGTACCGACCTTATTTTCATGATAGTATCTTTGCGATAATCTTTCGGCTTTTGTAAACATATCATGTCTTATTCCGGCTTCAATTTTTTGTGATGCAGGCATTATAGCTACTCTAAAAAGAATTCTTCCAACAAACAAAATAAAAGCTACAACAATAACCTTAACTACAATATCTTTTATATCAGCATATACAACGTTATTATTACTAGATACAATTTCAACAATCGAACTTAAAAATTCCGGAATATATAATTGAGTGATATCAACTATAATATCAGCTAATACACCCAAAATTAACAATCCGGAAAATTTAAAATAATAGTTTTTTATATACTTTTTATAATTCATATACAAGATATATTATGCAACATGTTTAAGCACAAAAAAAGAAGCACTGCTTTGCAGTGCTTCACAATTAATTAGTCTCTTCTTTTTCCAAAGATACTTAGTACTCTTAAGAACAAATTAATGAAATCTAGATACAACTGGAAAGCACCCATAATCATCATTTTTTCTTGCATCTCTGAATCATATAAACCAGCACTATAGAAATCTCTCAATCGTTGAACATCCATCGCAATCAATACAAGGAAAATAATAACCATTGCATATGTGATTAATAAATCAGTAGTAGAAGAATGGAAGATTAAAGTATTTAATAACGAAACAACAATTAATACTGTTAAGCCAATGAATACATAAGAACTGAATTTTGTTAAATCAACATTTGTTGTCTTTCCAATGATGGCCATGCAGATAAATAGAATAGTTGTTGTAGCAAAAGCCATAACAACAGAACCTGCTGTATAGCATAGCAATACAGTACCTAAAGTAAAACCGGTAACAAATGAATATAAGAAATAACAGATATATGCTGTATTTTTTTGCATCGTAGATAATTTAGCAGTGAAGAAAACAGCGATACCAATTTCAGCAATTAATAATATTAATGATGCAACGCTTACAAATGATAAGAATACATAACTCATTGAACATAATACTGATATGCCAACTGATACTATAGTAGATAATAACAAGCCTAACGCAACTAGAGTATATGTTTTACTCATATAGTCTTTAAATGAAAGTGAATTTGAATAATAATTAGTCATTTATATTCCTCCTTTTTCCTTAACACTAATTGTATTTTATTTTTTTTAAATAGCAAACTGTTATAACTTTGAATCATCTATCTTGTCTAATTCTTCTTCCATTTTTTTAACAACATCAATTAGACATCCCTCTTCAAACGGAACTTTTAAATTAGCTATTTTGACTTGTTCAACAAATGATTTCGTTCCACCTAATTTACAGATTTTTACATAGTCACTCCATGCGTTTTTGTCGTTGTTTAAAATTCTAGTATAGAATTGCAATGCGCACACTTGTGCTAATGTGTAGTCGATGTAATAGAAAGGTGTTTGGAAGATATGCCCTTGGCGATAAAAATAACCACCTCTTTCCAATAGTGGAAATTCTTCATAGTCGATATCTGGATAATAAATTTTTTCTAACCTACGCCAAGTGGCTTTTCTTTCTTCCTTACTCATTTCAGGGTGATTGAACACTTCGTGTTGGAAATGATCAACTAAACATCCATATGGCAAGAAAGTCAAACTATCACAAATATGAAGATAATGATATTTGTCAGCATCTTGCTTAAAGAACAGTTTTGACCATGGATGTGCAAAAAATTCCATAGACATAGAATGAATTTCGGCTGTTTCCATTGTTCCAAAATCTAATTCAGGAATTGAAACTTCCTTCATAGTCATATAAGCTTGAAAAGCATGTCCTGCTTCATGAGTCAAAGTATCAACGTCCTGACTGGTACCATTTGAATTTGCAAAGATAAACGGAACGCAATAATCATAAATGCCTATACAATATCCACCCATTTCTTTATTAGGACGTGTAGGCAAATCAAAAAGCTCTTGTTCAACCATTGTTTCAAAGAAAACTTTGGTCTCTTCAGACATTTCAGAGTACATCGTCTTTGCAGCCAAAACTAAATCATCAATACTGCCTTGGGGCTTTGGATTACCAGTTTTAAACTTGTAATTTAAGTCATAACATTCTATTTTTTCTAGGCCCAATCTCTTTGCTTGTTTTTGTCTTATTTTTATTGCTATAGGAACAACATCTTTTACGACCTGTTCTCGATACATCGCAACCATTTTTTCATCATAATCTAGTCTGTCCATTCTAATATAGCCAAGTTCTACATAATTTTTGTAGCCTAGTTTTTTAGCTATCTTATCTCTTAATTTAACAAGCTTGTCATAGATTTCATCAAATTGGTTTTCGTTGTCTTCGTAAAATTTGATGAATGCTTTCATAGCATTCTTCCTAGTTTCACGATCTTCATCCATTATTAACGATTCAATAGAAGAAAGATTGTATGTTTCTCCATTAAATTCTATTTTGGCTCCTGCTTTTAATTTTCCATATTCGCTAACCAACTTGTTTTCTTCTTGAAGATCTTCAATTATGGCTGGAGAAAATTGTTTTTTCTGATTCTCTAGTAATTTAAAGTATGTTTTAGGAATGTTTAGTTCATTTTTAAAAGAACAATTCAAGATTATATCGGACATCTTTACTTCATATTCTTGCATCACTGGGCCAATATTATCCCAATACTCATTTTCCTTATCATAATATTCATTAGATGTGTCTATGCTATGTCTAACGGCGCATAATATCTGCATAGTAAACATGTGACCTCTAAACTTATTGAAACTATTAAAAGTTTCCATAAATGACTTTGAATCATTAGCTTTTGATAAAAGCATTAAATGTGTTTCATAATTATCTTTAAGATATTTTTCATCTAAATGTTCATATTCAAATTCATTAAATTTCATTTTTTCTCCTCAATTAATTTTTCAAATACTATTGATGCAATATATAAACCTACACTTCCTACCACAAATATCGATGAACCTAAAGGATATTTTTCTTTATTGGTGTTTCCTTCGCACACCACATTTGTTTTGATTGCGGTTGAGTCACAATACACGACATCTATCTTCCTTTTATAATTTTCTTTTTTAACAAGGGCTCTAAACGCCTTTGCTAAAGCATCGTTTCTTGTCTTGTCTAGAGTTGTATGTTTGATATTTTCGGGTTTAATTCTTTTGGCACTTCCTAAGCTGCTTATTATTGGCAAATCTAATTCATGGCACATTTTTACCAATGCAAATTTACTAGTCAATGTATCGATGCAATCTACCACGTAATCACATTTTGGAATCTTGGTGTTTTGATCAATGAAAACATTTTTATATACGATTTTACAATTAGATATTTCTTTTAGATGTTTTGCTAATGCTTCAACTTTTATTTCTCCAATATTAGCCTTGTTTACCATTAATTGTCTATTAACGTTTGAAGAATCTATTACATCATAATCATATAGAATTAATGTACCTACACCAGATCTAGCTAAGGCTTCAGCAACAAAACTACCTACACCACCAACGCCAGCTATCAAAACGGTCTTAGTTTTTAAAATTGCTATCTTTTCTTTTCCAACTAAATATTCAAGTCTACTTAAATCCATTGTTCAACCCTCTTATATGCTTTGCTTTTATCTTCAAACCATTCAACATTTAATTGATTTTTGAAATATGTATACTGTCTTTTCGCAAAATGGTGTGAGTTTGTTTTAACATCATTCACACATTCTTCTAAAGTTTTTTCTTTATCAAAATAAGCTTTAAACTCTTTGTATCCTATCCCCGTCATTGATTGATTTGAAAAGTCTATTCCTGTATCAAGCAAATTTTTAATTTCATTTATTAGCCCATCTTCCATCATTTGATCAACACGAGAATCTATCTTCTTATATAAATTTTCTCTTGAACATGTTAAGCCGATTATTAAAGAATCGTACAAACATTTATGTTCTTGAGAATCTTTTATTTCGCTTATTCCGATTTTATGTTTTTCATAGATGTTTAATGCACGAACTAATCTTTTTCTATTGTTGACATGTATTTTATCTAAAGCTCTTGGATCCTTTTCCATCAACATATTATATAATTCTTGATTTGTGAATTCTTCGTATTGATTATCTTCTTCCTCTTCTTCAAAGAATTCAAAATCAAACAAACACGCTTTTATGTATAGTCCTGTTCCTCCAACAATAATAGGTAATTTCCCTCTACAACTAATATCTTCTATTAATTGTCTTGCTTTATCTTGAAATTGCTTAACAGAGTAATTCTCATCAGGATTTTTGATATCTATTAAATGATGTTTACATTCATTTAATTCTTCTTTAGTTGCCTTACCTGAACCTATATCTAAGCCTTTATATATTTGAATTGAGTCTCCAGATATAATTTCGCCATTAAAAGCTTTAGCGCACTCAATTCCAAATGATGTTTTACCTATAGCTGTTGGTCCGACAATAGTTAATACTTTTTGCATATTTAAATTGTATCAAAGAAAGCGGATACTAATTAGTATCCACTCGCATAATTAAACGTTTCTTTTTTATTTGGCGTTTTGTTGGCACTCCAATATGATATTGAATCAGAAACTTTATCACCTACAACTTTTTCAACTTTTACAATGTAACCATGAAACAAATCATAATTATTATAATTTCCTTGAAGAACATATCCATTTGCGTAAGTTCCGAAATAGTTTTGTGCTTTATCAGTATCGATAAGAAATTCTATCACTGAACCATCATATCTTTGATAACATCCACCATATACATCGCCATCGGCCTTACT
The DNA here is from genome assembly GCA_030531215.1 of Erysipelotrichaceae bacterium. Lineage (GTDB taxonomy): Bacteria > Bacillota_I > Bacilli_A > Erysipelotrichales > Erysipelotrichaceae > Colivicinus. The sequence continues at coordinate 80,197 of JAUNNY010000004.1, forward strand.
CTCAGCTTTGACTAAAGGGATTACAATTCCTGAATCGAGCGTGAAATAATAACGATCACCTATATTACCATAATAGGAACCCAAAGCAACTGCTATAAACCCATCTTTATCATAAAGAAATCCTGTTTCATCAACATATAAATTATTTCTTATAAAACGATATTGAACGGAAGAAGTATCTGAAGTAAGACGATAATCCATATATGTTTTCACATCATTACTTGAACAGATATCTATTTCTTCACATTCAAATTCTTTTTGATAATTATATAAATCGTTTATATCAAAAGCGATATTTTCTTCATCATATGAATAAAAAGTAAACCCGCTCAACAAAATAAGTGCAAAGAATATGTAAATAATTTTTTTTCTTTTATTTAGCGACATAGTTAAATTTTATCATTAAACTAATAAATCTTTTAATTGAAAACGTTTTCATGAATATGTAATATCAAAAACGATATTTCATTTGATAAAATTTAATTGTAATGGGGGTTACAAATTATGCACCTATCTGACATTTCTTGGGACTTGTTTCTTTGTGGTTTAGGCTTATTCCTGTTTGGCGTTGTTTTAATGGGCGGAGGGCTTAAATCTCTTGCCGGAAATAGATTAAAAGATTTAATTAGCAAATATACCTCTAAACCTCTTCAAGGAATTTTGGTTGGTGCTGGACTTACAGCATTAGTTCAATCTTCAAGTGCAACTACTGCAATTGTTATCGGTTTTATTCGTGCTGGATTAATGAATCTACATCAGGCTGCTGGTGTTATCATTGGTGCCAATATCGGTTCGACTGTTACCTCATTTTTACTAAGTTTAAATATTTCGGGTTTAGCGCCATACATGATTGTTGTCGGCGCTTTTGTTTTGCTTCTATCTAAAGATAAGAAAGCAAATGATATCGGCAGTATCCTTGTTGGTTTAGGAATGCTGTTCTATGGCATCGATTTAATTGGTGACACATTATCTCATCTAAGTGAAGTTAAAGAGTTTACTTCTTTAGCAAATCTTTGTGCCAATAATCCGTTTGTCGGTTTAGCTATAGGCTTGATAATGACCGTAGCAATGCAAGCTTCATCGGCAGCAATCGGTGTTATACAAGTTATATTTGAAACAGGAGCTATCTCATTAGCTGCTGTTATTCCGTTTTTATTTGGCTCAAACATCGGAACGTGTATTACTGCCATAATGACTTCAATTGGTGGTAATCCTGCCTCTAAACAAGCCGCTGTTTTGCATACAACATTTAACGTTATTGGCACTACTATCGGAATGCTATGTTTAACACCGCTGACAAAATTTGTTACCGCGTTGAATATAAATCCAATGATGCAAATTTCAGTTACTCACATTATTTTCAATGTCGCGACGACAATTTTAGTATTCCCATTTATTAATCATTTATGCAAATTTGCTGAGTTAGTAATAAAGGAAGATAAATCAAAGAAAAAGAATATCGACTTATCAAATCTGGATCCAACTTTATTCCCGGTCGCTTCTGCTGCATTGACTGTTGCATATAAGTACATCATCCAAGAAAAAGATTTAGTTTTAGAAAATTGTCAGTTAGTTGAAAAAGATCTTCTTAATCCTGAAAAAGATGATGATTTAGTTGAAGAAATTACAAGTAATGAAGAAATTATAAACAAGATAGATAAATCGTTAACTAAGTTCTTGACTGATATCAAGACTGATACATTATCAGATGACACTAATAAACTTCAAATCATTTATCTAGATATCAATAAAAATTTAGAGAGAATTGGAGACATGGCTATCAATATTTTGGATATGTCCAAAATGATAAAAGAAGACAAGGGAGATTTTACTCCGGCTGCTGTCGAAGAAATATCTTCGATGTTTAATACCTTGTACGAAATGACCGAGATTGCATTTAAGTATGTTGACACAAAGTCTATGGATGATTATGGTGAATTAGTGGTCAAAGAAGACCACATGGATTTGTTAGAAGAACAATCAAGATCTAATCATTTTGAAAGAATGAAGAGACGTGAATGTAAATCTCCAGTTGCTTCTTCGCTATATGTTGATATTGTTTATAATTTGGAACGTATGGCTGATCATAGTTACAATATAGCTAAAACGGTTTTTAATAAACAATAATAATATAAAGCTATAAGTAAAATTCACATAGATATTTGTAAATAAATATTTGACTTTATGGTTTATTTCTAGTATCATAATGAAGCACGCAAGTTAGAATGTGGGCCTGTAGCTCAGGTGGTTAGAGCGCGCCCCTGATAAGGGCGAGGTCGTTAGTTCAAGTCTATTCAGGCCCACCAATCATAACTTCGTGAACTAACGATGTGAACTACGGGGAATTAGCTCAGTTGGGAGAGCACCTGCTTTGCAAGCAGGGGGTCAGGGGTTCGAATCCCCTATTCTCCACCATTTAAAAACGAAAAGAGGCTTTGCCTCTTTTTTTTCTATTTGGTCTTCGACCTCCTGACCACCCTGCTTATACTTTAATGAGCTAATTCCAACTCTATTAATAGTTAGCTTTATTCTTTCGTTTTGGTGTCCCTGAATAGAATGTACTATCATCAGCGCCCTTTAGCGTAAAACCTGAGTTACAGGCGTGCCGAACACATCAATAGACTTGCGTGCTAGTGCTTAATTACAATAGCCATTTATAATTCGTGAAGTGTTCGGCACAATAAAAAACTTAACGCACCGTAACATCGTTCCTTTTTTCAAGGCATCATCCGGATGTTCAACGGAAGTTTAATTCTCTCAATCCTTCATTTCTAATATTGATAGCAGCATTAATGTCTCTATCTAACTCGTTATGACAATTCGGACATATCCATTTTCTATCGTTGATTGTAAGCTGCTTGTATTCATGGTTACAAATATGACATATTTTGGATGAGGGATATCGTTTCTTTATTCTTATTAATACTTTGCCTCGTTCTTCTAGTTTGTATTTTAGAAATAAGACAAAATTACCATATGCATTATCGTAGGTCTTTTTAGCCAAATTGAAATTATGAGCTATATCTACTAGACTAATATCTTCAACACATACAATATCGTACTTATTTGCTAATCTATTAGCTTCTTTATGAAGAAAATCGTTTCTTTGATTTGCACTTCTTTTATATATTTTAGCTATTTTATCTTTACAACGTTTGTAGTTGTTGCTTCCGTAAGTACAGTTTTCTAATATCTTTTGATATTTAGCTACCCTTTCTTCTATGTTGTAATAGAAATGCGGTTTTTCAGGACTATTGCCATTACTGTCGACATAAAATTTAGGAGATGAATAGTCTAAACCTATGCTATTCTTTGGGTCTAGTTTTATTCTTGGATAATACCATTCATAAACAACTAAGACACTAACATAATATTCGTTAAGGGTATCACGGCTGATTGTTGCTTTGCATATTCTACTATTTTCCAAAAGAGGCCTATGAAGAACAATTTCAACATCACCAACCAATGGTATGTGTATGTATTTATTTTCTACAAGATAGATTCCTTTATCATATGATAAATTACTTGTTGTATATGATTGATTTATTTTTTTCTTCGCAAAACTTATATTCTCTTTATCAACATTTTCTTGAAGCTGAAATAGTTTATTGATTAATGCCGATGAATCTGTGTCATTTAAGAATGGATACGCCTCTTTATATTCAAATAATATATCTTTGGCTAGATGATGTGATTTGTTTCCTTTCTTAACATCTTCGACATAAAGGTTATGAACAAATCTAACACAATCAAAAATTTTGTTAATTGTTATTCTTTGAACCTCGTTTGGTTTAATGTAATATTTGTAAGATTTATACCTCTTCATTTTTTCCTCTATATATTTATTCCAGGAAAAAATGAGAAATGCTTAATTTTTTTAAAAAAAAATAAAAAAATCCATGTTTCTACACATGGATCTTATTAGTAAAGTATTACTTATAAATTATTTTTTATGTTCAATAAACCAAATCTTTAGCCCAGAAGCAGATTTCATATAGATACTACGATTTGTTTCTGTATCTTCAATTTCAGACTTTTTCTTGAATCCAATAGAAGTTGTAAAGTTGATGAATTCATCAAGATTATCAACGTTAACTCTTAATCCATACAAACCTGGTTTGTCTTGAATGTTCTTATTTGAGAAAACATCAATTCTTGTGTCAGATGAAGTATTTAATACGTGAACATCTGTACCATCGATATCTGTAAAATGGTGTTTTTCTTCAAAACCTACCATTTTCAATGCATCTACGTCAGCGTCAACTAATGATGCATCTGCTAAATAAATTGGATATAATGAAGTAATTTTCATAAATAGGCCTCCCGCTTATGTCTTGATTATACAACAAAAACAATAAAAATAGAAGCGCTTTCATTTTTTGAATGAAATAATACAAGGTTGTTATAATTTAGATATGAGTAATTACAAAGTTAGTGTAATAACGCCCTTCAACAACACGAAACTGAAATATTTTGATGAATGTGCTCAACACATGATTAATCAAACAATCGGTTTTTCTAATGTCGAATGGATAGTTATTATGCATAATTGTGATGATGGCTTCTATGAAGAAGTAAATAAACGTATAGGAAAATACAAAAATGTTACTTTGAAAGAGATTCATAATGATATCCACACAGCTTCTTCTCCAAGAAATTATGCTTTAGGCTTAGTTACAAGTGACTATATTGTCTTTTTAGATTCTGATGATTATTTAAGTGATGACTGTTTAGAAGTATCATATAACGCTATTAGGCAAACAAAAGCACAAATCGTTGGTTTTAGAAGAGCTTTTGTAGCATCTAAACCTGGTTTATTCCCCATGGTAGATGAGGTGTTATGGAATAGCAGCGAAAAATTAATAGTTGCGGAAAAAGACAGTTGGGATGAAGAGATTGTATTTTATCGTGACTTTTTGTTTACTACTTCTCACATTTTTGAAAGTAAATTAATCAACGATAACGGCTTCAGGTATGATGAAGATATTATTCTAGCGGAAGACATGCATTTTATGCTTCAACTACTTCCTAAATTAAATAAGATTGCTTTTTTACCGCAACATATAGGCTATACATATTATCTTCATGAATCATCAACGATACAAAAGCCAACAAAAACCGATGAAGAACTTTTATCTTTTGCGAGGGGTTTTAATAAAATATTCAACATTGACAAACAATACGGCACACATTCTTTAGCACTATATTCTTGTTTACCTATGTTAGCGAATTATATCTTGAATTCACCAGATATTAAGGTTGAAACAAGAATAGAAATTAAAAACTTGTTGGAAGAAGCAGTACTTTCTTCATTGGACAAGATCAAAGACGATTATCATCGCGAAATTAGTAAAGCAACCATTTTGAATCCCATTAACCCATGGAAGAGCGAATTCGTAATTAATACTATCAATGGTAAAAATGTGTTGATGGATATCCTTAAAAGGAATCAATACTGCGATTTTGGTAAACATCATCATTTTGAAACGATTGATGACTTAAGCACATACCAAAATAATGTTCCTTTACAAACATCGGAAGATTATAGCCCAATGATTGATTTGCACAGAAGAGTTGGTGTTGATAAGATTCTCACTAGACATAAAGTCAAAAGATTTATCCAAAAAGATAATGGCGAACTTATTCCTTGGACTAATGAACACGCTAGAGAATATGTTTTGTCTTTTGCAGAATTGCTTAGAGACAATCATAATTTCTTAATCGCTAGATGCAAAAAAGTAATTGGCACATGTAATAATGGAGCTGTCATCAAAGATTTTCAAAGTATTATTATAAGAGATTATTTCTTTGAATACTTAGATTCATTATTAAAAGAAGATGCTTCTTTCTCATCAAAAAAAGAAACGTATTTTGTTGATGGGCAGGATAGTGAATATCGCAAATTATTATTAGATGCTTTGCTAGATACTGAGATTGAACAAATTGCAGCTTTAAACACTAACGAAATATTAAATTGCTTTGATTTCTTAAAGAATAATCATGAGGTTTTAGTAAAAGATATTGAAAAAGTTAATTCTGACAGAGCTAATGAATTAAAAACAATCTTTGATGATGGTTTTGTTGATGTGGCTCGTAGAATTTGGCCAAAGCTTAAAAAAGTAGTTGGTTTTGGGGCAGGCGAACTATATGAATCCAATCGTGCTATCAAAGAATACATCGGAGACATCAATCACAATCATGGTTATTACTATACTGAAGAGGCTATTTTAGGAAAAGCAGTTGAAGATAACAGTGATTTATTTGAATCAAATATGTCAAATTGTTTCTACGAATTACTTCCTGTTGGCAAAACAATCAACACCAATAACGCAATCTTGTTAACAGATGCGGAGTTGCACAAAACTTATCAATTGGTAATAACTAATTATAGTGGATTGTATCGCTACGTAACTGATCATTTTATTTCTATTAAGGAAAAAGAATTTGATTGTGTACGATATATTGTTTATTAAAAAGTCATCGATTAATAATCGATGACTTTTCTCTATTTTTCTTTTATAAATTTCTTTTTTGAATCAGGCAAATCAAGGCCAATCGTTCCTCCTGGATTCATCAAATAATCTTTATCAAAGTATTCTTTTAATGCTTTGAATGTTCCATATTCTTTCTTGCCAAGGTATCCTTCTAACCAAGGCGCAAACATTTTTCCTATTCCATGATGATGAGATATGGCGGCTCCAGATTTTTGAATCGCATCTAATATAGTTGTATGGTAACGTTTGAATTCTTCAGCATCATTCATTGGTGTAATGAAAATAAAATATAAGTTAGCGCCTTGTGGGTAGCAATGTGACATATGGGTTGTGACTATTGTATGAGGCAAAGCATGGCACACTTCTCTAACGTCATGATGAACTTTTGCCATATTTGACCAATTGACGGTACATTCTAAAGTATCGGTTACAACTCCAAAGTCCATTAAAGTATCTCTTAAATATGGGTCATTAAATCTACCCTTTTCCCAAGATTTACATACATAGCCAGTCATCGACATTGCTCCATATGCTTTAGCGATCTTTCTGATATTTTTCGCAACATTTTTGCAATATCCTTTTTCACCATCAGTAAATCCTAAAAACATACATCTTTCCATCTCTTTATAACCAAATTTATCTAGCAATGGTGATAAAGGCGTGTCATCGACATTGTATAGTCTAAGCATCATGCTTGTTTCTTCAGGATCTGATAAACGGAACACTGAAGAATATCCGGATTCATGTTGCATCATTTCTCTAGCTGCTTTCATCGCACTATCCCAATCTTTAAACATATAAGAGAAACGAATTCTGTTTTCAGGCATATATCTAAATATCTTCAACGTTACTTCAGTTAATACACCAAAAGTTCCTTCAGAACCCATCATGATTTGATTTAGATTTGGTCCTGTTGCTTCTCTTGAATAATGAGAAGTCTGGATAACACCTATTGGCGTCACATATTTTTGTGATAAGACTATATCGGTTATGCAGCCATAATATGTAGAGTTTTGCCCTGAACCTCTCGTTACGGTCCAACCACCAACTGAAGAATACTCAAATGATTGTGGAAAATGTCCACAAGTATAAGCACGTTTAGCTCCAAATAAATTAACGGCGTTGTTTAGTGTTTCTTCAAGTTTCGGGCCACTGCAGCCTGCTTGAACTGTGATTGTTTGGTCGATTTCGTTGAATGCTAACACTTTATTGAAATTTTTACGCATATCCAAAGAAACACCATTTTTAACACATTCAACACCTCTAGTAACACTAGAGCCGCCACCATATACATATAAAGGAATCTTATGTTTAACACAATATGCAACTATCTTTTCAACTTCTTGTGTTGTGGAAGGATATAAAACAACATCTGGTAAATTTTCAAATTTGTGCTGTCTAATTCTCATTAGATCATATGCAGTCTGACCATAAGCAACAGATAATCTATCATAATCTTTTGTTGAGACATTATCTTGGCCTAAAATACTAATAAAATATTTAAGATGTTTTGAATCTATCTTACTAGGATATTTTGATAAATCTACACTATCAAAACCTGTGGACATATTATATTTTTCAAAGTATTCATCAGTAACATCAAATTTCTCTTTCATCATTTTATAGAGAGATTCTTTTGGATACTTAACAAAATCTGGATCACCCCATCTAAATATTGAACGATAAGAATCTTTTGGTGCTCTTTCCTTTATCCATTTTGGTTCAAAATCTTTATATTTTTTAGCCATCTTACTTGTTTCCTTTCACAATATTTTTTATCGATACATATAGTGGGACTAGTTTCTTAGAAATCTTAGAATATACTTCATCATATAGCTTACTATAATAAGCGTTTGCACCCATATCTGGCGTAAAGATATCTTTAGTTCTTATCATATTAATAATTGCTTCATCAAGATCTTTGTAAATGCCAAGAGATAAGAATGCAACGATACTTGAACCTAAGCCACACGCTTCATTAGTTTGAATTCTTTTTACTGGTAATCCTAAGATGTCAGCAGTAATTTGGCATATTTCGTCTGATACAGAGCCACCGCCTCCAACGTATATTTCTTTTATGTTTTGTTTGCCACGTTTAGACATTGTTAGCAAACCAAATTTAAGATCAAAAATTATGCCTTCGATGACTGCGCGATAAATATGATATTTACTATGTACATCAGAAAAACCAATCATTGATCCTTTAGCGTTTGGATTAGCAACGCCAGGTCCCCAATGCGGTTGAATAAATAAACCATCACATCCTGCAGGAACATCTTTTAAATGCATATTAAAATAGGCTTCTACTGATAAACCAAGTTTTTTGGCTTCATGTTCTTCTTGTTCATTCACATATAATTTCTTAAACCACGGAAGCATCCAAAAGCCACGATATATTTGGTATTCAGGATTATATAACCCATTAATTGGAGATGGATAAGATGGGCAAAATGCTTGAGGCTCAAAATAATTATCAGTTGTAAATTGAATAGTAGCACTTGTTCCGTAAGAAATTGCAGCCTTGGTTTTGCTGGTTACTGATAAGCCGATTGTCTCGCAGCCTTTATCAGAACCCGTAACTATCACTGGTGTTCCTTCCTTGATGCCGCTATCTTTGCTTGTTTGGTTAGTGATAGAACCTATATTTTCGCCAGCTTTACATAGATTACAAAGTTTTTCATTTTCAACATCATAAACCGGCTTTGTAAGATTGTATTTACCAGCCCATGTTCCTTTTTTGTAGTCAAAAGGAATGTGAGCAATTTGATTTGCGCCAGAGTCAATTAAATTACCTGTTAACTTATAATTCATATATGTTGATAAAACAACATACTTATATGTCTTTTGCCAAATTTCTGGTTCGCGCGATTTAATGTAATTGCACACTGATTGCCTATGTTGAGTATCAACCATATCACTAACTCCAGCAACAGTATATAGAAACTTATTAAATTTAGGTAATGGGACTTCATCCTCATCAATTTCTCTTTTATCTAGCCATAGAATCATATCTCTTAATGGTTTGCCATTTTCATCTAGGCAAATCGTAGAATCTCTAAAACATGTTGTTGTGATCGCTAAAATATTATCAAATAATAGCGGTTGCTGTTTTTTTATTTTTTTGGCAATTCTACATAATGTTTCATAGTAAAAATCAGGGTTCTTTTCTGCCCAATCCTTGTTTTTTGAATAATATGGTTCTTCATATGCCTCTTTTTCTATATGAACTATTTCACCACGCTTGTTTACCAACATACCACGCATTGACTGAGTTCCAATATCAAATGTAAGTACTATCTCTTCCATAATCTCTCCTAAATTTTGCTTGTCGCAATAATATCTACTTCTGTATTCAATACATTCTTGATAAGTACTTCACCTACATCAACGTGCTTATCAACTGTTATTTTATTTATTTGTTTCATAACTTCAAAGATTAAACCCTTATCAATCGGATTACTTGTTCTTACCGAAAGCGTTGGTCTATCTTTAAACGTGGTTTTAACATAAGTGCAAACACTACGTTTAGGATTGTTTAACTCATCTAATGCGAATTTCTTTCCTCTTTCGCATTTATTACCTAATACTTCATCGCCCTGAAATTCAAGCTCACAGCCATTAGGACACATAATACATACTAATTTGTTTGGATCATATATTTTTTTACTAGGCAGGTTTATAGATATTCTTTCTTCTTTCTTTAAATTACCCTTCACATATTCACTGGCCGCTTTGCCAGCAATTACTCCTGACTGAGATACATAATCAACTAAATCATATACATGGTGACAATTACCACAACAGAAAATTCCTTCGATGCTCGTTTCAAAATTCTTGTCGCATAATGGCCCTTTTGTTTTAGGATCAATTTCTATATGTAACGACTCAGCTAATTCGTTTTCCGGAATTAATCCAACAGAAGCAATTAAAGTATCACATTCAATTATTTCTTTACTGTCTTCTATAAGATTCATATGCTCATCTACTTTGCATATTTCAACTTTTTCTACTCTTTCTCTACCAAATACTTTTGTGATTGTCGTTGATAGATGTAAAGGGATATTGTAGTCTATTAAACATTGTCTAATATTTCTAGGTAAACCTGATGGATGATTCATAACCTCGTATACACCAACAACATCACATCCTTCTAATGTCAGTCTTCTTGCCATGATTAAGCCGATATCACCTGAACCTAATATAACAATCTTCTTGCCTATTTTTTCACCTAAGATGTTTACATAATTTTGTGCGGTTCCAGCACTGAAGACTCCAGATGGCCTATCTCCATTGATATCAACTTGTTTCACCGTTCTTTCTCTACAGCCTGTTGCCAAGATTAGCGCTTTGCATTGAATATAGTCTAAGCCGTTTTTGTTAACAAAACTCAAAATAAAATTTTTATCTTCTCTTTTTATATTTGTTACATAAGTAGATAGCAAACAATCTATTTCATCTTTAATAAATTCATCAATATACCTTTGGCTATATTCTGGTCCTGAAAGATTTTCTTTGAAATTAATAGATCCAAATCCATCATGAATACATTGTTTCAAAATACCACCGAGCCTAGCTTCTCTTTCAATCAAACAGACTTTAGAGCCATTATCAAAACTACTAATAGCACTAGCTAAACCCGCAGGACCTCCACCAATTACAACCACATCATAATATTTCATTTTGTCTTTCCTACACTAATATAAGAATTGTTGCCTTTCTTTGTAACAGCAGCAATATCGCAATTTAAATAGTCAGCTATTATTTTACTTACTAAAGGAGAACAGAAGCCACCCTGACACCTGCCCATTCCTGGACGTACCCTTTTCTTTATTCCATCAATCGTTGGAACCATAATAGGTCCAGATAACGCGTCTATTATTTCTCCTTTAGAGATTTGTTCACATCGACATACTATTTCACCATATTCAGGATTTTCTTTAATTAGTTTGTTTCTTTCTTCATCTGATAGCTTTCTTAATTGCTTGTATGGTTCTCTAATTGGATTATATCTATCGTTTCTTTTTGTTGTACCCAAAAAATCTATTGCCATTTTTTCAACGTCTAGAGCAATTGCAGGAGTCGCAGTTAATCCTGGAGATTGGATACCTGCAACATGAATAATATTATTGGTAGAACGACCTTTTTCTATAATAAAATCTTCTTCAAAAGTTGCTGCTCTAATTCCTGAAAAATAAGTAATAGCATCTTTTCTATCTAAAGCTTCAATCGCAGTTTTTTGTTTATCTATTATGGCGTGCAAATTCTTAGATTCTGTAGAATAGTCTTCGCGATCAAATACTTCGTAGGCATCAGGTCCTATAAGGATATTATCATCAACGGTTCTTAAGATACCTCCACCTTTAGTATTTTTATCAGGATTAAATAGGTCTTTTGCGGAAAGAATCTTATCAGTTAAGTATTGTTTCTTATTGTCTAAAATTACATCAGTGCCTTTTCTTGGATGAATAGAGAAAAATTCATCATTGGCCATAGATGCGATTTTATCCGAAAAGACACCTGCTGCATTAATTACTAGCTTTGGATAAATAGTGCCTCTATTTGTTTTTACTGAGATTATTTTTCCATCTATTACATCCATTGATGTTACAGCGGCGTTTAAAGCAATTTTGGCACCGTTTGTGACTGCATTTTCACCATAAGCGATTGTCAACTCATATGGGCAAACTGTCCCTGCAGAGGGATTATAAAGGCCTACATCATAGCCTTGCTTTAAATTAGGATTAGCAAGATATAGTTCTTTTTTATTAATCACTTTAGTATCTTTAATACCAAGCTTTTTTCTTTGTGAAGCAATAATCTTTAAGATAGGGATTAAGTATTTTCCTTTAAAAGCAACATATTGACCATTTCTTCTAAATGGCACACCAAGTTGTTTGCAAACATCTTCATACATGGCGTTACCTTTTAGTTCATACTTTAATTTAAGATTCATCTTGCTTTGATCAACTCCAGGATGAACTTCGCCATCATTTCTACTAGAAGCTTGCATAGCCAAATCGGCTTCTTTTTCGACTAATAATATATCAATGTCCCACTTGCTCAATTCTCTAGCGATGCTACATCCTATTACGCCACCACCAATAATTAAAACATCAGGCTTAGCATTATCTAATTCTTTATCTTCTAGCACAGGGACCTTCATTGGCTTTTCTTGATGGCCTGACCATTCGATTTTATTAACAACATGCCATGAATCTTTGTTATAGACGCACATATAACATGCTTCAACAATATCTTCATAATTTTCAAGACAGCCTGAAACAACGATACTATGATTATCGTAGTTCAATTTAGCACTAACTTTATTGCCAAATCTTTTTTCTAATTTATTATTGATAAGATTACTATTCACACTTCTATTTTACTATCAATTTGACTGTAAATAAAAAACAAAGGCAACCCCTTGTTTAATATGTCTTCCAAAAATTATCTATATTATGTGCTAGTTCCACCGCATTAGGGCAATGAACATAATCTTTTTCATCACATTCTAAGACTAACTTAGCATAATAGCCATCTTTTTCTAAAGTATATAATTTCCACAACACGTTATTTAATAGATATAAATTGTTGTGGAAATTAGTACCATGAATTCCTCCGGTCTCTTTTTCACCAGAACCAATGCAATCGTTTAAATGAATCACAAAATTTGATGATTTAAATTTTTCGATTGCTTCCGCAAAAGATAATTCATCATACTTGAATGACATCTCTGACATCATTAAGTGACAAGTGTCTAATAATGAGAACACCTTTTCCAAACCGATTCTGGCACGAATATATCTTCTAATCTGAATAGCTTCGATAGCGCCAATATTTCGATAACAATTTTCAATATAGACTGTTATATTATTATCTTTAATATAATCACAAAAAGCATCAACATCTTTAGAAGCCATTACTTCATAATATTTGCTTTCCGCATGAAGTACTAAACCAACATTAAGTCTCTTGCATAACTCGAAAACACTTTGTGCATACTCGGTTTTAAATTCTTTAGCTATTTCGATAATGTCGCATCTATCTAGTGGATAATGAATTGTACAAATGGGCTTAGTCATTTGTTGAATTAAAGAAAAATCATCGCGTTCATCGCCATATAGATGAAGCTCGTAGCCGTCGATAAAATCTAATGTGTTCTTGTACTTAATTTGCTCTATATCTAAAGCACATTTTAATAATTTTCTCATAACCTTTAATGATTATATCATATAAAATGGTGTAAGATAATTAATAAGAGGAGTTAAATTTATGAAAGAATTTATTGAAGAATTTAAAAAATTTATTAATCGTGGAAACGTCGTTGACTTGGCTGTTGGTGTAATTATAGGTGGTGCTTTCACTAGTATCGTTACATCTTTAGTAGATGATATTATCATGCCTATCATTGGCACGATTATTGGTGGAATTAATTTCTCAGGTATCGCAATTACTGTTGGTGATGCAAATATCATGATTGGTAATTTCATTCAAAATATCGTCAATTTCTTGATTGTTGCTCTTGTAGTATTCATGGTTGTAAGAACTTTAAATAAGGCTCAAGAACTAAAAAAGAAAGAACCAGAACCAGAAGAAGTTAAAGAAGATCCAGATGATATAAAGTTATTGAAGTCAATTGAAAAAGAATTAAAGAAACTAAATAAAAAATAATATTTATTTGTCATCTTATTAAAAGTCGAACTATAATGTGTAGTTCGACTTTTTATTTTATAATGATAAACTAATTGCTATAAGTATTTGCCCTAAATAATATAAAGACAAATTAGTTACTCTTAAAGAAAATTTAGTTTCTTTTCCAAAAGTATTTAGAATTAAAACGATATCGCTGATTAAGAAAGATATAGCTCCGATTACAAACACAAGATTAGCTATACTATAATCACTGATAAGATTACTCATCGCAACACAATTCATAAAAACGATAGTGCCAATATAGAAAACGCCAAATATCTTAAAAGCTTTTTGAGCTTCGATCTTAGAGAATATCCAAAGCAATATAACCACAGTTAAAATAACCGCAACAATAATAGAAACTAATAAATTTCTACATTTAGGAAGTAAAGCACATAAATACAAGATATGTCCTGCCAAGAACACTAAGATACCAACAAGAAAAACAATTTTCCCTTTTTGTTTAAAGACAAATCTTAAGTTTAATAAAATATCTGCAATAAGTCCCAAAATTAAGCCATACTTAACAAGTTTAGAAAACTCCATATCGATATTTTGAATACCGCACAATATTCCAAGTACAACAAACATCAAAGAAGCGAGTCCTTTAAATAAAACGGCTAATTTATATTTTTCATTTTTCTCAAAATAAATAAATATAGCCATCAATAAAAAACACAAAATGATAAGATACCAATAATTCATCAGTTGAACAACTCCTCCGGAATAGGATCCGCAATTTTCTCGGTTAATGTTTCTGGATTAGCCAAGATATATTTAACTAGTCTCAATGATTTAGCAAAATAGAAACCATCCGCGATTCTTTCATCAATTGTGAAAGTCATAGGTAGAGTATCTTTACCGGTTAAATGATTTGTTTCCATCTTACCAATAGTGACCATCATTGAACAAGTTCCATAGTTACTTAAGTGATGATAACATGAAGCTGATTTAATTGAACCTAAATTTGATAACAAACAAGTAGAATAGTTTGGATCTCCCTTTTTAATAAACTCCGGTACTATTCCATGATATTCTAATCTTCTTACAATAAAGAATATGAATTCCAAGATAGGACGTGGAAGTTTACCAACAAAATCCATTGTCTTATCTAAATCGTTACTTCCTGAATTTCTAACTTTATCAACGTCACCTAAAATCTTATGAGATATATCATTTAAAGTCATGTCAGGTTTAACATTTAAAAACATTAAAGTTTCAACCGCTTCATCATCAAATTTTTGTTTAGCAACAAATGATAAAGTGATATCTTTTCTTTGATAGAACCTTCTACCAGAAATAAATATATTTAATTTGTTGCGATGATATACCGTTCTAGAAAAAGCTGTACAAACACAATGAAATAACTTAATATTATTTCCTTCTTTGTTTGCTTTTTTAATATATTTATTCAATTCTGTAACATCAAAATATTCAGTAATTGATACTTCAGATTCTGTTCTTTTAGGCATAACATAAGGGACGATTGAATGAAATGGGTCAATATCTCTTATTAAAGTACCATCTTTTCTATCTTTCATATGACTCCTACTTACTATTTATGTAATTTAAGTAATCTTGTTTCTTCATGCGTGGCTTAAATTCATCTTTAATTTTCTTACAAATCTTCGTATCAGACAAGAGGTCATTAACACTATCTACAACTAACATAGCGGTTTCTAAATATACTCTTTCTTCATCAATAATCTCAACATCTTTACTATGAGCATTACCAACAAATCCGCCATAGCCAAATTCAATACATGGTTTAAAGATAGACATATCACCATTATCGCTAGCAGCAATTGTACCATTGCCACTAATAATGTCTTCGGCTTTGCAATATTTAAGCATATTACGATATATAACGCTGTTTACATTTTTATCTTGAACAAAAGGTAAATAACCCGGCTTAGTCTTAATCTTGCAAGTTCCACCTATAGCTTTAGCGCAGCACTTAGCAGCATTATCTACTTTTTTAGCCACATCTAGTAAAGCATCAGCATCCATGCTACGAACATAACATTCATAAACAACTTTTTCCGGAATTGAATTAACAGTCTGCCCACCTTCTTTGATAATGCCGTGTATTCTAACTAAATCTTTATCAACAAAAGTCTCTCTGAGCATATTGATTGCGTTATCGAATAAGACGAATTCATTTAAAGCATTGACACCTTTGTCAGGGCAAACAGCAGCATGAGCAGCATGACCGTTAAAAGTAATCTCTTTATAAACAAAGCCACCCAAAGTTCCTGCGACAGAAAAGTGATAATTTTCTTCAGACATCATATGAAGGTGTATAAACATATCGACATCATCAAATAAACCGCTTGTAAGCATGTTTATCTTTCCACCATAGTATTTTATCTTTCCTTGTTTAATTAACTTGTCACGGTACTCTAAATCCGTATATTCTTCACTAGGCGTAAAGAATAATGTTACTTTTCCTTTCTTTATGCCTTGTTTACTTAAAGCTATAAAAGTGCTTATTAAACTGGCACACTGCGTTGAATGACCACATGAATGAGCAGCATTCTTATCATTCTTGTTAGCACATCGATGTCCTAAAGTAGGAATAGCATCAAGTTCAGCAATCAAGCCAATATGAGGATGGCCTTTACCTAAACTAATAGAAAAACCTGTTTCAAAAAATTCTTGTTCAATTTCTAAATTGTGTTTTTTAAAGTAATCAACAATGATCTTTTTAGTTTCAAACTCTTTATAACCAAGTTCAGGAGTTTCAAACAATTTCCTTCCTAGAGCATATGTTTCTAGTTTATGATCTTTTAAATATTTAATCGCATCCATACATTCTCTCCTATGACAAAAAAGTGCTTTCGCACTTCTTGTCTTTATTAACTACTTAACAGTAATAATCTTCATGAAGTTGGCACTACCTTCGCCCGTTGGATAACCAGCAGACAAGATAATTTGTTGACCAGTCTTAATTCCGTAAGCCTTAACAATACTAGAAGCTAGTTCATCATCATTAGTCATGTCGTTTTGTACATAAGACATGATTGGGTATACACCCCAATAAGCTTCTAGTTTCCCTTGAGTAGACTTAGTGAACGTTACTGCAAAAATAGGAACTGGAGGACGATATTTAGAAACTCTTCTAGCAGTTGTTCCTCCTTGAGTAAATACAACAATAGCCACAATATCCAAAGTCAAAGTTGCATCAGCAATTGCGATACCGATTGCATCTTGAATTGTCTTGTTGTTTGTTGTCTTAGCGTGTTCTAGATTTTCTCTATAAGGGATAATCTTTTCTGTCTCAGCTGCGATTCTAGCCATTGTATGAACAGCTTCCACAGGATAACCACCTGCTGCCGTTTCTGCTGAAAGCATAACACCATCAGAGCCATCTAATACGGCATTTGATACATCAGATGCTTCTGCTCTAGTACATCTAGGATTAGCTGTCATAGAATCCAACATATGGGTAGCTGTAATAACTGCTTTGCCATATTTGTTTGCAACTTGAATAATCTTCTTTTGATAAATAGGAACTAATTCTGTAGAAATTTCAACACCTAAATCGCCTCTAGCAACCATTACACCATCAGCGGCTTCACATATCGCTTCAAGATTATCAAATCCTTCTTGATTTTCAATCTTAGCAATAATCTGAATTTTAGGCTTACCCATTTCTGTGATAATTTTTCTAATCGCATAAACATCTTCAGGTCTTCTTACAAAAGATGCAGCAATAAAATCAACATTATTTTGGCAACCGAATCTAATATCTTCATCATCTTTTAATGATATAAAAGGCATAGAAAGTTTAACGCCAGGAACATTACAACCTTTATTTGTAGCTAAAGGACCATTAACCTCTACTCTACATTTCATTTCATTTCCATCATTAGTTAATACTGTTAATCTTTGTTTACCATCATTAACTAAGATATAATCATCAACTTTAATATCATCAAACAATTCTTTACATCTTATAGTAAAACGATCATGTGTACCTTCAATATCTTCTTTTTGAATAGTAACTTCATCGCCAATCTTGTACTGTTCAACATCATTCTTGAATTTACCAAGTCTTATTTCAGGACCCTTAGTATCCAACATGATACCTAAGTTAACACCATTTTCTTTTTCAACTTTTCTTACTAGTTCAATTCTTTTTAGATGCTCTTCATGAGTTCCGTGAGAAAAGTTAAGTCTAACAATGTTCATGCCTTCTTTAGCCATTCTAAGAATAG
The DNA here is from genome assembly GCA_030531215.1 of Erysipelotrichaceae bacterium. Classification (GTDB taxonomy): domain Bacteria; phylum Bacillota_I; class Bacilli_A; order Erysipelotrichales; family Erysipelotrichaceae; genus Colivicinus. The sequence goes on from JAUNNY010000004.1 coordinate 98,603, forward strand.
TGTCATAACTATCACTTGAAGGACCCAATGTACAGATAATCTTTGTTTTCTTGTTGATCATATTTTTATCTCCCTATTTATTATTTAAATATATTAGTTATCTTATCTTTGATTGTTTCTTTTTTAGCGTTATTCATAAACATTGCTAAATCATTATAAAGTTCTTCAGCTTTAGTGTAACCATGATAATAACTTAGTGACAACTTAGAAGTGTCTTTTTCTAAACGTCCAGTCTCAGGAAGCGTTGGCCTAATCAAAAATGATTTGCCATTTTTTTCTTGATTCTCTGCATAAGTAATTTGGTCTATATACATCTCTTGTCGATTAGTTAACATTCTATAGAAATTAGGATACTTCTTCGAAAACAGTCTGCTATATGCTTGCTTTTCTATTTCTGAACAATGACAATAGACACCTTTTCTTCTAGTTGCAACAACAACCGTATAATCGCAGCCTACTTCCTCAGCTCTTTTAATTGGAATAGAATCACAAATACCACCATCAAGATATACGTTGCCATCTAACTCAATAGGAGAAGTGAGAACAGGGATAGAACAAGAAGCCTTGCCTATCAATTTCAAACGTTCCAAATCGATGTGTTCATTTTTATATTCGGCTAAGCCAGTATTGATATTAGAAACAACTAAATCCCAATCGGTTTTAGAATTTAATAGTTTATCATAATCATAATGTTCTTTTTCTGCATATACATCAAAAGCCTTATCAAGATCTACAAACTTGTGCGAATCAGCCATCTGCATAATTCCAAAGAAAGGATCTTCACTCGCATCATTTAAAACAACGTCTCTATAATAACCACGACGTTTAGCAACATATCCCATTAAGTTACAAGCTCCAGCAGACACGCCTACAACATAATCAAACTCAATTCCTTTATCAAGAAAAAAGTCTAAAACACCAGCAGTAAAAATGCCTCTAAGTCCGCCACCTTCTAATACTAAACCAATCTTTTTCATATACTACTATTTTAACATGCCTTCAATACTAAAAAGCTAACAACCTCAGTCATTAGCTTTCTCTTCATTTTCTATTACTTCAGGAACAACTTCTTCTTCCTTTGTTTCTTCTTCTATTATTTCTTGTTCAGGAAGTTCTTCTTCTTGTTTACTATCTTCTTCGTTAGGTATTTCTTCTTCCTCTATAGTAGGTTCTTCTATAATAGGGGTTTCTTCTACAATTTGTGATTCCTCAATATATTCAGTTTCTGAAGAAGAAGATAATTCTTCAGTATAGTAAGGATTAACTTCTATTTCAAAAGTAAGAGTATCTTTATAGTTTCCTGCGAACTTATAAGAATTAGTTAATTGTATAGAAAACGAGCTAACAAAAGAACCAGAAGTGCCTTTTATATTATCGTGTGTAATTATATATGGATTATCCGTAATCTCGGATAAAGCACTGTCTAAAAACTTATATGTAAGTTCTTGACCTTGTTCGCTCAACAATTTATACCCATTTATTGAAGTAATAGATATATCAATTGAATCAAAACCTTCGCCATATGAACAAGAAATATCAAACGAACCTTCGCCAGTCTCTATGTCTATAGGAACATTAGCCGGAATAGTAACTGTATAAGAACCACTAGGTTCTTCTTCAGAAGTTAAAACATTCACCCCTATCATCGATAAGGACATAAGAACAGTTAAGGTAATAGAGAATAAC